>NZ_CP049742.1:392500-992500 GCF_015482585.1 Mangrovibacillus cuniculi | reverse complement strand
AAGATATGCAACAATGGTAGGACAAACAATAAACTATCAAAGCGGTCTAGAACCCCACCATGTCCAGGTAAGATGTTTCCCGAATCCTTGACATCATAATGTCGTTTTAGTGCAGATTCTACCAAATCACCAATTTGACCAAAGACAGATAAAATAATAGTCACAATAATAAACTGTACGATACCTGCATCAATAGTAGAGAATTGAATAAATAAGAACCCTACGATTAATGCACAAACAATTCCACCTACAAAACCTTCAATAGTTTTGTTTGGGCTAATATCTGGCCAAAGTTTTCGTTTCCCAATCGCTCGTCCAACAAAATAAGCTCCTGAATCTGTAGCCCATACAACAAATAACGCGAAAAACAGATACTCTAATCCTGAATCAGCAGCTCTAGTTTCAATGAAATAGTAGAAGCCAATTCCGACATATAACGTTCCTAAAGTTGCAAATGCTACATCATCAAATGTAAATCGATTCTTTGTAACTACTGTATATGTTAGAAATAACAAGACACCGAAAAGCGCTAGTTCAATTTTCATGACATATAGTTGTCCCATATACTCACTATATTGTGAAGGGAGTAAAAAAATCCATAATAATACTAATGAAATTATCCCTGGTATGGAAAGTAAGGGTATTCGTTTCATTCTTAACAATTCATATAATCCAACTGTTGCTAATAAATAGATCACTGCGGTAAATGGAGCTTTTCCATACACTACGATTGGTAAAAAGATCGCTGCAGCAATTACAGCAGTAATAATTCTTTGCTTCATGATTTTGACTCCTCGCTTGGAATACCACCATATCTCCTTGAACGTGCTTGAAACACTTCAATCGCTTCAAGTAAATGAGCATTTGAAAAATCTGGCCACAACACGTCTGTAAACCAAAATTCTGTATAGGCTAATTGCCATAACATAAAGTTACTTAACCTGATTTCGCCACTTGTACGAATTAACAAATCAGGGTCAGGTAAGTGAGATGTGTATAAGTATTCTGCATACTTTTCTTCCGTTATATCATTTGTACTTATTTTCCCTAGCTTTATGTCTTCTATTAAATCTTTCATTCCTGATAACATCTCTGCTCTACTTCCATAATTAAGAGCAAAATTTAAAACCAATCCGGTATTATGAGACGTTTTACTTATTGCATTCTCTACCGCTCGCTTGGTATGATTTGGTAATGCGCTAGAGTCACCCATCATTGTCACGCGAACATTTTCTTCAATCAGTTCCGGTAGAAATGTTCCTAAAAACTCTTCCGGTAATTTCATTAAATAATCTACTTCTAGTTTAGGTCTCTTCCAATTCTCAGTAGAAAATGCATAAAGAGTTAGTGCTTTTACACCTAAATTATTAGCTAAGCGGGTGGTTTCTCTAACTACCTTCATCCCTTCATGGTGACCAGCAATTCTTGGAAGTGCTCGTTTCTTTGCCCATCTCCCGTTTCCATCCATAATTATTGCAATATGTTCAGGGATTTCCCCTTGTTTCAATTGAACTATTTGTTCTTTTAATGATTGAACTCCTTTTTGTGAATTATTCGTTTTAGTCGCCCAATCTTTTATTTTCTTTAGCATAGACAAATCCTCCAGTAACCAAACTGCGCATCACTATCATACCAAAAAAACAATTGCTTAGCTTGTAATTACTAAAAATACTCGTATAAACAGGTAAATTTCTCTAATTTACCTATTGTCATTAATATGTATAAAAAGAATAAATAGTATGAATTACAAATCGAAAGCGAAATTAGTTTACATAATGTTATTATGGTTACTTTTATATTGCTTAAATAAAAGGAAAGGCCGCTAAAATGTTTAATATGTTAAACATTTTTAGCAGCCTCTTACTAGCTTATTATACAGAAAGAACTTCTTCTTCTTTCTCTTTAGCTAATTTATCAATTTTTGCAATGAAATCATCTGTTAGCTTTTGAACATCTTCAGAGTAACCGCGTTGATCATCTTCCGTAAGTTCACCGTTCTTTTCTAGCTTCTTCAGATCATCATTCGCATCACGACGGATGTTACGTACTGCTACTTTCGCTTCTTCTGCCTCTTTTTTCACAAGTTTCACTAATTCTTTACGACGCTCTTCCGTTAATGGAGGAATAGTTAGTCGAATGATTGAGCCATCATTTGAAGGTGTTAACCCAAGATCAGACTTTAAAATAGCCTTTTCAATATCACCTAAAATGGACTTGTCATAAGGCTGAATGCTAAGTAATCTTGCTTCTGGAACAGAGATTCCAGCCATTTGGTTGATAGGTGTCATAGCACCATAGTATTCTACTTCAATGCGATCTAGTAAAGAAGCATTAGCACGACCTGCACGAATAGAAGCTAATTCACGAGAGAACGACTGAATAGCTTTCTCCATACGCTCTTTTGTGCTTGACATTACTTGCTTTGCCATCATTATTTCCCCCTAACAATTGTACCGATATTTTCGCCCATAACTGCGCGTTTGATATTTCCGTTCTCCATAATGGAGAATACGACTAATGGGATATCATTGTCCATACATAAAGATGATGCAGTGGAATCCATAACAGCTAATCCATCTTTAAGTACATCTAAGTAGGAAAGCTCTTCATACTTAGTTGCGTTCTTATCAATCTTTGGATCAGCAGTGTATACTCCATCCACATTATTTTTAGCCATTAAGATCACTTCAGCATCAATTTCCGCTGCACGTAATGCTGCAGTTGTATCAGTTGAGAAATACGGGTTACCTGTTCCAGCAGCGAAAATTACAACGCGCTTCTTTTCCAGGTGTCGGATTGCACGACGACGAATGTATGGTTCTGCTACTTGACGCATATCAATGGAAGTTTGCACTCGAGTTGATACACCGATATTCTCCAATGAATCTTGAAGTGCCAGTGAATTCATTACTGTAGCAAGCATTCCCATGTAATCCGCTGATGCACGGTCCATACCCATCTCACTACCGACTTTACCTCGCCAAATGTTTCCGCCACCAACAACTACTGCGACTTCGACACCTAGTTCATGCAATTCTTTGATTTGATCTGATACAGATTTCACTACAGAAGGATTAATTCCGTATCCTTGATCTCCAGCTAATGCTTCACCACTAAGCTTTAGCACGACGCGTTTGTATTTTGGATTCGTCATTGTGTAACCCCCAGACGTTTTAGTCATTCATAAGGAATGCTGAAATAGTTCATTTAATTACTTAAAAATAGGGAACACTATGTGCTCCCCGTTTTGGAAAATATTTTGTAGGAATTCTACAATTATTTTTTCACTTGGCTCATTACTTCTTCAGCAAAGTTATCTTGACGCTTCTCGATACCTTCTCCTACTTCATAACGAACGAAAGTTTTAATTGTAGCACCTTTAGATTCAACGTACTGACGTACTTTTTGATCTGGGTTTTTAACGAATGCTTGGTCTACGATACAAATATCTTCGAAGAATTTGCTTAGACGGCCTTCAACCATTTTTGCTACGATGTTTTCAGGTTTACCTTCGTTTAGAGCTTGTTGTGTTAATACTTCACGCTCACGCTCTGTTTCTTCTGCAGAAACTTCGTCGCGAGATACATACTTAGGGTTTAAAGCTGCTGCATGAAGAGCGATATCTTTTGCAACAGAAGCATCAGTTGTACCTTCAAGAACTGTTAGTACTCCGATACGTCCACCCATGTGCAGGTATTCACCAAAAGCATCGTTATCTGTTTTTGTAAGAATTGTGAAACGACGTAGAGAAAGTTTTTCTCCGATTGTAGCGATAGCAGAGTTGATTGTAGCTTCAACAGTATTACCGTTAGGCATAGTTGAAGTTAAAGCAGCTTCAGAAGATTCTGGTTTTTGAGATAGTAAATGCTCAGCAAGTTCCTTAACTAACTTTTGGAAGTTTTCGTTTTTTGCAACGAAATCTGTCTCAGAGTTTACTTCAAGGATAACTGCTTCGTTACCACTGCTTAGTGTGAAAGTTGTACCTTCTGCAGCAATACGATCTGCTTTCTTAGCAGCTTTCGCAATACCTTTTTCACGTAAGAAATCGATCGCTTTATCGATGTCTCCACCTGTTTCTGTTAATGCTTTTTTGCAGTCCATCATACCTGCACCAGTTTTTTCACGTAGTTCTTTAACCAATTGAGCTGTAACCGCCATGTTGGTTGCCTCCTTCATATGAATATGTAGTCATATTAATATAGTGACTAAATGAGGGTTGTCCGATTCTCAAAAAAAAGTGATAAGGGTGTCGCTCCACTTATCACCTTTTTCCTAAAGACTGAACAATTCCTCATTCAGCTTGATTACGAATTACTCAGCAGCAGTAACTTCAGCTGTTTCAACTTCAGCTGTTTCTTCGCCTTGCTTCGATTCTAGGATTGCATCTGCAATTTTACCTGTAAGAAGTTTTACTGCACGGATAGCATCGTCATTCGCTGGGATAACGTAGTCGATTTCATCTGGATCACAGTTTGTATCAACAATACCAACGATAGGGATGTTTAATTTGCGTGCTTCTGCAACAGCGATACGCTCTTTACGAGGATCGATGATGAATAATGCATCAGGAATAGATTTCATGTCTTTAATTCCGCCTAGGAATTTAACAAGACGCTCATGTTCTTTTTTAAGTTGTACAACTTCTTTCTTTGGTAGAACTGCGAAAGTTCCATCTTCTTCCATACGCTCGATTTCTTTAAGACGAGCAATACGTTTTTGAATTGTACCAAAGTTTGTTAACGTTCCACCTAACCAACGTTGGTTGATGTAGTACATTCCAGAACGCTCAGCTTCTTCTTTAACTGATTCTTGAGCTTGTTTCTTTGTACCAACGAAAAGAATTGTTCCGTTGTTAGCAGAAAGTTCACGAACGAAGTTATAAGCTTCTTCTACTTTTTTCACTGTCTTTTGAAGATCAATGATGTAGATTCCGTTACGCTCTGTGAAGATATACTTCTTCATTTTTGGGTTCCAACGACGTGTTTGGTGTCCGAAATGTACACCAGCTTCTAGCAATTGTTTCATAGAAATTACTGACATGTGTGTTTCCTCCTAATGGTTTTAATTCTCCTCCGCTCTCATCATCTTTATAGCACACTAGAAATTTTCTAGCACCATACTATAAATCAGAGAACGTGTGTAGTTACACCGTTAGTTAATATAGCACATAAAAAAAGAGCAATCAAGAATTTCATTGCTCTTTTTGGCGAAATTTTAGTAATAACTCGATTTCTGTCGTTCCTTTATTAAATAATTTAGCAATTGCAGCTGCTGAATGACCTTCAGAATGGAGCTTTTCTACTTTTTCTTCAAAGGTTAAGGTAGGTGGCTTCTGATTTTCTATATTGTTTTTGTATGCAGAAGTCGCTTGCCTTTTACTTATTAATTCAGTAGGTAGACTGTTTAAAGAAGCATCATTTTTTCTGCTTTCTACTTCTTCTTCCCTATTCACTACTGGTTCTCTTCTCTTCACCAGAGTTAGCTGTTGAATAAACTTGTCATTCTCTTCTTTCATTTCTACTATAAAAGAAGCCATTGTTTCCTCTAACTCACGAACAGCTCTTTCCTGTGACTTCTCTGTTTCTAGTATTCTATTTTGTCTCAATGTAAGATTGATAACAGCCAGTACTAAAATTATTTGGATGATAAAAATAATACTAATGACGAATGGTAACATATTAACTCCTAACCTGAATAGTCAACTGACTTCCCTTTATAGGGGTGTTCACCCAGAGAATTCTTTCTTCTTTGCTCTGATACTTTTGGTTCTCCGTTATTATTACTAGTTTGTGGAGTATTATTTTCTAACGAATTCTTACTTTTATAAACTTGTTCTTTTTGGGAAACGACTTTTCTTTCTCGTTCTTGCTTTTTTATCGCTTCATCAGCAATGACCGATTGAGCTATTTGTCCTCTTTGTTGCATTTGTTCAGAAAGTTTACCTGCATCTATTGTTCTAGGTAAAGCAACTTGCATTTCTATAGCTTTTAGCGTCATCATATCACACCCTTTTCAAGGATTCCGTTTACAATAACTGCTTTTTCAACTTAAAAATAGCTTTTGAATGAATTTGTGAAATTCTTGAAGTAGATAGTTGAAGTATCTCCCCAATTTCAGTTAGTGTCATTTCTTCTTTGTAGAATAAACTCAATACTAATTGTTCTTTTTCTGAAAGGAGGGTAATTGAGTCTGTTAACTCTGCAAGCCTTTCATTATGCAAGATACTTTCTTCTGGAGTTAGAATTTTTTCATCTTTTAAGACAAAACTACTACCATCACGATCTTCTGTATCATTTACTTGTTCATCCATGGATAAGATATTGGCATGAAAATACTCTGTCATCGTACGATAGACATCTTCTTCCGTCGTATTCATTTCCGAAGCAATTTCTGCCGCTGTTGCAGATCTCATTAGCTTTTGTTCTAACTTTTCTACTACTAACTCCATCTTTTTTGCTTTATCTCTTGTACTTCTTGGTAACCAATCTTCTTTCCTTAACCCGTCTAGTATTGCACCTCTAATTCGAAAGGAAGCATAGGTATCAAACTTTAAATCTCTTTTTGCATCAAACTTTTGAAGTGCATCATAAAGTCCCATTAGTCCTAAACTACGGATATCTTCGCGTGAAACGTTTTTCGGAAGTCCAACACCTATTCGTTGAACATGATATTGGACTAGTGGCATATATCTCTTAACTAATATATCACCAATTTCAGGGTCTTTTGTTTGCGTCCATACTTCCCATTGTGCCTGTTCATCATGCATTGTAGGCTGCGTCATGATCCCCTCCTCACTGTTTACCAATCCATATTAAAGAACCACATTAGGATGTTTTATGTTCATCTTCATGCAATAACGACTTTACTAAATTAGCAAGTTCCTCACTCGATGAATGTTCTTCCATTCCAGTGCTTCCTACTTGTATGTCCATTTCTTCAACACTTTGTATCTCCCCTGAAAAGAAATAAGAAAGAACCATTCTAAATCCAAACATTAAGAGATAGAAAATCACAGCGGTACAGACGGATCCCATTAGTACCGATTTGGGCGATTTATCTAGAAAAGTTAGAAAAAAATAATAGGAAAAACCTGCTAATGAAAACCAAGCATTCCATAACCAACTTCCAATCATCAGAGCTCACTCGTCCCTTTATTTACCGTTCGAATAGTTAATATGGTGGAGGCAGGGTCAAAATCAATGGTACGACCACTATTTCCACCCGTATCTTCTGCTACTAAAGGAATTTTTGTTCGTTCTAAATGTAGCTTTAAAATTTCTACGTTCCTAGGACCAATTCTCATCAAATCACTCTTAGTAGTAAATTGAAACATTTGTGCTCCACCAGCCATTTTCGCTTTTATATTACTTCTACTTGCACCGAGCTTCTCTAACCCCAGTAGTAGATCATAAATAGCCGTGTCAGCAAACTTCGCTTCATTAAATACTGACCCATTCGCTAAACTAGAATCAGGCAACATTACGTGCGCTAACCCAGCAACTTTTTGACGATCATCATATAAAATAATTCCCACACAAGAGCCTAATCCAGAAGTTCTGATTGTTTGTGGTGGCTTAGCGAAATCCTTAGCAGCAATCCCTACTTTTACTACCTCTGTTACATCATTCATGTTTGTCCACCCCTAGCGCAGAAAACATGATAGCGAATGAATCTGGATCCGGTAGCAAAAAGAAGTGACCATTTAGTGAGTTATCGTTTTTATTATCATCATCTGTCAAAGTGGTATTGATGACTATTGCCATGTCACTACTTTGTGATAATTCTATTAAACCATAACTAATTATTGCCCCAACCATATCTATACTTAAGCCAGGTACACTAGGGAAAAGAGAGAGGTTTGTAAAATCAGAAAGAGAAGACAGATAAGATCCTGATAATATGTTTCCAAGTTCTTGCATTGCCGATAGCCCAATTTCAGAATAAGGTGGTGAAGAAAACGAAAAGTCTTCTTCTCCCGTCATCTGTTGAATATATCTGCTAGCTTGTTCTAATGAAAGAACAAAAAACATACTACCTGGTGCATCTCCTTCAATACGCAGAAACACACTAACCACTATATTATCAGGTCCCCCAGCCATCTCCATCATTTCATCAAACGAGACTACTTGAACGGATGGTACTTTCATATCAATTTTTCTACCAAGTAGGGTAGAAAGGGCAGTTGCTGAATGTCCTGCCCCTATATTACCTATCTCTTTTAGAACCTCCAGTTGAAAAGAGGTGATTCGACTTAGATTGTCCATCATTCACACCGCATTTACTCTTTTGTAGGTTTTAAAACTTTTGATAGATTAAGCATAATGAGTAATCTTCTTTCTAGTTTAGCGACACCATTGATATACTCAGATTCTACAGAACCAACCACATCAGGTTGCGGCTCTATTGCATTTGCAGGAATGTCTAGTACATCATTAGCTGCATCCACGATAAGCCCAACTTCAAGCTCCTCAGCAGACACGATAATTACTCTTGTATTATCTGTGTAGGAGTCATCCTCCAACCCAAATCTTTTACGAAGATCTATAATAGGTGTTACAACCCCTCTTAGATTAATTACGCCTTTTACGTAATTAGCAGCTTTTGGGACACGTGTGATGTGTTGTAACTTTTCAATCGATTTAACTTCATTCACTGGGATGGCATATTCCTTTTCATTTAATTGAAAAACAATTACCTTCACATCTTGATCCGTTAAAAGTATTTCCGTCAAAATAAACACTCCTATCTATTAATATGAAAACTAGAAATTCTAGTGTCTATAAAATAGTTATTTAATAAGTGCATTGCAATCAACTATTAGCGCTACTTGTCCGTCTCCTAGAATAGTAGCACCAGAGATAGCAAACGCTGAAGATAGGTAGTTTCCTAGTGATTTTAATACAACTTCTTGTTGACCGATAAATGAATCTACGACAAGTGCAGCCATTTTGTCACCTTTTCTAACAATTACAACTGAGAAAAATTCATCTAATTCCCCACTGTTAGGTACTTCAAAGACACTATTTAAAAACACTAGAGGTACAACTTTCCCTCTAAAATCAATCACTTGTTGATTATGTGCATTTAAAATATCTGATCGTTTTACAATCGCTGTTTCAATGATAGAGGATAGTGGAATTGCATACTTCTCCTCTTCTACTTCCACTAACATGACAGAAATAATGGAAAGTGTTAAAGGTAGTTGGATCGAAAATGTTGACCCTTTTCCTTCAATAGAATCAATTGTAATGGAGCCACCTAGTGATTCTATCGTACTTCTAACAACATCTAATCCAACACCACGTCCAGATATATCAGATATTGTTTCTGCAGTTGAAAAACCAGATGCCATAATTAATTCAAATACCTGACGATCGGACATCGTTGAAGCTATCTCTGGTGTAACAATCCCTTTAGATATAGCCTTGGCTAAAACTCTATCACGGCTGATACCATTACCATCATCTTGGATTTCAATGAAAACATGATTTCCACTATGGTAGGCTTTTAACTCGACAGTTCCTTCTTCATCCTTACCAGAAGCTCTCCTAGCTGCAGGCATTTCAATCCCGTGATCAATCGCGTTACGAATTAAATGAACAAGTGGATCCCCAATTTCATCAATTACTGTTCGATCTAGTTCAGTTTCAGCACCCGTAATTTCTAGATGTATCTTTTTATTTAAATCTCTAGCTAATTGTCTCACCATTCTTGGAAAACGATTAAAGACTGTTTCTACAGGAACCATTCGCATCGTTAAAATAATATTTTGTAGGTCTCCAGAAATACGGGACATTCTTTCCACTGTTTCATGTAGTTCGGCATGATTCAATTCTTTGGAAATCTGCTCTAACCTACCACGGTCAATTACTAACTCTTCAAACAGATTCATTAAAATATCTAATCGTTCGATATTTACTCGGATTGTTTTACTAGAAGATGTTTTTGCAGCAGTAACCTCTTGCTCTTTCACCGATCCATTTTCTTCTTTTTTTAGCGTCTCTTGCTTCTGTTCCACCTTTGTAGGAACAACGGTTTCTTCAAGATTTAGTAAGGTTACATGAATCTCTTCGACTTCTGATACTTTTCCAATCTTGCTGACTAAATCGTCTCTTGATTCTTTAGAAACAATTGTTACGGTAAAGGAAGCATCAAACTTTTCGTCTTCTAACAGTTCAACAGAAGGGGAAGATTTGATAACTTCTCCACTCTTCTCTAGGATTTCAAAAACCATAAATACTCGTGCAGCTTTTAGCATACAATCTTGCCTTAATGTAACAGTCACTTCATAACAAGAGAATCCCTGCTCTTTTGATTGAATAATAACCGTTCTTTCAAATTCATCATAAGACATAGAAGACACAGGTCGTTGTTCTAATTCCATTGTAGGAGCTGCTTCTGAAGTAGTAATCGGCATTTCTCCTGTTTCTAAAAGATGCAATTTCTCCATTACTATTTGTACATCTCTTTTCCCATCGCCACCAGATGCTATGGACTCTACCATCTCTTCTAAATCCTCTGTAGCCATAAAAACAACATCTAGCAACTCAGGTGTAACAAGTAATTTTTCGTTCCTAATAGCATCTAAAACATTTTCCATTTTGTGTGTTAAGTTTGCTAAGTCTTCATAGCCCATCGTTGCAGACATTCCTTTTAAGGTATGCGCTGAACGAAAGATTTCATTAACAATAGAGAGATTCGTAGGATTTTTTTCTAATTCTAGTAATTGCTCGTTACATGTTTGTAAATGTTCTTTACTTTCATCAATAAACACTTCTAAGTATTGATTTAAATCCATTATTTCACACCATCCTTAAGGCAATAGATTCATAATTTTTGGTCCAATTTCTTGTAAAGGGAGAACAGTATCTATATTTCCTGATGCAATCGCCATTTTCGGCATTCCAAACACTATGCATGTTTCCTGAGCTTCTGCAATCGCATTCACTTTATGCATACCACGCTTCAAATCTGTAAGTCCTTTTGTTCCATCACTGCCCATACCTGTCATAATAACAACATTCTTTTCTAATTCTGGAAAAGGTAGCAAAGACTCTAACATGACATCTACTGATGGACGATGCCCGCTTCTTGGTGGTTCGATTTGATCCAACTTAATGGCGTATGCTTCTCTTGAATTTGTTATTTTCATATGGAAGCCGCCTGGAGCTATATAGGCACACCCATTTTTTAAGATATCTCCATCTTCCGCTTCCTTTACTTCGATAGAGCAGATAGAGTTTAATCTAACGGCTAAAGACTTGGTAAACCCTGGTGGCATGTGCTGAACGATGACAATTGGTGCACTAACAGTCGAAGGGATAGATGCTAAAACTTCCTGAAGTGCTCTCGGCCCACCTGTTGATGTTCCGATACAGATCAATTTTTTTGCTTGCTTTGACATGTGCTGTGTAGATAATTGTCTTCTTGGTGTGAATGATTTACTTTCTACTTTCGGATAGGATTTAATGCTGACATTTTTCATAGAAACAGAGCTAGCTAGTTTTACCTTTTCAATAAGCTCGTCTTTTATTTTATGCAAGTCCAAAGATATGGTCCCTGATGGTTTGGCAATAAAATCAATGGCACCGTGCTGCATTGCCATCATAGTATTTTCTGCCCCTTCTTTCGTCGTACTAGAAAGCATAATTACTGGTGTAGGTACTTCTTTCATAATGAGTTGTAGTGCATCTAAACCATTAATAACCGGCATTTCTACATCCATTGTAATAACAGTGGGTTTTAATACCTTAGCTTTTTCCAAAGCATCTTTCCCATTTCTTGCTACTCCTACAACAGATATGTCTGCATCTTCTTCTAAAAAATCGGTAATTAACTTTCTCATAAATGCTGAATCGTCTACTACTAAGACACGTATGTTATCCATCAGAATCTACCTTTCTAATAACCTTTTACGCAATTTTTGAAAGAATGAAAGGGTTGATGATCTCTCTATATTGTTTTCAAATGAACGCACTGTAATCTTTTCAGCTAATTGGGAAAACGTTCTCGTAATCTCATCTTTAGGGTATTTTAGCGTAACTGGTTCTTGATTAATTACCGCCTGTCTTAACTGGGTACTTTCTAAGACAATACCTAAAGGCAATATATCTTTCTTTAAAAACTGTTTTACTGTACTTACTAGTCTGTCCATAGCTTCTTTTCCTTCATTTACAGAAAACGCACGATTACAAATTAAATAGAACGGTCTGTTTTCATAACGAAGATGTAAAAATTTCATCATTGAGTAAGCATCTGTCATGGCAGTTGGCTCTGGTGTCGTGATGACCAGAAGTTCTTCAGCTGTAGACAAAAAAGCCATTGTTTGCTCTGTAGCACCAGCTCCCATATCTAATAAAATAAAATCATAGATATAAGCGAAGTTTTCCAATTCATCAATAAGCCGTTTTCTCATATCCAATGAGAATTCAAAAATATCTGTTAATCCATTTCCACCAGACATATAATGCAGACCATTAAGGCCTTCCATTATTGCTTTTTCAATCGATATACCATACTGTAAACAATCCACAAGTGAATAGTTTGGACTTTTACCAAGTAAAAGATGTAAATTAGACATTCCAAAATCCAAATCAAGAATTAACACTTTTTTTTGATGATTAGTTGCAAGAGAAACAGCCAAATTCAAGGTTATATTTGACTTTCCTACTCCGCCTTTCCCACTGACAACCGCTATCGTACGACACGAACTTTGGTTATTTGTTTCAGACCTTTGTACTTGCGCCCTTAATTTACTTGCTTGATCCAACTTGATCACCTACCCCAAGATAAGGTCGATTAGATGCTCTTTTGTTGCTGGTTGAATGTCATCTGGAACATCTTGACCATTTGTTATATAGGAGACCCCTCTATCATACTTTAGCACTAGATTGTATATGGAACCATATATTTCTGTTTCATCCAATTTCGTAAATATAAAAGAGAATTCTGGTATTTGTGTAAAATTCGCTAGCATCGCTTCCCAGTCTCGTTGTTTGCCTGTTGCTGAAAAAGTAACATACGCGTTTACTTGACCTAGTTCTGGTAGCAACGGAAGCAGTTCTTTGAGGTAGCGACCTTCTCGGTAATTCCTTCCGGCTGTATCAATAAAGATCTGGTCCTTTTGTTGTAATTTATCTACTACTTCCAATCTATCTTTCTCTTTATAAATTACTTCTACAGGTACACTTAATAATTGAGCATATGTTTTTAATTGCTCGATTGCAGCAATTCGATAGGTGTCTGTTGTTAAAAAAGCAATCTTTTTTCGCTCTTGTAGGACCGCTTTCGCTGCTAATTTGGCAAGTGTAGTGGTTTTCCCAGCACCTGTAGGTCCTATTAATGTTGTGTACATTGAATTGGTTATTTGTTCACCAAAGGGAATAGAAGCTAATTTCTCAAGTAAATATTTTTTTGCTACGACTTGCGCTTCTTTTTCCGTTAACTTATTTTCTTTATAAGATATTATTAATACATTTGTTATCTCATCAATTAGTAGTGAGTCTAGTTCTTGTTCTGTTAATCTATTGACTACTTTTTCAATTTCTGAAGGGATATATACATTATCACTTAGCGGCCTTCTTGTTTGTCTGTTTAACTCTTTTACTAGGTTCTTTAATTCATCTAGATCTTCTTTCCATGGCTGTGCTTTTATTTTTTCCTCCGGCCTTGTCATAGTTAAAGGCTTAGGAACAACATCCTTTTTCTCAGGTAGATTGTTTCGATTTAATGAAGCGTGTTGTTCGCCGTCAATAGCTGCGACCACTTCGAGTTGTTTTTTTCGAAACAAGCCCATAAATCCACCTTTTTGAACAGTTTTTGAATGTAGTATGACTGCATGAGGCCCTAACTCTTTTTTAATGAGCACCATGGCTTCTGGCATTGTGTTAGCAGTTACTTTTTTTATTTTCATTCAACCGTCACCACCCCAACACTTTGTAGTTCAACATTTGCTTCTAATTCATTATAGGAAAGGATTGGGACTTGAGGAAAATATCTTTCCGTCATCTGTCTGACAAACATCCTAACACCTGGCGAACAGAGAACAATTGCTTGTTGGTTCATCATCCCCATCTGTTCTACTTGCTTTGCGATTGATTCTAGGATTGCTTGGGAATGCTCTGGATCGATCGATAAAAATTGACCGTGTTCTGTTTGTTGGATACCATCCGCAATAAGTTTCTCTACTTTACCAGATAATGTAACAACCTTTAAGGTATTATCCCCCTGCATATATTGATTGGTTATTTGTCTAGCTAGAGCCTGGCGAACGTACTCGGCAAGTACTTCTGTGTCAGATGATATTCGCCCATAATCCGCTAGCGTTTCAAAAATGACTGGTAAGTTTCTTATAGATACAGATTCTTTCAACAACTTCCCTAATACTTTTTGTACTTCTCCAATGGTTAACGGTGATGGTGTCACTTCTTCTACTAAAATTGGATAACTTTCTTTTAAATGGTCAATTAATTGTTTTGTTTCTTCTCTACCTAAAAGCTCATGAGCATTTGCTCTTATTGCTTCCGTAATATGAGTAGATACAACTGATGGAGGGTCCACGACAGTGAATCCAAATGTCTCCGCTGTATTTTTTGTATCTTCTGAAATCCATTTAGCTGGTAAACCAAAGGAAGGTTCAATTGTCTCAATTCCATCAATTAAGTCATCTTCTCCGTCCGGACTCATCGCTAAATAGTGATCTAATAACAACTCTCCTCTAGCCATTTCATTCCCTTTAATTTTTAGGCGGTATTCGTTCGGTTGTAGTTGAATATTATCCCTAATTCGAACTACTGGAATTACCACTCCAAGTTCCACTGCTAGTTGTCGTCTTATCATGACAATTCTATCGAGTAGGTCTCCTCCCTGGCTTGTGTCTGCTAACGGTATTAAACCGTAACCGAATTCAAATTCAATGGGATCCACGCTCAATAAGTTTACGACACTTTCTGGACTCTTCATTTCATCCGATTCCACTTCTTCTTCCATTTCCATAAGGTCTTGTTCATCTGGCGTCACTTGTCTCGAAAGCATGTAACCACCAAATATCATCAAGCCACCAACTGGTAATGTTAGTAAATTAGAAATTGGTGTCACAAGTCCAAGTAAAAGTATTGTCCCTCCAGCGACATACAGCATCATTGGATACGCAAATAACTGCTTCATGATATCTTGACCCAAATTACCATCAGAAGCTGCTCGAGTAACAACAATACCTGTTGCGGTGGAAATTAAAAGAGCTGGGATTTGAGAAACGATTCCATCTCCTACAGTTAGTAAAGAGAACTTTTGAGCTGCTTCTCCAATAGGTAAGCCTTCTGAGGTCATTCCGATGATAATGCCAAATATTAAGTTAATGAAGACGATAATAATACCTGCAATAGCGTCACCTTTGACAAATTTACTCGCTCCATCCATTGCTCCGTAAAAATCGGCTTCTCTTCCAATCTTTTCTCTTCGCTCTCTTGCGTCTGTTTCCGATATCATCCCCGCATTTAAATCGGCATCGATACTCATTTGTTTTCCTGGCATTGCATCAAGTGTAAATCTTGCTGCAACTTCCGATACACGTTCAGAACCTTTTGTAATAACAACAAACTGGATAATGACTAGTATAACGAAGACAACAATACCTACTAATACATCTCCACCAACCACAAAGTTACCAAAGGTATCTACTACTTCACCCGCATCACCTTCTGAAAGAATAGATCTCGTAGTAGATACATTTAACCCTAGCCTAAATAATGTTAGGAGTAATAGTAAAGAAGGAAATATCGAGAACTCTAGTGGTTCTGACATATTCATTGACGTTAAAAGAACTAGAAGCGCAAGAGAAATGTTAACAATAATCAGGACACTTAATAGCCATGTTGGAAATGGAATAATTAACATAGCTACGATTAAAATAACTGCTAATAATACGGATAAGTCTCTTGCTTTCATCGAACATCTCTCCTAACCTGGGAGTTATATCTTTTTTTGAAGTTTATATACATATGCTAAAATCTCTGCTACTGCTTTAAAGAACTCCTCAGGAACTGCATCCCCTATTTCTGCTTGATCGTATAGAGCTCTTGCTAGTGGACGATTTTCTACCATCGTTACACCATTTTCTTTTGCAACATACTTAATTTTTTGAGCCACAAAATCTACTCCCTTTGCTACCACAAATGGAGCATCCATTTTGGTTTCATCGTACTTTAAAGCGATGGCAAAGTGAGTGGGATTTGTAATGATGACATCTGCATTTGGCACTTCTTGCATCATTCTCCTTGTAGCCATTTCACGTTGTCTTTGTTTAATCTTAGACTTAATTAGTGGATCCCCTTCACTCTTTTTGTACTCGTCTTTAATATCTTGTTTGGACATTCTGATATTTTTCTCATGGTCATACTTTTGATAAAGATAATCTAGTAGCGACAATAATAATAAAACAATCGATGCCACAATCCCCATCTGGATAGTTAATCTTCCGACGATATGCATTGTCTGCAAAGGAGTCTTATATGCTAAGTTCACTACTTCATCAAATTGGAGTAATAGCATAAAGAAAGTGACAGAACCTATCAACGAGATTTTTAATAAGGATTTAGCTAGTTCCACCAGAGCTCTAACAGAGAAAATACGCTTTGCCCCTTTAATAGGGTCAATCTTTTCAAATTTTGGTTGAAGTGGTTTAGCTGTAAATAAAACCCCAACCTGCAAGTAATTTGAGAGCAATCCTCCTACTACAGCTACGGCTAAGATGGGTGCCATAAATAATCCCATTTGTGTTAAAACATCAATAAAGATTGCTTCCACGTTTTTTTCTGTTAACTGCATTCCGATATAATTAGTAAAACTTTCTTTAAAGAAATCTAACAGTCTATCCCCAAGTAGAAATGCTCCAAACATAAAAAATAAAAAGATTAATAGTAAACTTATGGCAGTGTTAACATCTTGGCTTTTCGCAATTTGCCCTTTTTTACGGGTATCTTCTCTTTTCTTAGGTGTAGCCTTTTCGGTTTTTTCTCCCGCAAAAAATTGAAGATCTACTCTTAATTTTTGGATCATCTTTCAGCACCTAACCAATCCATTACTCCACGCATTGTCTGAAACATGTAGTGAAATAAGTCTTGTATCACAACCATCATAATGGTCATCGAGATTACTAATACAATAAAACTAACAGCAATTTTTATAGGAAAACCAACGACAAAGATATTGAACTGAGGAACAGTTCTTGCAACAATTCCTAAAGCAACATCTACCAAAAATAAAGTAGCTACGACAGGCATGGATAGCTGTAAAGCAATAATAAAGACAGTATTAAAAGATTTGATTATCATTTCTACCAATGGTTCTTGTGCGAATTGAATCATTGCACTATCTAAAGGAATGAATTCATAACTATAAAAAATCCCATCCAAAATTAAATGGTGTCCATTTAAGCTTAATAAAAGCAGTAGTGCGAAGGTATACAGATATTGACCAATGAGAGGACTTTGAACACCTGTTTGAGGGTCAATTACATTTGCTATCGCAAATCCCATTTGAAAATCAATAAAACCACCCGCTACTTGAACTGCAGAAATAATCATATAAGCTACAAAACCTAATAACAGACCAACCATTACTTCTTTTACTACAAGAAGGATATACGCTCCATCAATGACAAATGGTTGAACATCAACCGTATATACCATCATCCAAGTTAAAAGAAAGGAAAAAGCTATGCGATGTTGCGCTGGTAAGGTTCGGTAAGAAAATATTGGCATCGTCACAAAAAAGGCAGATATCCTTGCTAACATTAGGACAAACACGGAGATGTCTGGAATCAATGATGTCATAGTAATTACCCGATAAACCTAGTTAAGTTAGAAAAAATATTTGTGGCGTAGGATAGCATGTGACTTAACATCCATGGCCCAAAAAAGATGACACCAATTAACACACCAACAATTTTAGGGACGAAAGCCAACGTTTGTTCTTGTATTTGAGTAGTTGCTTGAAAAATACTTACTACTAAACCAATAATTAAGGCGATTAGTAATAGAGGAGCACTAATAATTAAGGTAACGTAAATTCCATTCTCAGCAATACTGATGACAGTCTCAGGTGACATTAGGATTCCCCTCCTCTAAAAACTTTGCAATAGCGATTTGACGACTAAGTACCATCCATCCACTAATACAAACAACAAAATCTTAAACGGTAACGAAATCATCACAGGTGGTAACATCATCATCCCCATTGACATCAAGACACTTGCAACTACCATATCAATTACTAGGAATGGGATAAAAATCATGAATCCTATTTGAAACGCTGTTTTAATTTCGCTTAGAGCAAACGCAGGTACTAAAGTTGTTAATGGAATATCCTGAATGGTTTCTGGCCTTTCATTTCCTGCATAGGTAAGAAATAATTCTAAATCTTTTGTTCTTGTGTGTTTTGCCATAAATTCTTTAAACGGAACAGCTGCTCGATCATATGCCTCATCGATACTAATTTCTTCATTAAATAGAGGCGTTAAAGCTTCTTCATTTACTTCCGAAAAGATTGGCGCCATAATAAAGAAAGTTAAAAATAGGGCTAGCCCGATTAGTACCTGGTTCGGTGGCATCTGCTGTGTAGCCAGGGACGTACGGACAAAAGAAAGTACGATAATAATTCGTGTAAAGGAAGTCATTAGTATCAAAATGCTAGGTGCCAATGAAAGTACCGTTAAAAGTAATAGTAATTGTACGGAAGTGGAGACATTTTCAGGAGAACTTGAACTAAACAAATTAACGAAATCATTCATCTTTGTTCTCCTCCTTACTCCAATCTTCTAATCTCTTTTTCCTATCCTTTTGAATAGATTTCAATTGTGTTTGGAAAAGGGAGGAGAAATTTTCGGTTGAAGGCTTATTTGCATCTGCATGCTTCTTTCCAGTCGCTCTTTCTACTATTTTGCCTACAATATCTGAAGTAGAAGTATTTGAAAGCTTCCCTTGATACTCTTTTATTAGCAATTCTTTTTCTTGTGTATCTTCTATTTCCTTCATTAATTGTACGTTTTCTCCTACACCAACTACGTATAATTTTGTCCCAATCTTCACAAGTTGGATAGAACGATTCCCGCCAAGTGAAGTCCCTCCTAAATTCTGAATCATTTGAGTATGTTGATAGGATTGACTTTTCTTCCCGAGAAATTTAAGAACCCCATATAGTAAACCGATGACAACTAGTAAGGCAAAGATCATTCGAATAACATCACCGAATGACACAAAGCTATTGGCAGTCTCTTCTGTACTTCTTTTCTCATTATCTAATGAAACTTCCTCATTTTGTTCATTTGATGAACCACCGAAACATTCTGCAATAGAGCCAGAACTATCCTTACACTCATCCACAGATCCATCAAATGATTCTGCATGGGTCACAAGAGAGAAAGACCCATGCAGAGTGAGAATGATCATTGCGAAAAGAAGTAATTCTGTAAGTCTTCTTAGATGTCGCAAAGCACATTCACCTTTCCTATTACGATAACGTTTTTGCAATTGCTTCGATTACACGATCAGCTTGGAATGGTTTAACAATAAAGTCTTTTGCACCAGCTTGAATTGCATCAATAACCATTGCCTGTTGTCCCATTGCAGAACACATAATAATTTTTGCATTTGCATCGTATGATTTAATTTCCTTAAGAGCAGTTATCCCATCCATTTCGGGCATAGTAATATCCATTGTAACTAAATCTGGCTTATGTTCTTTGTATTTTTCTACTGCTTGTGCACCATCTGCAGCTTCAGCAACAACATTGTATCCATTTTTTGTCAAGATATCTTTGATCATCATTCGCATAAAAGCTGCGTCGTCTACGATTAAAATTGATTTTCCCATTTGTTACATCCTCCATTTACATCGATCATTTTAATTTTTTAATACGTTCTGATTGACTCACTATATCCGTAATCCGCACACCGAAGTTTTCTTCAATAACGACTACTTCACCTTTTGCTACTAATCTACTATTCACTAAAATATCAACCGGTTCCCCAGCAAGTTTATCTAATTCAATTATGGAGCCAGAGGACAACTCCAGGATTTCTTTTACAGAACGCTTTGTTCTACCTAGTTCCACTGTAACTTGAAGTGGGATGTCTAATAACATATTTAAGTTTCTAGCCTCATGTTCTTGTAAACTAGGAGCTTCAAAGCTTGTGAAAGAAGCTGGTTGAATATTAGTTACTTGTGATTGTCCATAAGATGATTGTGTTCCACCAAAATGGTGTGGTCCAGTAGCCTCGGCGACGACTGCCGTATTTCCATGTGAGTAAGGAACTTCATTTACACTAGCACTTCTAACACTTGTCGGAGATTGTTGTAAATGGTCTGAACGTGACGAATCCTTCTCTTCTATTGTAACGGATTTTTCTTCCTTTGTGTCCACTGGTTGGAATAATTCTGAAACTAATTGTTTTGCAAAAGTAAGTGGAGATAGTTGCATTATTTTAGAATCAATTAAATCTCCAACCTTTATAGAAAAAGAGGCTCTTACTAACAAATCATCTTGTTGTAAATTTGATTGACCCTTTCCATCGTCTAAATCTAGTAAATCAATGGACGGTGGAGAAATATCAACTTTTTTCTTAAAAATCGTCGACATAGATGTTGCTGCAGAACCCATCATTTGGTTCATTGCTTCCTGTACAGCACTTAGTTGAATTTCACCTAAGAGTTCTGCTGGATTCCTTCCATCTCCACCTAGCATTAAATCTGCAATAATTGCCGCGTCACTCTGTTTAATTACTAACAGATTGTTACCTGAAAAACCTTCTGTGTAACCAACATTTATTGCCACGTATGGATCTGGAAACTCTCCTCTTAAGTTTGAGCGGTCCACTACAGAGACAGTTGGAGTGGTAATTTCAACCTTTTGGTTTAAAAGTGTGGACAACGCGGTTGCAGAGCTACCAAAAGAGATGTTTCCAATCTCCCCTAGTGCATCTTGCTCCTCTGGTAGTAAATAATCATCGACGTTTAACCCTGATGATTGTGTATCAGATGAAGCTCCATTGCCGGAACTATCATCACTAGTTCCTTTTAACAAAGCATCAATCTCTTCTTGAGATAGCATTTCATCACTCATCATCGTCGTCTCCTCCCTTCAATACATCCAAAATTTGTATTCCCATATGTCTCTTTACTTTTCCTACTTGACCAGTAAATTTCGGTATTCCTCCAACTTTTACAACAAGAGGTTTATCTATAGACTGATTTAGTTCAATGACATCTCCAATATCTAGAAGTAGAAAATCTTCTATAGCTATTTCAGATGTTCCTAGTTCAGCTACTAATGGAACTTGAGACTTTTTTACTTTATTTTCTAGTAACTCTACTTCGATTGGATTTCTATCTTTTTTCTTTGTTTGCATCCAGTAATGAACTGATAACTTCGGAATGATAGGTTCTAATACTACGTGAGGTATACAAATATTAATCATCCCACTTGTATCACCTATGGTCGTATTCAACGAAATAACTACAACCGTTTCATTAGGAGAAACCATTTGTAAGAACTGAGGATTTACTTCGAATTCACTTAACATAGGATCAATATCTGAAATAGTTGACCAAGCTTCTCTGAAATATTCAAACGCTCGTTCAAACGTATTGGACATAATTCTGGTTTCGATTTCTGTTAAGTTATCCACTTTATTAATGCTCTCACCTGATCCCCCTAATATGCGATCCATCATGGCATAGGCTATATTAGGATTCACTTCCATTAGAATTCGTCCATCTAAAGGTGGAACTTCAAATGTGTTTAAGATTGTCATCTTAGGTATGGAACGAATAAATTCTTCGTACGGAATTTGATCAGCGGATGCAACTGTTATTTGGACATACGTTCTAAGATGTGCAGAAAAGAACGTTGTTAATAGACGTGCAAAGTTCTCATGAATTCTTGTCAAGCTTCTAATTTGATCTTTCGAAAAGCGTAGAGCACGCTTAAAATCATAGACCTTAACTTTCTTTTCTTGTTCCTCTTTTTTTAGTTCATCTGCTGACATCTCTCCAGTAGAAATAGCAGAGAGGAGAGCATCAATTTCACTTTGTGACAATACATCTCCAGCCACGACATCTTCACCTCCTATAGATGTTTAACGAACATTATTGTATTACTGCGGAGGTGATGTACACCCGAACAACACTACCTTCTTGCATTAACTCGGACGTCCTTGTTTGGATTACATCTTCCAATTGTTGCTTACCTTCAGCACTGCTTAAATCTTCCGCAGTTTTGGAAGATAACTCTTCAATAATAATATTCTGAACTTGAAAACTACGTTTCTCTAATTCTTCTTTTGCTTTTTTGCTATCGGATTGAATTTTAAAAGCTATTCTGATAAAATCGTTACCTTGTAAATTCGTGGTCATTTCAGGTACGTCAACAGATGCCTCTAATATTTCATCAATTGTTGGCTCTTTCGGCTCATCTCCACTTGCCTTTTGACTATTTAGGATTAGCACCAAAAAAATAGTTCCTACTATGAGAATGGAACCAACCATCCCTAACATAATAATCATCAATTTATTATTCTTCATCCTGCGCTATCCTTTCTCTAGTTAATCGCCCGAGTGTATGAATAGATTGATAAAATTCCACACATCTCTGTTCTACTTCTTTTCGGGATTCTTTCACAACAAATTTCTTTCCATTTGTTAGCGTAATCGTCGTATCAGGAAACGACTCCATCGTCTCTATATAGAGTGCGTTAATGGTAAAATTAGATCCATTTAATCTAGTAACTTGAATCATTGGTGTGACCAGGGTTAAACGCTCTAGCTTAACCCTGTCCCTCCTATTCTATTAACGTTTTAGATTCACTAATTCTTGTAGAATTTCATCAGATGTCGTAATAATTCGCGTATTCGCCTGGAATCCACGTTGTGCCGTAATCATCTCTGTAAACTCTTCAGACAAGTCTACGTTAGACATCTCTAGAGCTCCAGCAGCGATTGTTCCTCGACCTTCACCTGGAATACCTGTGTTTGCTACACCAGAGTTAATGGATTGTTGGAAATTGTTCCCGCCAGCACGTGTTAAACCAGCTGGGTTAGAGAACTTAGCAATTGCAAGGACACCCAGTGTACGAACTAAACCATTGGAGTAAACTCCGTTGATTTCTCCGCCAGCTCCGATGTTAAATGATTCAATGGAGCCTTCAAGATTACCGTCTGTGTTGATGATGGCTGTGTTTTGATTGTTACCTGCAGGGGAAGTTAAATTTGCCATGTTTAAGGCAAATGTTTCCCCACCGATAGTTATATTAGTAGTGTTTGGTGTAGCTTGCCTTGTTGTTGCATCAAAAGTAATAGTCGGCAGCGGCGTAGCTATGTTCCCTGAAGAAGATGTACCGTTAATACTCCACTCACGAGCTGCAGTATTTTTCGTAAAAGTTATATCTACCTTTAGTGGTGTTCCATCGGCTCTAACAACTTCGATTTGTTGTACATATTTACTATTTGGTGCAGCAACATCACTTAGAGTACCCTCAACTGTTGCAGTTGTGGTCCTAGTAGGTGACATAACAGCATTTACATTCACCGTTACATCTCCATAGTTGTTGGCTCTTACTCCACTCTGATCAACCGCATAAGCCTGTAACTTCAACCCATCACTATTAACCAAAGTACCTTCATTATCTAAATAGAAGTTCCCTGCACGTGTATACACATCTTGATTACCTTGACGAACAACAAAATACCCATCACCATTTAATGCTAAATCTAGAGAACGACCAGTAGTTTGTAAGCTTCCTTGTGTATCAATTGTGTCAATACTAGCAAGCGTAGACCCTAGTCCTACTTGCATGGGGTTTTTACCACCACGGGTATCTGTCGCTGCACTTGCACCGGAAATCGTTTGGTTCATTGTATCTTTAAACGTTACACGACCTTTTTTGAAACCGTACGTGTTCACGTTAGCAATGTTATTTCCGATAACGTCCAGTTTTGTTTGAAAGTTTTTCATTCCACTAATTCCAGAGTACATGGATCGTAGCATATTGATTATCCCCTTTCGTTTTACTCTGTTTCCTTCATTCCACAGAGTAGCGGCCTCCACCGAGTGGTCCAGCCTTTTATTCAATAATGATTGTTCCATTGATATTGGTGAAAATCTGACCAACCGCTTCCTCACGATTCATCGCAGTAATGACCGTTTCATTCGGTACACTAACAATTAGTGCAGCGTTTCCTACTAACACGAGTGATTCTTTTAAGCCTTTTTGTTTTGCTTCTTGTACTTTTTGCTCCATCATTGCCCATTCTCTAGAAGAGATAGAGATATCCCTTTGCGCTAATCTTTTTTCCGCATGTTTGGAAACGAGTATTGGATTTTCACCAGTTGCTTGTTCTAGGTGATCTTTAAATGACACCTTTGTTTCTCCATGCGTGATGGATGTCTTCTTATGAAAAGGAACTTGTTTTGGAATGGGAATGGAGGAGAGAATTCTCTTATCCATTCAGCTTTCATCCTATCCTTTAATTTCTGTTAATTGATTGCTTAGAATTTTTTCCTCGTTATTTAAATGAATCCATGTCTGTCCATCTTTTCGGGAAACCGACGAAACTATTGCCGAAATGGATACTCCAGCTTTTTCATAAGAAACATTTTTTCCAATTAAATAACTTGCTTGTAAAAGTGGAGATTCGTGACTATCATTAACATGGTTTACTTGAGAAATATTTCCTGGTTCTAATTTCGTTCCATCTTCTAAAAGAAACTCTACAGTATTATTTTTAAACACCACTGATTTTACCAATCCAGTTCCTTCTGTAAATGTAGGTGGTGTTTCAGGCGTTTCTCCCTCTTGCATTATGTGCCAAGTCACTTCTTTTCCAACAAACTGGTTATAGGAGATTAATTGGTTTTGTTCAGAGGTTTGTACAAACTTCTCCATAGTATTCGCCATGTTGGTCATTTGTTCTAGATTAGAAAAAGTAGCCATTTGTGCAATAAAATCTTTGTCTTCCATAGGATTGAGTGGATCTTGATTTTGTAATTGTGTCATGAGTATTTTCAAGAAATCATCTTTTCCTAAAATATCCCCGTTTGTTTTTCTCTCTTTTATTACAGAGGAATAGAGCAAATCATTATTAACTGATACCATTAACTCGTCACGTCCTCTTCAGCTGATTGGAGTTGTTCTGACAATTCATCTAAAAATGTTCTAGTAGTACTTTTGTCTTCTTGCTGATCAGATTGTTGTTCTTGCTGTTGACCACCTTGGTACGAGTCTCTTGAAGATTGTCTTAAATCTGGAGCAGAGGATTGAAACACTTCTACTTTCTCCACTTGAATGTTTTGTAGTGCAAAACTATTTTTCAAACTTGAAAGGTTCGTATCAATCATTTCTTTTGCAGCTAAACTGCTTGCTAATATCCTTGCAGTTAAAATGCCGTCTTTCTGAACTAATTCAATTTTTAGCGTTCCTAGATGTTCAGGGTATAAGTTAATTTGCAACTTAGACTGCATAGGGTTCTTCATCCAATTAGCTTTAGATAACACATTAGTAAACTCCCTAACAAAGGCTTCTGTTTGAAGTTTAGTTGTCCCTTTTGGTAAATGAAGAGCTACTTGTTCAAAGGTTGACGAAGCATTTGAAGAGATAATGCTTTGTTCCACGTTCAGCCCTTGTGAAAGGGAAGTAATTTTACTAGTTTCATTTGTAGATTGGTTGGGTAATCTCAAAAGAGCTTGCTGAAACTTGCTAGTTGCATCATTTTCTTTTCTTTGTATTTGATTCAATAACTGTTGCACGATACTTTTTAAATCATCAACTGTAGAGTTCAGTGATTGGGAGATGCGATCAGTTGTACTCGTTTGATCAGATTGACGAATAAATTTTTTCAAGATAGAAACTACTTGAACCATCTCATTTAGTTTCGTCTGAATAGGTAGTTGATTTTCTTTGTCTTTTCCTTCCGATACTAAAACCTCTAAGAATTTCGCCGTGGCATTTACCCATTCTTCTGGAGTATTTGCATTAGAGGCTTCTTCATAAAGAGTAGGAAGTGAGGTAGATGTAAGATTCTTCATTAATGATTCCATTACATTCATTATCTCTTCTACAGACATATCCATTGATAAAAGGAAACTTTCTATGTCAACACCTATATCAGAAGGGATTTCTTGATCTTCTGTTAAACTAGCAAGTAAAGCCGTCAATTCCTCAACGCTTAGTTTAATAGGTGCTTTCGTATCTCCTTCTAGCTTCCTACCAGCTTGCGCTTGCCCTAGAGCGTTTCCTAGCATAAATTCAAAGCCGCTTCCACTAGTTTTCTGATTGTTTTTCCCATTATCCACCATAACCTCTTGACTAAGTTGAAATACGGTACCTACATTCATTCTGTCACCTCCCTTCCGTTGCTAATAATTTAGTGAACCTTGCTGCATCTTGTGGCAGCATAGACTCAAGGATTTTACCTAATTGATCAGGGGAAACCTGTGAAAGTATTTTAACCGCTTCTTCCTCTTCTAGTTCCACTAGTATTGGAGCTGCTTTTTTTGCTGACATTGCTTCATACGTTTCCACAACATCTGCAAATGCACGTTTATTATCACTTTGGATCTGTCTTAACTCTTCTAGTTGATTTTCTAGTTGTTCTTTTTCTAACTCCACTTGTTTGATTGCATTATCTTTATCGAGAATTTTTGTTTCTAGTTTTGCTATTTGTGCTTCTCGTTCTTCTATTTCCGCTTGAAGATTAAGTGACCTGTTTTCCAATTCTTTTACCGCCTCTTCACCGTCACCAAATACAGATTGGAGCACAGATACCTTTTCTCCCATTTTGCTTACCTCTTGAAACACATTGACTCCACTTATTTGTAATAAGACGAGCCCAACTGCGATGACGGTTAATAAGGGAATTAGGAAAGCCATCATAAACCACTGAAACTTCGATGCTTTTCTTTCTACTTTTTCCACTGAGTTAGCCATGTAATCTCACCTACTTAAGTGCCCTGTTAGCAAAGAATTGAGTAGAAATCTCATCCATTTCTTTCGCCTCCAACGCGGCTTGATTCTGTGTGAATGCAGCAAATCCCTTATCTACTAAACATTCCACTTTTTTCACTTCCATATTTTTCTCTTTCACTTTTTCTGCATTCCAGTTCATCTTTTGACGGGCTTTCACCACTTCTTTTTGATAAAATTCAATACTTTTATCAAGATGTTGAAGGAACAACTGCTGTTGGCGCATCTCTTGCACAGAATATCCTACTAACAACTTCTGTTCTTGATCTGCTTGCAATGTTTCTTTTTTCTTCAGTAACTCATACAGTTCTTCCGCTACCTTCTCAAACTGTTTCATGGAATGTTCATAATGAGTGATGGCCTCTACTTTTTCTTGCTCTCGAACGATTTGAATTTTTTCAAAGCGGTTGACAAACTTCAATTTCATTATCCTCCTTGAGCAAGCGACTGTAGTCTCATTGTTGTAGTAGTAATAGGAACTTTGTCTTCTGTTGGTTGTTTAAGAAACTCGATGATTTTCGGATACATAATTATTGCATCATCAATGTCTTTAGATGATCCTTTCTTATATGCTCCAATGTTGATTAAATCTTCTGATTGTAAATAAGCACTTAACTTTTCCCTTACTTTGTTAGCTGATTCCGAATGTGCAGGATCTACTAGGTGATTCATCAATCTACTAACACTCTTTAAAACGTTTATAGCAGGATACTGGCCCTTATTTGCCAAGTTTCTATCTAATACAAAATGACCATCTAAAATACCACGAACAGTATCTGCAATTGGTTCATTCATGTCATCTCCATCTACTAAGACCGTGTAAAAAGAAGTAATGCTGCCAAGATGATTTGTTCCAGTTCTCTCTAATAGTCTAGGAAGGATGGCAAAAACAGATGGCGTATAGCCTTTCGTAGCTGGAGGTTCTCCAATCGCAAGTCCAACTTCCCTTTGAGCCATTGCTATCCTAGTAACAGAGTCCATCATGAACAGTACATTTAGTCCTCTATCTCTGAAATACTCAGCCACCGCTGTTGCCGTGTAAGCTGCCTTAATTCTCATCAGTGCGGGTTGATCAGATGTTGCGGCAATTACAATACTTCTTGCTAAGCCTTCAGGACCCAGATCTCGCTCAATAAATTCCCTAACTTCACGACCTCGTTCTCCTATTAAAGCAATGACATTAATATCAGCTGACGTATTTTTCGCAATCATTCCCATCAAAGTACTTTTTCCAACACCACTTCCAGCAAATATACCTAAACGTTGCCCTTTTCCTACGGTTAAAAGTCCGTCTATTGCTTTTATCCCAACCTCTAAGGTTTCATTTATTGGCGGTCTTGATAAAGGATTGGGCGGATCTTGGTCAATCGGAACAGAGGTCAATCCAATAGGTAACGGTGACTGATCCAATGGTTCTCCTAGTGAATTTAATACCTTGCCTTTTAAAGCGTGTCCAACTTTGACTTCAAGTGTCGAACCAGTCGCTTCGACTAGCGACCCTGGTGCAATATCTTGAATATTTTGGTAAGGCATTAATATGACATCATCGTCCTTAAACCCAACTACTTCCGCTCTTATCTTTTTTACAATTCCGTTACTTTTTACATGAATCCAACACATCTCACCGATAAACGTTGAAGGACCCTTTGATTCAATCATTAGACCAACCACTCGCTTTACTCGACCAAAGACCTTAATGCCGGTTACATTTTTTACATGAGGGATGAGATCTCGAGCCTTCATTCCTTCTCCTCCTGTAACAGTTGCAATAGCCTACTTTTTAACTCTGTTAACTGGTGGTCAACAGTTGCATCAATTCTGCCAGCTGGTGATTCAATGAAACATGTTGTCGTAGAGAGGTCATCATCCGCAAAAATGGTTAAAGTAGCATCTGGTGGTAACAAATGGTCAAGCTCTGACTTTACATTTATCAATAATTCGTACATTTTCGGATGAACATGTAGTTGTAACTTTTTTTGTTCTTTCCCTAGTTTAATTGCGTGTTTCACTAAAGAGATAAATTTTTCTGGTGATTCTGCTAACGTATCGTGAAGAATACTTTCAGCAACTTCCATAGATAAACGAAGGATCGTTGTTTCTGCATTTTCTAAATGTTGCTGTACTTGTATCTCGCTTTGTTGAACAATCGTTTTAGCTTGTTCTAAGAGGGACTCATATTCCATTTGTGCAGTATGTCTGCCTTCTGCCAAACCGATTTCGTACCCTTCTTTTTTTGCGATTTGGAGTTCATTTGAACGCCATTCTTGAAATTGCTCTTGTTCATCTTTTAATTGTTCATACAACTTAGCAACTTCTTCTTGTGCCTGTTGAATCATCGAATTCGATTCCATAACAGCTTGAGAAAGGATGAATTCCTTTTCTTCTGCTAGCCGTTTTAGATGTTCTTGCTTAAGAGGATTTTCCACTTCTCCTTCAGAAGAAGAATCTTGAACTTTTTTTATTCCAATTACTTTTACATTGTCATCGGAAGCACTAGCCCACCTTGATTTGATTAATCTAGACAATGATATCGTCTCCTCCACCACGCGCAATAATGATCTCACCAGATTCTTCTAATCTTCGAATAATCGCAACAATTCTTGATTGCGCTTCTTCCACATCACGCAATCTGACTGGTCCCATGAATTCCATCTCTTCTTTAAATGTATCTACCATACGTTTAGACATATTACGGAAGACGATTTCTTTTACTTCTTCGCTAGAAACCTTTAATGACAATAGTAAATCTTCATTTTCACAATCACGTATAACTCGTTGAATAGATCTGTTATCTAATGTAACAATATCCTCGAACACAAACATACGTTTCTTAATTTCTTCTGCAAGTTCTGGATCTTGAATTTCAAGAGCATCCAAGATTGTTTTCTCTGTTGCTCTATCTACTCCATTTAACACTTCTACTACTGATTCAATTCCACCAGTTTGTGTAAAGTCTTGTGTAACAGTTGCAGATAACTTTCGTTCTAAGATAGATTCCACTTCACTAATTATCTCAGGGGATGTCGAGTCCATAATTGCTATTCTGCGTGCGATATCCGCTTGTACTTCTTGCGCTAATTCAGACAATATTTGTCCTGCTTTTTGTGGGTCTAGATACGATAGAATCAACGCAATTGTTTGCGGATGTTCATTTTGAATAAAATTAAGGATTTGGCTAGCATCTGCTTTTCTAGCAAAATCAAACGGTCTCACTTGGAGAGATGATGTCAATCTATTTATGATGGCAGACGCTTGGTCCTGACCAAGTGCTTTTTCTAGAACTGTTTTTGCGTAGCCAATTCCACCTTGAGTAATATAATCTTGCGCAAGAGCTATATTATGAAATTCTTCTAATACCTCTTCCTTTGAATCTGCATCTACTTTTTTTACACTAGAAATTTCTAAAGTAAGCCTTTCAATCTCTTCTTCCGAAAGGTGCTTATATACAGAGGAAGCCACTTCAGGTCCTAAAGAGATTAGGAGGATGGCAGCTTTTTGTTTCCCTGATAGCCCTTTTTCTCTTTTAGCCATTTTTTCATGTCCCCCTAATCTTCTGCAATCCAAGTTCTTAATAGTTTTGCGAATTCATCTGGCTTATCTTTTGCCATTTTCTCTAATTGCTTTCTTCGAAGTGTTCCTTCTGTTACTTTTTCTTGATTTACATCTGCCACATTAATTGTGGAGGCAACTTCTGATAGAATCTCTTCATCTTCTTCAGCTTTTAATTTTCGAGATCTTAAAATGAAGAATAGAAGTAGAATGATAACCGCAAGTAAAATCCCACCAACTACGTAAACCCACCATGGGATAGTTGGAGTGCTATTTGCAACAAACTCCGTCTTCCCATTAAGTTTGTGAATGTTAACAGAAACCTTTGAATCTATTTCCTCTTCCGTTAAAGGTGTCCCTACATCTTTATCGATAGAAGTACGAATAATCGTTGATAAAATTTGTTCAACATTTTGCTCTAAGCCAGCAGGCATTGACGTTTCATCATCCGGATTTGGTGGTTCTAAAAGTACTTGAATTCCAAGATCTCTAATCTTGTAATCTGCACCAGCAATTTCATTTCGGATTCGATTGACTTCGCTATTAATGGTACTTTCTGTTCTTTCATAGTCACCGTTCCCATTTGCACCTTCTACATAACCTGCACCTAATGCATCTGCTGGGTCTTGTCCTTGAGGAACACCGCCTATATTAGCACCAGCTCCAGCGCCAGTGTATGTCTCCGTGATATTTTGAGCACTTATCTCAATACCACGCATATTTTCTTCATCAACAGGTTCGACTAAATCTTCAACAGAATTCTTTTTTGAGAAATCAATATCTGCCGTCACAGTCGCCATCGCTTTCCCATTCCCCATAAGCATTGTCAACATGGATTGCACCTGACGCTGAATGTCCTGTTCAATTTGTTTTTTTATCCCCATTTGGTCAGATATGGTTGCTACACCAGAATTTGAATTTTTTAAGTAGAAGTACTCAAAGTTTTGATTACTAATGACGATATTATCTGTAGACAAATTAGGGATACTTTTTGAAACTAAATGGTAAAGTGTTTCTACTTGTTGATCACTTAACCTGAAACCTGGTTGAGTGTTTAGTAAAACAGAGGCGGAAGCTTGATCAGTGGTGGTATTGACAAATACACCTTGTTCTGGAAGGCTGATCATCACTTTCGCATCATTAATACCTTCTATCCCTTTAATTAAGTTAGCCAGTTCCGTCTGCATGGCAGCTAGTTTGGAAGCATTAAATTCATTTTCTGTTTGCCCAAAACCACTACCTTGTCCGATTGTCGCAAATGTAATTTCACCTGAATTTGGTAGACCCTGTGCTGCTAGCTGAACCTTCAATGCATCTGCTTGCTCTTGTGGAACTAAAATACTTGTGCCATTTTCTCCAAGTTCATAAGGGACTGCTTGCCCAGTTAAGATTTCTGTAATAGATCCAGTTTCAGCAGGAGTTAAGTTTGTATATAAAGGCGCCATCACTGTTCTGTTTGCAAAAATACCTGTTAAAATTACTGCCAGTAAAATAGCAACTGCTCCACCTATAAAGAAACCTTTTTGCTTTTTGCTTCTACTGCCCCAATATTCTTTTGTAGTAGTTACATACTTAGATATATTCTCGTTCATTATTATCCCCCGGTTACGATGTGTCGGCGTTGTATGTCTTTAGCTAATTTAATGATTACTATTATTCGCACGACAATAGCATAGATTCCTCGTTATTCGAGAATGGTTAATAGTTGCATGGCAACCTTAACAGCGGTAACCGACTATTATACTTGCATTCTCATAATTTCTTGATACGCTTCTACTACTTTATTTCGAACTTCCATCGTGGTTTGCAACGTGATACTAGCCTTTTGAGAAGCAATCATCACATCATGTAATTGAATGTTTTCTCCATTAATCATTTTGTTTGTAATGACATCAGATTGAATTTGGTTTTGGTTTACGTTTTGAATAGCATTTTGGAGGTATGCACCGAATTGTGCTTGAGCCTCACCCGGAGAAATTTTTACACTTTCTGTTGGGTTCGACGGTCGTAAAGCATGAAGAGAAAACGAAGGTATGTTTTGAATGGACATGATTTTGTCATCCTCCTTTGATGTATTTGTTATTTACCTAATTCGAGCGCCTTCATCATCATTGATTTATTGGCATTGAATACTGTTACATTGGCTTCATATGATCTTGTTGCAGACATTAGATCTACCATTTCTCTTAATGGGTCTACATTAGGCATCTCTACATATCCTTCTTCATTTGCATCCACATGTGTAGGATCGTAAACCATCTTGAACGGCGTATCATCTTCAGAGATTTGTTTCACTTTTACCCCATCTCCATTACTTGAACCACTAGATCCGATAGCTTGATGAAGAAACGATGCAAAATTCGCACTTTTCGGTGTAAACTCTACCTGTTTCCTGCGATACGGCTGCCACTCTCCGTTTACAAATTCTCCTCTAGTTGTTTCCGCATTCGCCATATTGGAACTGATAACATCCATTCTAAGTCTTTGAGCTGATAGGGCCGAAGCAGTGATATTCATTCCATGGAACATTGTCATTGTTACTTACCTCCTCTTATAACTGATTGAAGAGAGTTAAATTTTCCATTTAACCGATCAACTAGCGAGTTGTAGTAAATTTGGTTTGTAGCTAAGTCAGCCATTTCGTTATCAATATCTACACTATTATTATTTTCGTTATAGTTCACATTTGGTCTAACTATTGTATTAAAAGCAGTTTCTTTACTGGAAAAGTCAATATGTCTATCATCTGTCTTTTTAGACGGAAATGAATTAGACATCTCTTTTTCCAAGAAACTTTTAAATTGGACATCCTTTGCTTTATAACCTGGGGTATCTACGTTAGCAATATTATCGGAAATTGCCTTTTGTTTCATAGAAGAATAAGCAAGTCCGCTTTCTAACGACGTAATTGTACCGGAAAACAATTTCAACTATACCACTCCTTGCTAATTAAATGACAAGTTTTTATCAAATGTAACATATTTAGACATTGCTGATATAAACATTTTAAACTACTAAAATCATAGTGTCTATGCGATTTCAGAAGAAATGCATAGGTCAAAAATCCTAATTATATAATAGATACTTCGTCACATTTCGACTTTTTCCGCAAATACCTATCCATACAATACCATATAGAACCCTTTTTTCCTATAATACTTTCGTAAAGGTTTTTACAGAAACCACACTCTCTATTTCCCTATACTTAATACCTATTATTACAGTTACTTCGAGTCTGAAATATGATGTAATTTGTATTATTTGTAATACAAATGGTATAAAATACTCAAATAAACTGATTTTTTTATATGAACTAAAAATTTCAATCATTACTTTTAATAAAAAAAATTTACAATAACGTAACAATGCATTAACGTATTCCATTATCCTTCATTACCATATGGAAAAATGCATCTTCTTGTATGTGCTGTTGTCCACAACACAGAAAAAGACGACCTCGTTTTCGAAGTCGTCTTTTCCATATAGTTATGGTTTAATTTGTTTTTAGTTGTTGTAATTCCATTAAGAACTTATCATTTAAGACTTTAATATAAGTCCCCTTCATACCTAGAGAACGTGATTCAATTACTCCTGCACTCTCTAGTTTTCGAAGAGCATTAACAATAACAGAACGAGTAATACCTACACGGTCTGCAATCTTTGAAGCAACAAGTAGACCTTCATGTCCTTTTAATTCTTCAAAGATGTGCTCAATTGCCTCTAACTCAGAATAAGATAAAGAGCTAATAGCCATCTGTACTACAGCTTTACTACGAGCTTCTTCCTCTATTTCTTCCGCTTTTTCACGAAGTATTTCCATCCCAACAACCGTTGCACCATATTCCGCCAAGATTAAATCATCATCTTCAAATGACTGTTCTAATCTAGCTAGAATCAGCGTACCTAGACGCTCGCCACCACCAATGATCGGTACAATTGTAGTCAAACCATTTTTAAATAAATCTCTGTTTTCTACTGGGAACGCTGTATGTTCACTAGTGATATCTAAATTTGAAGATGTCTCTTGAATAGTAAACAAGTTTTTTGTATATTCTTCTGGGAATTGACGGTCCGCTAACATTTTCTTCATTCGTTCGTTTTCAATTTGCTGATTAACAGCAAACCCTAAAAGTTTTCCTCGGCGACTAACGACAAACACGTTTGCCACGATTACTTCTGTCAGAGTTTCGGCCATTTCTTTAAAGTTAACAGGTTTTCCAGCTGCGTTTTGAAGCATGGCATTGATCTTTCTTGTTTTAGATAATAAATTCATTCCTTAGTCCTCCTAGTAGTACGTTTCAAGCACGTATCTTTCTACATATATTAATTAAACTATTATAAAATAAACTGACTTAAGTCCTTATTTTGAACGATTGCACCAAGCTTTTCTTCTACGTAAGCTGGCGTAATAACTACTTTTTCCATAGAGATATCAGGAGCTTCAAAAGATAAGTCTTCCAGCAATTTTTCTAAAATTGTGTGTAACCTTCTTGCCCCTATATTATCTGTGTTTTGATTTACATCAAATGCAATTTGAGCTAACTTACGAATAGCATCGTCAGAAAATTCAATCTGTATACCTTCTGTTTCTAATAATCCTTGATATTGTTTTAAAAGGGCATTATTAGGTTCCACTAAAATTCGATAGAAGTCTTCCACCGATAATTTCTGTAATTCAACCCTAATCGGAAAACGACCTTGTAATTCGGGAATCAAATCACTAGGTTTAGAAGTATGGAAAGCACCTGCTGCTACAAATAATACATGATCCGTTTTAATAGAGCCATACTTTGTGACAACAGTTGACCCCTCCACAATTGGTAAGATATCTCGTTGAACACCTTCCCTTGAAACATCCGCTGAAGAACCACCTTGACTCTTACTTGCTATTTTATCAATTTCATCAATAAAGATGATACCCATTTGCTCGGCACGATAAACCGCTTCTTGCGTCACTTCATCCATATCAATTAATTTTTGAGCCTCATCATTAGCCAACACTTTCCTAGCATCACGAACAGGTAATTTTCTTTTCTTCTTTTTCTTTGGCATAAAATTACCTAGAGCATCTTGCATGTTCATCCCCATTTGTTCCATACCCGAACCCTGTAAAAAATCAAACATTTGCGGAGACTGTTCTTCTAATTCTACTAAAACTAGCTCTTCCTCTAATTCACCTGCAGCTAACTTAGCAGCGATATGTTGCCTTTTTGTACGTAATGTTTGCTCTTCTATATCAGATGACGAAACAGTTGATTCTTCTTCATCTTGAGCACCAAACAGCATTTCAAATGGATTTTTATAGTTAGTAGCTTTTTTAGCTGTCGGAACTAGTAGTTCAACTAGGCGTTTATTCGCAAGCTCTTCCGCACGTTCACCCACGCCTAAAATTCTTTCTTCTTTTACTAGCCTAACAGAAGTCTCTACTAAATCTCTTACCATGGACTCCACATCTCTACCGACATATCCAACTTCGGTAAATTTCGTAGCCTCCACCTTAATGAAGGGAGCGCCAACTAATTTGGCCATTCTTCTAGCAATCTCTGTCTTTCCTACGCCTGTAGGTCCAATCATAAGGATATTTTTAGGTACTACTTCATCTCGTAGGTTCTCAGATAACTTAGATCTTCGATAGCGATTGCGCAGGGCAACGGCAACGGACCTTTTAGCATCACGCTGTCCAATAATATATTGATCTAACCTTTCAACAATTTGACGTGGTGTTAACGCTGAAGTTTGCTGTTTCATCTCTAATCACTCCCGTCTCATAATTCTTCTAAAATAATGTTGTGATTTGTGTACACACAAATATCAGCTGCTGTTGTTAGAGCAGCTTTGGCTATTTCAGAAGCTGATAGGTACTCACCCGCATATTTTTTTAACGATCTGCCAGCAGCAAGAGCATATTGTCCACCAGAGCCAATAGCTAATATTCCATCGTCAGGTTCAATTACCTCTCCAGTCCCTGAAATCAGAAGCATGCTTTCCTTATCCATCACAATCAGCATTGCTTCTAATTTCCTTAGTACTTTATCACTTCTCCATTGTTTTGCTAACTCTACACTAGCACGTTGAAGGTTTCCGTTATATTCTTGCAGCTTTGCTTCAAACATCTCAAATAAAGTAAATGCGTCTGCTACTGACCCAGCAAAACCAGCTAAAACTTTTCCATTAAAAAGTCTACGTACCTTTTTCGCAGTATGTTTCATTACTACGGCATTCCCAAAGGTCACTTGGCCATCTCCAGACATCGCGGCCTTGCCATTATGATGTATTCCGAATATGGTAGTTGCATGAAATGATCCCATAGATTTCACTCCTTAAGCACGAGGATGATGGTGCATATATGTTTCTTTCAGTCTTTCTTTTGTTACGTGTGTATACACTTGAGTTGACGTTAAGTGTGCATGACCTAACAACTCTTGTACCGTTCTTAAATCAGCACCATTATTTAATAAGTGAGTAGCAAAAGTATGTCGCAACATATGGGGATAAATCTTTCCATTTACAGTCGCTTTCTCCATCAATTGTTGGAGAGCATGTCGTATACCACGGGAGGTAATAGATTTTCCCCTATTATTGACAAAGACATAATCATGTTTTTCTTTTACTAAGTCCACTCGTCCTATATTTATGTATGTAGTTAAAGCATCATGCGCAAATGAGCCAAAGGGAACGTAACGTTCTTTTCTTCCTTTTCCACGAATCAATACAACTGATAGGTGGAAATCAATATCTTGTAGTTTTATCCCTTGACACTCACTTACACGAATACCAGTTGCATATAACAACTCTAACAATGCATAATTACGTATTCCAAGGGAAGACGGATCATTACGAGCAAATTCAAAAAGAGTATCTAGTTCTTCTTCATAGAAAAATCTTGGAAGTCGGTGCTCTTTTTTAGGTTGAAGAATTAAAGAAAATGGATTTTCGCTTAGATAAGCATCTCTAACTAGTACACGGTAAAAACTTCTTAGACTTGATAATTTTCTAGAAACAGTAGCTCTAGATAGTTTTCTTTCAACTAACTTACTTACAAAAAGCCTTGCTTCAATGTATTGTACTTGTAAAAAAGAATGTACGTTTTCTTCTTTCAAGAATTGTTCAAACTCATGGATATCATTTGTATATCCACTTACAGTATGGAGGGAGTAGTTTTTTTCAACTTGAAGATATAAGGAAAAAAGTCGAATACATTCTTCATTTCCAATCATCCTACTCATCCCCTTCCACTTTACGTTCAGCGTACCATAATTAGATTTAAGATAGCAATTAGTTTACAAAGTATTCACAAAGTTCCGATAGAATGAACTGTTAAGGGAATGTGCTAATAATATTATTTTCATAAAATACTCTAGTAGTCCATCAAGCATTGTACACTACAATTTGCCTGAAAAAAAGTTATATTATTGTTTTAGATAGAAAAATATTAATTTCTCTCACATACGACACCATATATGGAAATTATCTACTTTTTTCAAAGTATGTCTACTTATTCCTGTTACTAAACACAATTACGACCAAATAGAAAACCTTAGGGGTTTATTCCCCCTAAGGTTTTCAAAACGTTATTGCTGAGGTTGTTCTTTATAATCACAAGATGTACATTGAATTTGAATACCCTTCTTTAACTTCTTCTCCACTAACATCTCATTACACTTTGGACAAGGCCTTTCGATTGGCTTATCCCATGATAAGAAGTCACATGTTGGATACTGGTCACAACCATAGAAGATTCTCTTTTTCTTACTTTTACGCTCTATTATTTTTCCTTTTTCACACTTCGGACAAGGAACCCCAATCTCTTTTACTATAGCTTTAGTATTTCGACATTCTGGGAAGTTGCTACAAGCCATAAACTTACCGAAGCGGCCCATTTTAAAGACCATTTCATGTCCACACTTCTCACAATCTTCACCAGCAGGCTCATCTTTAATCTCGACAGATTCCATTTCTTTTTCTGCCTTCTCTAAATGTTTCTCAAACTTCTTATAGAATTCATCTATAATGCGAACCCATCTCTCATCACCGTCTTCAATACTATCTAAATCATGTTCCATTTTAGCAGTGAAGGCTACATCCAAGATGTCAGGGAAGAATTCCATAATAAGTTCTAAAACAATTTCTCCTAGCTCTGTAGGAATAAAGCGTTTATTATCTAATCCTACATATCCTCTTTTTTGAATTGTATCAAGCGTTGGAGCATAAGTGGAAGGACGACCAATACCAAGCTCTTCCATCGTTTTTACTAGACGAGCTTCCGTATATCTTGGGGGAGGCTGTGTAAAATGTTGTTTTGGTTCGATATCTTTTGAAACAACTTTATCGCCTTCTTTTAAATCTGGAAGGAAGGTATCTTTTTCTTCCTTTCCATCATCATTTCCCTCAACGTAAACTTTCATAAAACCGGCGAATTTAACTTTAGATCCCGTCGCACGGAACATAACAGCTTCGTTTGTTAAGTCTACACTCATCGTATCCATCACAGCTGGAGCCATCATACTTGCAACAAATCTTTCCCATATTAATTTATATAATCGAAGTTGATCTCTTGATAAAACTTCTTTTAGCGATTGAGGATCTCTCAGTGCACTAGTTGGACGAATCGCTTCATGCGCATCTTGCGAATTAGATGATTTCTTCACAGCAGAAGGTGTCATTTTGGTGAATTCTTTTCCATACTGTTGAGAGATATACTCTGTCACTTCTTGCTTTGCTACTTCAGAGATTCTCGTTGAGTCTGTACGCATGTATGTGATAAGACCGACTGTTCCTTCTTTCCCTAAGTCGATCCCTTCATATAATTGCTGAGCCAACATCATCGTTTTCTTTGCTCGGAAATTCAATTTTCTAGCTGCTTCTTGTTGCAAAGAAGAAGTCGTAAATGCAGGGGCAGCGTTTCTCTTTCGCTCTTTTTTAGCTACACTCGCAACAGTAAAATCATTACCTTTCATTTGCGAAAGAGCTGACTTTACTTCTTCTTCGGAAGATAAAGCCGTTTTCTTGCCATTAATTCCATAAAATTGACCAGAGAATATTTCTCTACCTTTTTGAAAGGAACCATCAATAGTCCAATATTCTTCTGGAATAAAGTTAGCAATTTCTTTTTCACGGTCTACAATCATACGAACAGCTACAGATTGAACTCGACCTGCACTTAATCCCTTTTTTACTTTTTTCCAAAGTAACGGGCTAATGTTGTAACCTACCAAGCGATCTAGAATTCTTCTCGCTTGTTGAGCATCTACTAAATCCATGTTGATTGGTCTTGGTGTTTTGAATGATTCCTTGATGGCATCTTTTGTAATTTCATTAAATACCACTCGACAGTCGGAATGAATATCCACATCTAAACTATGTGCTAAATGCCACGCAATCGCTTCTCCCTCACGATCCGGATCGGCCGCGAGATATACTTTTTTTGCTTTTTTTGCTGCAGTTTTTAATTCCTTTAAAACAGGACCTTTACCTCTTATGGTAATATACTTTGGTTCATAATCGTGTTCTACATCTACACCCATCTGACTTTTCGGTAAGTCTCGCACGTGTCCCATAGATGCTTTTACTTTATATTTTTTCCCTAAATATCGCTCAATCGTTTTTGCTTTCGCAGGAGATTCAACGATAACTAAATAATCTGACATAATGGTTCCTCCTTAGAGGTCTTTAAATTTCAATGTTTTATTGTTTGTGTAATCAAATGTAAATAGTAAAGAGGGATTAGATGTTTGTCAAGCAAACACATGGAATAAGTTCCCTTACTTCTTCTATCTTTCAACCGATATTACACGAAAGAGGCAATGTTTGTAAACGGTTTATTTTCAATCTCTCTAAAAATATCATCCGAACACGTTACCAATGTCGCACCTTCTTTGGCTAATAGTTGAGGACCTTTTGACAATGCGTGCCCCCAACAACCGGGAGTTACAAATACTTCTTTACCTTGATCTAGAGCATGTCTAACCGTACTCATCGATCCACTATTAATTTCTGCTTGAATAACAATGACACCCTTAGAAATACCCGAAATAATTCTATTTCTCTCGACAAAATGCCACTTTTGAACGAAAGTTGACGGTGGATGTTCTGTCACTACTAAAGAGTCCAATGCAATTTCTCTAAATAGACTCAAATGATTTCTTGGATACATATGAAACAAACCACCTGCTAAAACGGCAATGGTATTTCCACCCAGTTTTAACGTACTATCATGTGCGTAAAAATCTATACCTTTTGCACCACCACTTACAATAACCATTCCCCGATCTATTAATGATGGAAAAAGCTGTTCAATGATACGCTTACCTTCTTCATTACCTTTTCTAGAACCAATCACAGCAATCTTTTCCTTATTCAATAAACTGGTATTTCCTTTTGTGAAAAGCAGTAGTGGAGGGAGATACACTTGCAGTAGAGATAGTGGATAAAGAGAATTTTGCAATGAAACGACTTCAATTTTTTGGATAAAATATCGTTCCTTTAATTCATCGTATGGGAATGTATTAGAAAATTGGATAAACTGTTCAATCGTTTTTTGGAGTGAAGTGGAAGTGGACTGAATTTTAGTATTTAGAAAATGGAGGGTGGGGTCTAGTTTCAGTAGTTGCCATTTTTGTTTGAGGGAAATGAAAGGGTAATGAGCAAGAGCCCAAAGATTACGTTCGTCAATAAGCATAAATCACCTCTTATAATATAGTAGAAATCCGTCAAATTTAGACAGAAAGAATAAACGTTGAAGTAATCCAACGCTTATTCTTCTTGTGTTGCAAAATACTTTACATTAGTGTCTAGCTTCAGGTACGCAACCGCACTGTAAAGTTCATAAGTCCTCCGTTGGCTGAAGTACTGCCTACTCGGTCTTCTGAACTTTTTGCCGCGGCTTAAAACGCTCCTTACGCCTTTCTATTAATGCGTTTTACACTTCTCAAAAATACCTTTTTCGTGCAGTACTTCAATAAGCGTTTCACCCATTACAGAAGGTGTTTCCGCTACTTTAATACCACATTCGTTCATCACACGTATTTTCTCATCAGCTGTCCCTTTTCCACCTGAAATAATGGCACCTGCGTGTCCCATACGTTTTCCTGGAGGTGCAGTACGTCCGCCAATGAATCCTACTACTGGTTTCGTCATATTTGCTTTTACCCACTCAGCAGCTTCTTCTTCTGCAGTACCACCGATTTCACCAATCATGATAACAGCATACGTATCTGGATCTTCATTGAAAGCTTGAAGAACATCAATAAAGTTAGTGCCATTTACTGGGTCTCCACCAATACCTACTGCTGTAGATTGACCGATTCCAGCTTGTGATAGCTGATGTACAGCTTCATACGTTAATGTACCAGAACGAGATACTACGCCTACATGACCTTTTGTATGAATGTACCCTGGCATAATACCAATCTTACATTCTCCTGGAGTAATAACACCCGGACAGTTAGGACCAACTAGACGAGTTTTCTTTCCTTCCATATAACGCTTTACTTTTACCATATCCAGTACTGGGATATGTTCTGTAATACAGATAGCTAAATCTAGTTCAGCATCTACTGCTTCTAAAATTGCATCTGCTGCGAATGCTGCAGGTACATAGATAACAGAAGCGTTTGCGCCAGTTTTCTCCACAGCTTCTGCAACTGTGTTGAATACCGGTACTCCTTCCACTTCTGTACCACCTTTACCTGGAGTTACTCCACCAACAATTTGCGTGCCATACTCAATCATTTGTTTTGTATGGAAAAGGGCAGTAGCTCCTGTAATCCCCTGAACAATTACCTTTGTATCTTTATTAATAAATACGCTCATTCCATTCCCCTGCCTTTCGTTAGCCTACAAGCTCAACAATTTTTTGTGCACCGTCTGCCATAGACTCTGCAGCAATGATGTTTAATCCTGACTTGTTAAGAATTTCTTTTCCTAGGTCAACGTTAGTACCTTCTAGGCGAACAACTAGTGGCACAGTTAACCCTAATTGCTTAGCAGCTTCTACAACACCTGTAGCGATAATGTCACACTTCATTATTCCGCCGAAAATGTTTACAAAGATACCTTTAACACTTGGGTCAGATAGAATGATTTTGAATGCTTCTGTAACTTTCTCAGCAGTTGCACCGCCCCCAACGTCCAGGAAGTTAGCCGGTTCTCCGCCGTAATGCTTTACGATATCCATTGTTGCCATCGCAAGACCTGCACCGTTTACCATACAACCAATATTTCCATCTAATGAGATGTAGCTTAGATCATATTTAGAAGCTTCGATTTCTTTAGCATCTTCTTCTTCTAGGTCGCGATAAGCAACGATGTCTTTTTGTCTGTATAGAGCATTGGAGTCAAAGTTTAACTTCGCATCTAATGCCATTACTTGACCATCCCCTGTGATAACAAGTGGATTAATCTCAGCAATCGAACAATCTTTTTCGACAAATGCATTATATAGCCCCATCATGAATTTCACTGCTTTATTTACTAATTCTTTTGGAATGTTAATGTTAAAAGCTACACGACGAGCTTGGTATCCAGTTAATCCTACAACTGGATCAATTACTTCTTTAAAGATTTTCTCAGGAGTTGCTTCTGCAACTTCTTCGATTTCCGTTCCACCTTCTTCAGACGCCATCAGCGTAATACGAGAAGTTGCACGGTCTAATACTAAACCAATATAGTATTCTTTCTTAATGTCACAGCCCTCTTCAATTAACAGGCGCTTAACTTCTTTCCCCTCTGGACCTGTTTGATGAGTTACAAGTGTTTTCCCCAAAATTTCACTCGCATATGTACGTACTTCATCTAGATTTTTAGCAACTTTAACCCCACCAGCTTTACCACGTCCACCTGCGTGGATTTGCGCTTTGACAACGCTTACAGAAGTACCTAATTCTTTCGCTGCTTCCACCGCTTCTTCTACTGTGAACGCAACTTTTCCGTTTGGTACTGCTACCCCGAAAGCCTTGAGGATTTCTTTTCCTTGATACTCATGGATATTCATTTCCCATCCTCCTATCAAACTATGAAAAATAGACTGCGCTTTCATTGTATAAGAATGTCGAGCGGATGTCTACCGCAACCTGTGAAATATTTCACTCGTTTTACTATTCTGGAAAATTGGTATGTGAAGATTACGCAATGAATATTTACAATATATAACGCTTGGACAAAACCCAAAAGTGACTGCACGGAGATTTCCGCTGCAGCAGGACGCTTTTCACGGGGCGGCGTCAGTATGATAAGGATACTCAGTTAAAGACGGACGACATCACGTCGTCAACACTGAGTTGTTACTGTTCACGTAACAAAAGCGTAAGGCGCGCGTTTAGATTCGGTAGCAAACTTGGAGGGACCGAGGGCTTGTACGTGAGGTACTGTCTTCTGCGCATCTGGAGCTAGACATCACTCCTCGTCGCTGAAGAACGCTCCTGCGGGGTCTCAGTAACCCACCTTTCCCGTAGGAGTCGCCCCCTTCCGCTTCAATCCCAAAAATTAATAAAGTAAAAGCAATAATTCTCCATTATTTTAACTTAAATACAGCGTAAAGAAGGTACATTCTATTTTTGGGAATGTACCTTCTTTAGTTTTGTAGAAGCATCACTTACTAATTTAATAGAATTAGTTACTATTAAATTTCAGTTTTTTTTATACGTCTTATCCACCTGATAAACGAATGCAAACACCTCCGCTACTGCTTCAAATAGTTCTTCTGGTATAGATTCGTTTATCTCTAAGGTACCTAAGATAGAAAGCATCGCTGGGTCCTCTTGCACTGGGATATCAAACTCTTTTGCTTTCGCCAATATTTCCTCGGCTATCAACCCTTTTCCCTTTGCAATGACCTTCGGAGCATCATCTTTCCCCTCATTGTATCTTAACGCTACCGCTTCTTGTCTTTGTTCCTTCATACTCTAATATCCACTCCTTCATAGGAAGAAGAGCTCCACAATCGATTGGTTCTCTGTTCCACCGTTTCTTCTGACGGTAATTTCCATTTTAATGAAGATAATGTATAGGAAATAGAAGCCAATCCTCCTTCTATTTTCTCCATTAACGCAGACGCTCTTACCTCTGCTTCCTCTGCTTTATCCGTATAAATAGTAAGATTTACAATCCTTTGTTGGACGTTCATATCAATTATGGTGGAGTGTAAATTAGGAAGATCTAAGTAGAATAATATTCTACAATAATCTGGATCTATGCTCCCATCATCTAGTCTTTTTCCTTCCCACTTTAATGTTAAATCTAATGGCTTTTCTTGAAGTAAAAGGGGTAGGTTCATCGTAACATGATGCTGAGGTCCATTATCTCCCGAAAACAAAGGGCCACCTTGAATCTTTGCTATAATTGATTCTATTTGTTCTTTGGAGCTAGCGAATGAAGGATCTGAAAGTATCTTCAGTAAATTTGGTTTTAATTGTTCATCTATTAGACTAGTTACCACTGTTTGATTTCTTAATTGATTTTCTAAATCTGTCCCTAACATTTTAGAGATAATACTCAAAAGAGGGGTGGTGCTGCCTTTGTCTACTTTCGCCATGATTTGTTCTGTAGTTGTTTGTATCCATTCTTGCACATCTATAGGTAACTGTTGATGGTTTTGTTGATGTAACAATAATTTAGTAAAAAACTGCGTCAATGGTTGTTCTGTTTTATATGTTGAAGTTAGGATAGAAGTAAGTTGCTCTCTGCCGATGGAGCTAGATGAGAGTGTTTCAACGGTTAAATTTGAAATCATACGAACGGCATTTTCACCAGTTAAACTGTTTTTAGCTACTTGCTCTAGAAACATTGCTTTCCCTTCCCCATTTGGCAGTGTTCGAACGATTTGAGTAAGGAATTCTTTTTGCTCGCCGGTTAAGTTCCCTTTTTGTTGCGCAATTTTTTGTATAATATCGGATGATTCTTTTCCAAAAATCACCTGATTGATAGAATGAGCTAATGCCAGGCTTTTATTACTCTCATTAGATGAGTAATTTTTAGGATAAGTAGATTGGAGTAATTCACTAAGTTGTTGTCCTGTTTTGGACGATGGATTTAGAACTTCCTCAACGAACTTAGTCTGAAATTGTTGTACTGCTTCTTTTGTAACACCCTTAGTAGCGTCTCTTATCCCTTGTATCGTCGAAAGAAGTTGTGCCACTCTTTTGTCTGTTGAAGGTAGTTGATGAAGGGATGCTTCGAGTTCTATTAGAGTTTGTGACATTGATGAAGTGTTAATCATTGCATTAGATGCCTGTAATGTTAAAGATGTAATAGGTTTGTTAGCTTGAAGTAGATTCTTGATTGTTTGGAAGCTCTCCGAAGCCGAACCATTCTCTTTTAAGAATTGATACGCTTGTTCTAAACCCTTTTTGTTTAGCGATTGCTGCTGCCCCAACCACAAGGATACAAGTTGCTTCATTGTTTTATCGATTGGAAGTTTTAACGCTTGTAGAAGCTGATCTATATTAGTTTTTCCTTGCGATTCTGTTCCGCTTGGTAAAACTTTGAGTAATACCGAATTATCTTTCACTTCTACTTGAAACCAATTACCTTTGCCAACTTCTAAAGGAACATCCATCTTGGCCATCAATCTTTTATTCCCTATTTGGACTTCTGCGACTTGATTTGGGTGCCATTTGACTACCTTCCCGTGAACAATATCTCCAGTTTGTAATTTAGGTGAAGAGTTAAATTGACCGAGTGTACCATTGAGTTGATTTAGTTGTAGGGAAGGTGTCTGCATAGGCTTTATTTCCTTTCTTAGCTGTTTTTAATCATGGATTTTATTGGTTCAAAACTACGTCGATGGAGAGGGGTTAGTCCTCTTTCTTCTATTGCAATAAGATGATTCTTGGTGCCATATCCTGCATTTTTTTCGAATTGGTAACCAGGATAAACCTTTGACTGCTGTTCCATATATATATCTCTCTCTACTTTTGCAAGAACAGAAGCAGCAGCTATAGAAATGGACCTAGCATCTCCTTTTATGAAGGATTCATTTGGTAAATCTATATCTAAAGGCATTGCATCAATCAAGACATAATCAGGCTTTACAGCTAAGTTTTGTATAGAAGTAATCATTGATTGTTTTGTAGCCTCATATATATTCACTTCATCAATTACTTTAGCGTCTGTAAACGTCACACTGTATGCAATGGCTTCTTTTTTAATTTGACAATGGAATTGCTCGCGTTGGCTCTTTGACAATTTTTTCGAGTCCGTCAGACCATACGCTTTAAAATTACTTGGGAGAATAACAGCAGCAGTTACAACAGGACCAGCGAGCGGGCCACGTCCAACTTCATCTACACCTGCAATATACGTATAACCTTTTTCTCTTGCTAGGTTTTCAAATACCTTCATTTCTTCAAATTGAGTGACTAGCTTCGACTGTTTTTCAAGTCTTGATAAAGTCGACTTAAGAGCACTTTGTACCCCTTTTCGGTCGTCTAGTGATAATTCTTTTAGTAAAGGGTTATCTTTAGATGTAACTTGTGTTAATAGTTCTTTAATTTGAGCTATAGACTGTCGATTCATTTGTTTCTCCTTTTATATCGGTAATTTCTCTTTTATTATTAGGGGACACTTCCTATTTCAAATCTTTTCTATTCTTCAAAAAAGAAAAAGCTGACACCTTATTGGTCATCAGCTTTTTCTTCCCACTCATCAGGTCTATCTAACGAGATTGTTCCAAAAGTACCAGATCTCACTTCTCGGACAATCATTTCTGCTGTTTTGTCGTAGTCAATTTCTCCACCTTCTCGGTAAATTTTACGCTTTTCACCGATTTGATTAAATAACTCTACGACTTCTTCTGGCCATTCTTCAATACCGTATCTTTCTTCCACTGTAACAGGGTAATAAGCATGCAAAATTTCTAATGCATATTGCGAGATCTCATGAAGGTTAAGAATGCTATCTTTTATAGCTCCTGTAAGAGCTAATTTAAAGCCAATTTCTTGATCTTCAAATTTAGGCCAAAGTATTCCCGGAGTATCAAGCAAGTCCATTTCTTTCCCAACCTTTATCCACTGCTGGGCTTTAGTTACACCAGGCATATTACCAGTTTTCGCAATATTTTTTTTTGCAAGTCGATTAATTAAAGTGGATTTCCCTACATTAGGTATACCAAGAATCATTGCTCTAATGGCACGAGGCTTAACTCCTTTTGCTATTAATCGATCAAATTTGGGTTTTAAAATAACTTGACAAGCCTTAACGATTTCACGCATACCTTGTCCAGCTTGCGCATTGATAGAAATAGCCACTACGCCTCTATCTTTAAAATACGCAATCCATTGTTCTGTCACATGTTTATCCGCTAAGTCAGCTTTATTTAATACAACAAGTCTAGGCTTTTCACCAGTTATTTGGTCAATCATTGGGTTACGTGATGACATTGGTAATCTCGCATCCACTAACTCAATAATAATATCTACCAGTTTAAGTTTTTCTGTAACCTCTCTTCTTGCTTTGGCCATATGGCCGGGAAACCATTGAATAGTCATGATATCCCTCCTCACTAATTACTTTACTATCTTTATATCTTCCATCGGCCAATAGATAATATTCGTTTGTCCGATAATTTCCTCAACGTCTACGGGTCCAAAATGGCGGCTATCAATACTATTTCCTCTATTATCACCCATAACAAATACCGTATCCTCTGGAACTGATTCTAACCCAGTTTGTGCAAATAAGGTGAAATCCTCTGTAAGTTGCTGTTCCCCTAAATCTCTTTTATATTGATCTAAATAAGGTTCGTTTATCTTTTCCCCATTTATGTATAATTCATCATCACGGAACGTAATAGTATCTCCTGGAAGTCCAATAACACGTTTAATAAAGTCTCTACCATCCGGGGAATGAAATACGATGATATCAAATCGTTTTAAGGTACTTGTATCATCATTCCACTTATTCACAATCATACGATCGCCATTTGCTAAAGTAGGTACCATGGATGTTCCTTCTACTAAAATTGGAGTGAACAAGTAATAACGAACAACAAATGCTACCACTACTGCTATAACTAAGGCTTTTAGCCATCCGAATAGTTCTTTCACTGCTCTTTTCAAGGTTGATCCTCCTTAAAAATGCTACATGTTTTTATTGAGTGGAAAAGGGTATACATTCACTTTAGGTAAAAACATATAAATACACGAAAAGGAGCTTGAACAACAAGCTCCTTTTCTAATTGATTATCGAATTTCTTTAATACGAGCGGCTTTACCACGTAATTGACGTAGGTAGTAAAGTTTCGCACGGCGAACTTTACCGCGACGCACTACTTCAAGCTTCGCAATCTTAGGTGTGTGTACAGGGAATGTACGCTCAACTCCTACGCCGTAAGAGATCTTACGAACTGTAAAAGTTTCAGAGATTCCACCACCACGACGTTTAATAACAACACCTTCAAAAATCTGAATACGCTCACGGTTTCCCTCAACGATGTTTACGTGAACTTTCACTGTATCACCAGGACGGAACGCAGGTAGATCTGAACGAAGTTGGTCTTTTGTAATTTCTTCAATTAACTTGTGCATCGATTTCAACTCCTTCCAACAGATGCTCTTGCATAATAGGAACTACATGCAGCGGAACATTGTAATAAGACTTGGACATTCATCCAAGCCACAAGTAATAATATATCATGAATTCTATAGCAAAACAACTACTAGTTTAAGTATTTTTCCATTGTTGAATCCACTTTTTTTGTTTATCTGTTAAAGGATATTTCTTTAGCAAGTCCGATCTTCTTGTGAGAGTTCGCTTAAGTGCTTCTTGCTCTCTCCACTCTTCTATCTTGGCATGGTTACCACTTAATAAGACCTCTGGCACTTTATATCCTCTAAAATCCGCAGGTCTTGTGTATTGTGGGTGTTCTAATAACCCCGTAGAAAAGGAATCTTTCATATGGGATTCTTGATTACCAAGTACACCAGGTAATAAGCGAACTACACTATCAATAACCACCATAGCTCCAAGCTCTCCACCAGTTAATACATAATCACCAATAGAGATTTCATCTGTGACTAAATGTTCTCTAATACGTTCGTCATACCCCTCATAATGGCCACAAATAAAAATTAGATGCTCCTCAGTAGCAAGTTCCTCTGATTTCTTTTGCGTCAGTCTTTCCCCTTGAGGACACATGAGAATAACCCTAGGAGGCTTTGACGCCTTGTTTGATTCGCGTAATGTTTCAACCGCATCAAATATTGGTTGTGCTTTTAATACCATTCCAGCACCGCCACCGTAAGGATAGTCATCTACTGACTGATGTTTATGGTCGGAGTACTCACGGAAATTGTACACCTCATAGGAAGCATGATTATTTTCTTGGGCTTTTTTTAAAATCGATGAACCAAAGACACCCTGGAACATCTCAGGAAACAAGGACAATACATCAATTTTCATTAATCTAATAACCCTTCCATTGGATCAATAATCACTACTTTATCTTCCACATTTACTTTTAAAACTACTTGTTCTATATATGGAATGTATGCTTCTTTTCCACCTTTACGTTTTACCACCCAAACATCATTTGCTCCAGGAGTAAGTATTTCAGAAATATTTCCGATTTCTTCTCCATCTACTGTAGATACTGTACATCCAATAATTTCATGGAAGTAATACTCATTTTCAGCTAACTCTCCTAAAGAAGACTCATGAACTTTCAATATGGAATTCTTCAGAGCTTCTGCTTCCGTCATAGAAGCGACATTTTCAAGTGTCAACAGGTCAAATTGCTTATGTGTTCTGTGCGATTCTACCTTCACTTCTAATAAATCTTTTTGATTTTCTTTTTGCACATATAGAATACTACCTTTTTTATATCTCTCTTCTGGGAAATCAGTGCGTGATAAAACACGAACTTCCCCTCTAGTACCATGTGTATTTACAATCTTACCAACATTATAATAGTTTTCCATTTTGTCACCTCTGTTGAATATCAATAATAATTCCGTTCTCTACGATTACGCTATCTGGTTCCCGTAGGTGATCAATAGATTGTCCGACTTGAACCTCTATCCATGTTTCCAGTTCTTCTGACTTTATTTTAGTCCCCAATGGAACTAATTCTAATTGTTGAAGTTGAAAAACGACAGATCCATGCTCTGTAGTTTTTTCATTAAACAGTGGTTGTAAGGGCCATTTTTCTGCTCCGTGTTTTTTTCTCCATTTGCGTAATTCAAACTGCATTTGACTAATTTCCAATTCCAATTGGTACTGTATTTTTTTCAGAGCAGTTTCTTTCTCTTTCTTCATTTCTGCCGTTACGATTTCATAAACTATCACTTGTTTTTTTATCTTCACAATCATTCACCTAATATGTGACGTTTCTTTTATTGTACACCATTTAGCGATTCTCAAACTATAGGGAGCTTAAATCTATTCTAGATACCACTTTGACTTCCTCAAGTGTTTTAAGGACCTTTATTCACTCCTCTAGTACGAATTCTTAAGCACCTTTTTTTAACATGGTGCCTAATACGTAACTAGTTAGGTCAAAGAATGCTAAAAATTTATAATAAGGAGACTCATCTAAGAGCAAGCCACATCACGTGGCTAACGATGAGTTGTTACTAGTCACGTAACAAAAAAGGTTGCCCAAGAAGTCATGTAAAGATGACTTTATGGACAACCTCTTGGAAATTATTCAATGACTTGGATCCAAATCTTTTCATTCTTGGCGCTAGCTGCCGCTTGGACAACCGTTCGAATAGATTTAATCACTCGACCGTGTTTTCCAATAACTTTCCCAATATCCTTAGTGTGAATATGAAGTTCAAGTAAAAGTTGATGTTCACTCTCTTGAACAGTGACACGGACATCATCTGGATAGTCAACTAGCGGTTGAACTATGGACGTGAGCAAGTCTTGATAATTTGCCATTACTTGCTGTTTTTCACGTTGTGGAATTTCTCCATGATACCTTGCTTAGAGAAAAGGTTACGTACTGTGTCAGATGGTTTCGCACCTGTTTGTAACCATTTAAGCGCTAGCTCTTCGTTGATCTCAACGATAGCTGGCTCAGCAACTGGATTGTACGTTCCAACTGTTTCAATGAAACGTCCATCACGTGGTGAACGAGAATCTGCTACAACAATACGATAGAAAGGAGATTTTTTTGCTCCCATACGTTTTAAACGAATTTTAACTGCCATTTTTAAAGCACCTCCGAATAGTTTCACACAAGATAATATAATAGCAACCTATAAAAAGAATGTAAAGTGTTTTTTCTTAACAGATGAAAAAAATTCTGTTAAGCCATTGTTTAGTGGTGTAAAAGTGACTTACTCATTTCCCACTAGAGAAAAAACATATAAATATTTACTCTCTAGTGGGACCTTTTTTGCAGATATACACTTTACAACCTTGCATTTGCCACACAACTATCTACCGGATAGTCCAAAAGTGCAGTCACAAGAGATATCTACAAATTAATAGTTAAAAGGTACATCAAGAGGATGCAAATGAGTACTACACCGACACCACGGCATTCTTTTAGGTTAGAACGGGAATTTCATCCCACCAAATCCACCACGTTTTTTTGCTTTTTGCCCCATGGTAGACATTTGTTTCATCATTTTTTTCATTTCTTCAAACTGTTTTAATAAACGGTTTACTTCTGGAACAGTAGTACCTGATCCTTTCGCAATACGTTTACGTCTTCCAGCATTAATAATCTCTGGATTTTCCTTTTCCTTTGTCGTCATCGATTGAATGATTGCTTCGATATGACTAAGTTGTTTTTCATCCACTTTTAGATTATCAATACCTTTCATTTTATTGGCACCTGGTAACATCTTAATTAACTCATCAAGAGGACCCATTTGCTTTACTTGACCTAACTGATCTAAGAAATCATCCAGCGTAAAGCTCGCTTCTCTGAATTTCTTTTCCAGTTCTTTTGCTTTTTCTTCGTCCACATTGGCTTGTGCCTTTTCAATAAGTGAAAGTACATCCCCCATGCCTAAAATACGTTGCGCCATACGCTCTGGATGGAAAGGTTCAAGTGCATCTAACTTCTCACCCATACCAACGAATTTAATAGGTTTTTGTGTAACGGAACGAATAGATAGCGCAGCTCCACCACGAGTGTCTCCATCAAGCTTTGTTAAGACTACTCCAGTAATACCAAGCGTATCATTAAAGCTTTGTGCCACATTTACTGCATCTTGACCGGTCATGGAATCGACAACTAAGAAGATTTCTTCTGGAGAAGAAAGTTCTTTAATCTCTTCCAATTCACCCATTAACGTTTCATCAATATGCAATCGTCCAGCTGTATCAATTAAAACATAGTCTAAATGTTCTTCTTTTGCTTTTTCAATTGCTTGACGAGCGATTTCTACAGGACTAACCTGATCTCCTAAGCTAAATACAGGCATATTCAGCTGTTTCCCTAACGTTTCTAACTGCTTAATAGCAGCAGGACGATAGATATCAGCCGCAACAAGTAATGGTTTACGGTTATACTTTTTTCGTAAAAGGTTTGCTAGTTTACCAGTCGTTGTCGTTTTACCAGCACCTTGTAATCCAACCATCATAATAACAGTTGGAGGGCGTTTTGCCGTAGCAATTTGGCTTTGTTCGCCACCCATTAGTTCTGTAAGTTCTTCTTTAACGACTTTTACTACTTGTTGACCAGGAGTTAAACTTTTCATAACTTCTTGTCCAACTGAGCGTTCACTAACTTTCTTTACGAACTCTTTTACTACTTTAAAGTTAACGTCCGCTTCTAACAGAGCAAGCCGTACTTCTCGCATCATCTCTTTGACGTCAGCTTCGGAAACTTTACCTTTTCCGCGGATCTTTTGCATCGTTTGTTGCAGACGGTCGGCTAACCCTTCAAATGCCATTGATATGTCGCCCCCTAATCTACTTTCTCTAGCTCATCAACTAAGGAAACTAGTTCTTTAGAGACAGTTGGAGAAGAATCTACAAGCTGTTTCATTGTTTCCATAATTTTTGTGCGCTTTTGAAATTTTTCAAACAAGCCAAGCTTCTCTTCATACTCTTCAAGCATAGCTTCTGTCCGTCGTATATTATCATAAACTGCTTGACGACTTACTTCATATTCTTCGGCTATTTCTCCTAAAGAATGATCGTCTAAGTAGTAAAGGGACATATAACTTCGCTGCTTTTCTGTTAACAACGGATGGTAGAAATCATATAGATAATTTACCCGGGTTGTTTTCTCGAGCATGTATTCGCCCCCTTGTTAAGTGAAAAACCTTTACATGGGTCTAGTTTACACTCCGTAGATATTGTTGTCAAGCAGTTCACCCCTAGTTAATATCACAAAAGAGGCTGGGACAAAACCCGAAAGTGACTGCACTGGGATTTCCGCTGCAGGGGACGCTTTCCACGGGGCGGGTTGCTGAGCCTCCTCGTCGCTGAAGAACGCTCCTGTGGGGTCTCAGTAACCCACCTTTCCCGTAGGAGTCGCCCCCTTCCGCTCCAATCCCAAAGAGTTATTCTGTAAAAGCAGTAATTCTGCAGTCATAGTTACTTAAAAACAAAAAAGGTACACTCGTTTTTTCGAAATGTACCCTTTTTGATTTTGTCCCAGCCTCTTAATAACCCCGTCTTAGCTACTACACTACATTACTCCGAAACTTCTTCTTGCTCAATCGCTTCTGCAAATAAGCCATAAACATACTTCTCTGCATCAAACTTTTGCAAGTCGTCTACCTTTTCCCCTAGTCCTACAAACTTTACAGGTACTTGTAACTCGTTGCGAATAGCAAGTACGATTCCACCTTTAGCCGTACCATCTAGCTTTGTTAAGACGATTCCTGATACATCTGTTGCCTCTTTAAAGGTTTTAGCTTGTACCAAAGCGTTTTGACCAGTAGTTGCATCTAATACTAATAGGACTTCATGAGGAGCACCAGGGATTTCGCGCTCAATTACTCGCTTCACCTTCTCTAGTTCTTTCATTAAATTGACTTTATTTTGTAAGCGTCCAGCCGTATCACATATTAACACGTCCACGTTTCTAGCTTTAGCTGCTTTTACAGCATCATACATTACAGCAGCAGGGTCTGATCCCTCTGCTTGCTTTATAACATCTACACCAACACGATCTCCCCATACTTCAAGCTGATCAATTGCCCCAGCGCGGAAAGTATCTCCTGCAGCTAACAATACGGATTTCCCTTCTTGCTTAAAACGGTTCGAGAGTTTACCAATAGTGGTAGTTTTCCCCACTCCATTGACACCAACTACAAGAATAACGGTCATTCCAGATTCTTGCATGTTGACTTCACTATTGACCTCACCTTGACTCTCGTAAATTTCAACTAGCTTTTCAGAAATAACAGACTGCATATCAGAAGTATCTTTAATATTTCTTCTCTTTACTTCCATTTTCAACTCATCAATAAGTTCCATGACAGTGTTAAAGCCAACATCTGCACCAATAAGTATCTCTTCTAACTCTTCAAAGAAGTCCTCGTCCACTTTTCTGTAGCGAGCAACCAAGTCGTTTACTCGGGAAGAAAAACCTTCTCGAGTTTTCGAAAGACCGTCTCGAAACTTATCTGTAACAGCATCAGAATTACTTGTAAATTTCTCTTTTAACTTCTTAAAAAAGCTCATTTATTTCCCTCCAACTTTGACTGGCTCAACCCAACGTTCGGACTCTTCTAATCGAACAGATACCAATGTTGAAACGCCTGATTCTTGCATCGTAATACCATATAGGACGTCACACTCTTCCATCGTTCCCTTACGGTGGGTAATCACAATGAATTGTGTCTCTTTACTAAATTGACGTAAGTACTTGCTGAACCTCTGGACGTTAGCTTCATCTAAAGCCGCTTCCACTTCATCCAAAATACAGAAAGGTACTGGACGAATCTTTAGGATAGAAAAAAGCAAAGCAATGGCAGTAAGCGCTCTTTCTCCCCCAGATAATAAACTTAAATTTTGCAGTTTTTTTCCAGGAGGTTGGGCAATTATATCTACACCTGTCTCCAACATGTTTTGTGGATTGGTCAATTTAAGTTCTGCTCGACCACCACCAAAAAGCGCACGAAAAACATGTTCAAAATGAGATTGTATGCCTTTGAAAGTTTCTGTGAAACGGCGAGTCATTTCTTCATCCATTTCATTCATAACATCCGTTAACGTTTGTTTCGCTTCTTCTAAATCAGCTCTTTGTGTAGATAAAAATTCGTAACGCTCCGCCACTCGTTCATATTCTTCGATGGCACCAACATTTACAATTCCTAATTCTTCGATTGATCGTTTTAGAAGTTTTACTTTTTTTCTTGCATCTTCTATTGATATTGATATTTCGCCTAATTCACCTATTTCGTCCATGGTACTATCATACTCCATCAACAATTTCTCATGTCGATTATCTAATTCTACTTCTAAACGATTACAGTGAATTTCTGCATCTTTAACACTTTCCGCTAAACCTTTATGCTGGCGTTTTAACTCTTTCACATGTAGTTCAATGTCTTCTACTTCTCTAGTAAAGGAAGCTCTTGTTTCGCGTCGTGCAGCAATTAACACAATCGTTTCCTTTTTTTCTTCTGCTTTTCGTTCATACATTGTTTCCATCTCTTTTTCCGATGAACCGTTGTTATGAAGATTATCATGTAACCACGTTAATTGTTGACTTAACTTCTGCTTGGACGATTGTTGTTCGTCCAACTCTTTCGTTACACGATCAAGTGTTTGTTTGGCATTTTTCCATTGTTCTTGCTTAATAGCTAATTGTTCCTTTTGTGAAATTAAGTCCTTTGTCCATTGTTCTTTTGAGTTTGCAATGGTAGCTTTCTCTTCAGAAAGGACCTCGATCTGTTCATCAACTTTTTGAATAGATTGTTGTACTTGGTTAATGTTTTGAAGCAGTTCTTCTTGCCTTCTTTTAATGGAGCTTTGTTCTTCTAACCATTCGGATTTTTCAATATCAAATGATTGTAGACGTCTATTTAAAGTCGTTACTTCTAACTCTATTTGTTGCAAGTTATTCACTGCACTTTGTTCTTTTATACGTAGTTCTTCCCCTTTAGCTTGCAATTCTTTTAATGATTGCATTCCTAACTGGTATTCTTCTTTATGTCGTTTATATAATTCTTCTAATCCCTTTGTCTTCTCTTCCACCTCGATAAGTTTGGCAGTTAGTTCTTCTAATTCATTCTTTCTCGTTAAAAGAGAAGTTGCGTTTTGTTTTACCATTCCACCAGTCATAGAACCACCAGGGTTTACGACATCACCTTCAAGTGTTACCATTCGGAATCGATGTCCGATAATCTTCGCAAGTTCATTTGCCCCTTTTAAATCACGAGCAATAATAGTAGATCCCAAAAGATTGTCCACAATGACTTGATATTCACCCTGTGTTTTGACTAAGGACGAAGCAATACCGACATAACTCTCATGAGAAGAAAGATTTTGTACTAATCCAGCACCAATCATCCTAGGTTTCATTACAGTTAAAGGTAAAAATGTGGCTCTCCCTAGTTTACGTTGTTTTAAGAATTGAATAGCCTGTCTTGCGTGCTGTTCATTTTGCACGACAATATGTTGAGTAGCACTACCAAGAGCTGTCTCTATTGCTAATTCCATAGATTTATCTACTTGAATTAACTCTGCGACAGCACCTTCAACACCCGCTAAGACTTCTTTTCGGGCCTTAAGTACTTCTCTAACTCCATGGAAGAACCCTTGGAATTCTTCTTCCATTTCCGATAATGCTTCTTTTCGAGAACGAATTTTTTGCACATATCCATACGCTTCATACAGCTGCTTTTCTTCTTTATCAACGGTACGTTCTAACGACTCCAACTTCTGTTGTTGATCTCGGTACGTTGTAATATGCGCAGATAGTTTTTCTTTTGAGAAAGCTACTTGTTCGCTCGCCTCTTTTTGTCTAGTCTGCAACGCCTGTCGTGCATCAATATCTTTTTGGTTATCTAATTCTACTCTTGAAGATCGACTTTGAAGTTGTTCAAGCTGCCTAGTTAAATAGGTTAATTCATTTTTGGCACTAGCTTGTTGGTTTAAATAATCAATGTAGTCTGCTTTTAATGACTCTATTTGATCTTCTACACCATTTTCCAACGTCTTAAGTTTATTCTCTAACACCCAAACACGTTCTTTTAGCGACTTCATTTCCTCGTCTGCTACATTAACCAACTTTTCTGCACTTTCACGCTCTAAGTTGGATTGGGTAATTTTAGTTGACAATTCTTCGAGAGATTCTTTTATCTGTGTTTCATTTTGACTTGTGTTCTTTTGTCTTTCTGCTAAAACTTGCTTTTGACCGTCTAACTTTTCAAGCTCTTCAGACGTCTGAAGTAACAGAGCCTGTAACTCATCAATAGAGTCATCAAGTGCTGCTACATGATCTCTTTTTTCTACTAAGTGAGCCTCAGACTTGGCTAAAGTAGTTGCTAACTCTAGTTCTTGCTTCTTCCACTCATTTAAGTCCATTGTTATTCGCTTATGAGTATCTTGCAGCTCATTAATATCATGTACTAAGACTGCAACATCATATTGCTCTAACTCTTCTTTTTGAGCTAAGTAATCTTTAGCAATGGACGACTGCATTCGTAATGGTTCGATTTGTCCTTCTAATTCAAAAAGAATGTCTTGAACCCTCAATAAGTTATCTTGCGTCTCTGCTAATTTCAGTTCTGCTTTCTTTTTTCGGTTTTTATATTTCAATACGCCAGCAGCATCTTCAAAGATTGCTCTGCGTTCTTCCGGTTTACTATTTAAGATTTGATCTACTTTTCCTTGGGAAATAATAGAGAACGATTCTCTTCCCAAGCCTGAATCCATAAACAAATCTACAATATCCTTCAATCGACAAGGTTGGTGATTTAAAAGGTATTCACTGTCTCCTGAACGGAATACTCTTCTCGTTACACTTACTTCATTGTATTCAATTGGTAATGTCTGATCTTCATTATCAAGTGTTAATGTAACTTCAGCGAAATTAAGCGCCCTACGAGAATCACTACCAGCAAAGATAACATCCTCCATCTTTGCCCCGCGAAGCGATTTCGCAGATTGCTCTCCTAACACCCATCTAATGGAATCGATGACATTACTTTTTCCACTTCCGTTTGGCCCAACCACAGCAGTAACTCCAGGAACAAAATCAACAGAAGTCCTTTCCGCAAATGATTTAAAACCAACTACATCCAATCGTTTGAGGAACATAGTCCTTCCTCCTACTCTCTAAACTAAAAGTTTCATGTTATATCTTTTAACTTACCTAAGGCCATTTGTGCAGCATGTTGTTCCGCTTCTTTTTTTGAGCGACCTGATCCAACACCTAACTCTTCTCCATTAATCGTTACCATAGAAATAAATTCTCGATTATGGGCAGGACCTTTTTCTTCTAGAATTCGGTATTCTAGAGAACCATTGCCATTTTTCTGAACCGTCTCTTGAAGTTGGCTCTTGAAATCCATCACATGAGAAAAAGCACCAGCAATTATTTTTGGGAAAATAGTTTTTTCTAAGAAAGGAACAACTTGATCGATTCCTTGATCAAGATACAAAGCACCAATAAAAGCTTCGAATACGTCAGCTAATAAAGCCGGACGTGTTCTTCCTCCTGTCATTTCTTCACCTTTACCTAATAAAATTAAGTCACCAAATTTCCACTCTGTCGCAAAACCAACTAAAGATGGTTCACAAACAATAGCAGCTCTAAGTTTGGTTAATTCTCCTTCGCTCATCATTGGAAAGTGATCATATAGGTAGTGTGAAATGGTTAATTCTAATACTGCATCTCCCAAAAACTCTAGACGTTCGTTATCTTCGTGAGGTTTTTTGCGATGCTCATTCACATACGATGAATGAGTAAAAGCTTGCTTTAATAAATGTGTTTTGGAAAAAGTAATACCAATTTCCTTTTGAAATTGCTCGAACTTTTCATCCATCTGTTGTTTTTTTAATCTTCTATTTTCTCGATCTTTCATCGTCTTTCTCATCAGATCTCCACCTTCAATACCCCTAATTCTTTCTAGTTCATTAACCATCTTATCATAAAGCAAAACGATTAAGTAGAAAAGCTAAATCATTAGATTTTTCCTTTTCAGGTCACTATTTTTCATCCAATGTTTATAGTAACAATCAAAAGAACCTTGATGGATAGTACCATCAAGGTTTAATCGCTCGAGTCTAAAAACGATTATTGTTGTGCTTGTATGTAATTCACAGCATCACCAACTGTGGAGATCTTCTCTGCATCGTCATCAGAAATCTCCATATCGAACTCATCTTCAAGCTCCATTACTAGTTCAACTACATCAAGAGAATCTGCTCCTAGATCTTCTTTGAAAGAAGCTTCAAGAGTAACTTGAGTCTCTTCTACACCTAGGCGATCAACGATGATTTTCGTAACACGCTCTAATACCTCTGCCATTTAAAACACCTCCTTTCAAGTAAGAAAAGCGCAAGGCGCGCGTTCAGCCGCGGCAGAAAAGTTCGGAAGACCGAGTAGGCAGCTCTTCAGCCAACGGAGGGCTTTCGGACTTTTCCGAGCGGTTGCGCACCTGGAGCTAGACACCATTTGGTAAGGATACTCAGTTAAGAACGGACGACATCACGTCGTCAACACTGAGTTGTTACCGATCACGTAACAAAAGCGCAAGGCACGCGTTCAGCCGCGGCAGAAAAGTTGGATGGACCGAGGAGGTAGTTCTTCAACCTTCACAGGGCCAGCCGACTTTGCCTAGCATCTGCGCACCTGGAGCTAGACACCATTCCGCTCCTGCACTTCAAATCTGTTCATTTTAACTCTTATTTATAACATATCATTATTTTAAATTCAGGTACAATTCTAACTTATTCAAATTACATAACCATTCCGCCATCAACATGCAACGTTTGACCTGTCATGTATTTAGCATCCTCTGAAGCTAAGAAACTAACTACAGAAGCAATATCTTTTGGTTCGCCAAATCTCGCTAGAGGAATTTGCGCCAACATTGCTTCTTTTACTTCAGGTGTTAATTTATCTGTCATATCAGTAGAGATAAATCCTGGGGCAATTGCATTCACAGTTATCCCGCGAGGTGCTAATTCTTTTGCAGTTGTTTTCGTTAGTCCAATTACACCAGACTTAGCAGCAACATAGTTCGCTTGGCCTGCGTTACCACTTACTCCTACAATGGAAGCAACGTTTATTATACTACCAGAACGCTGTTTCATCATCGTTCGTGTAACTGCTTTCGTACAAAGGAAAACACCTTTTAAATTAATGTTTATAACTTCGTCCCACTCTTCTTCTTTCATACGCATTAATAAGTTATCACGCGTTACTCCAGCGTTGTTAACGAGGATATCAATAGAACCAAACTCTTCTACTGCTCGCTTCATCATATCTTGAACTTCTGTTGCGTTGGAAACATTGGCTTGAACAACAATTGCCTTCGTTCCTAGCGCACGAACTTCTTCCGCTACTTCCATCGCTTTTGCTTCACTACCTGCATAATTCACGACAATATTAGCACCTTGAGCGGATAACTCTAAAGCTATAGCACGTCCAATACCTCTAGAAGCACCAGTCACTACTGCTGTTTTCCCTACTAATTTCATTGAACTGCCTCCCTTTGTGCATCGATTACGGATTGAGCGGATGATAAGTCGGATACAGAAAATATTTTCACATCTTTGGAAATCTTTTTGACAAGTCCACTTAAAACATTACCCGGTCCTACTTCAACAAAGGTATCGACACCTTTTTCTAGTAGGAATTTGATACTTTCTTCAAATCGAACTGGAGAATAAAGCTGTTGAATGAGCTTATTATTAATTTCTAGCGGTTCAATCATTTCTTCAGCAGTTACATTAGAAATCACAGGAATGTTAGCAGGACTTATTTGAAGTTGGTCTAGTTCTTTCTCAAATTCTGCTGCTGCTGGCCTCATAAGAGATGAGTGGAATGGTCCACTCACCGGAAGAGGCAATGCTCTTTTAGCTCCAGCTTCTTTTGCACCAATACAAGCTGCATCTACTGCTGTTTTATCCCCTGAGATAACAATCTGACCTGGACAGTTGTAATTCGCTACCTGTACGGAATACTCCTCTGTCGAAGCGTTCTTGCAAACATTCTCTAATTTCTCTGCGTCTAACCCAAGGATTGCTGCCATAGCACCTTTCCCATTAGGTACAGCTTGTTCCATTAGTAAGCCTCGCTTATGTACTATTTGAACAGCTTCTTCTGCTGTAAACGCACCAGCTGCTACAAGTGCACTATACTCTCCTAGACTATGACCAACAAGATAACTTGGAGTAATACCATTTCTAGTTAACACATTTACCAAGGTTGTGCTTACAGCAACCAACGCAGGTTGAGCGTGAGCTGTTTCCGTTAACAAATCCTTGGGCCCTTCCCACATCACTTTTTGTAAGTCAAAAGGTAAGGATTGATTGATGGCATCTAACTGTTCTTTACTGTCCTGGTCTTCCTCATAAAGTTGCTTTCCCATTCCAACAGTTTGTGAACCTTGACCTGGAAATAAAAATGCAATAGTCATACGATAACCCTCCTATTATGAGTCTTTCATACTTTCTTCCATTCTTGTACATACATTTTGAGAGACCATTGTTCGAGCTTGTCTGATAGCATTATAAAACGCATTCGCATTGGAAGACCCATGCGCTTTTATGACCGGAGCTTTTAAACCGAATAAACCAGCTCCACCGTATTCTGTGTAGTCTAATTTATCTTTTAATGATTTTAAGTCCGATTTAATAAAACCAGCTGCTAATTTCGTCTTCATAGAACTCATTAATGTTTCTTTTAACATAGAGAAAATGGAAAGAGCTGTTCCTTCAATTGTTTTCAAAACCATATTACCCGTAAATCCGTCTGTAACTACCACATCAGCCACACCGTTTAGCAGATCACGAGACTCTACGTTTCCAATAAAGTTTAGAGAACTAGAAGATAGTAGTTTATGTGTATCTTTTGTAAGCTCATTTCCCTTCTTCTCTTCTGTACCAATGTTTAATAGCCCAACTCTAGGTTGTTGAATTCCTCTAACTTGCTCTGCATAGATAGAGCCCATATAAGCATATTGAAGTAAGTGCTCTGGCTTAGCATCTACATTTGCACCTAGATCAAGCATTAGAAACCCTTTTCCATCTAGTGTCGGTAGAGTTGGCGCAAGTGCCGGTCGATCCACACCTTCAAGTCTTCCTACTACAAATAGTCCAGCAGCCATTAGTGCACCTGTATTACCTGCAGATACACAAGCATCCGCTTCACCGCTCGTCACAGCCTGTGCCATTTTCACCATAGAAGAATCTTTTTTGCGACGAACCGCTCTTACTGGTTCATCCTCACTAGAAATGTATTCTGTCGTGTGAACAATTTTCACTCTATCTGATTCCTCTAAAAGCGGCCTAATTTGTGTTTCATCTCCAAACAGCAACACGTGTAAGTCAGACCATTCTTCTAGTGCCTTCTTTACTCCTAATACGATCTCTTTTGGTGCATGATCTCCGCCCATCGCATCTATCGCTAGTCTCATGTTTCTTCCTCCTCTTAACGAGCGGTTGCACGGAACATATCAAAATCGCCTTTAAAAACTAATTCTGTTCCTACAAAGCTCTCTACCTGTATACGCATTCTATCTTTTTTTTCAGTTGGGAACACTTTCGCTTTCGCAACCACTCTTTCTCCTAATTTCACTGATCTCGTGAAATGAATGGTTGCTTTTGCTGTTAGTGCCATTTCCTCATCCACTACTGCTACTGCTAGGGAATTAGCTTGTGCAAATATATGATGACCTCTCGCAATATGATTACGGGTGAAGACATGTTCTTCTTTTACATCAAAAATTGAAATAGCTGACTTGTCCAATTGTATATCTATGATTTCTCCAATAACGTCTTCAATTGCTAAGGATTTAACCTCATCAACCATTTTCTTTTCTGCTACATGCTTTATCCGCTCACGTAATTCGGGAATGGATAGCTCCATTCGATCTAATCGAATTGTCTGGACGCTAACTTGAAACTGTTCTGCAAGTTCTTCGTCTGTTACAAAAGGGTTAGATTCAATTGTGTCTTGTAGTTTGGCTTGCCTCTCTTTTTTTGTAGGCTTCATCATACTCACCGCCCATCTTATGACTAGGTACTAATAGTAGTATATAAAACTATTAAATAGATTGCAATAGAAATTATCTTTAATCCAGTTGATTACCTTCCGTGGCACCAGACGATTCTAAGGATTGTCGTAAGTAAATGTATTCTGGATTATCCCAGAATACAGATGATGATATTAATTTTTCAGCGTCTGAACGTGCAACTTCTAAAGCACGATAATCATGTACTAAATCAGCAACCTTAAACTCTGGTAAACCACTTTGTTTTTTCCCAAAGAAATCCCCTGCTCCTCTTAACTCTAGGTCACGTTCACTTAAAACAAATCCATCATTTGTTTCACACATAATGGACATTCTTTCTTTCCCTACTTCCGTTTTAGGGTCTGCCATTAAAATACAGTAAGACTGCTGATCTCCCCTGCCAACTCGGCCTCTTAACTGATGTAGTTGGGAAAGACCAAAGCGATCTGCATCTTGTATCACCATTAAAGTAGCATTCGGCACATTTACTCCTACTTCTACGACGGTTGTAGATACTAGAACACCTGTTTCATTCTCAGCAAATTCTTTCATCACTTGATCTTTTTGTTCAGGATGTAACCGTCCATGCATAAGACCAACTTCCGTGATACCTTTCAGTCTTTCTTTTAGTACCTCAAACATCTCAATCGCATTTTGCACATCTAGCTTTTCACTTTCTTCGATTAAAGGGCATATAACGTAAGCTTGTCTACCTTTCTTCACTTCTTTTTCAATGAAGCCTACTACCCTTTCTAGATAATTCGACTTCACCCAATAGGTTTCAATAGGCTTACGTCCTGCTGGAAGTTCATCAATAATGGATACATCCATTTCCCCAAAGACAGTGATTGCCAATGTTCGCGGAATTGGGGTAGCTGTCATAAATAGAACATCTGGGTTAAGCCCTTTTTCACGAAGAATCTTTCGTTGATTTACACCAAAGCGATGTTGTTCATCTGTAATAACCAATCCTAAGTTGGAAAAAACGACATCCTCTTGGATAAGAGCATGTGTGCCGATTAAAATGTCTATTTCTCCTTCCGCAAGACTTTCTAAAAGAAGCCTTCTAGCTTTTCCTTTAACAGAACTCGTTAAAAGTGCTACTGTAATTCCTGTTGGCTGCAAAAGATCCGCCAACGAACTAGCGTGCTGTTCTGCTAGAATCTCAGTTGGAACCATTAGTGCGCCTTGATAACCTGCAGTGTGCGCAGCTAATAAAGCAATACTCGCAACAACCGTTTTTCCAGAACCAACGTCACCTTGTAACAGTCTGTTCATCCTACCATTTGAAGTCAAATCATGTATTATTTCGTCAACTACTCTTGTTTGAGCAGCTGTTAAAGGAAACGGTAATGACTTTTTGTATGCATCAATTTTCTTTTGATCTACCGTCATTTTGTTTCCTTGTTTTTGTTCACTTTCTTTCTTCTTTAAAGCTTGCATTTTTAATTGAAACAAGAGTAACTCTTCATAAACAAAGTATCTTCTAGCTTGTTTTATTGCACCTTCGTTTTCAGGAAAATGCATGGTATGTAAAGCATCAAATTTATTTGGCAATTTATATTGCTCCCGAATAGAGGTAGGTAAGGTTTCCGGTAGAGTGTTATTTAGAAGCTGAAATGCTTGCTTCATCCACTTTCTAAACACCAGGTTTGTAATACCTACTTTCAAATGATATACGGGGGCATAATCAGTCTGCCCTTTATGAGGACCTTTCTGGTGGCTTTGAACCGTAAGAACTTGCCTGTGAGCATCCCACTTACCTGTTAAGGTAACAATATCTCCTATTGAAAAGGCCTTTTTTAGGTATGGTTGATTAAAGAAAACAGCAGCAATCAGGTGCCTTCCAGTTTGAATTCTAACAGTCGCTTTTGATTTGCCTTTTTGATAAAACATAACCCCAGGTTCTGAGTGAACTTTTCCTTCAATAGTTATTCTCTCTTCGTGACTCGCTTCTGCTACATCTACTAACCGCTGATCATCGTATCGAAATGGAAAATAATGCAGAAGGTCATGAAGTGTATGTATGCCTAAGTCTTTCAAGTGTAGGAGAGTTTCAGATCCTATTCCTTTTATTTCTTTAAGTTCGTTCATATTAACACCTACTTTCAGGTTATAACACTTGTTCTATTGTAACAAAAAAACACACGTTCTTACTATTATCGTAAGTACGTGTGTTAAAACAATTATGATTTAGCTCCGAATATCTTTTCTTCAAGGGCTTTTCCAGTAGGGGTAGCTGCTAATCCCCCTAATGCCGTTTCTTTTAAAGCAGTTGGCATTTGTTGACCAATTTTAAACATGGCATCGATTACTTCATCACATGGTATTCTACTTGTAATACCCGCTAAAGCCATGTCAGCAGCTACCATTGCATTGGCAGCTCCCATTGCATTTCTTTTAACACACGGTACTTCTACTAAACCTGCAACAGGGTCACATACTAAGCCAAGCATATTTTTTAATGTAATTGCCATTGCTTCTGCAGATTGTTGAGGAGTACCACCCGCCATCTCGACAATAGCAGCTGCGGCCATTCCAGATGCTGAACCTACTTCGGCCTGACAGCCTCCTGCAGCACCAGAGATGGAAGCATTATTTGCCACAACAAATCCAAATGCACCAGAAGTAAATAGGAAACGAATCATTTCTTCTCTAGTAGGGTTAAGTTTTGCTTTTACTGCAAATAGTGTTCCGGGCACAACGCCAGCAGATCCTGCAGTAGGTGTTGCACAAATTGTTCCCATCGCAGCATTTACTTCATTAGTTGCTACTGCTTTACTAACAGCATCTAGAATTGTTTCTCCAGTAAGGAAATTTCCTTTTTCTATATACTTTTGAAGAAGTACAGCATCCCCACCAGTTAATCCAGTTGGTGAATGTACTCCTTTTATCCCTCTTTCTACTGCTTGCTCCATAACGGTCAAATTACGGTCCATTTCCGCCATAATATCTTCACGAGATTTCCCTGTATATGCCATCTCTTGTCGGATCATTACTTCAGATATGGATATGCCTTCAGTAGTTGTTTTATCAATAAGTTCTTTTACATTACGAAAGAACATTTTCTCACTCCTTAAATGTAAGCGTTGTCAATCTTACACGTACTGTTAATCTACTACCTGTGTTACTTGAGAAATATTTGGTAATAATCGAATTTCTTCTAATACATCCTTAGAAAGGCTTTGGTCAACTTCAATCGTCATTAATGCAAATTTTCCAATCTCTTTACGAGAAACTTCCATGTGACCAATGTTTATTTCATGGTTCGCTAAAACAGTCGCTACTTTCGCTATTGCTCCAAATCGGTCTTCATGTAGAACCACAATTGCTGGGTGATTGCCAGATAGTCGTAAAGGAAAGCCATTTAGTTCTGTTACTTCGATTTTACCACCACCGATAGAAATACCCACTAACTCTAAATAATTTGTGTCATCTCCTAGCACAATTCTAGCTGTATTTGGGTGTTCAGACAAACCATCTTCTACAATGAACTCTACTTCTAAATTCGAAGCCTTCGCGATTGAGAGAGCATTAACAATTCTTTGATCGTCTGTATCATAATCTAAAAGGCCACCTACTATAGCTACATCCGTCCCATGACCGCGATAGGTCTGAGCAAACGAACCATAAAGATGTATTTTAGCCCATTTTGGTTGTTTTGCAAAAAGGCTTCGAGCTACTCTTCCAATTCTAGCTGCCCCTGCAGTATGAGAACTAGAAGGACCAATCATTACAGGACCAATAATATCAAAAACACTTTTATACTTCATGTAAGTCCCCTCTTCCTTATCACTTCAAAGCATATAATTTTATTATATAAAAAAACAGAGGGTTATTACACCCTCTGTTTTAACTATTCTTTACTCCACGGAGAAAATAAATGGATATAATGGCTGTTTTCCATCATGTACTTCTACTTCGACATCCTCAAAGGCATCTTCTACATAAGATACAAGTGCATCTACAACCTCTGCATCAGCATCTTCGCCTTTTAAAATTGTTAAAATTTCAGATTCATCATCCAACATAGTGGAAAGTAACTCTTGAGAAACAGCTAGTAAATCTGTATTCGTCTTCACGATTTTCCCTTCTGAAATACCCATGAAGTCTCCAGAAGTAATAGTTAACCCATCAATCGTTGTATCACGAACAGCATGTGTTACTTGACCTGTTTTCACATGAGCAAGAGATTCTGTCATTTGATCTTTATTTTGTTCTAGAGAACTCATTGGATTAAATGCCAACATCGCTGCCATACCTTGAGGAACTGTCTTAGTAGGTACTACTACAGCTTCTACTTCAGCAACAGATGCTGCTTGCTCAGCAGCCATAATGATATTTTTGTTATTCGGTAGAATAAATACTTTCTCAGCATGTACTTCTTCGATCGCTTTGACGATATCTTCTGTACTTGGATTCATGGTTTGTCCGCCTTCAATGACATGGCTTGCACCGATGCTTCTAAATAAATCAGCGATACCTTCCCCCATTGAAACCGTAACAATTGCATAATCCTTTTTCTTTTCTTCTTTTTTCACTGGAGTAGCCGCTTTTTGCTCATCCAACTCTAGTAGAGAAGAGTGCTGTTGTCGCATATTTTCTACTTTTATCGCAATAAAGCTACCGTAACGTTGCCCTAGGTTCATTGCAGTACCTGGCTCTTCTGCATGAATATGAACCTTTACAATTTCGTCATCAGAAACAACTAACAAAGAGTCACCCCATTGACTTAGTTCATTACGGAAAGCAACTTCATCGTAAGGATGTTGCTCTAATTTTTCTTTCTCAAATTTCACCATGAACTCTGTGCAATAGCCAAATTCGATATCTTCTGTATCCATAAACCCTTGAATACTTTTGTGGTGCTCCGCTTTTACTAACTCGTCCATGCTAGGAGCGTTAGAAATTGCATCTGGAAGCTCTTCCCCTTTTAACTCTGCTAAGAAGCCTTCATACACACACACAAGTCCCTGGCCACCACTATCTACTACCCCAACTTCTTTTAGAACAGGTAGTAAGTCTGGAGTACGGTTTAAAGATTTCTTTGACTCATCCACTACTTTCTCAAAGAAGACTACAATATCCTTTTCTGTTTTCGCAATTTCCACAGCTTGTTTCGCTGTTTCTCTTGCTACAGTTAAGATTGTACCTTCAACAGGCTTCATTACTGCTTTATAAGCTGTCTCTACACCTGCTTCTAATGCTTGGGCAAACTCCACAGAGTTGATCGTTTCCTTGTTCTCGATTGATTTACCGAATCCACGGAATAATTGAGATAAAATAACACCAGAGTTACCACGAGCTCCCATTAAAAGCCCTTTCGCTAACGCTTGCGCTACCTTCCCTACATGCGGTTGCATGTGTTGTTTCACTTCTTTTGCTCCAGATGTCATGGACAGGTTCATGTTTGTCCCTGTGTCTCCATCTGGAACTGGGAATACGTTTAACGCATCCACCATATCAGCTTTCGCCGAAAGATTGTTAGCGCCTTGCAGTACCATTTCTCCAAAACGCATTCCATCTAAAGATGTAATAGACACAAATGCTCCTCCTCACTTACGGGTTCGTCACGCGAACGCCTTGTACAAATATATTCACTGAATCAACTGATAACCCGATTGTTTTATTTAACGTATATTTGACGACCGATTGAACATTGTGTGCAATCTCCGAGATCTTTGTTCCATATCCTACGATGATATACATATCAATATGTACTTCATCACCTTCTTGGCGAACAATAACTCCTCTTGTAAAGTTTTCTTTACGAAGGATATCCGTGAGGCCATCTTTAATTTGATTTTTAGAAGCCATTCCAACGATACCGTAGCAGTCAACTGCCGCACCACCAGCAACCATCGCAATTACTTCATTTGAGATATCAATCTGTCCGAATTTCGTTTTTAGTTCAATGGACATTCGTTGGTCCCCCTTTTCTTTTCATTAGCTGGTTCTTCACAACTAATGGCAAACTTACGCAAATAGGATGCTTTTCTTATTTTACTACACGCTTGAACATTTTAAAAGCGAGTTACCATCCCTATCATTCCAGTATTTCGATTGCATGTCAAGGAAATTTTCTTGAAAGGTTTCGTCTTTTATATTGCATCAGTTTCAAAGTTGTGATAAATTATTGTAGTATGTTTCAGAAATGAAATGCGACATAATCGTCATAACTGTTTGATAGTGAGGAGGGTATACTATGGCTAAAGTATGTGCCGTTACTGGACGTAAAGCACGTTCGGGTAACACTCGCTCCCACGCAATGAACGCTAACAAGCGTACTTGGGGCGCTAACTTACAAAAAGTGCGCATTCTTGTAGATGGTAAACCAAAAAAGGTTTGGGTTTCTGCTAGAGCACTTAAATCAGGTAAAGTAGAGCGTGTATAATACACGATCGCGAACAAGCATCTGCTAGTTTAACTAGTGGGTGCTTTTTTCTATGCTTACTTTCTTCTACAAAATAATTATTTATCCTTCTTTTATAAAAAAAGTGAACACAGAGAAAAACAGGTGGATCCATGGATGATCCACCTGTTTTTTCGTAAAGAAGTGTCTTATAGATAATTTTAATAAGATCACGACCTTGTAAACATAACGCTTCCCCAAAAATAATGTTTAGGGATTGGAGCGGAAGGGGGCGACTCCTGCGGGAATAAGTGGTGTCTAGCGTAAGGTGCGCAACCGCTCGCCTTTCGCTTTTCGAAGCGGAAAGCGTCCCCCTGCAGTCACTTTTTGTTTTATTTAAGCATCTTTCTTAAACGTTCCTAGCATTGCTTTAACAAGGCCACCTAAAAACTTTGGTAATTTGATCGTATAAAATTTCATGAAACGGTCCCTCCTTATGATTTCCCGTGAGTATTCTTAGATGATCAACCAAGTACTGTTTACTCATCTTTGCTTCTTATCATCATTAATATGCCTTCATCAAACGATACAGAACCAAAGTCGTTGACAAGTTCATTACTAATGCAGAGAGTAGAACCACGTACGATAGGATGATTCGTTAAAGGATATTTCACTCCGGTTAAGGTTAGACCAAAAATTTCTCCGTTGATTGGAAGAAACGAAACATAAGGAAAACTATTTTTCTCCAAATTGTACGTACCAGGAGATAAAACAGTAATTATATTGGAACGATCAATTATTTCAATACTAGTTGGATGAAGAAGCACGTCATCTTTTGCTAACATGTATGCCGCTGAAAAAAAATGATCAAGTCTTCCACCTGTTGCACCAAAAATACGAATAACGTCAGGTTTCTGCTCTAGTGCCCAGTTTAACGCTAACTCCATATCCGTTTCATCTTTTTCTGGATTAAATTTAGCATACTTCTGTAAGTTATCCTCAATAAACTCCCATTCTACCTGATCTACTGAATCAAAATCACCAATTGCCATTGTAGGTTTTATGCCTTGATCTAAGAGACGTTTTACTCCTCTGTCCACACCCACCCATATTATTTCTTGTGCATCCCAATCTTGAAGAGGGGGGACCAAATGTTTTGGTCCCCCTGCTAATAAGTGAATAATCTTTTTCATCGTTTACCCTCTTCTTACGTGCTTCATAGCTACTGATTTTAAATTTTGCAATGCTTCAGCAGGGTCATCTTTTGCGAAAATTGCCGATCCTGCTACAAATACATCCGCTCCTGCATTAGCACAATCAATAATGGTTTCTTCATTAACTCCACCATCTACTTCAATTTCATATAAATAATTATTCTTTTCTCGTTGTTCTGCTAACCATTCAATTTTGGGTAGAACAGAAGGAATAAAAGCTTGCCCACCGAAGCCTGGATTAACCGTCATACATAGGATCATATCCACTTCATGAAGAACTGGCTCTAATATAGAAGCAGATGTTGCAGGATTTATCACCACCCCCGCTTTAACACCAAAAGAGCGTATAAGTTGTAACGTTCTATGTAAATGTGGGCATGCTTCCACATGCACCGTTATGATGTCGGCTCCTGCTTTGACAAAATCTTCAATATATTGATCTGGGTTTTGAATCATTAAATGCACATCGAAGGGAATGTCTGTGTAAGAACGAATACTTTTTACAATGGAAGGACCAAAAGAAATGTTTGGAACAAAATGTCCGTCCATTATATCAATATGTAAGTAATCTGCTCCTGCATCACTGACAATTTTCACATCGTGTCCTAAGTTAGCAAAGTTTGCCGCTAAGATGGAAGGTGCCATTTTCATCGCATTTAATACCTCGGCTTTCTATCTTGGATTTCTTGGATGAATTGCAAATAGTGGTCGTAACGGTAAGCAGGTATGGTTCCTTCTTCTACACCTGTTTTTACTGCACATTTCGGTTCATTTATATGTAGACAACCTCTAAATTTGCACTTTTCACTTGCTCTTTGAAATTCAGGCATACAAAAAGTGACATCATTCACTTCCATTTCCATCAATTCTAATGAACTGAAACCAGGTGTGTCTGCAACTGCTCCACCATTTACATCCATCAATTCTACATGACGTGTAGTATGCTTTCCTCGCCCTAAATGAGTTGAGATCCCAGCTGTCTTCAACTCTAGGTCTGGTCGTAAGGCATTCAATAATGAAGACTTTCCAACTCCCGACTGTCCAGCGAATACGGATAGTTTATCTTTTAAAAGTGGAAGTAAATTTTCTAGCCCTTCTGCTGTTTCAGATGATGTAATGACTACCTGATAGCCAATTTTCCTATAATCCTCGATAAAAGATTCTAATTCAGGCAATTTGGCTTTTGGAACTAGATCAATTTTTGTTAGACAAATAATTGGTTCAATGTCATGATACTCAATTAATACTAAAAAACGATCTAATAAACCGGGATTAAATTCCGGCTCTACACACGAAAAAACTAGTATTGCTTGATCTACATTGGCGATTGGTGGTCTTACTAATTCATTCTTTCGATCAAAGACTTCCATGATTGTACCTTCTTGATCTCTTTCGAACTCATAATGTACATAATCTCCAACAAGAGGAGAGATGTTTTTATTACGAAAAACACCTCTACCTCTACATTGAATTAATCTGTCTTCCATCTTTACATAGTAAAAACCACTTAACGCCTTCATAATTTGGCCTTTTGGCATAAATGCCTCCTTATGTTAATTGGATTTAGGGAACTCTATCACATCTTCTTCTATGACTTGTCCATCACGGAAGATTCTATATCCAGCGGTTTCGCCTTCTCTTACCGTAAACGTTAATATTCGTGTTTCTCCTTGAGTGATATAGAAAGAATCACTCGGAGTAACCATATTTCTATTCATATCTTGAATGTATATAATGACTTCTTGAGGCTTACCATCTTCTTCTGGTTCATAAGGAATAAATACCTCTTTTTGCACTTCTTTTGGCGGGACTTCCTTTGGACCTTTAGACAGTACAACTGATATCACAGAGCCTTTTTCCACTGCAGTTCCAGGTTTTGGATCCTGTGAAATAACCGTGCCCGCTTGCACTTCATCTGAATATTCCTCATTGGATAAGTCAATCGTTAATCCAGATGACTCTGCATAATCCCGTAGTGCTTGGTCATTAAATCCAGTTAAATTTTTCACCTCTACAGGTGCTTCCCCTTTACTAACAATAAGAGTGACAATAGTATCCTCTGGAATTACCATGTCACCAGATTCAGGTGTCTGTGATACGATCGTACCAATTGGATCATCAGAGAATTCTTCCTCTACTTCTACTTCAAATCCGGCACTCTCTAGTATTCGGTTAACTTGCTCCACACGATTACCAACATAATCTTTCATTTCAATCGCTTCTTTACCAGAACTTACAAATACGTCTATTTCTTCCCCTTCAAGCAACATAGTCCCAGCCTTAGGGTCGGTTTTTATAACTTTCCCATCTTCAATTTCATCGCTATTTTGTTCTATAACTTCACCAATTTCAAACCCCAATGCAGTTAATTCATCTAGCGCATCATTTAATTCCATATCCTCTGTTATTGGCACTTCTATTTCTTTTGGAGCAGTAATCATAGCAAAAGCGATACCAAGTCCAACCAATAATAAGAATAGCAATAAAGTAGGCACAATCCACTTTTTCTTTTTCGTTTTTACTTTCGGACGTTCTTCTTCTAGTTTACTAGAAACAGGATGAGGAATGGTCTTTTCATTTTTCGTATGAACCATCGTTTCATCCAAGTGATTATTTGCAGCTTCCTTGGTAATAACAGGGATTGCTTTTGTCGCATCATCATCCAAAGGTACGATAAAAGGCGATTCATCTAACCTAGAAGGATCTAAAGCAGTTTCTAAATCTTCTTCCATTTTTCCCGCTGTTTCATAACGAACAAAAGGATCTTTCGCCGTAGCTTTAAAGATAATATTTTCAATACTTTGAGGAATGTTTGCATTCCATCTACGAACAGATGGTGTTTCCGATTGCAAATGTTTTAAGGCAATTGATACCGCGGACTCACCAGAAAACGGAAGACGTCCTGTAATTAGCTCAAAGAACACAATCCCTAAAGAGTAAATATCTGATTTTTTTGTTGCCATACCACCTCTTGCCTGTTCAGGTGACAAGTAATGGACACTTCCTAATACAGAGTTTGTTTGCGTTATGGTGGTCGCACTTAAAGCGGTGGCAATACCAAAATCAGTTATTTTAGCAGTTCCGTGTTCGTCTATTAAAATGTTTTGAGGTTTTATATCTCGATGTATAATGTTATGTTCATGGGCATGATCAATCGCTGACACAATTTGTTGCATAATATGGACAGCTATTGTTAAGGAAAGTGGGTGATTTTGTTGTATGTATTCTTTTAATGTATACCCTTTTACATATTCCATTACAATGTAGTAAATTTCATCATCTTCTCCTACATCATAAATAGAGACAATATTTGAATGAGCCAAGCTTGTTGCTGCTTGTGCTTCTCTTTGGAATCTTTTTATAAACTCTTCTTCGTTAGAAGAATCAAAACGAAGAATCTTCACTGCAACATCTCGGTCTAAGATCATATCGTGTGCTAAATAGACGTTAGCCATTCCGCCGCCGCCGATCATTTTCTCTATACGATAGCGTCCACTGATACGCTTACCTATTATCATTTTCATCCAACTCCTCTAGCTCCTGCATTTGTTGGACGATACATAAGGTGATGTTATCTTCACCGCCATGATCATTAGCTAGTTGAATTAGTTCGCCTGCTACATTAGTTAAATCATTGGAAGATGATAATAAACTTTCTAATTCGTGTAGTGTCACTTTATTAGAAAGACCGTCAGAACACAAAAGAAGACTATCACCATCTTCAAAGGTAATGGTTTTAATATCTGGCAAAACAGTTCCCTCTGTTCCTAATGCCTTTATTAAAACATTTTTTCGCGGATGATATTCTGCTGCTTCTGGGGTAATCTCTCCAGCGCGTACTAGCTCATTCACTAATGAATGGTCCTCTGTTAACTGTTTAAAACCTGATTCATTTAATATATAGCAACGACTATCACCGATATTTGCAATGGTAGCAAATGAGTCTGTACATAGTGCGAAAACTAGTGTAGTGCCCATCCCCTCACATTCTTGGTTCTGCAAAGAGTGTTGATACACTTGCACGTTTACTTTCCTTGTATGTTCTTCCATCCATCTTTTTGCTTCATCAGGATTGTGAATTTCGGAAGTCTTCTCCCAAGATTCTTGAAGGAACTGCAAGGTCATCTGGCTAGCTACATCGCCAGCTCGATGACCTCCCATTCCATCAGCAACTATTGCTAACACTTGACCTGCTTGATTATGAAAAACCCCACCATTATCTTCGTTATACTGTCTTACTTTTCCCCTGTCAGTTCGAAAGATATATTTCAACCTAAGGTCACCTCGTCTCTTCTGGTTTCTCCTTCGCGCGAAGCTGTCCACAAGCAGCATCAATATCACTACCTTGTTCACGACGAATGGTTACATTCACTCCACGTTCCTTTAATGTATTCTCAAAAGCAAAGATATCATTTCTTGGTGTACGGACATAATCTCTTTCCGGTACGTAGTTAACTGGTATTAAGTTAACATGGCACTTCAACCCTTTAATAAGTGAAGCTAATTCTTCTGCATGTTCTACCTGATCGTTTACTCCTCCGAATAACCCGTATTCAAAACTCACTCTACGACCTGTTTTATCCACATAGTATCGGATGGCTTCCATTAATTCAGGAAGCTTATATGCCTTATTGATTGGCATTAAACGAGAGCGGATTTCATTGTTTGGAGCATGAAGCGATACCGCGAAATTAATCTGTAGTTCTTCGTCTGCAAATTTATAAATCTTTGGAATGATACCACTAGTGGAAACAGTGATATGACGAGCTCCGATATTCAGTGCGTCATCATGGTTAATAATTTTTAGGAATGACATCATTTCATCGTAGTTATCAAACGGCTCTCCAATTCCCATGATTACAACGGAACTTACGCGCTCATTAGTTTCATCTAGTGCCTGTTGTACTTTTACGACTTGAGCAACGATTTCTCCTGCTTCTAAATGTCGTTTTAATCCACCAAGTGTAGATGCACAGAACGTACAACCAATTCGACAACCAACTTGTGTTGTCACACAAACAGAATTCCCATATTCATGGCGCATTAAAACTGTCTCGATGGAATATCCATCGTGTAGCTCAAATAAGAATTTAATTGTTCCGTCTGAAGATGTTTGTTGAATTAGAGTGTTTAAAGTAGTTAAAGCAAATTTTTCTTCTAACTTTTGACGAAGAGATTGACTAAGGTTGGACATATCTTCAAAAGTAGTTACTCTTTTTTTGTATAACCAATCAAAAATTTGACCTGCACGGAAAGGCTTCTCTCCTTGCTCTTTTAACCAATCTTTTAGTTCATGTAACTCTAATGAGTAAATAGAAGGTTTTTTAACCTCTTCTGTTTTTGCAATTTTTTGTTTTGTAGTTTCCATTTTTATCCCTTCTTTCTCAAAGCTGCGATAAAGAATCCGTCACTGTCTATATCTTGTGGGAATAATTGTAACATGTTATCCTCCACAAATGGTTGTATAGCAGATGGTACTTGAGGGGTTTCTAAATCGAATTCTGGATGTTCTTTTAAAAATCTTACTATATTTTCATTATTCTCTTCTTTATCTACTGTACATGTACTAAATAGTAGGAGACCATTTGGTTTTACTAATTTACTAGCAACCGATAGTAACTCACTTTGAATAGAAGACAGACGATGAATATCTTCTTCTACTTTACTATATTTGATATCTGGCTTTCTCCTCATTACACCAAAACCAGAACACGGAGCATCTACTAGTACACGGTCATAGCTTTCTTTTTCAAACGTCTCTAAAGCTTTTCGACCATCCATTACATAAGATTTAATATTCTTCAGTTTTAGTCTTTCTGCATTCTCGTCTATTAACTTTTTCTTATGCTTGTGTAAGTCTAAAGATATAACTTGTCCATCTTTGTTTTTCTCAGCCATATGAGTTGTTTTTCCACCAGGTGCCGCACACATATCAAGTACTTTACTTCCATTCTCGATGTCTGCAACATGCGCAACAATCATCGAACTTTCATCTTGAATGGTGTAAAAACCTTCTGTAAACAATGGAGAATTTGCAGCATTTCCTTTTAGAACTCTAATTGCTTCAGGTACATAAGGACTTGCTTCTACCATAAAGCCTTCTTCTGTTAGTTTTTCTATTACTTCTTCTCTTGTGCTTACTATACTATTGATTCGAATTGTTTGATATGGTGCTTTAATGTTAACTTCTACCATTTCTTTTGTCTTGTCAAATCCGTATTGCTCTACCCAACGCTTAACTAGCCAAACTGGATGACTAGTAGATACTGCAAGGCGTTCTTCTTGGTCATTAATATCTTCTAGACTTTTAACACCTTCACGTTGCATGGAACGGAGAACACCGTTTACCATACCTGCAATTCCTTTATGGCCTCTTGCTTTTGCTATTTCAACCGCTTCATGAAAAATAGCTCTTTCTGGAATTTTGTCTAAATAGACCATCTGATACACGGAAAGTCGTAATAGATTTCTTACCCATGCATCTATTTTCTTTCCTTTTAAGAAAGGTGCAAGGAAATAGTCTAATGCATCACGTCTTTGAAGCGTTCCATATGTTAGCTCTGTTAAAAGTCCCGTATCTTTTTTCGAAACTTGATTTGTTTCAATCGCATGATGTAGTAATAAGTTACTATATGAAGCTTGTGATTCAACAGCGATGATAACATCTAATGCTGCATCTCGAACGGAACGTCTTTTATTTTTTTTACTCATTCGTTCCTCCTAATGTGGTTCCTACTAAATCTTCTTTATTACTTCCACGTAAAAAGTCTTCACCAGACATTTTCTTCTTACCAGAAGGTTGTAACTCTGTCACTTTAATGGCAATATGATTTCCGGTTGCCACTACAAAACCATCTTTCTCTACAGCTACAATTGTTCCAGGAGTGCTATTAGTTTCTAGTTTTGTTTTTTCTGTCCACCATACTTTAATTACTTTACCTTGCAACGTGGTAAATGCTACAGGCCAAGGATTTAATCCTCTAACGTGGTTATAGATTTCTTCACCTGTTTTATTCCAATCTATCTTTTCTTGTTCTCTTTTTATATTATATGCAAATGTCACATGCTCTTCTTCTTGAACCGTTCTAGTAGATGTTCCATTTATAATTGTAGGAAGTGTTTCTAATAATAACTGTGCTCCAGCTACACTTAATTTATCATGCAAGCTACCAACATGATCTCTTTCTTCTATAGGGACTTCCACTTGCGTAATGATATCACCTGCATCCAATTTTTCCACCATGTACATAATGGTAATTCCTGTTTTATCTTTTCCTTGGATAATGGAATAATGGATGGGAGCACCACCTCGTAGTTCCGGTAAAAGACTTGCGTGAACGTTTATGCAACCTAAAGAAGGAGTATCCAATAATTCCTTTGGTAAAATCTGCCCGAAAGCTGCTGTTACGACTAAATCAGGCTTCATATCCAGTACTGGCTGTAATTGCTCTTTTAATCTTATTTTCTCAGGTTGATAAACCGGAATTCCGTGTTTCTCCGCTGCAACTTTCACTGGTGGCGGTGTTAATTCTCTTTTTCTACCAACTGGTCGATCTGGCTGTGTCACTACGCCTACTACGTCATACCCGTTCTCTACTAGACCGTTTAGAACAGGAACAGAAAAATCAGGGGTTCCCATGAATACAATTCTTGTCATTATTCCATCTCTCCTAACTCTTCCTCATCTACGTATCGTGAAATTTTCGATGTAAACAATACACCATTTAAGTGGTCTATTTCATGCATAATGGCACGTGCCATAAAACCACTTGTCGTTAACTGATAGTGTCTACCTTTTCGATCTTGGGCCTGAATAGTACATAGAATAGGTCGTTGTACTTCACCGTAAACACCCGGAAAGCTTAAGCATCCTTCTACTTCCATCTCTTCTTCTTGGCTTAATTCCATAATTACTGGATTTATCATTTCAACTGTTCCATGTTCATCGTCAATGTCAACAATAGCAACTTGTATTGCTTTTCCGATTTGAGGTGCAGCTAGTCCGACACCATCTGCTTCAATCATCGTGTCATACATATCATCTAACAATTTGCGTAACGATTTATCAAACGTTAACACCTTTTCGCAAGGTTGCTCTAATACTTCTGCTGGGTGCGTAACAATGGGTAATACTGTCATTCTGGTCATCCTTTCAAAATGCCTTTTCATGTTATCTATCATGGTTAGGAATAGTTTAGTTTTTTGTTGTGTAAGACTAATCTTTCTATACAGCACAAGGAGACTCATCTAAGCTCAAGCCAATGAGTTGTTTCAGGTCACGTAACAATAAAAATAACCGTCATTATAATGGTTGACGGTCAATGGAAACTGTAAACCCTTCTTTTTCTTTCGGCTGCATTCTACGCAGAATTGTTTTTAATGTTTCGTTTAAATTCGCTTCCCGTTTGTATTTTATCAAACATTGGTACCGATATCTATTCTTGATTCTAGGAATGGAACAAGCCACCGGTCCAAGAATGATGGAATCCTTGGAGAGTTCCGTTCTTACATACATAGTAACATCTTCCGCTAAGGCAACCACTTTTAGTAAATCTTCGTGAGTCATGGTTATTGCCACTAAAAAATAATACGGTGGATATCCCCCCATTTTTCTAGTTTGCATCTCATGTAGATAGAAAGTTTCAAATTCTTGCGTCTTAGCTAGATCAATACTGTAGTGTTCAGGAGTATAGGTTTGCACTACTACCTCTCCTGGCAACTCATGTCTACCAGCACGTCCACTTACTTGCGTTAATAGCTGGAATGTCTTTTCGGCAGCTCGAAAATCTGGAATGTGCAACGTTGTATCTGCTGACAATACGCCAACTAACGTAATAGATGGAAAATCAAGCCCCTTAGCAATCATCTGCGTTCCTAATAAAATGTCTGCTTCTTTTCTTTCAAATTGTTTCAACAGTCTTTCGTGAGAGCCTTTTTTTGATGTCGTATCTACATCCATTCGAATGACACGAGCTTCCGGTATTAATTTCCCGATTTCTTCTTCCACTTTTTGTGTACCAGTACCAAAATAACGAATGTGTTCACTTTGACAACTAGGACAAATCGATGGAATAGCTTCCTCTTCGCCACAATAATGACATTTTAAAACGTTTTTAGATCTGTGATAAGTCAAAGAAACGTCGCAAGCAGTGCATTGTGCTACATATCCACAATCCCGACACATTATAAAAGAGGAGTGACCTCTTCTATTTAGAAACAAAACGATCTGTTCTTTCCTTTCTAACCTATCTTTCATCTTTTCAAATAGTTCCGTTGAAAACATAGACCTGTTACCGTTTTTCAATTCGTCTCTCATATCAACTATTGATACAGTAGGTAGAGGTCTTGCATTCACTCGTTCATTCATTGTTAATAAGTGATAGACACCTTTTTTAGCTCTTGCAAACGATTCTAGAGATGGAGTAGCTGATCCTAATACAACTGGGCACTTGTATTGTTCTGCTCTTCTCATCGCTACGTCTCTTGCATGATAACGGGGTTGATCATCTTGTTTGTAACTCGACTCATGTTCTTCATCGATGATGATTAATCCTAAGTTCGTAAACGGTGCAAAAATAGCTGATCGAGCACCTACTACGACACTCACTTCTTTTCTAGCTACTTTTCGCCATTCATCATATTTTTCTCCAATTGACAAACCACTGTGTAAAACAGCTACTCTGTCACCAAAACGTTGTTTGAATCGCTGTACTATTTGTGGAGTTAAAGAAATCTCTGGAACTAAAACAATCGCTTCTTTACCTTTTTTAATGTCTCTGCGATAGATTGTAGGTAGACTTCTGTTTTACCACTTCCTGTTACTCCGAATAACAAGAATGGAGTGAAGGTGTGATCTTCTATGGAGGTGAGGATTGGTGAAATAACTCTTTGTTGTTCTACTGTTAATGGAAGTGGATTAGATGGTTGAAAGCTTCGATCTGCATACGGGTCTCGATACACTTCTCGTTCTTCTAATGTAATCCATCTCTTTTCCTCCATTGATTGTAAAACAGAAAGACTCGTATTCTCCTTTAGTTCTTTTACAGGTACTTCCATCTCCGGTATAGCCTTTAATAGAGTCAAAATCTCTTGTTGTTTGTTGGCATTCTTGTTCACTTCGTCAAAAGCATTTATAAGAGAACTACTTGTCCAAACGGCCCATTTCTCTGTTTTCTTTCTTGCTTTTCCTTTAACCTCATATTCCACGTCTACTTGATCTTGCTTAACAAGAGTAGTTAACTCCGCGAGGATATTTTCTTCTTCAGCTTGTTTCCATGTAATCATCGCACGTCCTTGAAAAAGATAATCTACCTTCTCTGATTGCTGAATGGGAATAAACTTCTTTTCCACCTTCGTTTTCAATGCAGCAGGAAGCATAACTTGGAGTGCTGAAATGGTAAAGCAAAAGGTATCATCTTTTAACCAGCTAGCAAGTTCTAATAATTCTTCTGTTAGTACTGGGGTAGCATCCATCGGCTTAATAATATCTCTTAATTTCGTAACATCCGCTTGTTCTACGATTTCCATAACAAAACCTTGGATATTTCGAGGACCAAAAGGGACAATTACCCGCATCCCTACCTCAATCTGTCCAAGCCAATGGTCTGGAATCTTGTAATGAAACAATTTATCAGTTTGGCGATTTGGTACATCCACAACTACGCCTGCAATTTTCATAACATTAGATCTCTCCTGTGGGTTACATCTTTTTCCACTTCTGCCCATAATTTTTGAGCAACTTCTTTCTTAGATTGGAGAGGGAGCGATAATACTTCTCCATTTTTTTTCACTATGGTAACAATATTCGTATCCTTCGCAAAACCCGCTCCAGCAGCTGTAATGTCATTGGCTACAATCATATCTGCATTTTTTCTAACAAGTTTTTCTTTTGCATAACGCAACACATCTTGTGTTTCTGCAGCAAACCCAACAAGGTACTGACTTGTTTTTTGCTCACCTAATGTTAGAAGAATATCTTTTGTTCTCTCAAATTCAATCGTTAAGTTTCCATCTTGCTTTTTCACTTTATGTTGGTGTGTGATAGCAGGACGGTAATCTGAAACCGCCGCAGACTTCACCACAATATCGGACTCAGAGTATCTAGCCATTACTTCCTCAAACATGTCTTGTGCTGACGTAACATTAACCCACTCTATATTTGAAGACATAGTCTGTGGTTTTATGGCAGATATAAGTGTAACGTTTGCTCCCCTAGTTGCAGCTTCCTCGGCAATTGCTTCGCCCATTTTACCTGTAGAAGGATTGGTAATATATCTAACTGGGTCAATCATTTCTTTTGTCGCTCCAGAAGTAACAATGATTTTCATCCCTTTTAATGATGAAGGAATATCATCTTGTTCGAAATACGCTCTCACGATATCTGTAATTTTTTCTGGTTCTTCTAATCTACCTTTTCCGACATAACCGCACGCTAAATAACCTTCACTTGGTTCAATGAATTGAATGCCATCTTGAGCTAACTGCTGAATATTTCTTAAAACAGCAGGATGTTGATACATATGAACATTCATAGCAGGTGCTATCCAAACAGGTGCAGTGGTAGCAAGCAGGGTAGTGGAAAGCATATCGTCTGCTAGGCCATGTGCTAATTTGGCGATTGCATTTGCCGTTGCAGGTGCTACAATCACTAAATCAGCCCAGTCCGCCAAATCAATATGAGCAATTTTACTAGGGTCTTTTTCATCAAATGTATCCGTGTAAACCGGTTGTCTCGAAATTGCTTGGAAAGACAATGGCGTTACAAAAGATTGAGCTCCTTCCGTTAAAATAACACGGACCTGCGCACCTGCTTGTGTTAATTTACTTGTTAAAGCGATTGCTTTATAAGCAGCAATTCCACCAGTTACCCCTAACAAAATCTTTTTGCCGTTCATCACAATCCCCTTCTTCCCCAATTTTTTCTGTACTAGTAGCGTACTGCAATCTTTCTGTTTTTCCAACTCTAACGACTTGTCGAATAGGACATACATTTCTATGTAATGCTAGAGTTAGCGCGTAAGTATTATATATAGCCAAAAAGAGCTCCCCGGAATTTGATCCGGACAGCTCTATTAATGTTATTCTTCGTCTGACTCTTCTCTCTTACTGTCGACTGTTAAGTAACCTGATTCAATTTCTTCTAATGCTCTTCCAACAAATTTGTGTGATACAAAACCGTCTGTCGTTTCGTTTCCTTTTACTTGAAGGGAACGCGCACGTTTCGCTGCTACACTTACAAGTGAGTACTTTGAATCAATTTTATTTAATAGGGAATCAATTGATGGATATAACATATTATTTTTCCTCCAACATAGCGATGTATTGTTTTTCTACTCTAGTTCTACGACAATGTTCTGCTTTTACAATAGCGTTAATCTTGTCTACTGCCAAATCAATTTGATCGTTTACAACTACATAATCATACAGATTCATCATTGCAAGTTCTTTTCTTGCTTCATTCATACGATTACGTACTGAATCGTCCGTTTCCGTTCCACGCCCAACAATTCTACTTTGTAGTTCCGTTAAGTTCGGTGGAGCTAAGAAAATAAATAATCCTTCAGGAAACTTATCTCTTACTTGTCTAGCACCTTGCACTTCAATCTCTAAGAAAACATCTTTACCTTCTTCTAACGTATCTTTTACGTATTGAAGAGGTGTACCGTAGTAATTCCCAACGTATTCAGCATATTCAATGAATTGGTCTTGTTTAATTAGCTCTTCAAAATCTTCTTTTGATTTAAAGAAATAATCGACTCCGTCCACTTCGCCTTCTCTTGGGCTTCTAGTCGTCATGGAAATAGAATATTCAAAAGCCGTATTCTTTTGGCTAAAGATTTCCTTTCGAACGGTTCCCTTCCCTACACCAGAAGGTCCTGATAGAACAATCAGTAACCCTTTTCTCTTCATTAGTACTTCCTACCCTTCTTCTGTCAGTTCCGCTTTATCTTGTAATCTTGCTGCTACCGTCTCAGGTTGTACTGCTGATAAAATAACATGATCACTATCCATCGTAATAACTGCACGTGTTCGTCTTCCATATGTAGCATCTATAAGCTTCCCAGCATCTCTTGCATCTTGTATCAAACGCTTGATGGGTGCTGATTCAGGACTAACTATAGAAATGATGCGATAAGCCGCAACGATATTTCCAAAACCGATATTAATAAGTTTCATATCTTGCCTTCCTCTCGTTCCCATTAATCTAGTATTGCCAGCTGTTTTTACCATTACACAAGATTACTCGATATTCTGCGCTTGTTCACGCATTTTTTCTAAAATCGATTTTAAAGATACCACAACTTGTGCAATTTGTGCATGGTTTGCTTTCGATCCAATCGTATTTATTTCTCGATGTATTTCTTGGAGATAAAATTCTATTGTTCTTCCAACACTTCCCTCTTCTTCTAATACTGCCAAGAATCCAGTGAAATGAGATTTTAATCTCCCTATTTCTTCTGCAATATCTACCTTATCAGCTAAAACCGCTACTTCTTGTATCCAGCGTGGTTCTAGTTCTTCTGGTAACGCTAGTTGCTCTAGTTTATTCTTTAATCTTTCCTCATACCGAGAGACAATTGTTGGGGCTAGAGTTTCTACTTGATTCATCATCTCTATCATTTCAAACACATATTGCTTAAGTTCTCTTTTTAGATTCGCACCTTCACTTATTCTCATTTGTACTAAAGCGTCTATTGCTTCCTTAAAGACTTGAGTAAGGATAGGTTCTAAACTTTTATTACTTTCTAATCCTTCTTGGATGTAGTAGGTTTCGTTTACTCGTAATAAGTCATTATATGTAATCGAATCTTCTATTTTGTAGGTGGACTTCATTTGCTGAAGCAATAAGTATAATTGATCCATTGCATCTTGATCAACGACTATTCTGTTACCTTTACCAACTTCTTTGTTTATGGTAATTGTTACATCAAGTTTTCCTCTATGCAGTAATTCTTTGCCTATTTTCTTTAAGTTATCTTCGTATCGATTTAGCTCTTGAGGAATACGAAACGTCCACTCTAAAAAACGGTGATTAACTGCTCTAACTTCCACTGTGACAGAGTGATGATCACCAAAATAGTGAGAACGACCAAATCCAGTCATACTCTTCATGATCTTCCACTCCTTCTCTAAATAAAAAAATAGTACTTCCGTAGTTCATAGTAGGCAAAAGAAAAAAGGTAATAGACGTCGGCCTATTACCTTTTTATTATACCATAGCCTATTTCTTTTTACTTGCAAAAAATGAACCTGCAAGTAAAAACGTAGGTAAAGCGCTCATTCCGATGATTAACAACCAATCTGTTGCAATAATCGGCAACGTATGGAATATCGGTTGAAGTGCTGGTACATAAATTACTACTAACATTAATGCTATGGAGGAAATTACTGCCCAAACTAAATATTTATTTTCAAAAGGATTTCTAGAAAAAATGGAATGTTCACTTCTGCAGTCAAATACATGAATTAACTGAGCTAAAACTAATGTAGCAAAAGCAATAGTTTGAGCATACGCTAAGTCTTCTGGATTTCTATTGTATACCACCATAAAGGCTGCAAGTGTTGCTATACCGATTAGGAATCCACGAGAAATGACTTTCCAACCTAATCCTCTAGAAAATACTCCTTCTTTTGGATGTCGTGGCTTTCGCTTCATCACATCCCCTTCAGGTTGGTCCATACCAAGTGCCATAGCTGGTAATCCATCTGTTACTAAATTGACCCACAATATTTGAATTGCTACTAGAGGTAGTGGTAATCCAAGTAACATGGCAAATAGCATTACCAATATCTCCCCTACATTAGATGCTAATAAGTAACGAATGAATTTCCGAATGTTTTCATAGATGTTTCTTCCTTCTTTTATAGCTGACTTAATGGTAGCAAAGTTGTCATCTAATAAGATTAACGAAGATGCCTCTTTTGTAACATCTGTTCCTGTTATCCCCATAGCAATCCCAATATCTGCTGTTTTAATGGCCGGTGCATCATTTACCCCATCACCCGTCATTGCAACAATGTGACCGTTTTGCTGTAAGGCTTTTACAATCTTTAATTTATGTTCTGGAGATACACGAGCAAAAACCGACACATCTTCCACGATATCTTTTAACTCTTCTACGGACATGTCGTTTAACGCTTCTCCATCAAGAACTAGGTCTTTCTCTTTTAAGATTCCTAGTTGTTTTGCGATAGCTTTAGCTGTGATAACATGGTCTCCTGTAATCATGACAGTCTTAATTCCAGCTTGGCTACATTCTTTTACTGCCTGTTTTACTTCTGGTCTAGGTGGATCAATCATACCTTGCAGACCTATAAACACTAATTCCTTCTCCGCTTCTTCTTCTGTAACAATTAATGTGGAAGGTCCAAGTGGTTTAAATGCTATCGCAATTGTTCTTAATGCTTGGGAAGCTAATTCCACAATAGCATTTTGAACATCTACTTTTTTCTCTGCACTTAATCTAGCTTTTTTATTGTCCCATAAAATAGACTCTGACTTATTAATTAACACATCTGGTGCACCTTTTGTTACAACAAAACGTTGACCATTCGCATCTCGAACAACCATACTCATCATTTTTCTAGTAGAATCGAACGGAAATTCTCTTTCAATAATAAATTGTTTTAATAAAGATTCCTTCGATAAACCAGCTTTCATTCCAGCTACTAGTAAAGCACCTTCTGTAGGGTCACCATCTAAGACTAAATGGTCTTCTCTTTCTACTAAAGCAGCATGATTACAAAGCATCCCAAATGTCATTAATTGTTGAAGAGCTTTATTTGATGAAGGGGACACAATCACATCACCGTCTTCAAATTGACCAACAGGATCGTAACCTGTTCCTGTAACACCCCAAGTCTTTCCACCTGACCAAACTTTTGTTACTGTCATTTTGTTTTGTGTTAACGTTCCGGTTTTATCGGAACAAATAACAGAAGCACAGCCAAGCGTTTCAACTGCTGGAAGTTTACGCACAATAGCATTTTTACGAATCATTCGTTGAACACCTAGTGATAGTCCTACTGTTACGATTGCAGGTAGTCCTTCTGGAATTGCAGCTACTGCCAAAGATACACCAGCAACAAACATCGTAAATAACTCTTGTCCTTGTAAAATACCTAATAACACTACCAAAATAGTTAATCCTAGTGCTGCTGTAATAAGAATTTTTCCTAATTGTTCTAGACGATGTTGCAATGGAGTTTGAAGTATTTGTACTTCCTGAAGCAAATGTGCAATTTGACCCATAGCTGTGTTCATTCCCGTACCTGTTACAATTCCAATTCCATTTCCTCGCGTAACCATCGTACCCATAAATGCCATGTTTTCTAAGTCACCTAAAGTTGGACTTGCGTGCTGAAGCACTTCTGTCATCTTGGAAACGGGAAGAGATTCCCCCGTTAATGCAGACTCTTCAATCTCTAAGTTATTTGATTCTAGTAATCGTAGATCTGCACCTATACGGTCCCCCGATTGGAACTTCACTATGTCACCCGGCACTAATTCTTTGGAAGGAATCCTTGTCCAAGTTCCGTCCCTCAATGCAGTCACTTGTGGCGCTGACAATTGTTTTAGGGCATCCAATGACTTCTCCGCACGTTGTTCTTGAACAAACCCCATAATTGCGTTCACGATAACAATGGCCATAATCGCAATTGCATCAATATATTCTCCCAGTAAACCAGAAACTAATGTAGCTGCTAATAGTACAAGTACCATAAAGTCTTTAAATTGTCCTAAAAATAAAAGAATAGCAGAGGGTTTCTTTCCTTCAGCTAATTCGTTATACCCTACTTGCTTTCTGCGCTCTTTCACAAAAGAAGAAGATAGACCCTCTTCAACATTTGTTTGTAGCGCATCTGCTACATCTTTCTCCCGCATCTCATGGAATTTCATTGGTCATGCACACTCCCTCTCTAGTCTCTATACCCTTGTCCTTCAATCCATCTTATTCATGGTTGTCCTAAACTATGTTATAATTTATGAATTGAGATACGATTGATCCTAATAAAGAGAGTTGATAAACTATGGCATTTGATGGGCTATTTACTTATAGTATGACGAATGAATTGAATGAATCGATTGCAGGAGCAAGGATACATAAGATTCACCAACCTTACTCGAATGAAATGATTTTACATATAAGAGGTAAAGGAAAAACACATAAACTATTGCTGTCTGCTCACTCCATGTATGCAAGAGTTCAGTTGACGGAAGAAACATACGAAAATCCTAGCGAGCCACCAATGTTTTGTATGTTAATGCGAAAACATTTAGAAGGATATGTAATTGAAGGAATCCGCCAATACAAGCGTGATCGAATAATGATAATGGATATCAAAGGACGAAATGAAATTGGTGACCCTGCACCAAAGCAGGTTTGGATTGAGATTATGGGAAGACACTCCAACATCGTTTTGGTAGATCCAGCTAAAAATACCATCATTGATAGCATTAAACACTTGTCGTATGCAGTGAATAGTCACCGTGCGGTAATGCCTGGATTTGAATATGTACTACCTCCAGAACAAAATAAACTGGATCCATTTTATGTAGAAGAAAATGATATCTTACGTTCTATTGATTGGAACAGCGGAAAAATAGATCAGCAACTTGTAAAGAATTTTTCAGGTTTATCACCATTAGTTGCAAAAGAAGTGATTAAGCGCACCGGCCTCCCTACGAAAAGTACGCTCCCTCCTACTTTTACAAAAGTAATGGAACAAATAAAGGAAACACCTATTCCTACTTTAATAGAAGCAGAAGGAAAAGAGTTTTTCAGTATTCTTTCTCTTACTCATAAAAACGGAAGTGAGTTGACTTTCCCATCTCTTAGCAATCTACTCGACCGCTTCTATTTTGGAAAAGCAGAAAGAGAACGTGTGAAACAACATGCACTGGATGTAGAAAGGTTAATTCGAAACGAATGGGAGAAGAATAAAAATAAGCTTGTAAAGTTAGAAAAAACGCTTGATGACGCACAAGCAGCTGATAAGTATCAAAAATTAGGAGAGCTGTTAACGGCTAATTTATATATGGTGCAAAGAGGGATGGATAAAGTCGAAGTAGTAGATTATTACGATCCTGACGGAAATACTGTGGAAATATCGTTAGATCCTAGATTAACACCTTCAGAAAATGCACAACGACTGTTTTCTAAGTACCAAAAAGCAAAAAACGCCATTATTGTGGTACTTGAACAGATTGAAAAAACAAAGCATGAAGTAGACTACTTTGAACAATTAATTCAACAACTTGAATCCGCTTCGCCAAGAGACATTGAAGAAATTCGAGAAGAGTTGATGGAAGGCGGCTATATTCGAGCAAGGCAAGGAAAACAAAAGAAGCAAAAACCGACGAAGCCTGTTTTAGAAGAATATAAATCTACTACTGGAGTAACGATTTTGGCAGGTAAAAACAATAAACAAAATGACTTTTTAACCAATCGAGTTGCGAAAAGAGATGACATCTGGTTACATACAAAAGATATTCCTGGATCGCACGTGGTTATCCAATCTACTGAACCTGATGACACTACCTTAATGGAAGCTGCAAACATTGCTGCGTTTTATTCAAAAGCGAAAGAGTCAAGTTCCGTTCCTGTTGATTTTACTGCTGTGAGACACGTGAAGAAACCAAGTGGAGCAAAGCCGGGGTTTGTGATTTATGACAACCAACAAACGCTATATGTGACGCCAAATGCTGACTTAATAAGAGAATTATACGTCGGTAAGAAAATGTAGTAGTAGAGTGGAAAGAGACACGCTTTAGGGCGTGTCTCTTTTTTAGGTGGTGGCTTTGTCGATTTGCCGTCTGGTTCCCTCTCTCTTTATGGCGGCTTCTGCCGTTTGCCGCCTGGTTCCCTCTCTCTTCATGGCGGCTTCTGCCGTTTGCCGCCTGGTTCCCTCTTTCTTCATGGCGGCTTCTGCCGTTTGCCGCCTGGTTACCTCTCTCTTCATGGCGGCTTCTGCCGTTTGCCGCCTGGTTCCCTCTCTCTTCATGGCGGCTTCTGCCGTTTGCCGCCTGGTTCTCTCTCACTTCATGGCGGCTTTGGCGCTTTGCCGCCTGGTTCTCTCTCACTTCATGGCGGCTTCGGCGATTTGCCGCCTGGTTTCCTCTCGCTTCATGGCGGCTTCAGCGATTTGCCGCCTGGTTCTCTCTCACTTCATGGCGGCTTTGGCGCTTTGCCGTTTGGTTCCCTTTCATGCGACAGCGGTTTTAGCTCTTTGCTAACTGGTTCTCCCTATATACCTCATCCCAAGTCACAGGATTCTTAGACCAACTTTGCAAATGTATAAACGCTTCTTCACTTAAGCTTTCTTTCACTAAGGGATAAAGATCGGAGAATGCTAATAGAGAATGCACTGGTACTCCCCATTTCGCAAACGTCTCTTGAGCTGCCTCTAATTCATACGTCATTAAGCTCCAAACAACGACCGGTTTCCCACCAGCTTCTGTAATTGCCTCTAGCACTTTTGCCACACTTTTACCTGTCGAAATTAAATCCTCTAAAACTAGTACTCGCTTCCCTGTAACATCTGCCCCTTCAATCTGCTGACCACGTCCATGCGCTTTTTTCTCTCCGCGAACATAGGCCATAGGTAATTGCAGTTGCTCACTAACCCAAGCAGCATGAGGGATACCTGCTGTGGCACATCCTGCAATAACGTCTATTTCCTCACCAGAATTTTGTATTGCTTTAACCAGTTCATGAATAATTTGATTTCTCTCTTTTGGATATCCTAACAACTTTCTGTTATCACAGTAAATTGGAGAACGTAAGCCAGAACTCCACGTAAATGGGTTAATCGGATCTATTGCAATGGCACCACATTCTATATATATAGAAGCTAACTCAACTTTGGCATTCATCAAACACAGCCTCCCAGTCTCTTTGAATTTTTTTGTATGCTGCTAAAGGATTTGCTGCTTTCGTAATAGGTCTACCAACTACAATGTGAGACGCACCAACTTTTTTTGCTTCAAACGGTGTGACAATTCTTTTTTGATCATGGGACTCGCTATCTTTAAATCTAATACCTGGCGTGACTAGTAAGAAATCTTTAGAGACCACTTTACGGATAGCCTCGCACTCAAGGGCTGAACAAACCACGCCATCTAACCCTGCTATGTGTGCTAAATTAGCATAACGAATAACGGAATCTAGAACCTGCCCCTCAATCCCTTGCTCCTCATTCATTTGGCATTCGGATGTACTTGTTAACTGTGTTACAGCAATTAATTTTGGTCTAGCTTTTCCAGTTCCTGCACCAGCTTCTAGCCCCTCTAAAGCAGCTCTCATCATGTCAGATCCACCTGCTGCGTGAACGTTTACCATTTCTACACCGAGTTTCGCTAAATTTTTCATCGTGCGATAGATCGTTACAGGTATGTCGTGACACTTTACATCTAAGAAGACTGGATACCCTTTCTCCACTAACGACTCAATAAATGTTGCACCTTCTCGGAAAAAAAGCTCCATTCCAATCTTCACTGGGATTCTTTCCCCTTCAAATATGTCTAAAATCTTCTCCGCTTCCTCTTTAGAAGGCTTATCAACGGCTAAGTAAATACTCATGGTCATGACTCCTTCCTATACATTGTTCAACGGACGAGTATCCTAAAGAAGCCAATGCCTCTGGGAGTTGATCAATTAATTCAGAACAAATCCACGGGTTCTTAAAATGAGCAGTTCCAACAGCCACTGCATTTGCCCCTATCGATAAATAGTCAATGACATCTTGGACAGTTTCCACTCCTCCCATCGCGATAATTGGAATGGAAGTATTCCTTCTAACTTCATCTATTAATCTTATCGCAATCGGTTTAATAGCTGGTCCAGATAATCCCCCAGTTCTATTTGCTAAAATGGGTTTGCCCGTCTTTCGATCTAACTCCATGCCTAGAAGTGTATTAATCATCGTTAAGCCACTAGCTCCAGCTTCCTCTATCGCCTTAGCAATTGGCACAATAGACGTAACGTTAGGAGATAGTTTCACATAGACAGGCACGGAAGAAGCAGCTACGACGGCTTTAGTCAATTCCGCAGCAACTAAAGCATCTGTACCAAAGATAATGCCCCCATCTTTTACATTTGGACAAGAGATGTTTAATTCAATTGCATGGACGTTTGAGATCTTAGACACAACGCTTGCTACCTCTACATATTCTTCCAACGATGAACCAGCAACATTAACGATAACGGGAACATCATAGGATGCAAGACGCTTTAGTTCTTCAGACACTACTTGTTCTACCCCAGGATTTTGTAAACCAATTGCATTCAGCATCCCACTAGAACTCTCTGCAACGCGAGGAGTTGCATTACCAATTCGAGGATGTTGGGTAGTAGCTTTCGTAATAACTGCTCCAAGCTTTGATAAATCATAGAGTTCGCCAATTTCTCTTCCAAAAGAAAAACATCCAGATGCAGGCATAATAGGGTTCTTTAAAGATAACCCGGGTAATTGCACAGCTAAATTAATCACGTCAAAACCACCTCGTTTGCTAAGAAAACTGGACCATCTACACACACTTTTTTATCATGTGCTGCATGGTTAGACGAGCAGACACATGCGTAACAAATCCCTATCCCACATCCCATTCGATCTTCTAATGACAAATAAGTTACGGAATTGGAATATTTCTCTTTTACAGCACGCAACATCACAGAAGGTCCACAGGAGAATACATAGTCTGGAGTTGGTAACGTTACATCTGTTACAAACCCTTTTTGCCCTAACGAGCCATCTACCGTTGTAAGGAATGTTTCTCCTAACTTCTGAAACTCATTTAGTAGAAATGCATCTTGCTTTGAACTAAATCCTAAAATATGTTTGGTTACAAGATTACGCTTTTTGAATTCTGATGCTACTCCATACAGAGGAGGGACTCCAATCCCTCCTCCAATTACTAAAACTTCTGCATGAAGAGGTACCCGAGAGATGTCAAATCCATTTCCAAGAGGTCCCATTACATCTACTAAATCGCCTTTAGATAGTAAGGAAAGCCACTTTGTACCTTTTCCTTCCACTCGAAAGATAATAGTTAATTGACAATTGTTTTTGTCATAAGAGGCGATACTGATTGGTCTTCGAAGTACGTGCTTCTCCCCGGTTGCAACATGCAAGAATTGTCCAGGACGTTCAACCTCCTCCACCAGTTCTCCCTCTAACGTCAACTCCACTATGTTTTCTGTCCGCCATAGCTTTTGTACAACCTTCATCCACTCTTTTCTCATTACACTGTAACCCCTTTAGCTACAGGTTGTAAGGAGAAACTTCGAGAAGATAACACTCTGGTAACCGCAACTGCTGTATCTAGTGAAGTGAAGACAGGAATACCATGTTCCACTGACTCTCTTCGAATTCGGAATCCATCACTAGCTGGCTGATTTCCAGATGTTAACGTATTGATAACATAATGAACGTCACCCTGACGAATAACATCTAATACATTTTTTCGTTCGTCTTGAATTTTCCCTACTGTATTTACCTTTAGACCTTGAGCTGTAAGAGACTTTGCTGTCCCTTCTGTTGCATATAATTCAAATCCTAACTTAGCAAATTCTTTTGCAATTGCAGTTCCTTCTTCTTTGTCTTTGTTTGATAAAGTAATAAGGACACCTCCAGCTTCATGCATCTTAGAACCAGCAGCTAACAACCCTTTATATAGTGCTTTTTCAAGTGTAGAATCTTTTCCTAACACTTCCCCAGTTGATTTCATTTCCGGACCTAGCGTAATATCTACTCTTCGTAACTTACTAAAGGAGAATACTGGTACTTTCACCGAAATCTCTTCTGCTTCAGGAATTAATCCAGATTTGTATCCTAATTCGCTTAACGAAACTCCCAATGCAGCTTTTGTAGCGACGGATGCAATTGGAACTCCTGTCATTTTACTTAAGAACGGAACCGTTCTAGATGATCTAGGGTTAACTTCAATTACATACCAGTTTCCTTCACTCCTTACAAACTGGATGTTCATTACACCTCTAATAGAAAAGGCTTTTGCAAGTTTCGTGGAAATGTTCACTACTTCTTCCTTTTCCATTTCTGTTAAACTCGGTGGAGGATAAACTGCGATAGAATCGCCAGAGTGAACCCCAGCTCGTTCAATATGCTCCATGATTCCTGGTACTATCACTGTTTCACCATCACATATCACATCCACTTCAAATTCCTGACCAGTCATATAGCGATCAATTAATATCGGTCTCTCTTTGTCTACTTCCATTGCCTTTTCCATATAATTAATTAACTCTGTTTCTTCATAAACAATCTGCATCGCTCTTCCACCTAGTACATACGATGGTCTAACTAACACAGGGTAACCAATGCTCTTCGCAATTTGTATTGCTTCGTCAACTGACGTAGAAGTCTTTCCTTCTGGTTGTGGGATCGCTAACTCTTTTAACGTCGCCTCAAAACGATCTCTACTTTCAGCTCTATCAACATCATCTAAAGATGTTCCCAGTATGTTAACACCTTGTGCAGCCAAGCCTTCTGCTAAATTTAGTGCAGTTTGGCCTCCAAATTGGACAATTACCCCAATTGGTTTTTCTAAATCTACTACATGCATCACATCTTCGACGGTAAGGGGTTCAAAGTACAATTTGTCAGATATAGAGAAATCCGTGGAAACGGTCTCTGGATTTTGGTTGATCACAATAGCTTCATAACCCGCTTCTTGAATAGCCCAAATGGCATGAACTGTAGCGTAATCAAATTCTACACCCTGCCCAATTCGAATTGGACCTGATCCTAGTACAATGACCTTTGGTTTAGAGGTAACAATCGATTCGTTTTCTTGCTCATATGTGCTATAAAAATATGGCGTAGCGGAGTCAAACTCAGCAGCACAAGTGTCTACCATTTTGTAAACAGGTACTACTCCTAATTCTTGACGGTATCTTCTTACTTCTTCTTCCGTAGAATTCCACACTTTTGCTATGGTTGCATCGGAGAATCCTTTTCTTTTTGCTTTTGTTAATAATTCTTTATCCCATGGGTTAATTCTTAGGACATTTTCCAATTGAACGATTCTTTCAATTGTCTGTAAGAAATACGGATCAATCATGCTCCATTTATGGAGTTCTCTCACGGACTTGCCTCTACGTAACGCTTCCGCTAAGTAAAACAATCTTTCGTCTCCTGCTTTTCTTATTCTTTTTTCTATTTGCTCATCAGACTCTATAGACAGATTAATATTTAGTAAGTCTACTACTTTTAACTCTAATGATCGCACTGCTTTTAACAAGGATTCTTCCATACATCTTCCTATTGCCATTACTTCTCCCGTTGCCTTCATTTGTGTTCCTAACTGTCTCTTTGCTGATTGGAATTTGTCAAATGGGAATCTAGGAATCTTACAAACTACGTAGTCTAAAGCTGGCTCAAAAGAAGCGTACGTTTTGTTTGTCACAGGATTGATGATTTGATCTAATGTTAATCCGACAGCAATTTGAGCAGCAATTTTTGCTATTGGATAACCAGTTGCTTTGGATGCGAGTGCTGAAGATCTACTTACTCTTGGGTTTACTTCAATGATGTAATAATTAGAACTGTGTGGATCGAGAGCTAATTGGACATTACAACCACCCTCTATTTTCAACGCTTGAATAATGGATAACGAAGCCGTTCGCAACATTTGTACTTCGTAATCTCTTAATGTCTGACAAGGAGCAAATACGATAGAGTCTCCTGTATGAACGCCAACTGGATCAAAATTTTCCATGTGACAAACCACAATTCCCGTTCCATTTTTGTCTCTCATTACTTCAAATTCTATTTCTTTAAAACCAGCAATGCTTTTTTCGATTAAACATTGCGTTACTGGTGATAGCTGTAGTCCGGATGTGACAATTTCTATCAACTCTTCTTCTGTCTGGCAAATACCACCACCAGTGCCTCCTAATGTATAAGCAGGTCGAACGATGACAGGAAATCCAATTTGATTGGCGAACGCGCATGCCGCTTCAACCGTATGCACAATTTCGCTTTCTGGCACCGGTTGACCTAATTCTCTCATTAGAGAGCGAAAAGCATCTCGATCTTCCGCTTTCTCAATTGCGTCTAAAGAAGTACCTAACACCTCTACACCATACATACGTAGAACACCACTATTGGAGAGTTCCATCGCTAAATTCAAACCAGTTTGACCACCTAATGTAGCTAATAAAGCGTCTGGTCTTTCTTTTTGAATAATTCTTGTTAACGTATCTACATTTAATGGTTCCATGTATACAACATCTGCCATCTCTGTGTCCGTCATAATGGTCGCAGGATTGGAATTCACTAAAATGACTTTGTAGCCCAGCTCTTTTAAAGCAATACAAGCCTGAGTACCAGCATAATCAAACTCTGCAGCTTGCCCTATAATAATTGGACCAGATCCAATAACAAGAATTGTAGAAAGATCGTTACGCTTTGACATAATTTTTTGCCTCCATTTCTGTATGTACCATTAAATCAATAAACTGTTGAAATAAATCATTGGCGTCTAGTGGCCCTGGTGATGCCTCGGGATGATATTGTACAGAAAAAGCAGGATATTTTCTGTGGGCTACTCCTTCTACTGTTTGATCGTTCACAGCTTCATGTGTTATTTCTAGATCTGTATTTAAAAGTGAATTTTTATCACAAGCATAGCCATGATTTTGTGAGGTAATTGTGACTTTTCCTGTTTTTATTTCTCTTACAGGGTGATTGGCACCGCGATGCCCAAATGGTAATTTAAATGTGTCTGCTCCACATGCTAAGGATAGAAGCTGATGTCCTAAACAAATACCGAAGATAGGAACATTTCCTAGTAATTCCTTTACAGTACCTACTGCTTCTAAACAATCTTTAGGATCTCCAGGTCCATTTGATAGAAGCACTCCATCTGGGTTTAAACGGTAGATTTCTTGTGCGGTTGTGTTATGGGGTACGACTACAACGTCACATTCTCGTTTTACTAACTCTCTTAGGATTCCATGTTTCATGCCAAAATCCATCACGACCACACGTTTCCCTTTGCCTGGTGCTTGATAGGCTCGTGAGGTAGATACTTCTTCTACTACTTTTTTATTTGGTCTAAAGCTTAGTAGTTCTTCTACTACTTCTGATATAGATCGGTCAATAGAAGTAATCATCGCTTTCATTACACCTTTATCTCGTAAGTGACGAGTAAGTTGGCGTGTATCTATACCTGCTAACCCCACTACATTATGCTCCTTTAGAAAGCTAGAAAGAGATTGTTCTTTTTCATAGTGACTTGGTTCCGGTTCCCATTCTCTTACAAGTAAAGCGCGAGCAAATGGTTTCATACTTTCAAAATCGGAACGGTTAATACCATAGTTTCCTATTAAAGGGTACGTCAATAAAAGGAGCTGACCACAATAAGATGGATCTGTCAGCATTTCTTGATAGCCTGTCATTCCTGTGTGAAAAACCAATTCCCCAATTGCATCATTATCTGACCCAAACGAGTTACCTACAAAGAAAGTACCATCTTCAAGAACTAATTTTTTTAACATACCGCTACTCCTCCTTTATTCCATTTCACTTCGCCATTTACAATAGTTACGATAGGTAAACCTTTCACATTCCAGCCATGAAAAGGAGTATTTCTCCCCTTTGAAGCAAATGTAGATGCATCGATATTCTCTTCCTTCTGCAAATCAATGATCGTAATGTCCGCTATCTCACCTTCTTTAATAACTCCTTTTCCTAGCGAAAAGGCATTACTTGGTGCAACGGTTAACCAGTGTAATAATTCCTCTAATGTACAGAATCCTTCATCCGTTACTAATTTTGTATATAAAATCGAGAAGGCTGTTTCTAATCCTACAATACCAAACGGTGATCTCTCGAATCCTTCTTGCTTTTCCTCAGGAGTATGAGGTGCGTGATCAGTTGCAATAAAGTCGATGGTACCATCTAGCAAACCTTCACGTAATGCTGCTCGGTCTTCTTTAGATCTTAGTGGTGGATTCATTTTCCAATTTGCATCATTCTTTTTAATATCATCTTCGGTTAGTAAAAGATGATGAGGGCTTACTTCTGCTGTTACGTGGATGCCAGCTTTTTTTGCATCACGGATAATTCGTACGGATTCCTTCGTACTAACATGACAAACATGATAATGAACACCCGTTGCCTCTGCTAAAAGAACATCTCTTGCGATTTGAACAGACTCAGAGATGGATAATATTCCTGGAATTCCAAGTTCTCTAGACTTTTCTCCTTCATGCATAGCCCCACCTTTTACAAGGCTCATATCCTCACAATGAGCTACCACTGCTTTTCCTACTAACTTAGCTTTTTTCATTGCTTCATACATCGTACTTGCAGTTTGTAATCCAACTCCGTCATCTGTGAATGCAAATGCCCCTAATTTGGTTAACTCTTCAAAGTTTGTTAACTCTTTGCCTGCTAATCTAGTTGTTAAAGCTGCATACGGTAGCACATGACATCGTGATTCTTCCCGAATTCGTTCCTGTAAATAATGAAGTGTTTCCACATTATCAATAACTGGCTTGGTGTTTGGCATACAGGCGATAGTTGTAAAACCACCTCTAACAGCAGCTTCCGTACCTGTTTTAATGGTTTCTTTTTCTGTAAAACCCGGTTCCCGTAAATGAACATGTAAATCTATCAATCCAGGGATCACTAAGTTTCCATTAGCATCCATTACTTCTTCTCTTTCCTCTGGTGTTATGGAGGAAGAAATGACTGCTATTTTTCCTTCATCTATTTTCAAGTCACTTTTCACCCAACGATTTTCTGTCCATATCAGTCCGTTTTTTAGTATCATTATTTCCATCCCCCAAGTCTTATTTTTTCGTGTAGAGCCATTCGAACAAAAACGCCATTTTTCATTTGTGTGAAAATACGAGATTTTGGATGTTCTACTAATTGATCTGCAATTTCAACCCCTCTGTTAATTGGTGCAGGATGCATAATAATACTCTCTCTTTTTAAAAAGCTCATTCTTCTTTCTGTAAGTCCAAAGACTTCTAGATAATTTGCTTGATTTGAATGCATTTGTTCTACGTGTCTTTCTCTCTGTACTCGAAGCAACATCAAAACATCTACTACTTCACATAATTCATCCATAGAGCAATACTCTCCGTATTGCATTAAGCTTTCATCCTTCCATTCTTCAGGTGAAGCAAGTATTATTGTCGCTCCTAATCTATGTAAAATTTCCACATTAGATCTTGCTACTCTAGAATGTCTAAGATCTCCAGCTATTCCTACCTTAAGCCCTTTGAAACTTCCAAATGACTCATAAATGGTATATAAATCTAGCAAACTTTGAGTTGGGTGCTGGCCACACCCATCCCCTCCATTAATGATTGGTATTGTAACTTGATCAATCCATTCTTTGTAATAATTCTCCTGTTCATGCCTAATTACTAGTGCGTCTACACCAATTGCTTCGAAAGTCTTAACTGTGTCATATAGACTTTCTCCTTTTTGAACAGAGGAGTGTGCCACATCAAACGGAATTCTTTTATATCCTAGTTTCACTTGAGCCATTTCAAAAGAACTCTTTGTCCGTGTACTAGGTTCATAAAACAAGTTAGCTACCACATAAGGTTGCTTTCTTCGATTTTCATAGCTGCCTTCTTCCATTTGTTTTGCTAACTTTATTAACTCCATAATGTCTTGTTCATCCCATTGACACATTTTCAGAGCGTGTTTCATGGTGATTCCTCCTATCGATTTAAAGGATACTCGTTGTCATCGTTCACATAAAAAACCCTTTGACCAGTTGTCAAAGGGTTTTCGCTAGGTATAGGGGAAGAAGGCATGCAGAGTCCTTCATTCCTATAACCATCCCCTTTGACGCCTCTCTGGACATCTTTAAAGAGTTTTCTATGAAATTTTCTCTAAACTTTCCAGCGCCTCATCTGCTGATGGTCTTCCAGGAAGGATTACATTTAAAAGAATACCTACAAAAGCGGATAGCGCCATACCATGTATCTCTAATACTGGGCCAAATTTTATATAAGCACCACCAATTCCTAGTACTAGGATGACAGAGGAGATTACTAAGTTACGTTTGTCTCCAAAGTCAATGTTGTTATCTACTAACATTCTAAGTCCCGATGAAGCAATGATTCCGAATAAGAGAATGGATACTCCGCCCATGACTGGAGTTGGAATGGATTGAATCATTGCTGTTACCTTCCCAGAGAAACCGAACAACGTAGCTACGACTGCTGCTCCAAGGACAACATATACACTGTACACTCTTGTAATTGCTAGTACTCCAATATTTTCACCATATGTTGTTTTAGGAGGACCTCCAATTAAGGAAGAAATAATTGTTGCCACCCCATCACCTAAAATGGAACGGTGTAATCCTGGATTTTTCACTAAGTCTCTTCCTATTACTTTACTTAACACAAGTTGGTGGCCAATATGTTCTGATAAGGTAACAACCGCAATTGGAACCATTAAGAACACTAACTGAGGAGTCACTGCAATATCGTAAGACACACCTGGTATTAACCATTCTGGGTTCGCAATCCATGATGCTTCTTTGACAGGATCAAAATTTACTAAGCCAACAAACATGGAGTAGATGTATCCTGCAACGATCCCCATTAATATTGGTATTAAGCTAAATACTTTCTTAGCATATATACTAAATCCTACTGTAACTGATAAAGTAACAAGTGCAGCTGATAAGAACAAGGGATTATATTCTTTAGAACCGTTGGCTAACGTTTCATTCATCGCCATATCTACTGCTGTCCCTGCAAGTGCTAATCCAATAACAATGATTACTGGTCCAACAACGATCGGTGGTAACAATCTCATTAACCATCTATAACCCGCTTTTTTAATAATTAGAGCAACCACTGCATATACACACCCTGCCATAAAACTTCCTATCATAGCAGCTCCAGGTCCGCCTGCTGTTTGTGCAATAATTATCGGTGTGATGAAAGCGAAGGACGATCCTAGATAAGCTGGTACTTGAAATCTCGTAATTAGCAAAAATGCAATGGTTCCAAGTCCACTTGAAATTAGCGCCATGGATGGTGGTAAATCTACTAGAAATGGCACTAAGATCGTTGCCCCAAACATCGCAAACAAATGTTGAAAGCTTAAAGCGATAAATTGAAGTGGTGCTGGTTTATCGTGTACATCTAAGATTGGCTTGGACATAATAAGAATCCTCCCTATCCCTCTAACAAGAAAAAACCTCTCTGCCGGTTGACAAAGAGGTTTAGAAAATTGTAGATGGGCATACCTATGCCTAACTATCAATTTTACACCCGTTGTCAGCCTCACTGGACCGCCTGTTAAAAGGGTTTCTATTTTTAATTTTCGTGTATTTTTACTGTATCCATCGTATCCACTTCACGGAGTTGAACCACGATGTTTTCATGCGCAGAAGTAGGAATGTTTTTACCAACATAATCTGCCCTAATTGGAAGTTCTCTATGACCTCTATCAACTAAGACAGCTAATTGAATACTTGAAGGTCTTCCAATATCCATCAATGCATCTAATCCTGCTCTAACTGTTCTTCCGGTATAAAGTACGTCATCTACTAAAATAACTTTCTTGTCTGTAATTGGTACCGTAATGTCTGAACCTATGACCTCTGGCTCGCCAGCTTCCGTATTTTTCGTCAAGTCATCTCGATACATGGTAATATCTAATGACCCAACTCCAATGGATTGCCCTTCAATTTGTTCAATTCTTTCCGCTAACCTTTGTGCTAAATAGATACCGCGCGTTTTTATTCCTACTAATACGCAGTTTTCTATTCCTTTGTTACGCTCAATAATCTCATGAGCAATTCTTGTTAAAGCTCTTCTAATAGCGTCCTCATCCAATAGTACAGCTTTTACATTCATCCGTATCATCTCCTTTCCTATGAAACGAGAAAACCCTCTTACCAATTGGGGCAAGAGGGTTCCACGAGTAAGAGAAATAGATACACTATCCCCTCTTACTAATCCGTTTCCTTCTCAGCCTCACGGGACTGTTTTAAAGGCTTATTCAGCTAACATCAGATTAACGTAAATTGTGTAACTCGTCAACCTTATTTCTTCAATTTATCTATTAAGGTTTTCATATCTTCAGGTAAAGGAGCTTCAAATTCCATATACTCTCCTGTTCTCGGATGAACAAAACCAAGTGTACGAGCGTGTAACGCTTGACCAGGGAAATCTATTGTTTTTCTTGGCCCATATTTGGGATCACCAGCTAACGGGAAGCCAATATATTTCATGTGTACACGAATTTGATGCGTACGTCCTGTTTCTAATTGGCATTCTACTATAGTAAACTGTTCAAGTCTATCTAATACGTGAAAATGTGTAACGGCATGTTTTCCTTTATCAATTACCGTCATACTTTGTCTTTCTTCTGGATCACGGCCAATAGGGGCATCAATCGTTCCATAATCATGAGAAATGTTCCCGTGAACAAGAGCAACATATTTTCGCGTTACTGATTTTTCTACCAATTGATTAACTAAAGACTCATGCGCCAAGTCATTTTTTGCAACCATTAATAAACCAGAAGTGTCCTTATCAATACGGTGAACAATACCTGGTCTCATTACACCATTGATACCAGACAGGTCTTTACAGTGTGCCATTAGACCGTTTACCAATGTACCCGTTACATGCCCTGGTGCAGGATGAACCACCATACCTCTTGGTTTATTCACAACTAATACGTCTTGATCTTCATAGTAAATATCTAAATCCATTTCTTCTGCTTCCACGTCTAATTCCACTACTTCTGGTGGAGAAACAGTAACTACATCGTTGAGTTGAACTTTATAGTTTGTTTTTACTTGTTCGTTATTTACTAATACGTTTCCATCTTTTACCCAAGTTTGTACTTGAGAACGAGACCACTCAGATTGAACGCTTGATAACCATTTATCAATTCGTTCTCCTTTATGCTCTTCTGTAATTGTCCAATCATGCTGTTGTTCCATTTTTCTTCTCCTTTTTCGCTTGCCATTCCTCGCGAAGCATTTCAATAAATAATAAGACGACACCTACTGTTAACGCGGCATCAGCCACATTAAAAATAGGGAAATTATAAGAACCAATATACGTATTGACAAAGTCAACTACTTCTTTTCGGAAAAGTCGATCAATAAAGTTACCTATCGCACCACCTAGCATAAACCCTATACTAGTGCCTAATAGGACTTTTCCCTTCGCGTGACGATGTAGATAAAAAACTAACGCTGCCACAACTACCACCGTCACAATGTAGAAAAACCACATTTGTCCTTGTAAAATCCCCCAAGCAGCTCCGCGATTTCGATGTGAAGTTATGTAGAGTAGATTTGGAATAATCTCAATAGATTCTGCAAGTTCCATATATTGTACTACTAGCCATTTAGTTAATTGATCTAAGATAACTACTAACGCTGCTATCGCATAAAATATCCACATATTCCGTCCACTCCTACTTAACAATTGTAAACTTGTACTCATAGCATTGTAGCACAACCAAGGAATTGAAACTACTTATTGCGATAGAATGTTTAACAATAGATGATTTTTGGCTCATTTAACAAGAAAGTACTCAAGCCCTTTGAGAAAGCTAGCTCTCTCGCTGGCTTGAGTATTTTTTTGTTACCTTTCAGCTATGCTAAAAGGCGTGTGAAACTATGTTTCACACGAATGAGCCAAAAATCCTGCACATCCCAAGATAAAACTTATTAATGACTATTAAATGCAGAAAGCCGAAAAGACAAATTATCTTTTCGGCCACTTCATTACTTATCCTTCTTGGTTAAGTAAATGTGCATAATGCTCTTTTACAATCTTAGCATTGTGTAGGTTTAAATCAGGGAAATCTGGATCTTGACCCACATCTTCTGAAACTTTCCAACTTCTTGCACATGTTTCGCCTTTTGCAGGAGCAACTGCAACAGTTACTTTTTCTAGAGCTAGAGCATCACTTGGCGCCTTATCTTTTCCTTGTACCAGTGTGAAAGCAGAAATAATAAATAACTGTTCAAGACTTTCTTGGATAGAATGCAATAAATTAAATTCACTTTCATCCGCGTAAATCGTTACATGCGCTTGTAATGATTTACCGATTAATTTACTATTACGTGCTTCTTCTAGCGCTTTTAAGACATCATCACGAATATCTAAGAACGCATCAAATTTTGCTACTAATGCGGAGGCATTTTCGTACTTTACCACTTCAGGCATATCTAGAAGTTGTGGACTTTCCACAGTAACCTCTGGAATGAACTCCCAAATCTCTTGTGTCGTATGAGATAGAATTGGTGTAGTTAAAACTACTAACTTCATTAATGTTTCATACATTACGGTTTGCATAGCACGACGCTCATGACTTGTAGGAGCTTCAATATATAACACATCTTTCGAGAAATCCATGTAGAACGAACTTAACTCTTGTGTACAGAAATTATTGATTGCATGGTAGATACTTAAGAATTCGTATTTTTCATAATGATTACGAACTTTTTCTACCAATTCATTTAACTTCACCATCATAAATTGATCTACTTCACGAAGGTCTTCAAATGCTAGGGCATCTTTACTTGGTGAGAAGTCATGTAAGTTTCCTAATAGGAATCGGAATGTATTACGAATCTTGCGGTAAACTTCCGCAACTTGTTTAAAGTTAGCATCTGTTACACGTACATCAGCTTGATAATCTACTGATGCTACCCATAGACGTAAAATATCCGCACCTAGATGATCCATCACTTTAGAAGGAAGAATTACGTTACCAAGTGATTTACTCATTTTTCTTCCTTGACCATCAAGTGTGAAACCATGGCTGATGACTGTTTTATATGGTGCTTTACCAGTTAAAGCTACTCCAGTTGTTAAAGAAGAGTTAAACCAACCACGATATTGGTCAGAACCTTCGAAGTATACATCTGCAGGGTATTGTAAATCAGAACGCTCATCTAGCACCGCTTGGTGGGATGACCCAGAGTCGAACCATACATCCATAATGTCTTGCTCTTTTGTGAATTTTCCATTAGGGCTTCCAGGATGAGTAAATCCTTCTGGTAATAATTCTTTCGCATCTTTTTCAAACCATACTGTTGAACCATGCTCACGGAACAAGTTAGAAACATGTTCAATCGTTTCAGGAGTAATAATTTCTTCTCCATTTTCTGCATAGAAAACAGGGATTGGAACGCCCCATACACGTTGACGAGAGATACACCAATCTCCACGGTCCCTTACCATGTTAAATAGGCGAGTTTCTCCCCATTTAGGTAACCAGCTTGTTTCATTTACAGCTTTTAATAAATCTTCACGAATTTTATCAATGGATGCAAACCATTGAGCTGTTGCGCGGAAAATCACTGGTTTTTTTGTACGCCAATCATGTGGATACGAGTGAGTAATGAATTGTAGCTTAACTAATGCACCAAGCTCACCAAGACGTTCTGTAATGGCTTTATTTGCCTCATCATAGAATACACCTTGATATTTAGGTACTTCGTTCGTAAAACAACCTTTCTCATCAATAGGACAGAACACTTCTAAGCCATATTTTTGACCTATGATAAAGTCGTCTTCCCCGTGACCCGGTGCAATGTGTACACATCCTGTACCTGAATCAGTCGTAACATGATGACCAATCACTATTGGAGATACTCGATCATATAATGGATGCTTTGTTTGAACTCCTTCCAGTTCTGATCCTTTTACTACTTTTAGTACTTTCGCATCTTCTAACTCTGCTGCTTCTACTACTGTAGCTACTAATTCCTCTGCTACCACAAAAGTCCCTTGAGTTGATGATACAACCGCATAAGATAAGTCCTCATGAACTGCAATAGCTAAGTTGGAAGGAATTGTCCAAGGAGTTGTCGTCCAAATCATGACACTAGTTCCTTGCTCCAACACTCCTTTTCCATCTTGAACTTCAAATCCTACATAGATAGATGGAGATCGTTTATCTTGGTACTCGATTTCCGCTTCTGCTAAAGCTGATTCACTTGAAGGGGACCAATAAACTGGTTTTAATCCTTTATAAATGAATCCTCTGTTTGCCATCTCACCAAATAGTTTAATTTGGCGAGCTTCATAAGCTGGATCAAGTGTTACGTACGGATTTTCCCAATCACCACGAACGCCTAAACGCTTAAACTGTTCTCTTTGATTATTAATTTGTTCCCACGCATATTCTGCACAAAGCTTACGGAACTCAGCTGTCGTCATTTCTTTGCGCTTGACACCCTTATTTGTTAACGCTTGTTCAATTGGTAAACCATGTGTATCCCATCCAGGTACATATGGTGCATTAAACCCTGACATGGACTTATAACGAACAATAAAATCTTTAATTACTTTGTTCATCGCATGCCCCATGTGAATATCACCGTTCGCATATGGAGGACCATCATGCAGAACAAACATAGGTTTATTTTTTGTTCTATCTTGAACCTTTTGGTAAATGTCCATCTCAGACCATTTTTCTTGAATTTGAGGTTCTCTTGTTGGTAATCCCCCACGCATTGGGAAATCCGTCTTTGGCATTTGCAATGTATCTTTGTAATTCAAAGCGTTCCACTCCTTTAGTTAGTTCATAAGTATTGGTTGGTGGCAAAATGAGATTAGCTAAATCCCATTTATGAAAGTAACAAAAAAACTCCCTCATCCCAAAAAGGGACGAGAGAGCCTCCCGCGGTACCACCCTTATGGTAGCTAGACTACCACTCAAGAGTCCGTATCGTGGACAAGTCGTTTCCAGCTACTAGTTACCGTTCGCTTTCTATACTCAGAGGTGATGTTCGCTTATATCGTTCTATCGAGCTTCCACCACCCTCGATTCGCTTTAAGTACTCCATAAGTTACTGTCCTCATCATCATGTTAGCAATATTTAATTCTTTTGATGAAAATGATTATAGTCAAAACAGAAGAAAAAATCAAGATTATCTCATTACTTTCCCTTATCTAGTGGGAACTTCTTGTTCTTCTAGACGTTTTAACTCCGTTGTATCGACGTCCATTTCCATTAGTGTATCCCAATCGTCGTTTCCTAAAAGATCTAATTGTGCTTCTATAAGCATCTTAAAACGGTTTCGGAATACTTTCGACTGCTTTTTCAACTCTTCAATTTCCATTGCGATTCTGCGTGCTTTTGTAAGTGACTCATTCACGATACGATCTGCATTCTTCTCCGCTTCACGGACAATTAATTTTGCTTCTTTTTGTGAATTTCTTCTCACTTCCTCGGCTGCTTCTTGTGCAACAATAATCGATTTATTTAACGTTTCTTCGATATTTGTAAAGTGACCTAGGCGTTCTGTCATGCCATATAGTTTTTCTTCTAATTCTTTCTTTTCACGTAAAATAATTTCATAGTCTTTAATGATTTGATCTAAGAATTCATTTACTTCATCTTCATCATAGCCTCGGAATCCTCGACTAAATTCTTTGTTATGTATATCTAATGGTGTTAACGGCATAAATAGCACCTCCAGCTAATTTTGCATTCTATTGATTTTGCATCAACAAGATTTCTTTAATTATAACTTTATTTCGACAATATGTGTGAATAATCCTCTTTTTTCTGTTTATTTTTTTACACCAACTGTTACTTTAATTTTGTCTTTTTTCGTATGTCCTTCTATGGCAACTATGGTTGATCGCCCTTTTCTCCTAACAGAAATAACATCTCCCGCTTCACAAACAAATGATACTTGATCCGTCTGTTGCCAATTTACCTTTACTAGCCCAGATTGAATATATTCAGCTGCTTTTTGTCTGGAAGTGGAGTAAATGTTAGAAACAATGACATCTAGCCTCAAAGAGCTTACTGTTAGTTTTTTCTCTTGCCACTCCTCTTTAAAACTGGGGATCTCAACCAAACTACATTCACTAACATCCACTTTTGTTTTTCCAACGGCATTTAATTGCAGTCTTACATAATCACTTACTTCATGGGCGACTATGCAATACCACACCTCTTCATGAAATAGGATATCTCCAAACTTTTCTCTTTTTAACCCTACATTCATTAATGATCCTAAAATTTGTCTATGTTCTATCGTTACAAATTTAGAGGGATATGTAATCTTAAATGCTTGTAATTGGTAGTCAGATTCTACAGGTTGATAGTAGCTCGGGTAAAGTAGCGCTCTTTTTCGTTCTAGCGTCTCATTACCGCCATGAAAATCTACTTTTACTTCTCCTTTTGTTCCTACCATCATTTGGACAATTTGCATTTGTCTCGGATCCAAAAAGTCTGTTAGTTTTGGTGCATATTGTATTTCTACTTGCTCTATCCATGAGGTTACTTTATCTATAAAAGGTGCTTCTTCTGGTCGAAAATGCTGATAAATAGAACTCATATATCCCTCTACTTTCTTCATAAACACATTTTAGTGTCATGATATAATGTTACATTTATTCGTCAAACTAGTCCGTAAAATAGTAATCAGGAAGTTCGTTATGGAAATGGACGTGAAAATTATAACCAAAAGAAAAAAGAAGGAATCTGGCGTATAGGAGCCTTCTTCCTTCTTTTTTTAGAACATTCTAAATACAGCCGCTACGCCTTCCATAGCAAAGTTTAATACTAAAATTGCAACGATAGGTGAAATATCAATCATACCAAGTGGTGGTATCACTTTACGAAACGGCTCTAAATATGGCTCGCAAATTCGCGCTAAGAATTGGCCAATCGCAGTTTCACGCGCTTGGGGAAACCATGACATTAGGATATAGCCAATTAAAGCATAAGAATAAAATCGTATTAATGTTAATATAATATTTCCAATTGCATCCATCTAGTAGTTCCACCTCATATCATTTGTTGTCTCATTTTGTACCCATTCTGTAATAGAACCAGATACTTCTACGTTGTCTGGAGAACATAAGAATATATCCATACCTATACGTTGAATATCGCCATCAATTGCATATACTGTACCACTTAAGAAGTCAACAATCCTTACTGCTTGGTCATGAGAGACACGTTGTAAATTAACAACAACCACCCTTTTACTTCTAAGGTGATCCGCAATCTCTTGAGCCTCTGCATACACTCTTGGTTCTAATAAAACCATTTTTGCTCCTGTTGCTTTTTGTACACTTTGTAGGTTCACAACGTTTTCCTTTCTAGCAGTTTGCTTAGACTTTATTTGTGGAATTGGTTCTTGAACTTTTGATTCTTCTGTTGCTTGTCTTGGTTGTTTTGGTTGTTCCACTTCTGTTTCATCAAGTTCTTCTTCATCTAACCAAAAATATGACTTGAATTTCGATTTAATTCCCATTTTTACTCCTCCTCACCTACTAATGAAGTACCAATTCTTATGTATGTCGCACCTTCTTCTATCGCTATTTCAAAATCATTAGACATTCCCATTGATAGTTCTTTACATGGTGCATGAGAGAATTCCATTTCTATTATCGTATCTCTTATTTCTCTTAATTGTTTAAAGCATTCCCTTAAAGTTGATTCATCGTTAGTATTTGGAGCCATTGTCATTAATCCAATTACTTTAACTTTAGGAAACTCTCTTAGTTTTTCGATAAAAGGAATTATTTCAGTTGGACTTAACCCATGTTTAGACTCTTCTGAAGAAACATTCACTTGTACAAAGCAGTTAACTGTGTGGAAAGATCTTTTTTCTATTTCCTTAGCGATAGAAATACGATCTAAAGAGTGAATGTAGTCTACACTACCAATAACTTCTTTCACTTTTCTAGATTGCAAGGTACCAATAAAATGCCATTCGAGCTGTTTCTCCTCTTTTAACACGTTTTGCTTAGCTAGCAACCCTTCAATTCTATTTTCACCAAGATGCTGTATACCAGCTTGAACTGCCTCTAGCGTTCTTTCATTAGAAACATACTTGGTTACCGCAATAACATGAATGTCTTTTCTATCTCTATTTGCACGCGTACATGCTTCCAAAATTCTTTTGTCGATAACAGCTTTTTTATCTTTTACTTGCATCTTTTACACCTTCCATCCAATAAAACTAAGCATTCTCCCCGTTGTCCCTTGATCTCTTCTATGAGAAAAGAATAAATCATCACAACAAGTGCAAAAATTTGTACGATAGATGAATGAAGGGTTAACTCCATGATTTATTAATTGTAGCTCGTTGATACCAGATAAATCGATGTGAAAATGACTTTCACTAGTTTGTTTAATAAGGTTGTTTCTATTTTTTGCATCAAGCCACGAATCCATTGCTTGAATGACCTTCGTATCAACCTCATAACAAGCAGAACAAATACCTGGTCCAATGACAACTTCCACTTCAGAAGGCTGAATTCCTTCTTTTTCCCACTCTTTCAGTAAATTAATTCCTATACCAGCTGCTGTACCTTTCCAGCCAGCATGAGCGAGACCTATTTTATTGCTGTTTTTATGTAAAAAATATAGCGGAATACAATCTGCGTAGGCAGAGGTTAATAAAATATTCTTTTCTTTTGTCCAGTATCCATCGATGTTAGGTAAAGCAGAAGTAAGTTCTGTAGCACCTTGTCCTCTATGGGAAGACTTTACTTCTAAAATACTTGCTTCATGTACTTGCTTTGCAGAGACCCAATCCTGCAATGGAAAATTCAACTTTAAAGATAACCTTTCTCTATTTGTTTTAACTGTTTTAGAGTCATCTTCCACATGAAATGCTAAATTGTTGGATTTAAAAGCTTGTTTTCCCACTCCGCCGTTTCTAGTTGTAAAGCCTGCTGTTAATCCTTCTACGTTACGCCATGGTTGTATGACGAAAAAAGATGGATCAGCTAAGTGAAACGTTTGATTCATCGTTATCACCAACTCATTTTTACATTCAGTTTACCATACCCAAATAGAAAAAACACATGAAATCCTTATTACAACTGGATTTCATGTGTTTAAATAGCATTTCAAGTCTTCACTGAATGTTTTTATTCATTTGTTTAATAGCTGCTTTTTCTAATCGAGATACTTGTGCCTGCGAAATTCCAATTTCATCAGCGACTTCCATTTGGGTCTTCCCTTGAAAGAAACGTTTCCTAATAATTAGTTTCTCTCGTTCATTTAACCTTCTAAGGCCTTCCATTAAAGCAATCTCTTCAATCCATTGAATATCACGATTTTTTTCATCACTGAGCTGATCCATGACAAAGATAGGATCTCCTCCATCGTTATAAATAGGCTCAAACAATGAAACAGGATCTTGGATAGCATCTAAAGCAAATACAATTTCTTCATGTGACACATCAAGCTCTTTTGCAATTTCTTCTGCAGTAGGTTCCTTAGAAGTTAAAGCCATTAAACGTTCTCTTACTTGTAGTGCTTTATAAGCAATATCACGCAATGATCTAGACACTCGAATTGGGTTATTATCACGTAAGTAACGTCTTATTTCTCCAATTATCATCGGTACAGCGTAAGTAGAGAATTTTACATTTTGTCCTAAATCAAAGTTATCAATAGACTTCATTAACCCAATGCATCCAACTTGGAATAAATCATCCACAAATTCTCCTCGATTGTTAAACCTTTGTATTACACTAAGAACAAGTCGTAAATTTCCGTTTACTAACTTTTCTCGAGCATACGTCTCACCTGATTGCATTTGACGAAATAACTCACGCATTTCCTCATTTTTTAATACAGGTAACTTCGACGTATCTACTCCACAGATTTCCACTTTGTTTCTTGTCATGATGTTTCCCTCCCACTAGGAGCTGATGTTCAAGGTCAGTATCTCCTTGGGAGGAATTTTTATGCAGTATGTCCAACATCAAACAAAAATCCAAGTCATTCTAATTCGTCCTTTTTTCTTGTTATATAAGGGGTTTTAAATAGAAAAAATATCTTGGAAAATTTTATATTGAGATAGAAATAATGTGTTTTTCGTTAACACTAGTCATTAAAAGTGGCTATGAAAAAACCAAAAGAGACTGCACAGGGATTTCCGCTCCAGGGGGACGCTTTCCACGGGGTGGGTTGCTGTATTGAAAAGCGGAAGGCGCGCGTTTAGATGCGGAAGCAAACTTGGAGGGACCGAGGGCTTGTACGTGAGGTACTGTCTTCTGCGTTGGTGACGTGATGTCACCGGTATTTAGCAGAAGGTCCCACAATTCAGCCACCACAGGGCCATCTGAGTTTGCCGAGCATCTGCGCACCTGGAGCTAGACATCGCTCTCGTCGCGGTAGTTCATGCTCCTGTGGGGTCTCAGTAACCCACCTTTCCCGTAGGAGTCGCCCCCTTCCGCTCCAATACCAAAGACTTATTATGTATAGGCACTAATTCTGCAGTTTTATAATATAAAACGTTCAAAAGGTACATTCGTTATTTCGAATGTACCTTTTCACTTTGGTCTCAGCCTCTTCTTTAAACCATTTTATTAAATTCTTTTTTCAAACGCTTGATAATTCTTTTTTCTAGGCGGGAAATGTATGATTGAGAGATACCCAGTAAATCGGCTACATCTTTTTGTGTCATCTCTTCCTGTCCTTGCAAACCAAAACGCAGCTCCATGATTTGTTTCTCTCTCTCCGTTAATTGATGTAGCGCATTAAACAATAGTTTACGATCTACATTCGCCTCTAAATCTTTTGTTATTATATCTTCTTCCGTACCTAACACATCTGACAACAGTAACTCATTTCCATCCCAATCGATATTTAACGGTTCGTCAAAGGAAACTTCCGACCGGATTTTATTATTTCTTCTTAAGTACATCAAAATTTCATTTTCAATACATCTCGATGCATATGTAGCAAGCTTAATTTTTTTCTCAGGATTAAACGTATTGACCGCTTTAATTAATCCAATAGTTCCAATACTAATTAAATCTTCTATATTTATCCCTGTATTTTCGAATTTCCTAGCGATGTAAACTACCAATCTTAAATTACGTTCAATTAAAAGAGATCTTGCTGTTTTATCCCCACCTGGCAATTTACCGAGCAATAATTCTTCTTCTTCTTTAGACAAAGGTGGTGGAAGTGCTTCGCTTCCTCCAATGTAGTATATCTCGTCAGACTTAATCCCTAATTTCATTAATAATTTTGTCCAAAAATACTGTAAACGTAAGCGCAATGTTTTCATGTTAACTCCCCCTTTAAGATAATGTGGCAATCATTTCTGTTTCTGATATCACCTGTGCTTCTTGGAACATTTTCTGATGTAAAATGACATCAAATTCTTTGTCTGCAGATAATGACCTCATGGTAAACACTAATAAAACGCGTTTAGCACGCATATATTCTTTTTCAGAGAGAATTTCTACCTCATCTGCCTTAAATCCAATTAATAACTGGTTTTGTCTACCTAACGATGTTGCCGGAATCATTCTAATTTTATCTTTTAGGGAATCGGATAACTCTTCTAAGTGATGTAATTGCTCGTCTTCTTGAGATACCCAATGAACAAATTCTTTTGGAAACAACTCTTTTGAATCTTTTATAGATACAACAATAACTGGTGTACCAGAAACGGGATCACACGCTTTATTACCAGTGTCTAATAATCCAGTCCCTTTCCAATGAAATTCTCCTAACGAAAGACTCACCGTAAATTTTTGGTCATGTTGAATTTTAGTTGTTTCTAATGTACGAACTGTTCCAGTTGAGAAAAACCAAACAAGAGGTAAAACCAGAATAATAAACAACCAACTTACTGGATCACCAAATCCCTTTTGGTTCGCTAAATGATATGCTGCTTGAAATGACAATTCGAAAGTAATCAAGTAGTGAATACCTAACAAAGCACCTCCTGCTAAAAATGTTGCTAAATAAAATGTAAAAAGTCTCTTAAGGAAGGTCTTTATTCTAGAACGACCAAAAGTAGCTAGTATCATAAGAAAAGATAAAGCAATTTTACTAGGTATACTTTGCGTCCAGTCTAATGAAGGAAAAAACGAGAATAGTACAATGGAAGATCCAATAAAACCACCTAACAAAATTCTTAAAACACCTATTTTCCGCTTCAAGAATCTAGCTGTCATCCATAGTAATAGGCTGTCCATCCCAAAGTTCAATACCCAGATAGCATCAGCGTAAATGGTCAATCCTTTTCACTCCTAAATTGAGTTGCCAAATTTACTAGTAGAAAGTGTATAGGTTTATCTTATTAAAATTGTATGGGAAATGCTGTCACATTATGAGAGAGTTTTTATGAAGTTTTTTAGAAGTTCGGGCGAATTCTGTCAGACTACTATTTTGAAGGTGCTAATATTGTCGGATTAGGAGAAGTAATTAATTTTGATTGCATAGGGATTTTGTATTGAATCATAATTTCTGTTTTTGAAATTATCCATAAAAAAAAACAGGTGAATCATATCAGAATCACCTGTTTTTTTTTATAATTTCCAATTTTTCGTTCTCTGCTAGTTCTTGAATTACATTAGCGACGACGGTTTCTGTTTCGTAGGAACGCTGGAATATCTAACGCTTCTTCTTGAGAAGATGAATTAGCAGCACGCGTTGGCTGTTCCACTGGCGCTTCCTCTCTAACAGGGGCAGCTTCTTGTCTTGTTTGTGTCTGACGAGCTCCACCCATGATGGTTTGCTTTCCACCTCTAGTTGAAGACATTTGAATAGCTTCTTCGTTAAAGCCTGTTGCGATAACAGTTACGACAATCTCATCTTTTAGGTTTTCATTAATAACAGATCCGAAAATCATATTTACTTCTGCATCTGAAGCATTTGCTACGATATCTGCGGCTTCTTGAACCTCATAAAGGCTAAGGTTTGTACCACCAGTGATATTCATTAGGACACCTTGTGCTCCAGTAATTTTTGTTTCTAGTAATGGAGAGGAAACAGCTTTTTTCGCAGCTTCTTCCGCACGGTTTTCACCAGTAGCTACACCAATACCCATTAGAGCAGACCCTTTGTTAGACATGATTGTTTTCACATCAGCAAAGTCAAGGTTGATTAATCCAGGAGTAGCAATTAAATCAGAGATACCTTGTACACCTTGTCGAAGAACATTATCCGCTTCACGGAATGCTTCAAGCATTGGAGTACTCTTGTCTACGATTTCTAGTAGACGATCATTAGGAATCACGATTAGTGTATCAACAGCTTCTTTCATTGCTGCGATTCCATTTGCTGCTTGTGTTTGACGCTTTCTACCTTCGAAAGTAAATGGTCTTGTAACAACACCAACTGTAAGTGCTCCAAGTTCTTTTGCAATCTGTGCGATTACAGGTGCAGCACCAGTTCCTGTTCCTCCACCCATTCCAGCAGTGACGAATACCATATCCGCTCCGCCTAAAACTTCCTCGATTTGCTCACGACTTTCTTCAGCTGCTTTTTTCCCAACTTCAGGGTTAGCACCTGCTCCAAGACCACGAGTTAATTTTGCACCAATCTGCATTTTCACTTCTGCTTTTGATAGGTTTAACGCTTGTGCATCTGTATTTACAGCAATAAATTCTACACCTTGAACTCCATGTTCAATCATTCGGTTTACAGCGTTGTTACCGCCACCGCCGACACCAATAACTTTAATTGTAGCTAATTGATCTAGATTCGTATCAAACTCCAACATGACTGATCCTCCTATTTCGTGATCATTACACGAACAAATCTTCTTTACTAATTAATCAAAAAAGTATCCTAACAATCTCTTCATTGCTGAAGGTTTATCGTCTTTTTCTTCATCTTGCATTGTGTTCTTTTGTTTTACTGGTTTCGTATTTTTATTTGATTTGACTTCCCCACTTTCAGAGTTTGGAGAAGTATTAACTGTTAAGGAAATACCTTGAAGCTTGGCCATTTGGTGAGCAAACAAGATCGTTCCTATACTAGTTGTGTATTCTGGTTCACGCACTCCAAGATAATCTGGAACTGCAGCTCTGGTTCGGTTTTTTAATACTTCTTGAGCTAAGTCCAATACACCGGGTAAGTTTACTACCCCACCTGTTAAAACAAACCCTCCAGGTAAGTCTCTTACATTTAACCTAGCAAGTTCGTCTTGAATAAAATAAAACAACTCTTCTAATCTAGCTTCAATCATATCAGCCACTTCGACTTGATTGAATTGTTGATGTTGATCACTTCCGACTTTAGGTACACTAAAATATACTTCGTCAGAAGCATCATCAACAAAGGCATGACCGTATTTTCGTTTTATTAACTCTGCTTCATCTTGAGATGTAGATAATCCTATAGCTAGGTCACTAGTAATTCTCTCTCCTCCAATTGGAATGGAGAAGGTATGTTGTAAATGCCCACGATAGAATAGGGAGACGGTTGTAGAACCTCCACCGATATCCACTAAAGCTACGCCATGTTCCCTCTCGTCATCTGACAGTGCCATCATTCCGGCACCTAATGGTTGAAGGACGATATCTAGCGTATTTAAACCTGCTTTCTCAACTGCACGAAGCATGTTATGTAACATCGTTTTAGATGTTAATGTAAGGAAGCCTTCTACTTCTAATCTTTTACCAGTCATTCCTCGCGGATCTAATATTTCATCAATTTCATCTACTAGAAATTGTTCCGGTACAAAGTTAATAATCTCTTTTTCCGGTGGAATAGAAATAATTTGTGCACCTTCTATAACCTTACCAATATCTTCACTAGTAATCTCGTGATTTTGTTCTGGTAATAAAAGTAAACTATCAGAAGGTTGTATAGTTGCTTGTGTAGCAGGTATGGTGACAATAACATCACGAATAGTTGCTCCAACTACTCTTTCCGCTTTTTCTACAGCTTTTCGAATAGATTGAACAGTAGCTTCCATATCTACTATTAATCCCTTTTTAATTCCTTGAGAACGAACATTTCCAACACCGATAATGGTCAATGAATCTTGTACCATCTCACAGAGTATCACTTTTACGCTGGATGTACCGATGTCTAACGAAATATAATATTCTTGGTTGTTCATTCTGCGGCACCTCCTTCACGCGCATGACCATGATCAAAAGATCATTATTCCTTTTAATATCTTTACATTAACATTTACTATCTAAATTTACTATTTGTCAGATAGTAGTATAACATATTTAACCAGTTACTAGTAAAAGAAGTTTAACTGATTAAAGAAAAATTGTTATAACTATGACTTTTCTAATTAATTCGACGTTTATAGAAATTATCCTGCTATTTTAACATCATTTTTCAACTTTTGAGGACCATTTTGTAATTGCTAGCCTTCTAATTACTGCTATATTTTGAAATAGTCGAACTCCAAAAGCAAATACAGCCGCTAAATATAAGTCTACACCAAGATGTACTCCTAGAAAAGCTAAACTTGCTGCTAAGATAATGTTAAAAAAGAAACCCGAAACAAAGACTTTATCATCATATACTCCTTGTAGATGGGCCCTTATACCTCCAAAAAGTGTATCTAAAGCTGCAAGTACAGCAATAGATAAATAATTAGAATATTGGTCAGGAACACTAATATCTGCGGAAAGGCCTAGTACAATTCCTATTATTAAACCTAAAATCGGCAGCCACATACTTTATTCTCCTTTTTCTTCTACTATTTCCATATGGCGAATTCTTAATGGTTGATTGTAAGCTGGAACTGTTAAACCGCGTTTTGGTTCATCAATTCTAACCGTTAAATTATCAATAAAAAAATCATCAATGACATTTGCAACACTAATTCGATTATAAAGTTCGTTTGCTGACTTCATATCACGTGTAAGTACTATAATAGTAAAAGGAAAAGATCGTAATGAATGGTTATCCACTTTTGTCTCTCCATTTATGTCTCTTATCACAGTAGTGTTGATGACTCTTTGTCCATCAATAGAAATTTCTTTCGCTTGATATAAATTCAACTCATTCACCAGTCGATCTAGTAATTCAGGAGTAATAGAAGGTGTAGTTTGACCAAATAGAAGCTCTTCTTTCAAAGGTTCAAATGTCAACATTATACCTGGTCCAGTTACCTCAGTAAGTCCTGCTTCTTTCTCTAAACTGTCTAACGTTTTACGTAATGCTTCTTCTTTGCTATCTACTCTTTCATTTTCAAATGTTTTAATATTTGACTCTACTGAGCTAACTTCTGCAAGAAGTTGTGATTGAATTGCTCGCTGTTCCGAAATAGCTTGTCTGAGTTCCCATATATCTCTTGTATCACGGATTTCTGGACTTTGAACGGAACGAAATTGGATAGCAACCATAAAGCCTATTAGTAAAGTTATAAGAGTGAAGCGTGTGCTAATTTTTCGTTTCATTCTAACTTCCCTTTCATCACATGATTATTTTAGGACTCACGAAAAACTGCATCAAAAGTCAAATTTTGATTTTGTTCTAATTTCACCACAATCTGATCATTTACTAATTGATCTTTCACTCCGCCTACTAAGTTTAAGGCAGAAAGTAAGACATCTGCATCCCCAATTGCCGAAATGACAAAAGGAGCCGGATGTTGTACACCATCTACTGTAATGACCGGTCCAGTGCAAACGATGTAGGATTGATGTGAAATTCTTTGTCCATTTATTGCAACTGCCGAAGCACCAGCTATGTATAATTCATTAATTACTTTAAATACATGCCTTTCATGTACAATATAATTATTAACATTAGGATCACTCGGATCATATTCCGCATCTTCTAAAGTAACATTTACACCTGCACCACTAATCTTCACTTTCCCAAGATACATCCTTAGTTTCTCTGCATCTTCCACCATATTTCTGTATACTTGTGTATCCTTGGAAAACTCTTGTTCCATCTCTCGTAAAGAATCTTGTTGTAGAAATAATTCTTGTTGTAATTGTCTATTCTTCTCTTGTATCCCGATTAAATCTGCTCTTAACTGTTCTTCTTCTAGGTATTGTCTGTTCGAAACAGGTGGTGCACCACTTAGTTTTTCCCTTGCCGCACTGTAAGAAAAGGCTAATATAAAACCTAATACAAGAGAGATAATAGCAAATATTACTTGTTTACTCGCTACTCTCTTCTTCATTAGTCCCCTCCCCTTCTACTTGAGGTGTTTCATACGATTTAAAGAACGTCCCAACTTCAAGGTCTATATACCCTCTAATATCAGGATTTAACTGATTAACAATCGTTGGATAATAATTTAACTTTTCACGAAATGTTAAAATCGATGCTCTAACTTCAAAACCATCGTTCATAAACATAGTAATATTATATGGATCTGTTTCACGTGGCGTAGACGTTATTTCTGAAATAGACGATCGCACGGATGAGTCTAATTTACTTAATTCTTCTACTAATTTCTCTCTAACAGCTTTATCCTTAAAGTTTGATAATAATGGGGCGTCAATCGCTTGAATTGCGTCACTACCTTTTGTTAAAGGTTGTCCAGTTTCTAGGATGGGGACAAATTCTGATTCTTCCATAACAAATGCTACAGGTCGATATTCCGTTACTGTAATAGTTAGTGTAGAAGGTAATTTACGCTCAATTATCGCATCTTTTATTTCTGGTTGTTCTTTCAGTTGTGTAATGACAGCTTCTTTTTTCATACTCCAAATACTGTCTCCAGGTGAAATAGCGATAGCACCCAAAATTTCCTCATCTGTTAAAAAAACATTCCCATTTATGTTAATTGCTTGAACACGACTAAAAGGGGATTGCAAATACGCAACCCCAACAATTAGTATGGAAAGAATCAATACCAAAACATAAAATCGTCGGTTAGCCCTTCTTCTACGTTGAACTTTTAATTTGGGTACGCGGTCTTCTAATTGCACTATTTTTTTCTCTGACATCCCGCGATTACACTCCCTCTACCCGTTAAATTAATATGGTGATTATTCTTTTGATTCTCTACCAATAATCTCTACTTCTGTATGCATCTCCACATCATGTTCTTCCTTAATTTTTCCTTTTATATGTTGAATTAAGTTTAACACATCTTGAGCTTTAGCACCGCCTGCATTCACAATAAAATTCCCATGCATATCAGATATTCTTGCCCCACCAACTTGATGACCCTTTAACCCACTAGATTCAACAAGTTGACCTGCGTATTTTGGAAGTGGATTACGGAAAATACTTCCAGCACAAGGATGATTCCAAGGTTGTGTATCTCTACGATAATCTTTATTCTTTTTCAGTTGGTCTGTAATCTCTGTTTTATCTCCTGGCTCTAAAAGTAATTCAGCCTCTAGTACAATTCCAGGTCTTTCTTGTTGTAAAACAGATGTTCTATAAGCAAACTTCATTTCGTCGTTTGTTAGCCATTCCATTGTTCCGTCTTCAAAAAGAATGTGTACTTTCGTAACAATCTGAGACATATCAGAACCATGAGCGCCTGCATTCATGTAGACCGCTCCACCAAGAGATCCTGGAATCCCTGCTGCAAACTCAAGACCTTTTAAGCCTTTCCTACTTAATTGAGTAGCTAAGACAATAAGGGAATATCCTGCGCCAACCACCATTTTATCCCCATTTTCCTCCAGGTGATCAATTCCTTTTCCTAACTTAATCACTACTCCTTCAATTCCACCATCGTGAACTAGAAGATTAGAACCTCTTCCAATAGCTGTCCATGGTGTGTTGTGTTTTCTTACAATCTCCATTACTTTTTTTAAAGACTGCAATGAATCAGGCTCAACTAGAATATCTGCTGGTCCTCCAACCTTCATAGTAGTGTGACTTGCTAATTCTTCATTTATTTTTACAATACCTACGTTAGCATTTTGAATTTCTTTCATCCATTCTTTCACAATAACAACTCCTAATTCAGACATTCCTTTTCTTAGACATTCAATGTATACAGGTCATTATACTAAAAAAATGCACGAAACACACTTTAGATCCTATAAGAATAGAAAAAATAGCTACTTCGATGGACAAATAGGAACATTTTTCATGTGTTTAGTATATTCTTTTTTAGATTGTCTGTGTTCTTACGTAATTTTTTATTGCTAAATTAAACCAAAAAGTTACTGCACCGGGATTTCCGCTTCAGCTGGACACGGCATCACTTTGCGTACGCTCCTGTGGGGTCTCAGTAACCCACCTTTCCCGTAGGAGTCGCCCCCTTCCGCTCCAATCCCAAAAAATATTCAATAAAAGCACTAATTCTGCAATATTATTAATTCAAATGCAGCGCAAAAAAGGTACATTCGTTTTTTCCGAATGTACCTTTTTTAGTATTGTCCCAACCTCTTTCGTACTACAGTTTTAAAGATGTACGTGATTTACAATTTAGCATATCGACTAACATTCAGTAGAACACCTACAGCCATTAGCATTAATGTCAAAGAAGAACCACCGTAACTCAAGAATGGTAGAGTGATACCTGTAACTGGCATCATCCCTGTCACAACACCTACATTGATCATTACTTGAATAGCTACCATAGAGATAATACCTATTGCAATAAAGGTACCATAGAGATCGGGTGCACCTAATGCTACCCTTACCCCTCTCCAAAGCAATACCCCAAACAGCAACAAGATGAGTGTGCCTCCAATGAACCCGAGTTCCTCTGCTAATATTGCAAATATAAAATCAGTTTGTGGTTCCGGTAAGTAAAAGAACTTTTGTCTACTTTCCCCTAATCCTAGTCCAAACAATCCACCTGGTCCAATAGCATATAGAGATTGGATAATTTGAAACCCGCTACCTAATGGATCAGACCATGGATCTAAGAAAGAGGTAATCCTCTTCATTCTGTATGGTGCAGAAAGTACTAATCCAACAAAACCAGCGACTCCCAGTAACCCAAGAAATGCGAAATGCGCGATTCTAGCACCCGCTACAAAGATCATAACTACGCATGTCCCAACCATTACAGTTCCTGTCCCTAAATCGGGCTGAAGCATGATCATTCCAAAAGCAAGAAAAACTAATCCTAAAGATGGGAATAGGCCTTTCTTCACTGTAATAATATGCTTTTGATTTTCTGATAAAAACTTGGCTAAAAAGGCAATCATCGCAAGTTTCATAAATTCAGAAGGCTGTATAGAAAAGGCTCCTACTCCAATCCAACTCGTAGACCCATTCCTTGTCATCCCTACACCAGGTATCAAAACGGCTACAAGTAGAATAAAGCAAATAATCACCAATACTTTTGACCACTTTCGCCACACCCAATATTCCACGTTCATAATGAAGAACATCGCGACGATTCCAACACCAGCAAAGAGCATTTGTCTTTTAGCAAAGTAAAAAGAGTCATTAAATTTGTAATCAGCCCAAACGGCACTAGCACTGTAAACCATAATGAGGCCAATCGCCAATAGCGTAAATGTTACTAGCAATAAAATAAAGTCTGGATTCGATTTTTTAAAGGGCATAAATGCGACACCTCGAGCAACAAATTAGCGCTCGCCCTGTTTGATCTTTGCGGACAAGCCCTTATTTCAGTTTATGCACCGCATCTATGAAAATATCACCACGAATCTCAAAAGTCTTATATTGATCCCAACTTGCACAAGCTGGAGAAAGAAGAATAGTATCATTTTCTTCTGATATTTCATAAGCAACAGGGACAGCCTTAGCCACATTATCGACACGTTGAATGTGTTTTATCCCCGCTTCTTTCCCAACGCGTTCAAGTTTTTCTGCTGTTTCTCCAAACGTAATTAACCCTTTTACATTTTTAAAGTAGGGAATTAGTTCATCAAATTCATTTCCTCGATCTAATCCTCCAGCAAGTAAAACAACAGGAGTGGTGAACCCTTCTAATGCACTTTTTGTTGCTAAAATATTGGTTGCTTTGGAATCGTTGTAGAATTTTCTACCTTGAATATCTGCTACGAATTGCGTTCGATGCTTCACACCATTAAATCTTCGAAGAACAGTTCTGACAGCTTCTAAAGAACTACCCCATGTTAAGGCAGCTGCAGTAGCAGCAAGAACATTTTCTAAATTATGTGTACCAGCTAAAGCAATCTCATCTATCGCTATCACTTCTTCATTCTTAAAGTACACGAAACCTCTATCAACATAAGCACCATCTACTTTTTTCTTTCTGCTAAAAGGAACTTTTTGAGCACCTGCACTTTGAACATATCGGTCTACATGTTCTTGATCCGCATTATAAACTACCCAGTCTTCCTCTACTTGATTAGAAAGTAAAGCAATTTTAGCTTGTTCGTATTCTTCTAGAGAAGCGTGGTAATCTAAGTGTGCCTCATAAATATTTGTGATGATTGCAATTCTTGGTCTAAACGTTTGAATCCCCATGAGTTGGAAAGAAGAAAGTTCCACTACCATCGTATCTTCACTCGTAGCGTCTTTTGCCACTTCCGAAGCCACAGTACCGATATTACCGGCAATCAACGGACGCTTATTTGATTCTACTAACATCTCAAATAATAGAGTAGTTGTAGTGGTCTTGCCATTTGTACCTGTAATTCCAATGATTGGAGCTTCTGATACTTGGTAAGCCAGTTCTACTTCTGTAATTACTGGAATTCCTTTTTCAACTGCTTTTTGAATCATTGGATTGTTATATGGTATGCCAGGATTCTTTACAACTAATTCAAAACCCTCTTCTAACAGTTCCACAGGGTGATGGCCACAAATAACAGTAATTCCTTTTTCTAATAAGGATTGAGCATCATGGTTTTCGGAAAAAGGCTTAAAGTCGTTTACGGTTACAAATGCTCCTAACGAATGTAATAAGGTAGAAGCGCTAACGCCACTTTTCGCTAAACCCACAACTAAGACTTTTTTATGTGTATATTCGCTTATCATTTTCATTGTTTACACCCACACTTCAATATAAATACCTAAAGCTGCTAATAGTAAACCAACTACCCAAAAAGTCACAACTACTCTCCACTCAGACCATCCTACTAATTCATAATGATGATGAAGTGGTGCCATTCGAAACACTCTTTTTCCTGTTAACTTAAATGAAGCAACTTGAATGATAACGGATAATGTTTCTATGACAAAAACTCCACCAATTAAAATTAGTAAAATTTCCAGTTTAGTTAAAATAGCAATTGCAGCGATTGCTCCACCTAAAGCTAACGAACCTGTATCTCCCATAAAGATCTTGGCTGGATTAGCATTAAATACTAAGAAACCTAAAACAGCACCTACCACTGCAATAGAGAAAATAGCAACATCCAACTGACTTGCATTCCAGGCTAATACTGCAAAAGCACCAAATGCAACAGCAGAAGTACCAGAAACAAGACCATCTAATCCGTCTGTTAAGTTTACTGCATTTGAGAATCCAACTAGCCAAAAAATAATTAGCAGACTATACAGCCATCCAAGGTCAAATGAAATTTCCGTTAAAGGGATACTTATAGTAGTATCAAACCCTGTTTGTTTTAAAACCAAGAAAAAGATGACGGATATTATTATCTGTCCAAACAACTTTTGCTTAGAAGTTAAACCTAAGTTTCTTTTTAGTACTACCTTAATAAAGTCATCTAAAAATCCTAACAAGCCGAATCCAACTAATACCAATAATAGAATCATTGTGTGTGCACTTAAGTCTGTAAATTTCCCTGTCATAACAATGGTAGTTAAGACAATGGAAAGAATAAAAACAATGCCCCCATTGTAGGAGTACCAGATTTCTTTTGATGTGACTTAGGTCCTTCTTCTCTAATACTTTGTCCGAATTTTAATCTTCTTAAGAACGGAATAAAGAAAGGAGATAAGACAACTGTTACTAAGAATGCCATTACTAATGTGAATATCATAACTTGTTCAAGCATGTGTCTTCTCCTTTCTTTGCTTCATGTTTGTTCGTTCAATACAAATCATTTCTAATCCCTCATATCTACTTAGTATCTTATGTGACTGTCCTACTTGGAAGAAGTCATTTATTTTTTTGAGTAAAAACTACTGCTTCTTTGGAAACTTCTCGATCATCGAAGTTTGTTCTAACCCCATTTATTTCCTGATACGTTTCATGTCCTTTACCTGCAATTAAGATAATGTCTCCAGGATTAGCTAGTGAGATTGCTTTTTCAATCGCTTCTTTTCTATCTACTATGACAGAAGCATTATCCTTTGTCACACCAGGTAACATTTCCTCTAAAATTACTTCGGGGTCTTCTGTTCTTGGGTTATCAGAAGTTAAGATGACTTTAGATGAAAGGTCACTTGCAACCTTTGCCATTTTTGGCCTTTTCGTACGATCACGATCTCCACCACAACCTACAACAGTAATAATTTGTTGTTTTGCAAATGAATTAATAGTAGATAAGACATTTTCTAAGCTGTCTGGAGTATGGGCATAATCTACAATAATAGTAAAGTCTTGCCCTGCATTCACTAATTCGAATCTCCCAGGTACACCTTTCACCTCACCAAGTGAAACAATCATCTCATCTAGGTCATATCCTAATGCATAACCTGTTGCCAGAGCCGCTAAAACATTATAGATAGAGAATAACCCAACCATTTGGATAGTGACTCTTTTTGTACCTTCAGGTGAATGAAGAGTGAATTTTGTACCTGTATTAGACGTTTGAATGTTAGTTACAGAGAAGTGTGCACGTTTGTCTTCTAAACTGTATGTAAAAACAGGGACAGCTGTTGCTTGTAACATTATCTCAGCGTAGTCGTCGTCAAGATTAATAACTGCATACTTCAATGGTTTTTTATATGCGTTCCCTAGTTGGGAGAAAAGAAGAGATTTTGCATGAGCATACTCCTCCATTGTTCCATGGTAGTCTAAGTGGTCTTGGGTCAAGTTAGTGAAAACAGCAACATCAAAATCACAACCATGAACTCTACCTTGTACTAATGCATGGGAAGAAACCTCCATAGCAGCTACCGTTACATGTTCTTCTTTCATTTCTAAAAATGTCTTTTGCAACGTTACGACATCTGGAGTCGTGTGGGTGGAAGGAAGTACTTTCTCACCGATTTTACGATACATGGTTCCTAATAACCCTGTTTTCTCTCCACGATCTTTCGCAATCTTTTCAATTAAGTGAGTTACTGTCGTCTTACCATTTGTTCCAGTTACTCCCACTAAAGAAAAAGAAGAAGTTGGAGAGTTGTAAAATGTATCTGCTAGTATGCTTAAGGAACGGCTAGAGTCATTCACCATGATTACCGGTACCGTAGCATCGACTTCTCTCTCTGCTACAATAGCTACCGCTCCATTTTCAATAGCTTTTCCTACAAAGTTATGCCCATCGACTGTTAATCCATTAACACATACAAATAAGCTCCCACTTTGTACCTTTCTAGAATCATGTTCAATACTTGTTATATTAATATTGTCACCTTCAAAGCGAACACCAGGAAGGGATTGTACAAGTTCATGAATATTCATTTAAAACGTCCTTTCAAAAAATAAATCATACCAACTTCCATTTTATCGAAAAATAAGGGGAGATGCTATGAAAATCACCATCTCCCCTTGAAAATATCTCTCTTGACCTATATTAGAAAAATTGAAAACGCATTCCTACTAATTTTCTCCTAAGAATACCCTTACTGTTGATCCAGCTGCTACTTTCGTCCCTGCGGATGGACTTTGTGAAATGACCTTTTCACCCACACCTGATGCGTCTAATTTTAGATCCCAAAATTGTTGAATGATTTCTTTTTTTGTCATTCCAGTTAAATCAGGCACTTCAATAGTAGGAGGGTCAATGGGTGACGGAACTTTTTCAATTTGATCCTTCCTTGGTTTTACATTTAAAGCCATCATACTATCCTCAATAATGTTCCCAACAATTGGAGCTGCTACTACTCCACCAAATTGAACAGTTCCTTTAGGATTATCAACTGCAACATATACGACAATTTGAGGGTCATCCGCTGGTGCAAAACCAATAAATGAAACAATGTGGTTATTTTCTAAATATCTACCATTTACTGCTTTTTGGGCTGTTCCTGTCTTTCCACCTACACGATACCCTTCCACAAACGCACCTTTACCTGTACCTTGTGCAACAACACTCTCTAATGCGTAGCGAATCTCTTTAGAGGTTTCCTCTGAAATGACTTTCCTTTTTGCGACTGGTGATTTCTGCATAACTGTTTCACCAGTTCTAGGATCCGTCAATTCTTTGGCAACAAACGGTTGATACAACGTTCCACCGTTTACTGCAGCTGCTACTGCTGCAACTTGCTGAATTGGTGTAACAGCTACACCTTGACCAAATGCGGTAGTTGCTAGCTCGACAGGACCAACTCTATCTAACTTAAATAGAATACCGCTTCCTTCTCCTTGAAGGTCAATTCCTGTTTTTTCTCCAAAACCAAAGTCATGAATATAGTCAAAAAGTTTCTCTTTACCTAAACGCTGTCCTAACTCAACAAAACCCGGGTTACAAGAATTTTGCACAACTTCTAAGAATGTTTGTGTGCCGTGGCCCCCTCGCTTCCAACAATGAAGTGTAGCACCTGCCACTTCAACATAACCTGGGTCATGAAACTTTTCTTTTTCTAAATCTACTTTACCTTCTTCAAGAGCTGCAGCTAAAGTTATTATTTTAAATGTCGACCCAGGCTCATACGTCGACCAAATCGGTAGATTTCTATTATAAATATCAGGCGATACATCTCTAAAATTACTAGGATTAAATGTTGGACGGCTAGACATCCCTAATATTTCTCCTGTGTTAGGATCCATAGCAATCGCAACTGCCCCGTCAGGATTATATTTAGCAGTGGCTAAATCTAGTTCTCTTTCAATAATGGTTTGTACATTGGTGTCTATAGTTAAGCCTAAATTCAGTCCATCTTTTGGTTCTTCATAATCATCTGTCATTCCAGGCATTTTCTCTCCCTTAGCAGTCGAGTATATTTGAACACTCCCCACTTCTCCACTAAGTTCCTTATCATATTCTAATTCAAGACCCATTAAACCTTGATTATCTATACCAGCAAAGCCTAGTACATGAGAAAGGTAACTCCCATTAGGATAATATCGAGTGGAGTCTTCCGCTACATAGACCCCTTCAATGTCTAGATTTTTTATTTTTGTGGCTAGTTCGTAGGAAATCTTTCTCCCTGATTTTAATCGAATATTTGATTCTTTCTTTGTTATCTCCTTATAGATCTCTTCTTTAGACGCCCCTAATATTGTAGCAAGAGCATCCGCTGTCGAAGCTGGATCTTTCACTTGTCTTGGTACAACATAAACGGTAGGTGAACTTTGATTGGTGGCTAATTCTACACCATTTCTATCAACAATTTTTCCTCTTTCTGGTTCAAATTTTATATTCCTTCCCCAAAGATCACGCGCACCGTCCATCAGCCAGTCACCTTTCACCAATTGCACAAAACCTAGTCGAATATCAATAATAGAAAAAATTAATAATCCTGCTAATAACACAAAGGCAAGTCTTTTTCTCACTGTAACATTAGACACTCTTTTCGCCATTCGTACGTACCTCCCTTACCCATTCTTTAGAATGTATGCTTGTACCATTGTGAGTTAGAACGGTATTTTTGTGGTAAATCATATAGTAAAACTTAGAGTTACAAAAACAAACACCAAAGTGACTGCATGTAGCAATTTATAAAGCAATCAAATACCTTTAACATAAAAAAACAGGTGCATTTTATAAGAACGCACCTGTTTATCTATGTTCTCTTAATCTATTTTTAATAGAGATAAGATTATTTATATTTAGTTTAAAGGTGCATCCTCTTCCGGTTCCTTCGGTTCTCTATTTTCTTCTTTAATTATTTGTTCTTGCGTATTAAAGTTGACTACCAAAGGATCTCCTTCTTTTACTGGAGAATTAGGCTTTAAACTTTGTTTAACAGCATACCCTTGTCCCACAAAATTAAAAGGTAATTCGGCAATCTCCGCTACTTTCAACACATCTCTTTTAGACCAACCAATCATATCGGGAACAGATAAATCACCGTCTGTTCTTAGTATGACTTTGCCTCCTGCTAAAATCTTCTCTCCTTCAACAGGTAATTGATGTGTCACTTTTGAGCCATTACCTATAATAATTGTTTGAACCCCTTCTTCACCTAGTTGTTTTTGGACATCCGTTACTTTGTTTCCTTCAAAGCTAGGTAATTCAATCGTTTTCGCGGCTTTTGCAGTAGTGGGAGTAATAGTCAAATATTGTAGACTATTTTTCATTACTGGATTAAATATTTTAGAAACTGGTACAGCACCATTTTCATATTTTTCATCGTCTAAATTTGGTTGTTGCACCATCACATACATAATTAGCTCTGGGTCTTCAGCTGGAGCTGTTCCCATAAATGAAAAGATATAATTATCCCAACCTTTCATGTAACGATTAGTAGAGGGATCCCATATCTGCGCTGTACCTGTTTTACCAGCAACGGAATATCCATCTAATTGATACGCTTTCCCTGTACCAGCTTCAGAAGAAACAACCGTCTCCATGATATCTAACGTCTTTTTTGCAGTTTCTTTGGAAATTGGCGTATCAACAACAGTTGGTTTTGTTTCTTTCACCTTTTGGGTATAAGGGTCCACAATACGATCTATTAGATAAGGTTTCATCATTTTTCCGTTATTTGTAATAGCCGTCATTGCTTGTACCATCTGTAAAGCATTAACGGTTGTACCTTGTCCAAACGCAGTTGTAATTCTATCTAACTCATAATTGTATACAATTGAACCTGATGCTTCTCCAGGTAGCTCAATTCCTGTTGGAACACCAAATCTAAATTTATCTAAATATTTTCTAAATGTTTCATGTCCCATATTATTTAGTAGATTAGCCATGGCTACGTTAGAGGAACGTTGAAAACCTTCCAAATAGGTAATCTCTCCCCAACCACGTCCACCATTATGATCTCTGATTCTATCGCTACCAATCTGGTATGTACCTGATTTATACGTTGCATTACCATTAAAACTATCTTCTTCAATAGCAGAAGCTAGAGTAAAAATTTTCATTGTAGAACCTGGTTCAAAGGAGCTTTCTATTACTTCATTGTGCCACGAATTGTTTATTCCATCCCTTGTATTTGCTTCAAAAGTGGGACGCTGCGCTAATCCTACGACCTTTCCTGTCTTCGCTTCTGCCACTATTGCCATCATTTTGACTGGCTCATATTCTTGTTGTACTTGATTCATAGCATCTTCTAAAAATGTCTGAATGTGCTTATTTAATGTCATGTAAATATCTTTTCCGTCTTTTGGCTCTTCCAAAAGTTCTTCGGAATTTGGAAGGATGATATTCCATGCATCCGCTTGAAAATTATATTTCCCATCAACACCTGTTAACATGTCGTTATATGTTTGCTCAATCCCCATTTGACCTATATATTCTATCTCACCATCTTTATTTTCTTTAGGTTGTGCATACCCAATTAAGTGAGAGGAAAAGACTCCGTTAGGATAAAATCTTTTTGCATCTCTAATAAAGTTGATACCGGTTATATTAAGTTCCTCAATTTGTTTGCGTTGCTCTGGTGTTAAATCTCTTCCAGCAGATCCAAATTCAATTTGCTTCTTATCACTTGATAACCTATTGTATAGGTCTTCCCTTTCCATATCTAATATTGGAGCGAGTTTGTCAGCAGTATCCGCAGGATCTTCTACATGACGATTTTCCAAGGATTTATCTAGAACTGCTACGATTTTATAAGAATATGTATCTTCCGCAATCACTTCACCATTTTCATCATAAATGGTACCTCGTTTTGCATCTATGGTTTCCATTCTCTTATAAAGACGTTCAGCCCCTTCAGCAAGGATTCTTCCATCTACTTCTCCTGTCACTTGAATGAATATAAATCTCCCGAATAAAAGAAAAAAGAGCGCAGAGAAAAAAATTGCTAGTCCCATTGCTCCTTTATTCATACCTGGTCGTTTGTTCATGGTTTTTCCACGACCTTTACATTATTTTCATTTATTTCAAGACCACTAGCCTTTGCTTTTTCCCATATTCTTTCGTATGTACTTAATTCACTAACTTCAATCTTTAAATCAGTATTTACTTTTTCTTGTGCAGCGATTTCACTTTTCGTCTCTTGGATTGCTGCGTTTGTTTCATATACAGAAGAAGAAACCGCGACTACTTTCGTGCCAATCACGGCAAAAAACACAAGGAATAATACAAGCAGAACCCCTTCACCAGGTGTTATTCCTTTTTTCACTTTAGGTATGGAAACAGATTTAGTTAACTTTGTTTGTTGTTCGACTGGTTGTGAGTATGTATCTATATGTTTTGCCGCTGAATTTTTCACGATTAACTCCTCCTTTTTTATTTATTCTTCTCTGCAATCCTAAGCTTGGCAGATCTTGCTCTATTATTTTCTTCTAATTCGGTTTCACTCGCCGTAATGGGTTTTCTCGTAATTAGTTTAAGCTCTGGTTCATACTCTTTTGGAATCATTGGAAGACCTGGTGGTAACTCTGGGCCAGATGACTTCTCTTTAAAGGTAGATTTACAAATTCTATCTTCTAGTGAATGGAAAGTAATAACCGATATACGTCCATTCTTCTTTAAAATAGAAATTGCTTTCTCAAGAGACTCCTCAAAAACACCTAACTCATCATTTACTGCTATCCGTATTGCCTGAAAAATCCTTTTGGCAGGATGTCCACCTTTTCTTCTAGCAGGAGCTGGAATCCCCTCTTTTATTAGTTCCACTAATTCTGCGGTAGTTTTAATCGGTTCGATTTCTCTTGCCGCTTCAATCTTTCGTGCAATTTGCTTAGAAAACTTCTCTTCTCCGTATTTAAAAAAGATAGATACAAGTCTTTCATATGGCCATTGATTTACCACATCATAAGCTGATAGCATTGCATCTTGGTCCATTCTCATATCCAGTGGTGCATCATGGTGGTAACTAAATCCTCTTTCTGGTGTATCTAACTGAGGAGATGAAACACCTAGATCATATAACACACCATCCACTTCTGTTACACCCAATTTCTCTAACTCTTCTGAGATGTATCGAAAGTTTGATTTTATAATAGTAAATTTACCTTCAAATGGAGCTAACAAATTTTTCGCGTGAGCTATTGCAGCATCATCTTGGTCAAAACAATAAAGATGCCCTTCATCAGATAACTGACTTAACAAGTAGCTACTATGACCGGCTCCACCAAGCGTGCAATCTACATAAATTCCATTCGGTTTGATAGCTAGACCATCAACCGTTTCTTTTAATAGTACTGTTGTATGATTAAACATTCTTCCTAACACCTTCTTCTTCTTCTGTGATGACAAGTTGCATGGTTTATATATCAAAATCAATCATATTCTCTGCAATTTCAGCGAAAGAATCCTCTGATTCTTCAAAATAAGATTCCCATGTTGTTTTATCCCATATTTCAATACGACTTGATACTCCTATTACAACACACTCTTTGTCTAGTTTTGCATAAGACGTTAACGTTGTTGGTATATTTACTCTTCCTTGCTTGTCCAGTTCACATTCAGATGCACCAGAGAAAAAGAATCGAGTAAATGCACGTGCATCTTTTTTCGTCATGGGTAGCTTTTTCAGCTTTTCTTCAACAACTTGCCATTCATTTAGAGGGTAGCCAAATAAACACTGATCTAGTCCCCTTGTGATTACAAAGGTTTCCCCAAGTAGTTCACGGAATTTAGCTGGGATAATCAGTCGGCCTTTTGGATCTATGTTATGTTGAAATTCACCCATAAACATATCCGTTCCCCCACTTTCTACGTTTAATGTACCACATCCCCCCACTTTTCACCACTAATTTCTCGATTCTCTTTTTTGTAAGGAAAACCCTCTAGTTTATGCGATTTTTCCTTCGTCTTTTGTAGACAATTTCACTCTTTATTCTTACAATTGCTGTAAAAAGTTAGAGAATACTAGGATGTAATCACAAAAAAACACTCCCTTTGGCGAATAGTGGAGAAAAGATTTTTTTAAAAAGGGGTAAAATGGAGTAACGTTTTTCATTTAGTGTCAGATGATTGATGGTTGTTTTCTTGAACAACCAAGACACCTTACACATCATTTTCTCTCCAACAACTTTGTGTGCTATTCCAAAAAAGTTCCTTACACAAGCACAAAAAAAAGAGGCAGAAATCAACGATATAGTCCGTGATTTCAACCTCTTTTTTTTGAAACTTTTATTCACCTGACATCAGTAACAAATAATGATCTCCTTTAAATTCGAATGGTTGATCCATCAGTTTTGGGATGATAGAAAACCCATACTTATTTAAAAAGTAGGTAATATTCCAAATTCGTTCTTGATACCCTTCAAACGGATGCAGCATTCTCTCCAAGCGATTATATCTCTCTAATAATTCAGCATGGTCTCGTTCCACTTGTTTGACTGATTTATTTATCAAGAAATCTAATTGGCGATAGTGATACTCTTTGTTCTTCTTCATAATAGGAACTAAAGATGTGTGTTTGGATTGAATGCGTTCCTCGATTGCCGCAAATTCTTTATCAAACATTTCTTTCATATGATCTATCTGATGTAAAAGTTCTTGGTCTTGCAAAGCTTTAAACGCTTTTTCTCTTTTAACAGAAACCTCACCACTAATTGCTTGTTCAATAGGCATTTCCAGATCTCTCAAGCTCTGTTCCATTCTCCTATCTACCCAGGAAATGTGAAGTCTAGGGACAACAGGAGGCATAGTAAACCCTACTTCATGGAAAGCAGTCTGCAACTCTCCCCAATAGGACACTTCTCCTGGACCAGCAATAAAAGCTAGGGTTGGTAGCAGAAATTCCTGCATCAATGGTCGTGTGACAACATTATTACTGAGTTTAGAAGGAGCTATTTCTACGAGTTGTCTAAGTTCCTCTTTTGTATAAATTTTGCTACTTGAAGCAAAAGCTGCTTTATCTTTATCAAATGATAAAAGCTCTCGTTCTTGGTCTTCATATAAGAATAAATTTGTTGCGTCTTCCTTAATCTCTAATGTCTTCTGATATCCACTAGCACATAAAGTTTCCTGTTGATCTAAAACAGCGTTCGTAATTTCAGAAGATTTATCAATCAACCGATGGAAAAAAGGTACCTCTAATGCACGAATAGAAGAATCAGCTGCATCTATTAGCAACAAACCATAGTCAGCAAACCAAGTATTGATCAACGTAGAGAACCATTCGGTATACGTGTTGTTCTCCTTAAAACTAGAGCGCAAAAATTTCACCAGCTCTTTAGTATGTTGTGTTTCACCAAGTGATTCAACAAGATCTCTTAATACTTTTTCAAAATCATCCTGGCTAATTATTTCATCAGAAACCATTTTTTTAGATAGGGTATTAGGAGCTATTTGAAGTTTTTTGAGCTTTTTATCTTTTTCAACAAATAGATGATTAACCTCTAGAATATCGTGATCTTCTCCAGCTATCCAAAATACTGGAACAACTGGTATCCCTAATTTCTCTTCTTGCTGTCGAGCCAATACAATAATAGAAATAATTTTGTGTAACGTATACATTGGACCAGTAAGAATTCCAGCTTGCTGTCCTCCGACTACTACTACGCTATCAGGTTTTTTCAGTTTTTCCAAAGACTGTTGAACATTTGAGTTAAGTGATACTTCCCCATGAAAGACTTAATATGATCAGCTAAATCTTCTCGATTGTACTCTCTATTTTTCAAGTCGCCAGCACGACGTTTTAACTCTTCATCCGTCACACCATAATCAAAGAATGAGGCTAGTTTACTAGGTGTATTTACATATGTTTGATAGAAGAGATTTTTTTCTTCTACTCTGATCTTATCCAGTTGCATGTCGGGATTTCCTTTCTTTACAGGCATTCGTTTCTAAAGTATAGCACTCCAATTTAGGAAAAGAAAAAAATGTGCTTACAATCCGCTTCTAATGGAAAAAACAATTCCTGTGATAATTAGTAAAAAGTGAGCTATGGCATATACCAAAAAATGAATTCTCCATACTCTCTTCAAGATAACAGGATAAATAATATCTATTTTCGTAAGCCTTTGATGAACCGCTAGGATAACTACTAAAAGTAAGAATAATAACATGCTCCACCAAATTAAAGGATACTGAAAGATAGAGGAAAAAAGAACGGTAACACCCACCACTAGAAATACAGTTGTCATGTCTAATGCCAACGTTACAGATTTCTTGTGTTTTTTTGTTAATTGTTTTGCAATGGTAAAAACAATTATGTATACAAATAACGGCGCAATAATAAATAAAAACAAAATAAATATCACAATGTTTTCCACTAACTTACACACTCTCCTTTTCTAATCCTTTTATGGCATGGTATAACGCTTCAGTTAAAGGTCTTTCTTTACTCTTAATGGGTAGTAATATGCCATCGATTTCTGTTTTCCTATTGTGAATCAAGTCTGAAAGCATGGAAGATGTATTATCTTTGGTTGACTGAAGGATTCCAATTAAATTTCGCCACTCTTCTTGTTTGTTTAACATTGGGAAGGCTGTCATAACCTCATTAAACAATCCTTCTGTAAGGGAAGTGTAGTGCGGATTATTTAGTAAAACACCATTTTTGCATTTTAAAACGCCTGTCAAAGGGTTGATGACAGCGTTTACTATTAATTTCTTCGCCATCATCACTTCATAATCCTCGTTCCATTCCCATGGAAATTCATTTTCTAGAGGCGAGAATACCGAAAAAAGAAGGTCTTTCATTTCTCCTCTGTAATTTGCCAAATTAGTTTTCCCAATTCCATTAATGCGGACTGTATAGTCATTTTTTCTTGCTGCACCGTGCTCTACTGTTGCTAACGCGACTTTTCCGTGAGGGAGTTGCTTAATATCGGTTAAATGACTCATTCCGTTTTGAATAAATAATAGGGGTGTTTGCGGTCCGTATTGTTGAATAAGCGGTAAAACGGAAGATATATGATAGGACTTAACGGCTACAATAACTAAATCAGTTTTGTAACTACGAGGTAATAAAAGATTTGTATGTATATGTTTTGCTTTTTTTACAGTCTCTCTTCTTTCTGCAAGCAAGCCATTATGAGTTAAAGACTCATATTGTTTAGTTGAACGCACAACAAATTCTACTTTGTTAGAAAAGCTTAAAAAATATCCAAACAGTAGGCCGAGTGATCCACCGCCAATAATCGTAATGTTCATTTTGCCCTCACCTTTCCTAGATGCTAAAGCTGCTAAATAGATGATGAGTCTATTTTACCAAATTATCTGTTAAAACAAAGAAAAAAAGCTACTAAAAGTGATTTAGTCCCCCTTTAGTAGCTAACGTTTATTTAAACTGGAAAAATCATTCTCTTTTTTTCTAATCTTTTTCTATTGGAGGTTTCATAAAAAGCAAAACGCTTTATCAATGAATCTCTCAAATCATCCGGCTGGACTACATCGTCAATAATCATTTCATCTGCTACTCTTTCTAGCGACACATCTTCTCGATATTTATTTATTTCTTGTTGTACAAAGTCTATCCTCTCAGATGGATCGATAATGGATTCTATTTTTTTTGCAAAGACTGCTTGCACTGCCGCTTCCGGACCCATTACAGCAGTCTTTGCTGATGGTAGAGCTATGCAGCAATCTGGTTCAAACGCGGGACCAGCCATAGCATACAACCCAGCGCCATATGCCTTTCGGACAATAACGGATATTTTTGGTACGTTTGCAGAACTCATTGCCGCAATCCACTTAGCACCGTGACGAATGATACCTGATTTTTCTACTTGAGAACCAATCATGAATCCTGGGATATCCGCCAAAAATAACATCGGTACGGAATAGGCGTCACAAAGTTGCATGAACCTTGCTCCTTTATCAGCTGAATCGACAAACAGTACACCACCTTTTACTTTAGGTTGATTAGCAATAATTCCAACTAATCTACCATCTATTCTAGCAAAACCGGTAATGACTTCTGGAGCAAATAACTTTTTCAGCTCAAAGAAGGAATCTTCGTCCACCAAGCCATCAATGAACTGATACATGCAGAATGGAGCATGTTCATGATTTGGAATAATTTCTGAAAGCTTTCTCTCCCCGACTTTTGGTGGCAGCCCACTAGTTTTTAAGGACGCTAACAGAGTGACGTATTTCTTAGCTAGCTCAATACCTTCTTCTTCATTCTGTGCTAAAACATCGCCACACCCACTAATTGTGCAATGCATTCTAGCTCCGCCCATCTCTTCTAAACTAACTTTCTCCCCTATTACCTTTTCCGCCATCCTTGGAGACCCTAAGTACATAGAAGCATTTCCTTCTATCATAATGACAATGTCACAAAAAGCAGGAATATAAGCTCCCCCTGCAGCGGACGGACCAAACAACACACATATTTGAGGTACATATCCAGATAAATTTATTTGTTGGTGAAATATCTTCCCTGCACCTCTTCGATTGGGAAACATTTTCAATTGATCTGTAATTCTAGCTCCACCAGAATCAATTAAATAAAAGATAGGCAACTTTAATCTTTCTGCTGTCTCCTGAAGACGTATCATTTTTTCTACTGTTTTTTCTCCCCACGATCCAGCTTTCACTTTGGGGTCATTGGCAATAATACACACTTTCTGGTCACCAATTTTCCCCATTCCAGTCACAACCCCATCTGCTGGAAGTTTGTCATCTAGTAGATTAGCGTTCCACCCGTCCTCTACAAACGTCTCCCCTACTAATGCTTCAATTCTCTTTCTAACCGACCATTTTTCGGATGCACTATTGGATTGATTAGGTGACTTCCAGCCAGCCTCTTCTATCTTTTCTCTCCACTCTTTCCATTCTTGATTCATTCTGTTACCTCCAATACTAGCAGCACATCCCCCTCTTGGACGAAGTCGCCTTCTATTTTTTCAATAGATATTACTTTCCCTTGTCGTTCTGCTTGTACTGGTATCTCCATCTTCATAGATTCTAAGATAAAACATACATCGTTCACTGTAATATGATCTCCCACCGAAACTTCTACTTTATACATCGTACCAGTCATTGGTGATTTCATTTCCATTTCTCTTCCCCCTAAATAGTTTGTAACCACGCTGTATAAATGCTGTTTTCTCTTACATCTTTGTGGCATAAAATAGTTTGTAAGACATCAATATTCGTCTTTACCCCTTGAATATCCAACTCTGTTAACCATTTTTCTAATTCCGTTATGGCTTCTAACCGAGTATTAGTGAAAACAATCAATTTCGCTATTAACGGATCATAAAAAGGAGGAATCGTGGTACCTGTTTCATAAGTTCTTTCTAATCTTCTATTCTTTATTTCTCCGTAACTACAGTAACTGACTTTACCTGGTGATGGGTATCCAGTTTTAGAATCTTCCGCATATACCCTAACTTGTATTGCATGTCCTTTATGAGGAATGTCAGATTGATGACCTGTTATAGACTCTCCATTTGCTATTCTCCATTGTGTTTCTACTAAATCAATACCTGTTACCAACTCTGTAACTCCATGTTCTACTTGAAGCCTTGGGTTCATTTCCATAAAGAAGTATTCTTCATCTTTGGTAACTAAAAACTCTACAGTACCTATGCCGTAAAATTCGATAGAAGTAGCAAGTGAGATACTCGCTTCACGTAACTTTCTTAAACATGATTCAGATATACTCTTAACAGGAGCTTCTTCCACTAACTTCTGTCGCCTTCTTTGAATAGAGCACTCTCTTTCCCCTACCGTCATTACGTTACCATTTTTGTCACCGATAACTTGTACTTCTATATGCCTAGCAGATTCGATATATTTCTCTAAAATCAATTCGGATGAATGAAATAGACGTTGAGATAACTTCTCCACTTGAAGCCACTTTGCTTTTAATTCATTCAAATTTGAACATTGGACAATACCCATACCTCCTCCACCCATAACCGCTTTAATCATCAGAGGAAAGCCAATACTAGTTGCTAAGCGCTCAATATCTTCATCGCTTTCTATTTGTGTTAACACCCCAGGTATAATTGGAATTCCCAGTTGTTCAGCTTGTTCTTTCGCTTTTCGCTTATTACCTAAGAGCTCTAAAGCAGACTTCGAAGGACCAATAAATTCCATACCATTATCTCTAACCATTTGAGCGAACGAAGGATCTTCGGATAAAAACCCATATCCTGGATGGATCATATCGACATGACACTCTTTAGCAATGGAAATAATAACATCTTTGTTCATATAACTCTCATCAGCTCTATTCCCTGGCAGTAAAACAGCATGGTCCGCTTCCTTTACATACGGTAAAGGCTGGTCAATAGCGCTATAAACGCAGACGGTCTCAATTCCCCACTTTTTCGCTGTCCTAATAATCCTACTAGCACATTCTCCCCGATTTACAATTAACCATTTCACTACCTCATCACATCCTTAACGATAGTTGCAACTAACTGAAAAGTTTGATAATTTTAGTATACGAATACTCTTAATTAGATGGCATTAACCTCTGTTTCTCTTGCCACACCAAGTGAAAGCGGATACAATTTAAGTAGCCGTCAACACATTGTATTCAAGCATGTAGGGGACTATACTATAAGTTTGTAAAGGGGATAGAGTGATGAAAGTAGAACGTTTACATGTAAACTATAAAACGCTAGAAGAATTTAAAAAATTTCGTGAATATGGAATTCAAGAACTATCAATGATGGAGGACTTACAATCTAATATTATTGAAAACGATAGTATCTCTCCTTTTTACGGAATCTATTTTGGAGACAAACTAGTCGCACGTATGAGCCTCTATAAACGAGATGCTAAATACGATAAATACTTTAATCCTCCTCAAGATTATTTAGAGGTATGGAAATTAGAAGTTTTACCACAATACCAACGAAAAGGTTACGGAAAAGCTTTAGTAGATTATGCTAAGTCATTTAACCTGCCGATAAAAACTAACCCAAGAGTTCAATCACACGAATTCTGGACTTCTCTTGGCTTTACAAGCGCGGACTATCAAATGGAAAGAGATTTAGGAGAAAATCCATTGTTATGGCAACCTGCAGATAGTTCTTCTTTAACAGACGAAGCTATGTAACCATGTACGCCATTTATTCTTAATTTTTAAAAATAAAAAGCCCAGCTTTCCCCAACTTTTTGGGGTACGGCTGGGCTTTTTACTGTCCCTAATATTTTTTAGTTTACTTAAGTAATAGATTCTCTTAGCGCTGAATGTATCCATTAGAACGAATGGTTAAAGGTGTTTCTTTAGACGTAGTTCTGTTTAGCGCTTTATCCAAAAAGGCAATTAGTTCTTTATATTCATCTTCTAATTGATGATACGCCGCTAATAAAGACTTATAGGCTTCTTCCTGTTCTCTCGATTGAACCAATAGCTTCTCTACATCTTCAGAAGATCTTCCGTTTTCATCAGTAGCTTTTTCATATAACGAACGAAGATACGTTACAACTTCATTGAAATTAAAGGGAAGGTCCGCTTCCTTCGATTCTTCCTGTAATGGCTTTTCTTTATCTGGTAAGGAGTGAGAATGATGGATAGCGTGTTTTGCTTTTTTCCTTTGTTTTTTTGCTACTTCAATACCATTTTTATATTGTTTACGAATTGCCGAATTCCATCTAAATCCACAAGCAGCTGCTGTTCTTGATAGTTTTCTTCCTACTTCCTCAAATGCTTGAAGTTGAGTTCCACCTTCCCGAATACAACGTAATACTACTTCTGCTAATAGTAAATCTTCCTCTTGTGTCCAAGCATCTTGTCTTGTTGAAACCATTCTAAGTTCCCCCTTTTTCCCTTTTGTTCATACGTATGCTCATACTAGAACTCATAGACTAAAAAAGATGGGATAAAAGTTTGGTTTCATATAAATGTTTTACCACGCACTATTGTTTTTTTGAAAGAAAATGTTCTACCGCTTCCATATGCGTAGGGTTCTCCCACAACATAGAACACCTCTCTACCTCTTTTTTCATGTTAACTACTAGATGACTATGTAATCCATCCACCAAAGTAGCCTTATAGGATCGAATCACCTCTACGTGTTGTTGCTTATAATTTGCTATTATCTCATTTCGTTCTTTAGAATCTTCATAGATATGTTGTATGAAGCCAGAGTGTATTAGGTCTTCTTCTGTAATTACTTTTGTAGAGGTCAACCATTTCATGGCATATGGTTTATTGACTCTTTCAAATAATAAGTTTGCTCCTCCCCATCCTGTGGAAATACCAATCCTTCCTTGTATCCACGCTACTTTTGACCCTTTTCTCAGTATTCGAAGATCACAGGCGGCAGCAAGTTCCGCCCCACCTCCTAAAGTGTGTCCTTCTAAATCTGCAATAGTAAGGATTGGACACGTTGCTAGATCAAATAAAATAGCTGCAGCCTCAAGAAATATTGGCTTAATCTCTTCTCCTTTAGCAAATTGGTGAAAGTATTCTACATCTCCACCAGAACAAAATGCATCTTCGCCTTCGCCTTTGATGATTAACATCTTCACTGTAGGAGTGCTCTTTATTTCTGCAATCGTTTGTTTTAATCCTTGTAACACAGATAAACTTATGGCATTCCGTTTATTAGGTCTATTTATTGTAAATGTATATATATCGTCTTGTAATTCTACTCGATAGTCCATGATCCCTACTCCTTCATTTGTACTTCCAACTTACATTTTAGCACAAAAAAAAGCGTAAAGAGCCATGGTCTCTTTACGCTTTTATCAAAGAAAAATTAGTTACTTGCAACTTCTTTCCCTTTGTATGTTCCGCATGATTTACAAACGCGGTGTGATAGTTTCATTTCACCACAGTTAGGGCATGCAACCATACCAGGAACTGCTAACTTGAAATGAGTACGACGTTTACGTTTAGCTGTTTTAGATGTTCTTCTAAATGGTACTGCCATTGTTCCCACCTCCTTAATAGACCTACTGAAGGAAAATTGTATTTCCTTTTATCATTCGTTGTCTTTGTTAAATAATCCAGCAAGACCGGCTAATCGAGGATCAACTTTTGGTTCCTCTTCCTCCAAAGCCGTTTCCCGTTCTTCTTCCGTCATTACCTCCCAGTCTTGACCGGATGGTAAGGAATCAGAACGTTTTGCTTCTTCACTAAATACTTGCATCGGTATTTCTAAGAGAAGAATCTCTCGTATGATAGGAAGAAGGTCTACTGTCTCACCCTTAACTTCGTGTAGTTCCTCTTGACGATCAATCATGTCTTCATCAAACATAGAGGTCTTTAATAAGAAAGTCTCTCTTGTTTCAACATGAACGGGAACATTTACATCTACCAACGTCCGAGAACAAGGTAAAACCAAAGTTCCCTCAATGGTTAAATGAAAGGATACTGAATCCGCTGATACATCTCCGCGCCCTTTTACGTGTAGAGGGGACACATCAAGAATCTCCGGATTGAGTGCTTTCATTTCATTGGCTATGTGAATGTGTTCGTCAATGGCAATCCCTTTATCACGATATTTTTGTAACTGAACCGTGGACCATTTCATCAAGATCACTCCCAATGCAACAAAAGTAATTATAGTATTGCAGAATTAGTTTGTCAATATATTTTCTTTACATCATAGAAAAGCGTACGGCGCGCGTTCAGATGCGGCAGCAAACTTGGAGGGACCGAGGAGGCAGCTCCTCAGCCACCACAGGGCCATCTGAGTTTGCCGAGCATCTGCGCACCGGAAGCTAGACACCACGAAAAGCGTACGGCGCGCGTTCAGCCGCGGCAGGAAACTCTGGAAGACCGAGGAGGTAGTTCCTCAACCACCGGAGGGCTTTCAGAGTTTCCCAAGCGGTTGCGCACCGGAAGCTAGACACCACGAAAAGCTGAAGGCGCGCGTTTAGATGCGGCAGCAAACTTGGAGGGACCGAGGAGGCAGCTCCTCAGCCACCACAGGGCCATCTGAGTTTGCCGAGCATCTGCGCACCGGAAGCTAGACACCACGAAAACCTAAGTAATTATTAAGGATACTCGGTTAAGATCAGACCACATCACGTGGTCAACACCGAGTTGTTACCGGTCACGTAACAAAAGCTTACGCCGCGCATTCAGCCGCGGCACAGAAAATATAATCAACTTTATAAAAAGAACTGATACGCTTCATTGTAAACAAAAATGTAACGATTAAAACATCATCAATCTGTTATGTATTGGCGTAGCTTTTCATTCTTACTAAAACAAGATAACATAAAAGGAAAATAAATGTCGAGATGAGGTTGAAAAATGAAAGCTACAGGGTTAATTGTCGAATACAATCCATTTCATAATGGGCACTACTTTCATGCCCAATCATCTAGAGAAAAAACAAATGCAGATATTCTAATCGCAGTGATGAGCGGTGCGTTTTTACAACGCGGAGAACCTGCCCTATTACCGAAGTGGGAAAGAGCCAAGATGGCAATCTTAGGCGGTGTAGACATTGTTATAGAGCTACCAACGTTATTTGCTGTTCAATCCTCCCATAATTTTGCTAGAGGAAGTGTGGGCATTTTAAATGCTTTAGGAGTAAAATCTATTTGTTTTGGAAGTGAGCATGGAGAAGTACAAGACTTCACTGAACACATTAAGTTAGAAAAAGAATTTCAGCATTCTATTGATTGTAAAGTAAAAGATTTTTTGCAGGAAGGTCATTCTTTTCCAAAAGCATATGATTTAGCACTCGAATCTGTTTCAACCGAAAATCATCTTCAAATGCTAGATATCCGACAACCGAATAACCGTTTAGGTTTAGCATACATAGAAGCTATCCAAAAAATTAACCCACTTATAAAAGCGGAAACGATAAAAAGGAAGCACGCAAACTATCACGATGAAGAATTAGAACACTCCTTTATAGCATCTGCAACTGCTATTAGAAAAGCTATACTTAACGATAGCAGGGAATGGTCTCAATATGTTCCTCCTAGCTCTTACTCAGAAATAACGGCATATGTAGAAAACGAAAAACCATTAATGACTTGGGAATCACTGTATCCAATAGTTAGAAGTAAACTTATCACTACACCAATTCCTGTTTTATCAACCATTTATGGTATGGAGGAAGGATTAGAATCAAGACTCCAACATGCCGCTATACATGCAGTACATTTTCCTCACTTCATGGAACTAGTTAAAACCAAAAGATACACTTGGAATAGAATTCAACGCACGTTGGTTTATTTACTTTTACACATAGATAAACAGGAAGCAAATCATCATTTATCCAAGCTACCTACTTATGCTAGACTGTTAGCTGCATCTTCCAATGGTAGAAGATACATAAAAGAAAACAAAGAATCATTTACACTTCCAATCTTATCAACTTTCTCTCAAGGAAAAGAATCCTTACTACAAATAGATCAACGAGCGGCATATGCCTATTCATTAGGATATTTGTCCACTATGCAGGTGGCGGAAGGTGCACGAGAATTTAAGCAAATACCCTTTATCCAAAAGTAAAGAGACGTAACTAAGCACAAGTAACATCCCGTTCCCATAATGTCTTTTTACTGGTTAAACCTCAAAAAAAGCTGTTCCCATAGCGATTAATCTCACTTTAGGAACAGCTTTTTTTATTTCTTAGGTAGGTTTTCTAGTACTTGAAGTGCTTCTTCAAATGACTCTACTGGTAATAATTTAATCTTTAATCCTTCTTCCTCTATTGCTTCCGCTGCTTCTTTAGCATTACTTTTGATTTCTGGGTATTTTTCTGTTAGTTCGGGACTCACCTTATCATTTGGAGCAATAAAGTACTCTGCTCCAGCTCTTGAAGCCGCTACTACTTTATGTTTGATTCCACCTATTCTTCCGACTTTACCATCTTCGAACAGTTCACCTGTACCTGCTATTAAATTGCCGTTAGAGATGTCCTCTGGTACTAGTTGGTTATATATTTCTAGCGCGAACATTAGCCCTGCAGAAGGACCACCAACTTGATCTGTTTGAAATGTGACTTTTCGTTCAGGTTTTATTTGTTTATCTTCTACCAATGAGATACCTAAGCCAATTTTCCCTGTCTCTTCTAAAGTAGTAAGAGAAATTGTTTCAGAAAACGTTTCTTTTCCTCGCATGACTTGTAGCGAAACCTGGTCACCTTCTGACTTTTTCTGTACATAAGAGATAAACATTTCTGATGAAGATATTGTTTGGTTATCTACCTTCAGTAACAAGTCACCAGCCTTTAAGAATTCCGCTGCAGGTGCAGTTCCAATCACTCCAAGAATATAGACTCCATTGGTCACCTCTTCGTAGATATCGCCACTTTTATTGAACGCAGCTTGGATAGCATGGTTTTTGGATTGATTCATGTACTGTAATTGTCGTACATGAAACTCTTCATCCGTTTCTTCTTCTAATCTAACTTGATTTATCGGAACCATATTATTACTATTTTTCATTTTTTCTACTAAATAGGTCACCGGTGTGGCTTTCATCATGGAAACGGTTGTATAAAAGAACTGACCACGATCCTCATCCGCTTCCTGAACGGTTACTACTCCATCCAATTCATGTGCAAATCCTGGTTTAGAAATGTAGTAAGGTAGTGGATATAATACAAGAAATGCAGTGATACATAAAAGTAAAAAAATGAAGCCTGCTTTTTTGCCTTTCACTTCAAATGTTCCCCCCAATGCTCTATTGCTTCTCTAATTTTTGGCAAGTGCTTCCTTGCTTCCTCTTCCCCAACACTGATAATTTCTTGGATATTTGTAAAGGCTCTTGAGCTATACTTTCCCACTTTTGGTTTTATCATTATATCAGAATCAATTTCTCTTCTATGAGCTACTTCTAATTGCATGATGTCGATACTTTGCATAATTACATCATAAATATTATTAATTTCTGCATCTCTTTTAACATGGGAGACATCAACACTTATTACAAGGTCTGCCCCCATCTCTCTTACGACTGAAACGGGAACTCGGTCGATGACCCCACCATCTACTAATAATTTACCATCCCATTTTTCTGGAACAAATATACCAGGAATAGAGATAGACGCTCGAACAGCTTGATCAATTGGCCCTTCTCTAAAGACTACCTTTTCCCCTTTGATTAAGTCTGTGGCTACAATCGCCAAAGGGGTTTGACAATCTTCTATGTTTTTTTGATGAGAAAAAATACGAATAAATTCTTTTATTCTTGAACCAGATATGAATCCCATATTTGGTACAGTAAAGTCCATGAAGAATTTCCTTCTAAAGGAATTAGACATTTTATATAGTTGGTCCATATCATGCCCCACTGCCAACAATGCCCCCACTAATGCCCCCATACTACTGCCAGCGATAAAATGAATGGGGATACCCTCTTCTTGGAGAACTTTTACTACTCCAATATGGGCAAATCCTCTAGCACCACCTGAACCTAGAGCCAATCCAACTTTCGGATAATCCATCTTCACTCCTCCATTCCACTGTTCTTAACGTATGGTCTATTTTTGAAACCTATGAGTATATTGATACAGATAAGGACAAGCAAAACGTGGTTTTAATTATATAAAAGTTCGTGTCTATCATATTTTACCAAACTTAAGATCACAATTCATAAAACTTTGATTTTCTTTGTAGGGGGCTACATTTTTGATTACTACAAGTAAAGTACAAACAATTACACTCGCATCCGCAGTATTACTTTTGGCTGTTTCATTGATTTTATTTCCGCAAGACTCTTTCCAAGCCTCAACAAGAGGACTCCATATGTGGTGGGAGATAGTCTTTCCATCATTATTACCATTTTTTATTGTTTCAGAAATGATGATTAGCTTAGGTGTTGTTCGCTTTATTGGTATCCTGTTAGAGCCTCTAATGCGACCGTTATTTAAGGTGCCTGGAGTTGGGGGATTTGTTTGGGCAATGGGTATGGCATCTGGTTTCCCTTCCGGAGCAAAATTAACAGCTAGGTTAAGAAAGGAAGGAACCTTAACTAGAATTGAAGCAGAACGATTAGTTTCTTTTACAAACTGCTCGAATCCATTGTTTATTTTTGGTGCTGTGTCTGTCGGATTCTTTTTTAACCCAACACTCGGAATTTTACTAGCTATAGCTCACTATGCCGGAAATATCTTTGTTGGTATGTTTATGCGATTTCATGGAAGAGATGAAATTGATCATCCTATTGATAAATCTAAGTTTTCGATTAAAGAAGCGTTACGAGTCATGCATAAGACTCGGATGAATAACAATAAGCCTATTGGAAAGTTACTTGGAGAGGCTGTTTCTTCTAGCATTCAATCATTACTAATGATTGGTGGCTTTATTATTTTGTTTTCTGTATTGAATAAACTACTCTTTTTACTACACGTTACTCCTTTTTTTGCTGAAAACTTAAAGCCTATTTTTACTTTATTGGGATTAGATCCAGCTATGACAATGGCTTATATATCCGGAATCTTTGAAATAACTCTTGGAAGTCAATTAACTAGTCAGGTGGAGACAGCCACTTTACTTCAACAAGCGATTGTGACAAGCTTTATTCTTGCATTTAGTGGCTTTAGTGTCCAAGCACAAGTTGCTAGTATATTAGCAGAAACAGATATTCGATTTAAGCCTTTCTTTATGGCAAGAATTATGCACGGCGTATTTGCAAGTATCATTACGTTAGTGTTATGGAAAGTGGTATTTTCTAAATTTCAATATAACGACGTCCCATCTACTGCAATACCTGTATTTCAGCAAAATGTGCAAGAAATCGCATCGTCTGTTTATCAATGGTTTGTGACCTTTGGACCAATTATTACCATCTTCTCTCTATCTCTATACACCATTTTATTGTGGCGAAGAATAAAGAGTGTGTAAGCAGACTCTTCTAAGAGAAAGCCACATCACGTGTCTAACGATGAGTTATTACTGATCATGTAACAAAAAGAAATTCCGCTCATTCATTTGAGCGGAATTTCTCTTTTAGCGCGACAGCAACAGGAGCTGGAACTAAATCATCAATTGTTGCTTCGTATTTAGCTACCTCTTTTACAATACTAGAGCTTAAAAATGAATATTGGTTGTTCGTCATAACAAAGAACGTTTCAATATTTTCATTTAAGACTCGGTTCATAGAAGTAATTTGCATCTCATATTCAAAGTCCGAAACAGCTCGTAAACCACGTATGATTGCATCGGCTTTTACATCTATAGCATAATCCATAAGCAACCCTTGGTAACTTTCTACTCGTACAGCTGGAATATGTGAAGTAGATTGTTTAATTAGCTCTACACGTTCCTCAACTGTAAATACAGGACTTTTAGATGAATTATTTAATACGCATACATATATTTCATCAAACACTTTAGCCGCTCTTTCAATAATATCTAAATGGCCATTTGTAATAGGGTCAAACGTGCCAGGACACACCGCTCTTTTTGTCACTGAGCTTCCTCCTCATCTCGATTGCGATAGATAGAAATGGATATAATTCCGTATGTTTCTTTTCTTATACAAACTAGATTTCCTACCTGTTGTGGCAGCTCAACATCAGAATGGTGCTCACACATAACGAAACCACTTTCATTAACTAATGTATGGTGATCAATTTTTTCTAATAAGGAAATAAGCTGTTGTTTTTTATATGGTGGATCAAGGAAAATCCCATCAAAAGTTACTTCTCTTTTAACAATAGCTTTTAATGCTCGCTCAGCATCAATCTTATAAAGCTCTACCAAATCCTCCGCTTTACAAGTCTTTACATTATCCTTTATGGTTTGAAAAGCATATGTATCACGATCTACAAAAATCATTTTCTCGAAACCTCTGCTTAAAGCTTCCAAACCTAGTCCACCACTACCAGCAAATAGGTCTAGACCTATTCCACCTTCAAAGTATGGTCCAATCATATTAAAAATAGATTCTTTTACTTTATCAGTTGTCGGTCTAGTTGAAGAACCTGGTACAGCCTTTAAACGTAAACCTTTCCAGTCACCTGAAATTACTCTCATCTTGACACCTACTCTTCGACAAATTCCCTACCATCCTACCATAGGAATCGAAAAAGAAAAAGTACCCAAGTCAATAGCAAATAAATTAAATTGCTAAATAATGTATAGACTTCTGATTTACGGTGATAATGGTAGTAACAACATCATTTGGTTGGTGTTGCCAACCGCGGAGAAGACTTACGTTTCCCCATAAGTTCTTCCTCCGGTTTCTCCTCTCCCTTTACCTTCTTTCCTCTAAGGATATAGAAGGACCCCCATGGTTTCCATGGGGATTTTTTGTTACGTGACGTAACAACTCATCGTTGACCACGTGATGTGGTCCGTACTTAGATGAGTCTCCTTATTATAAAATCACCACGCAACAAACCCAAACAAACGAAAGAAAGCAGTGTGGTCCGTACTTAGATGAGTCTCCTTACTATAAGATCACCACGCAACAAACCCAAACAAACGAAAGAAAGCAGTGTGGTCCGTACTTAGATGAGTCTCCTTACTATAAAATAACTACGCAACAAACCCAAACAAACGAAAGAAAGCAACGTAATCCTCTCTTACATAAATCTCATCAAAAGATCACCAATTACAATCCAACCACCTCATAGTTTGTCTCATTCTCCTCAACAGTTATAGAAAAAAATTGTTCTAACCATCCGGTTTCGATATAAATGGTATCTCCAAGTCGAAGTAATGGGTTTTCTAACAAACCATAGTCTTCTTCGTTCAAAATAAAGATATTTTGATTTGTAAAGAATCGATACCTGTTTCCACCTCTTTCTAGGATATACGCCGATTCCTGCGAAACTTGAGTTACTTCATAACCAATTTCTTTTAAAAATTCTTCAAACGGAACAACAGGTTTATTGCGAAAGTATTGGACAGAAATACCTTCTAATTCACTTCCTTGATAAGTAAGAGGCTTATCTTTTCTTGTAAAAAAAGGAACAAGTGGTACATCCCCATTTGCGTTCACTGTAAAGAAATTAGTCTCTTGGCCAACTATGTCATGTACAAATTCATCTAATGCAACGGGATTAATGCTGTTTTTAGGAGCAGTGAAAATGCTAGAAATAAGTGCTTCATATTGTTTAGGTGTTAACGTAGCTTCCAATTCATTTTTCATATTCTTACGCTTTGAGCTAGGTAAATCTACACCTAACACGTCAGCAACAAAAATATCAGATTGCCACTTAGCATCATCTTTCCATTTACTTTGCATCCATTGACTAATTCTCTTTTCACGTAACTCTATTAAATTTTCCTCTGAAGAGACCACGAGTAACCGTTCACTTTCGAATAATTCTAACTCATTTGATACAATCAGGGAAATTGGCTTTAATTTAATGTCTTCTTTTAATAAAAGATCATCTTTTTCTTGTGGTATGTCCACTTCTTTTTCTGACCAAATTGTAAGATCAGATCCAATGTAATTGACTTGTAAAGAAGTTGGATGGAAGACAAGCGGAGATACAAAATCTCCTTGATATTCATAAAATGTGATAAGTTCTTTACTTACTTTTCCATTCGTACCTAAAGCAGCAATCCATACTCCATCTCTATATTGTCTTTGTGTAATAGAAATAGTGACTTCTTTCGTCTTTACTTCTTCTAACATTACACTCCAATCACGCAAAATTATTCCTTCTGTCTCCTTATTAGATAAAGGAATAACATACGTAAATAAAACTGGGGAATCCGTTATATTTACTGTCTCTTTGGATTCAGAATCCCACTCGCAAATCGCTTCCTCTTGCATACATTGAACGTCCAATGTATCTTCTGGCCAATTTACGGTATAGACTCCAGCTGGCACGTCTTGAGAATATTGTTCAATCGTCAATACATTATTATCATGAACAACTGAAAATTCCCATACCACTTTATTTTCAGCATATCCACCATTCACATCTTGATAACTTGTCCACTGAAGGTAACTAAAGGCTCCGATAGTAACTAATAACAATGCTGTCATGAAGAGTGACAATCGATTCATGTAATTTCTCCCTTTATTTACTTGTTATGACTAACATATCAAAAATACTTTTAATTCGTCACTACTTTCTAAACAATTTCGAGTTTTTTCTACACTCGTGATAATATAGAAGAAGAATTTAAGAAAGAAAAGAGGAAAATTAATGATTCAACGCTTTATAGAATTAGGAGAAGGGTATTCTGATTTATATGAGCTAGAGGCAATTCTTCGATCACAAAAAGACCGTGTCCAACACTTATTATTGTTTAAGACTACTATTAACGACAAAGAAAAACTTTCTGTAGGATTAATTCTTACACCTACAACTACTGGTGATTTTCAACCAATTTATTATTGTCGGGAAGGGATTTCGTTCAACAAAAGTCAAAAAACAAAGAGACACGAAATGATTGAAGGTTGGGCGAGAGAAGTAGGTAAAACACCACATATACTTGAAGTAAAACCATCTCATACATTCCACGAAAAAGAATTGTATTTTCAGCATTTAATAGGAATATTACGCATGAATAGGTACTTGATTGGGATGTAAAAGAGGGAGTCTAATCGTTCCCTGCCCCCGCAACAAAAAAGTGTCTAGAACAATAACTAGATTGTTCTAGACACTTTTTATTAAAAGCCCATTTTATAATCATACTCTTTTGCTTTGTCGGGTTTAGAGTTCTCATATTCCGTTTTAATCATTGGCTTAAAGGAAGAATCTACTTTGCGAACAAAGTTTAAATTTTCCATCTTTGCAACTAATTTTTCATGGTCTTCTGCGTTATTATAAATTACTACGTATTTTAAACGTTTAGATGTATAAATTACATTTCCGAATCGACGTAGTGATTTAGCATGCTTTAGACTATAAAGCCATACAATAATTCCTTGACGCTCAATCATCGCTTTTCTCCTCGTACATTACATTTTCTTTAGTCTAGCACACTATTATCTAAACTTTCAAACAGAAATAAAGACTCTTAGGCTGAACAGCCACAAGAGCCTCCTGTAGAACATCCACCACTACAACCGCCACTATCCCAAAACGGATTTCCTGTTGGTACTTTAATACCTTTAGAAACCGAATGACCGATTTTTACACTGATCTCATCTAGAAGTTGTTGCAAATCTGTTTCTGCTCTTCGAAATGCAGCTACACAATCATCCATATCCATTTCTCTCTTTACTTCACGGATACGTTTCATGACTTCTTTATAATCAGGGTGGTATTTCCCGAATCGAACTACTTCCTCATATCGTTCTTTATAGTACATAAATGCTTTAACTTTCTTTTGTGTTTCTTTGTTTGTCTTTAGTTCCTTATATGTCAAACGATACTCTTCTACTATATCTGATGAAAGTATCGCTTCTGCTAATGCATCGGCTGTATCTAATACTTCTAATCTTTCCATTGTAGCAAGCATGTGCCCACCTCCACTTTCCAGTTTATCATGGGATAGAGGTAGTTGTCATATGTCTGTTATTGAACACTGATAGGAAGGTCTTTTTTCATCCCAAGTGACTTACCTGTTCGTTCTTTTATTTCGACAGTTAAAATATGCTCTCCTTTAGACACGTCCTTTAGGATAAAAGCAGCTTGATGGAATTGTCCTACAACAATACCATCTATAGAAACGACTGCCTTTGCTTTCTTTCCTTTTCCTAAGCCAGACAATGTCACACCTTCTACATAACAATCTACATACACGTCTTGTTGTTGAACAAGATGATTAACAGTGAAAGTATTCGGAGACTTTGCAGAAACAGGAGATATAGAACCTATTATAAGTAACAAGCAAAAGATACTAATCGACAGTATTTTTTTCATCATACACGCTCCTTTTCTCCCTAGCGTATACGATGAACAAAGACTTTATTCACCCGATTGGTTAAACATATAGAACATATTCATCATCATATTTGCCATTTGTACGTTATTTTCAAATTTTTGTACTCGATGAGGAATAGTCTTTTGCAAATGATTAATAGAAGCTATTTCAAACTGTTCTAAAAGATCTGGCCTACGACTTAACGTTCTATACCACATTGGTTGCTCATGAATAAATTGAACGTAATCTTTATTAGATCGTATATACGTCAGCATATCAGATCGCATTCAATCTCCTCCTTAGTCTTGGCGAAAAGAAAATGGATTCTTTTTTGCAGGTTCTGTAGTACTTCTTGTTTCTGTTGATTTGTTCGTACCCTGAAACTGGCCTAAAATTCCTTGGATTGCACCAATCGCACGATTCAAAGAATCCAAGTGTTGATTCATTTGCTCGCCATCCATATTCTTTACCATAGAAGTTAGTTGGGAAACAAGACCAGATGATGAGTCCTCGCTCTTCGTCTCTGTTTTTGTTGGAGTAACTTTATCTTTTTGCGGAGAAGTAGAGTAGTCATTCCACATCGGATCATCTTCCCCGAACAATTCCCATTCATCAAATAAGGTTCTCCACGTCTTATTTCCACTATCCACCTCATTTTTTAATCCAGGATGGGACCGAACAAATTTTTTGAACTGCTCTTTTCTTTGTTCTTTCGTCACATTTATCACCCCATTACATATACCTTTTCAATATGATAATGTATGATAAGAAGAAATGATTAGTGCCTATCCAAATAGAAAAAGTGAGGATCTATAAATGAGTAAGGAAATAGTACAAGACCGTTTTAACAAACTTATAGAGCGTGCAAATCCATCAGATCTTGCTACGATAGAAAGATTATTAAAGGGTATAGAGAGACAAGTTGAGGAACCAAAACAAAGTTGGTTAAGTAGTTTGTTTGATTTACATACGGATATCTCAGAGGAATCATTGAAAATGACAATACCTATTTCAGAAATAACACATAATTCCCTAGGTATTCTTCATGGAGGAATGACAACTACATTAATTGATTCTGCTATGGGAACAATGGCTAACAAATTAGCTAAAGAAGGTTTTGCTGCTGTTACTACCCAATTAAACATTCATTTTACAGCTCCAGGAATAGGGAAAAACGTAACAGCGGACGTACATATCATTCATCACGGTCAAACGACTATGGTGCTAGGTTCTTCAGCTAAATTAGAAAACGGAAAGCAAATAGCATATGCAACAGCTAGCTTTGCGTTTATCCCAAAGAGCTGGTAAGTAACGTTTTAAATCATAACGATTTGATTCAAACTAAAAGTGACTGTACAGAGCCTTCGGAGTTTCCAGAGCAGTTGCGCATTTGCAGCTAGACACGGCATCTTCTCGTTGAAGCTCCTTAGGGGTCTCAGTAACCCACCTATGCCGTAGGAGTCGCCCCCTTCCCCTCTAATCGCGACGTTTGATTACACTAAGCACTAATTCTGCAGTAGTATTTTATTTAAAATTCCTAAGTTATTATCACCAAAAAGGTACATTCAGAATGTTGAATGTACCTTTTTATGTTTTGCGCAAGCAAATTTAATTCATATAGACTTTGTTACTCCCAGTCTTTCTCTAAGAAGTTTTGAGTATAGTATTTCTCATAGACACCCACCCCAAGATGCGTGAAATCTGGCTCTAACATGGTTTTACGGTGCCCTTCTGAATTTAACCAACCTTCCATTGCTGCTGGTGCATCTAAATAATGAGCGGCGATATTTTCACCTGCTGCATTAAAGAAAATATTTCCTTCAGCTAATCGATCACCTAAATCACCCGAATTAGGTGACTCATGATCAAAGAAATTATTTAGTGCCATATCTTCACTATGTTTAAATGCAACTTCAGACGTTTCATCATCCCACTCTAATGAATTAAGATTAAATTTATGCCTCATTGCATTTGTGATAGATAAGACCTGTTTCTCTGCTGCTTCTGCAATCTCCACCCACTCTTCTTCCGTGGGTTCTTTAACTTCTAGTAACTCTCCACGATAGAGGAGTTCGTATGGCCTTTGCCTAATTAACACATCTTTATTCATTAAGCGAACACTTGATAAGTTCCCCGCAACTTTATCAATATAAAGCTGTACATACAAGTCTCCCATCTCTACTAGCGGACGAATGTTAAGATCTTCTTCTGTTAATTCAAATTGATAAGAACCCATCTCATGGTCAATCACTAATTCCGTCGTAAGCATGGTTGAACGATAAATATCTTCAAGAGGCTGACCAATTTTGTATGGTTCCACATTAACTTTTGGTCCTAATGCATAAACGGTTACAATTTTATTCGCTTCAACACCTACTTGGAAATAAGTATTGGGATCTTGGTCATATATCCACCATTGATAGCCATAAGGAGAAGGATCCACTCTAGAGGGTTCCCCATAATCTTTTAATAAATTTGCGACAGGCTTATCCATATATTGAAAAATACCTTCAAGTTCTTTTTCAGGTTGACTATTACCTTCTTGATCAGATTCAATCTCATCTGTTGGTTCCGGATCATGAACCGTATCACTACCTGACAATGGAGATGAAGGTACACTTGTCCACTCTTGATAAACTTGGAATAATAAAAAAATAACAACAATTGCCAATAAACGAATCAATAGTTTCAATAGGTGGCCTCCTCTTACCTATAACTCATTCTATTATAACACGAATGAATGGTAGATTTCTTTACAAACTCACTATCTATTCAGAATCTATAATCTTTGATATTTTCTTATTGCTATTCTTATGTATTACTAGAGAAAATAGAACTAACACTTATTTCTATTGGATAGACTTCATTACCAATACTTTACTTACTTTCCTAGGTAAGCGCTTTTCTATATTGAATCTTTCGTATAAATAATCTATTATAATATAGAGTGTAAGACACTTATTTAGTGTTTTTTGTAAAGGAGGGGCAAGGGATGAAATTTGAAAATACAGGATTAGAGCAATTAAAATCCGAAATTGAACGATTAGACGAAGTGATGCACCATCATGGTCTAGTTCGTGCGGGTCAATGGGATTATGAACGAGTTACATATGACAGAAAGTTTGAATTAAAAGGGGATGTATATTACCTTCGCGTCTTTGGCCACGCAGTTGAAGGAGATGTTGGTGCTCATACTGCAATTATTCAACTAATGACACCATTATTAGGAAAGCATTATTACCCTCACGGAGTAGAATATGGTGAAGGTGAAAACTTCCCTTCTAGTTTAGTAAAGCAATGTGAAAAACTTCTTGCTGATATTAAAAAAGAAGTAGAACACTTTGCTCATTAAGTTAAAGAAAAAGAGGCTGGGACAGAACAAAAAAGGTACATTTCGAGAAAACGAATGTACCTTTTTTGCGTTGTATTGAAGATCATAATACTGCAGAATTAGTGCATTTAAAGAATAATTCTTAGGGATTGGAGCGGAAGGGGGCGACTCCTACGGGATAGGTGGGTTACTGAGACCCCACAGGAGCGTTCTTTGAACTGCCCCCCTGAAATTGGACACAGATTATTTAAGCAGCTTGCTCATAATTTCTTCTATAGGCAACTGGGCTTTTTCTATTTAGTTTCGATTTAATTCTTAAGTTATTGTAGTAAAAAATGTAATTTTCTAATTCATGTATGAAGTGCTCTACACTCTCAAATTGTTCTAACTGTATAAATTCTGATTTAAATATCCCAAAGAAGTTCTCTATAACTGCGTTATCGTAACAGTTTCCTTTTCTAGACATACTTTGGGTGATATTGTGATCTTTCAATAATCGACGATATTGGGGCATTCGATAATGCCACCCCTGATCTGAGTGAATTAATAAATCATCACTTGTTTTTTTACGAGTAAGGGCTTGGAGCATCATATCTTCTACTAGATCGTATGTCGGTCTTGTTTGAAGGGTATAGGAAATAATCTCACCATTAAATAAATCTAATATAGGTGAGAAATATAGTTTCTGTCCAAATAGTTTAAATTCCGTAATATCTGTCACCCATTTTTGATTGGGCTTTGAGGCATGGAAATTACGATTTAATATGTTTTCAGAAGCTTTTCCGAACCCACTGATGTACGATTGATATTTTTTCATTCTTACTATACAGCGTAACCCCAAATCACCCATGATACGATAGACTTTCTTTTTGTTTATACAGTGACCCTTTTCTTGGAGAATGTCTGTAATTCGTCTATATCCTAATCGACCTTTATGTTTTTTATAGATGAATTTAATGCGTCGTTTCCATTTTCGATCAGGATCTTTTCTTTGCCAACACTTCACAATGAAATAGTAAGTGCTTCTTGAAATTCTAGCTACTTTAACTAGGTCTTTAACGGGGAATTCATGCCTTAGTTCATATATTACCTTGGCTTTCATTTCTTTGGTGATTTTTCCTGAACTAAGGCTTTCAACTTTTTTAAATAAGCATTTTCCATTCTCAGATAATCCAGTTCTTTTTGAAGTTCTTCTATTGATGGATTTGATTGTTTATCTTGTTTGGTATTTTTTGATTTGGTCATGTCTACTAGCCTCACTTCTTCTTGAAAGGCTTGGGATCCTTGACTTTCCCACTTCCTAATCCATTTACGCACCATAGAAGGATCAGGAATTTGAAAAATAGCAGCTGCTTTCCTAATAGAATAGTCCAAGCCTTTAACGGATTTAATTACTTTTAGTTTAAAGGCTGAAGAATAGTTTGTATAGGGAAAGGAAAACGCAGTATCTCCATGATAGTGAACTAATGCCACCCAATGTCGAAGGACCGAAGGATCAATTCCTAGTTCTTTGGATAACGAGCGATAACTTACATTTTCAGTTTGATATCGATAAACAGCAAGTAACTTTTGTTCTTTAGAAAATTGGGACAAAAAAACACACCTCCAACTGTGGAATGTGTGTCCAACAATTGGGGTGCAGTTCATCTTCAGCGACGAGGAGGCTCAGCAACCCGCCCCGTGGAAAGCGTCCCCCTGCAGCGGAAATCCCAGTGCAGTCACTTTCGGGTTTTGTCCCAGCCTCTTTTTTATACACAAATAGCCACAGCAATTGAACGATACATACCTATCGAGCGGTAGCTAAGTATTTTTCAAATTCCAACGCACTGTGCTACCTTTTTACGTCAAAACATACTATAATAAAAAGAATAGATTATTTGTAGAAAGGGGTCCTCCGTTGTCTGCATATTTGACAAAAAAGAACCTAATCATTACCGTAGCTGTTCTATTAACCATTCTTCTTCTTTGGATTATACTTCCTGTTTCTGTGCCGTTAATCTCAGCTCTCGTTACCGCTTTCTTTCTAGAGCCAATTGTGCGGATACTTACAGATAAATGGACGAAAAGAAGAAACTTATCTGTAGTTATAACCTTCTTACTATTTACATTAATATTAGCTTTCTCTCTGTACTTTATTTCAACCAAATTAATTACAGAAGCAGTTAATTTTATTGATCAAGCGCCTCGATATATGAATCAACTCTCTATTCTCTGGCAAACATATGAACGTGAATTTACAAATGCTGCGGAAAACTTGCCTAAAGAAGTTGTAGACACCATTACGGGTCAAATTGACAACTTATTGGCATCCATTCAATCTAGCATTTCTAATACGTTAAATATTCAAAAAGTGACTGCTTTGTTAGCATACATACCTAACTATTTAGTTAGTATCTTAGTTTATTTAATAGCATTATTTTTATTTATGGTGGACCTTCCTAGGCTAAAAATGAGTATCTTCCAACATCTGACGGAAAAAACAGCAGACAAAGTTAATTTTATGACCTCCCGTCTTAATTATGTCATTTTTGGTTTCTTAAAAGCTCAATTCCTAGTAAGTATCATTATTTTCGTTGTATCCCTTATTGGGCTACTATTTATTGCACCGGAAATAGCCATACTAATGTCGATTATTATTTGGATTATTGATTTTATTCCATTATTAGGTTCTATCATTATTTTAGCTCCATGGTCCTTATTGGAATTAATAAATGGTAACTCTACATTAGCTGCACAACTAGCTGTTTTGGCAGTAATCCTATTGATTATTCGTCGAACAGTAGAACCAAAAGTTATGGGTTCACACATTGGATTATCTCCTCTAGCAACATTAATTGCTATGTACTTAGGTTTAAAGATTATCGGAGTGTTAGGCTTTGTTGTCGGTCCATTAATTATTATCATTTGGAACTCTGCTAAAGAAGCTGGCATTATTAAGTGGAATTTTAAAATCTAAGGAAACTCAGTGTTGACCAAATAACATAAAAAGAACAGATTTCAATTGAAATCTGTTCTTTTAATTTAATAACCAAGTATTGCTCGAAAAACGGAAGTTGTTTCTCCACCTGGAAACATCCAATATAACAGGAAATAAACTGTGACACCTGTAACAGTAGTACCAAACCAGACAATGCTAGTAAGTGGTCCAAGTTTACGGTGTCTTTCCATTCTCTTTTTATAGCCAGAGAATAACGAAAATAGACCAAGCACACCACCAATAGTGGCCAATATAATATGGAAAACTAAGAAAACAGTATAAAATAGCTTTATTCCATCTGGTCCCCCAAATTGTGTATTTCCTATTAGAATGGTTCTACTTAAGTAAGTAATAAAGAAAATTAGCGCTAGTACACCAGCAACCATCATTGTTTTTTCATGCTGTTGAAACTTTCTTTTACTAATTTGCCACCATCCGATTGCCACGGCAATACCGGATGCAAGAATAAAAAAGGTACTGATAGTCGGCAAAATTGGAATATATTCAGGCATATAACCTCTCTCCTGTCTCTCTAGGCTAGTTGATCTGGATAAACTTCATCTTTTTCTCTCTCTTTCTTTGCCCAAGCAAAGAAAACTTGTCCTAGTACAACACCATAAATAATTTCTTGCAGAACCTTCATGATTACTCCACCCGTACGCTGATCTTCTACAATTCCCATTGAGTGGAATAATTCAGGTCCAGTAATAGACAACCCATCTAGAACCCCAGCAGGTACACACAACGCCATAGCATCTAACCACATTTGAGGGTCACTGTATGTTAAATATAAACCTGAACTCGCAAATATAATTAAAGCACAAGCAGGTGTTAAAAGAATTCCATCAGCAAAGATGTAGCCGATTTTCTTCAAGCCGTGTAATTGATATTCATCTTCTAGCTTGTTTACAAGTGGCCACCACATACAAATTGCAAAGAAAAATAGTACGACAGTGTAGATAGTGTGAAGTGTTGCATCTACTTTTACAGCGTCAAAGATTAATGGAATATGGTAAAAAGAAAACATTCCATTAAATACTATTAGCGCAATCAAAGGTTTCGTAAAAAAATGAAACAATTGAGACAATATGGGGATTTGTAATAGCTGTTTCCACCACCAATTAGGGAAAGATACGATAAGCAGTGGCGGCAGTAATAAATAAAATAATCCCATTTGAGTCATATGCATGGTGAACGTTATATGACCTAATAAATCAATAGGAGAACCTTTGACAATATAGAAAAGTGCAAAAGTTAAAGTTAAGTAGATGATATGTTTTATTGATATAGGGTACCGTTCTGAATCAAGTTTGTTCTTCTTTGTTAAGTAAAACATAGTACCTAAATATGTAATAATCGTTGCTGCTAATAAGTAAGGACTCCAGAGCGCAACAAAGCCAAATATATTAATAGGCATATTGTAACCCACCTCTCTAAACTCTTACTCTATTATACCTTCCAGTAAATACGCTTTCAATGTAAGCTATTGACAACTCTATGAACTTTTAACAGAGTTTGTGAAGTTCTTCTTTCTCCCCTCTTTCTTCTAAATATGTTAGATAGAACTCAGACATACAACTATCGTCTATAGCATAAAAAAAGCCATCCATTCATGTAGAACGATCTACATGATGGATAGCTTTTTTCCTTTAAATCCAAACGATTGTCATAAACGCTAATACAGTAATAAATCCAACTAACACACCTGAGTACAAGAACAACGAGACAGCTTCATGTCCTTTATGGCTCATGTGCATGAAATAATATAATTGGAATATTACTTGGATTACTGCAAGTAATAGAATAGTCGGAATGATAAACCACTCAGACATTTCAAAGTATACTGCAGCAAACGCAACAAACGTTAAGAAAATCATTAATGCGAAGGAAATAACTTGATGCTTCATATCTTCGCGATTTTTACGACGACGATATTCATAATCAACGGTCGGGTTACCTGTTTCAACATGATTTCCCATATGTTATCCCACCATTCCCATTAAGTATACTACTGTAAAGATAAATACCCATACAACGTCGATAAAGTGCCAGTATAAAGAAGCAACATAGAACTTCGGAGCATTGTATAAGTTTAAACCACGTTTAGCATTTCTAATCATTAACGTACTAATCCATAATAATCCAAACACTACGTGGGCACCATGGAAGCCAACTAACGTGTAGAAAGCAGATCCGAAGGCACTTGATGTAAATGTATGATCATAGTGATGTACATAATGATAGAACTCATAAATTTCAAGAACCAAGAAAGCTAAGCCTAGTAAGACAGTAATAGCTAGCCATGCTTGCATGCGCTTAAAGTGGTAGTTCTTCATATGATACATCGCATAAACAGATGTTAAAGAACTAAATAAAAGTAGCATCGTAGCGATGAAAACTAACTCGATATCAAAAATATCTTTTGCAAGTTTATGTGACTCACTTGGAACACTATCTTTTAAAGCTAAATACGTTGCAAATAATGATGCAAATAGTACTGTTTCTCCACCAAGGAAGAACCAGAAACCTAAGAATTTATTCTTTGCTTCTAGCGTCGCCTTTTCAGGAGAAGAAGGCCACGTTTTAACGGTAAATTTTTCTTCTACGTTCATTGTGCCTTCCCTCCTTTATCGTCATCTTCTAGAAGGTCTTCTTTATGGATATGGTAACCATGATCATCTTTAAGTGAACGAGTTAACATAGACAATAAAGTAATTAACATACCGATAACTAACACCGGAATTGCCCACTCGTGTACTCTAGTACCATCTTCTAAACGATCTGCTTGATACATAGCTCCAAAAGCAGCAATGAACAAACCAAGAGATGTCATAAACGGAATGAATGAATTATTCGGCATATGAATATCTCCAATAGGTTCCGCTGGAGTATACTCTTTCTTACCTTCCATCTTCTCAATCCACCAAGTATCTAAACCTCTTACTAAAGGAAGCTGTTTAAAGTTATAGAACGGCGGTGGAGATGGAATTGCCCATTCCAACGTACGTCCATCTTCCCAAGGATCCATACCAACTTGAACATTATCCACTTGCGTTTTTACCACGTTAATTAACATGATAATAACTGCTATTCCCATGAATGCGGCACCAATGGAAGAAATGGCATTAAATAAATCCCATCCTTGCCCATCTAAGAACGTGTAGACACGGCGTGGCATACCCATTAATCCAAGGAAATGTTGAATAAAGAATGTTGCATGGAAACCAATTAGAAATAACCAGAAAGTAATCTTACCTAATGTTTCGTTTAGCATTGTTCCAAACATTGTTGGCCAGTAGAAGTGAGCTCCAGCAAATAATGCTAGTACTACTCCACCTACAATTACATAGTGGAAGTGAGCTACTACAAAGTAACTATCATGGAACTGGTAATCTGCAGGTGCAGCAGCATTCATGATACCTGTAACTCCCCCTGCAACGAATGAAGGAATAAATGCTAAAGCATAAAGCATTGGCGTCGTAAATTTAATACTTCCTCCCCAGATCGTAAAGATCCAGTTAAAAATCTTAATACCTGTTGGAACAGCAATCGCCATCGTCGCTACAGCAAAGATAGCATTAGCAATATCACCTAAACCTACTGTAAACATGTGGTGAGCCCAAACCATGAATCCTAAGAAACCGATTAGTACAGTTGCGAATACCATGGATGAATATCCAAACAAACGTTTACGAGCAAATACAGGTAAAATTTCAGAGAAAATACCGAAAGCTGGCAAAATCAAGATATACACTTCAGGGTGACCAAAAATCCAGAACATGTGCTCCCAGATGATTGTATTTCCTCCAGCCTCAACTACAAAGAAGTTAGAGCCAAACATACGGTCAAATAACATTAAGAATAAACCTACTGTTAATGGAGGGAACGCAAATAAAATTAATGCTGATGCAACAAATGTCGTCCAAGTAAATAGAGGCATACGCATGTATGTCATACCTGGAGCACGCATGTTAATAATTGTTACAAGGAAGTTAATCCCGGCAATTAAGGTACCAGCTCCTGAAATCTGTACTCCAAGAACATAGAAGTCAATTCCATGACCTGGAGATTCAAGTGCAAGTGATGCATATGATGTCCATCCTGCATCCGGAGCTCCACCTAAGAACCAAGATAAGTTTAAGAATACTCCTCCAAAGAAGAATAACCAGAAACCTAAAGAATTTAGGAATGGAAACGCAACATCACGTGCTCCTATTTGTAAAGGAACAACCGCGTTCATAAAAGCGAATAATAATGGCATGGCTGCCAAGAAAATCATGGTAGTCCCATGCATGGTTAATACTTCGTTATACAATCCAGCTGATAAGAAATCATTATTAGGGATTGCTAACTGAATACGAATTAATAAAGCTTCAATTCCCCCTACAACAAAGAAGAATCCACCTGCTATTAAGTAGAGAATGGCAATCTTCTTATGATCTACTGTGGTTAAGTAGTCCCATAGAGTTGCGCCGAAGCCTTTCTTTTGCGCAATCGTGCTCACGTAAAGCCCTCCTTCTTACACTATTGTTGATCCTGTACTTTCAAACTCATTAAATAAGCCGTTAACGCATCAAGCTCTTGGTCATTTAGTTCGTCATAAGAATCTGTCATTAAGTTACCTGGTTTCCATTCCTCAGGGTCTTTCAACCATTTCTTAATTGACTCTTCGTTATGTTCAAGAACTCCCGCAACGCGTTCGCGCTCAGCAAAGTTTGCTAAGTTAGGTGCAATACGTGCAGTTTCTGGCTTTTCATCTTTTGGAGACACTGCGTGACATCCGATACATGATTGATTGAAAATTTCTTGACCTTGTAATGCTAAGTCAGAAGTTGGAACTACTTCTTCAGCATTTTGCATATCTGCTACCCATTGATCAAATTCTGCTTGTGGTAGCGCTTTAACTTTAAAGTCCATTAGAGCATGAGAAGGACCACATAACTCAGCACATTTTCCATAGAAAATGTTGTCTACTTCATTTGCACTGTTGTTGTCAAACACTAACCAAAACTTGTTTACGTTATCAACGTTTGTATCCATCTTTCCTCCAACAGCAGGAATCCAGAAGGAATGTTTTACATCAGATGCTTTAATTTGGAAGTAAACACGACGATCGGTTGGAACTACCAAGTCTTGACTTGTAATGATTTCTTCGTTTGGATATTCAAACTCCCACCAATACAAGTTAGCACGAACGTTTACAACTAACTCGTCATACTTTCCCTCTTCATTCGTTTGTTCAATTGCTGAAGTATCAGCTAAATAGAACGTTAACCCTACAGTCGGAACTGTTAAAATAAGTAGTAAAATGATTGGAATAACTGTCCATACGATCTCTAACGTATGGCTCCCCTCTACTTGTTTCGGTATGTAATTCTCATCTTTTCTTCTAAAGCGAACAATCGCAATTAGATATAAAACGGTTACAACAACGATGACAAGAACCATTATAACGGTACTTAGAATCATCAAGTCGTACTGTTCTTGAGCGACTTCTCCAGCTGGTCGAAGTGTAGAGATAAACGCTTCTCCACATCCGGATAGGACTAATGCCAACATCGCAACTAACGAGAACACACGCCATTTTGATAGCCATTTCATAGCAACATCTAACCCCTCTTTCGTGTCTAATCTCTCATGTAAAGGATGGTGCAATATATGTGGATTTTCAAAACAGACTCTGTTCCATCAGGAAATGGTCCTTAGAGAACAGAGTCTAAATTGAAAGAGTTCCCCTGTTGTTCGTAAAACTTAAATCATTGTGAAGATCACCATAGAAACAAAAAGGATAGTTAAATAGTTTAAAGAGTAGACAAACATTAATGTTGCCCATTTTACATCTTCCTTAAAACGTTTATAACTTAAACCTAAGACTAACCATCCAATGTTAAGAAGGGTTGCTAGGATTTGAAAACCGATTCCAATCTCTCCCATAAAGAATGGTAATGGTAATAATAGCGCTACCCATACGATGATATGAATTTTTGTTACGTGGAATCCTTTGACTACTGGTAACATAGGTACGCCAGCAGCTCTATATTCTTCCACTCTTCTCATAGCTAAAGCATAGAAATGTGGTGGCTGCCACACAAACATTAAAAGAAATAACATCCAAGCTAACGGATGTAATCCAGGATCAATTGCTGCCCAGCCAATTAACGGCGGAACTGCCCCAGAGATAGATCCAACAACTGTATTATGAACAGTATATCGCTTAGACCATAAAGTATATAGGCCTACATAAGCAAAAGAGCCAAATAATCCAATAAGCCCTGTTGTTATATTTACTGCAAAGAGCATAGAAGCACCTAACACAGTTAAAACAATTCCAATCGTCAATACTTTTCCAGGACTAGCTTTACCTGTTACAGTTGGTCTTTCTTTTGTACGTTCCATAAGAGGATCTATATCACGATCAATATAGTTGTTTAAGCTAGCAGCTCCTCCAATGACTAATGCCGATCCCACCAAGGTTAAAAAAACGACATCTAGCGAAGACAAAAAGCTTGTTTGTGTTAATGTAATAGCAAGCCATAAGCCTGTAAACGTAGTAATTAAATTTGAGTTAATTATTCCTACTTTGATAAGTGCTAGGAAGTCTTTCATTGTAAGAATCGTCGAACCGTTGTTTTCAGATGTATGAGAAGCAATTCGGCTATTCGACATATTTAATCCTCCTTCCAATCTATCCAATTTCTAACCTACTAAAACTGTTCTTAGAGGTTTTTATTCGAAATTAGATCCACTATCTACTATACTGGATTAGACGCATTAATTCTACGAAACGAGACAAAAATCCATAATGTGTTCATAATTAAATTGAAATACATTCTAATTTGTGAAATTATGAACAAATTTAGGACGTTAATTATGAAACATTTGTGTCACGATTCCGTTTACACTGTTCAATTATCCATTTTACCGTAATAATAGAAGAGGAGAAAGAGGAAATTTGTCTACCTAAACGCTTACATCTTCATCTATATTTCTAGCAAACATAGCCGAAACTTTCAATAGTTTTTGACAAATCGGTTACAAATTCTTTCAAAATCTCCAATTTTCATGTATTTGGAGAAAGATTTCATCAGAGAGTGGTGACTGTATATGAATAATTTCAGCAAACCAAGCCCAAGTAAAATACCAATGAATATATTAAAAGTAATCTCTGTTCTGACTAGCCTTGTCATGCTTGCGGTACTTTTAGGAGGTGCCCTAGTTACCAAAACAGGTTCTGGAATGGGCTGCGGAAGGTCTTGGCCACTATGCCACGGGCAACTAATTCCCGATAGTTTTCCTATTGATACCATTATTGAATTGGCACACAGAATCGTGTCTACTAGTGCAGGAATCTTAATTATAGTAATGGCAGTTTTATCTTGGAAACTAATAGGTCATATTAGAGAAACAAAACCTTTGGCACTTATTTCATTTATATTTGTTGTTATTCAAGGCTTAATTGGAGCTGCAGCTGTTGTTTGGCCTCAAAGTGATTTTGTTTTAGCTGCCCACTTTGGGATTTCTCTTATTTCTTTAGCATCTGTCGTACTTCTAACATTATTAGTTTTTGAAGTAGATAAGAAGTTCAATGTATCAGCTATTAAGATACCTCGTAAGCTTTGGATTCATACGATTGGCGTAACCATATATAGTTACATCGTTGTATATACTGGAGCGTTAGTAAGACACACAGAAGCAAGTCTAGTTTGTTCCGGTTGGCCTTTGTGTCGTAATGGTGAGTATATCTTACCGGAAAACATGGTCGAATGGATTCAAATGGGACACAGAACGGCAGCCGGACTAATCTTTGTTTGGATTCTTTACATTTTCCTATATGTCCTTAGAAATCATCGACATGTTAAGGTATTTTTCTATGGATGGATGATTGCGTTTATATTAGTAGCATTACAAGCACTATCTGGTATGTTAGTGGTTGTAACAGGATTAAATTTATTCATTGCATTGGCGCATGCATTGTTCGTTTCATTACTATTCGCCTTACTTGCCTACCTAATCATGGTTAAATGGAGAGCGATAAAAGAGTAACAAAAAAGCGTCTGGTTGTTGTATTTTCAACCAGACGCTTTTTTATATGTCACTTTACCAATGTAAGCAGTAAATCACCTGTTTGAATACTATCTCCACCCTGAACGAAAATTTCCTCTACTACACCATCAAATGGTGCTTGAACAGTAGTTTCCATTTTCATTGCTTCTGTTAATAACAAGTGATCGCCTCGTTTAACGCTATCTCCACTCTTTACTAAGACGCTTAGTGCCGTACCAGGCATCGTTGCTCCAATATGCATGTCGTTCTTTGGATCAGCTTTTCTTTTTGATGTTAGTGTTGTTTTTACACTTTCATCTTTAATTATCACTTCACGAGGTTGGCCATTTAACTCAAAGTACACTACTCTAGTTCCATCATTACGAGCTTCTCCGATAGAAACTAGCTTGACAAATAATGTTTTTCCCTTTTCAATCTCCACTTCAATTTCTTCACCTAAATTCATACCATATAAGAAAGTAGGAGTATCTAATACAGAAACATCTCCAAATGCATCTACAGTTTCTGTAAAGTCTATGAAAACTTTTGGATAAAGAGCATACGCTAAAAGATCATGACTAGTGACTTGTCTATTTAGAGTATTAAACAGCTTTTCACGTAATTCTTGGAAATTCACTGGCTCTAATAATTCACCAGGGCGAATGGTGATAGGTTTTTTATTTTTCAAAATTACTTTCTGCAGTTCTTCTGGGAAACCACCATGCGGTTGCCCTAGATAACCTTCAAATAATTCGATGACAGAATCAGGAAAGTCCATTCTCTCTCCTCTCTCTAATACATCATCTTCTGTTAAATCATTTTGAACCATAAACAACGCCATATCACCAACTACTTTGGAAGAAGGAGTAACTTTCACGATATCACCAAATAAATGGTTTACTCGAGTGTACATATCTACAACTTCTTCCCAACGTTCTCCTAGTCCCACTGCTTTAGCCTGTTGCTGCAGGTTACTATATTGCCCTCCAGGCATCTCATGCTTATAAACATTTGCATGAGGAGAGTTCATACCACTTTCAAAATCTTTATAATAGTGACGTACATCTTCCCAATAGTTCCCCAATTTTTCTAAAGAAGGAATAGATACAGTTGGTTGTCTTTTCGTTCCTTCAAGAGCATAAGCAAGTGACGAAGCGCTAGGTTGTGATGTCAATCCTGACATCGTACTCATTGCGACATCTACAATATCTACACCCGCTTCAATAGCTTTCGCGTACGTGTATATACCATTTCCAGAAGTATCATGTGTGTGCAAGTGGATAGGAACAGAAACCGTTTCTTTTAATTCAGAGATTAAACGATAAGCAGCTTCTGGTTTCAACAAACCAGCCATATCTTTAATTGCTAGCATATGAGCACCTTGATTTTCTAACTCTTTTGCTAGTTCTTTATAGTATTGCACCGAATATTTAGTTCTGGTGTCGTCTAAGATATCGCCAGTATAACAAATTGCCGCTTCTGCTACTTTGCCTGTTTGACGGACTGCATCTATTGCTACTTCCATTCCTTTAACCCAGTTTAAGCTGTCAAAGATACGGAAAACATCAATTCCAGCATATGCTGATTTTTCCACAAATTCTTTAATTACATTGTCCGGATAATTCTTATACCCAACGGCATTAGAACCTCTTAGAAGCATTTGGAATAATACATTTGGAACTTTTTCTCTTAAAGCTATGAGTCGCTTCCATGGATCTTCTTTTAAGAATCGGTATGCTACATCAAACGTAGCTCCACCCCACATTTCAAGAGAGAATAAATCTGGCGTTAATACAGATGTCGGTTCTGCTATTTGTAAAATATCTTTCGTTCTCACACGCGTTGCTAATAAGGATTGATGAGCATCACGGAAAGTTGTGTCCGTTAATAAGACTTGCGGTTGCTCTTGTACCCATTTGACCAATCCATCTGCCCCATGCTGATCTAACAATTGTTTCGTGCCAGTTAAAGAAGAACGGTCAGTTAATGAAAGATCAGGTATTCGAGGTTTACTAAATACTGGCTTAGCTTTCTTCTCCACACCTGGGAATCCATTGATAGTAACATTTCCTATGTAACTTAACATTTTAGTTCCACGATCACGTCTGATTGGAAAAATAAACAATTCTTGTGTTTCATCAATGAAAGAAGTGTCGTATTGACCCGTTCGGAACTTTTCATGTTTCATCACGTTCTCTAAGAAAGGAATGTTCGTTTTAATACCTCTTATTCGGAATTCTTGTAAGTTTCGAATCATCTTCGCGCAAGCCTGATTAAATGTTAAGGCATGTGTAGATAACTTAACTAAAAGAGAATCATAGTGTGGGGTAATGACTGCTCCTTGGAAACCGTTTCCTGCATCTAATCGAACACCGAATCCACCACCAGAACGATACACCATAATTTTACCTGTGTCCGGCATAAATCCGTTTAATGGATCTTCTGTTGTTACTCTTGACTGAATTGCATATCCATTTGTATGGATATTCTCTTGCAAAGGAATACCAATTTCACTATTATGTATATCTTTTCCTTCTGCAATCATAATTTGCGTTTGAACGATATCAATTCCAGTTATCATCTCTGTAATTGTATGCTCTACTTGTATTCGAGGATTTACCTCAATAAAGTAAAATTTATTATCTGCTACTAAAAACTCTACTGTTCCAGCATTATAGTATGTAACGTTTTCCATTAATCGTACAGCTGCTTCACAGATTTCCATTCGTAATTCATCCGTTAAAGAAACAGACGGAGCAACTTCTACTACTTTTTGATGACGACGCTGAACAGAACAATCTCGTTCAAATAAATGTACGATGTTCCCATTATGATCACCGAGAATCTGTACTTCAATATGTTTCGGTCTCTCCACAAACTTTTCAACGTACACTTCATCGTTACCAAAAGCAGCCTTTGCTTCGGATTTAGCACGTTCGTAACTTTGAGCTAATTCACTTTCTGAACGGACAATCCTCATTCCACGTCCCCCACCACCAAGCGACGCTTTAATAATGATTGGGAATCCGTGTTTTGTCGCGAAACTCTCTACTTCTTTTAAACTATCAACTGGCCCATCACTTCCAGGGATTACAGGAATATTTGCTAAGATTGCTTGTTGTCTTGCTTTCACTTTATCTCCAAACATATCTAAATGTTTCGTGGAAGGTCCGATAAAGATTAGCCCTTCTTCTTCACATCGTTTAGCAAAGCGAATGTTTTCAGAAAGGAAGCCGTATCCAGGGTGAATTGCGTCTACACCCGCTTCTTTTGCAATTCGAATGATATCTTCAATATCTAAGTAGGCATCGATCGGTTTTTTTCCTTCACCTACTAGATAAGCTTCATCTGCTTTATAACGGTGATAGGCACCTGAATCTTCTTTTGAATAAATTGCGACAGTTTTAATGTTTAATTCTGTACAAGCTCGAAAGACACGAATGGCAATCTCGCCTCTATTTGCGACTAATATTTTATTTATTTTGGTCACGTTAGCATCTCCTCTCCGATTTAAGCAGTTTGTCTTTCTTGTTCTTGTTGGTCATACGATTTCTTTGGACGATAATGATGATCATACTTTGTGAACATGGATATATTTACTAGTAGCCCTAAAGCAGCTGACATAACAATCATGGAAGAACCTCCATAACTGATAAAAGGAAGCGTTACACCGGTTATTGGTATTAAACCAGACATGCCACCTAGGTTAATAAAACTTTGTATTCCAAACATGGCGGAAACACCAACAGCAATAAGTGTTCCAAAAGGATCTCTACACCTAACAGCGATTGTAAGTCCTCTAAAAATGATGTAGCCTAATCCAACAACAACTATGAATACTCCGAAAATTCCGAGTTCTTCGGATATTATAGCCATTATAAAGTCTGTGTGAGCTTCAGGCAAATATCCCATTTTTTGAATACTCTCTCCTAAACCTTTACCACTTAAGCCACCTGAACCAATAGCATAAAGGGATTGAACCAAGTGATATCCATCATCTTCTACATTCTCAAAAGGTTCTAAATAACCAATAAATCTTCCTACCCTCTCGTCTGTTAAAATGTCTTTCCCAGACATAATAATACCTAGAATCATAATACCAATACCAACCACGGCAACTCCTACTAGTTTAATAATGTTCTTGCCACCTACCCCTGAGGCCAGAATCATACAAAGGCCGATGGAAAAAATAATAAATGCTGTTCCCACATCGGGTTGTAAGAATATTAGGAAACATATAAGAACTAGATAGAAAATTGGCGGTAAAACGCCATTACCAAAACTTTGAATGTTCCCAGACTTTAATTTATTGTTATAAACAAATGCTGTAAATAAAATGACGCTTAATTTTGCTAATTCAGCAGGTTGCAAAGCTCTTGTACCGACAGTAAACCAACTTTGTGCATTATTTACCACATTACCTGTGAATAGAACAAATGCTAACAATGCAAAGGAACCTATTACCATTAACATTTGCAAAGGTTTTAATTGAAAAACCTTATAAGGAACAATTGCAAACACGAAAAAAGCAATTGCGCCTACTATGATATTAGTCTGCTGTTTATCATAAAAATAGGTAGCGTCATAGTTAAACTTACTTGAACTTGCCGCCCACACCATACTAGCACTATAAATCATCACTAAACCAAAAAAACATAAAACAAAGTATGTAATAACTAACGAATAATCATACGATCTTAGGATTTTTTTAAATAACATTATCGTTCCTACCTTTTTCAAATGAACAAGTTTCAACTCTCCCTAACTTCTACACCAATCAGTCAAACTCCTCTAATCTTTACAAAGACATAGTAATAAATGGGCATTAATGCAAGAAAAACTCAGGACTGTTATAACAACTTGTCTGAGTTTTTCACGTGTTCACTATAGCATTATTTTTTTAAGGATGCTTCGTGTAAAGAAGACATTTCACGCTCAAGTCGATCCATGATTTCTTTCCCGTCTTTTTCATCCACTAATCCAAGACGAACGGCAAACTCTATCTCTCTTGACAGTCCGAACATTTGGGTGTCCAAAACTTCTTCATACAGAGGACATTGAGGCATCGTTAAGTTGTCCATTTGGACTTTAATTAGCTGGGCAATTTTTTCAGCATCAGCTTGCAGTATTGAGTAAGCTTTCTCTCGATGGTTAACGATCATCTCAGACGCCATGTGTATCCCCCCATTCGACCAAATCAATGTATCTATTTAAAAATCTTACCGTTAAAGTAGGAAAAATGCAAGGGAAAACGTGTCTAATTGACCATCAGAATATCGACCAGTTATACGATTTACTTAGATTTTTTATCAAATGTAGGCCACCGATTGAATTCCCCATTTTATCCAAGGCTGGACCAAATATCCCCACACCACACCTACCTGGAACAACAGCTAGTATTCCTCCAGACACCCCACTTTTCGCAGGAACGCCTACTTCAATAGCAAACTCCCCTGATGCATTGTACATCCCACAAGTCACCATAAATGTTTTTGCTATCTGGACAGAACGTCTAGAAACAAATGAAGCACCTTCATTCATCGCCAAGATGGAACCGATTTTTGCAATATCTAAGCAATCAGCTAGTACGGAACACTGCCTAGTGTAAAGTGTCATTAACTCTTCCACATCATCATTAATAATTTCATTTTGCTTTAAATAATAAATCATGGATCTATTTAAAAAGGCAGTGTCAAATTCTGATTTTTGTATTTCTGTATCTACTTCGATTTTGTCTTTTTCAAAAAATGGAGTCAAAAACTGCTGAAATCGCTCCCATCTCTCTGTTACACCATTTCCAGGAAATAGAGAAGTAACGGCTAATGCACCTGCATTGATCATTGGATTCAGGGGTTTAGTATCAGGCCCTTCTTCTAACTTAACAATAGAATTAAATGGATCTCCAGTAGGTTCTTTCCCTACATGCTTAAACACAACTTCTTCCCCGTAAAATTCTAATACATAAAGAAGAGATAATACCTTTGATATACTCTGTAAAGTAAAAGCTTCAACAAAATCACCAGCGTACATTTCCTCACCGTCCAAGTATCTAATAGATACAGAAAGATGCTCTTGCTTTGCCGATGCTAGTGCCGGTATGTAATCTGCAACTGTTCCATTTTGGGTAACCGGCTTTGATAATTCAATGAATTTGTCTAGTTCCTTGTTTCCGTTACATCTCAAATAGGGCACCTTCTTTGTGACAGCGTTTTGTAAATACTGTATAATATATTTCATACATATTGTTAACTAGAAAGAATCTTAGTATGCAGAAGGAGGATAATGATGAATTCCATCGTTACTATATCAGGAAATGTTCATTTTCCAATTACATTAGATCCAAGTGTGTGGATCTTTGATGATCGCCGAATTGATTTAGATGAATTTTTTTCATCACAATATGAAAACGTTTCCGAGGAAGAAAAATACATAGAAGAAACAGCGAAACATTGGGAAAGAGAAATTAGAGAAGGAGCACTAAACCCGCCAACTTTAAAATCAGAAAAGAAGTTTGAGCGCCAAAAGATTTTAAATACAAGTCTTGGTATTTATTTGCTACCCTTCATTCAGAATAGTCAACCAAAACCTGATGCAACTACAGTTGTTTTGAAAACACAGGATAAAGATATAGAAATTCCACTTGCAACGATTGATCAATGGATTGCTCAATTTAGTATTGTTGGAAAGCCACTTAAAGAAGACGGACCAATCTATCTTTTAAAAGTTGATGGCACTAATAGAAACACTCCAATTAAAAATGTGCATCGTATCGAGATTAAATAAAAAAGCTTTCGCTACATTGACAAATGTGTCAGTGAGCGAAAGCTTTTTTGTTTACAAACAAATTAAGCTAATTTTATTATTCTCTTTGTTATAAAAGATCTGCTGCTAATTGAGCAAGACCTGATCTTTCTCCCTTTAATAATCTAACGTGCCCAGCAATTCCTTGATCCTTAAAGCTTTCTACAACATACGTTAATCCGTTATTATATTCGTCTAAATATGGGTGATCTATTTGTGCCGTGTCACCCATTAACACAATTTTACTTTTTTCCCCAACGCGAGTTAGAATTGTTTTCACTTCATGTTTGGTTAAGTTTTGCGCTTCATCAATAATGATAAATTGTTCAGGAATGCTTCTACCTCGAATATATGTTAATGCTTCCACTTCAATGGATCCCATCCCAGCCAAAATTGCGTCTAATTCACCAGGTTTCTTGGTGTTAAAAAGATACTCCAAATTATCAAACACAGGTTGCATCCATGGTCTAAGTTTTTCGCTTTTTTCTCCTGGTAGATACCCAATATCTTTACCTACTGGAACGATTGGACGAGCAACAAGAAGCTTCTTGTATTTATTTTCATCTTCGGTTTGCATTAAACCGGCTGCTAAAGCAAGTAACGTTTTTCCTGTTCCTGCTTTTCCTACTAGTGTAACTAAAGGTACATCTTGTCTTAATAATAATTCCATTGCCATCGTTTGTTGGACGTTTCTTGCTTTAATCCCCCAAATATGTTCTGCATTGCGATGTAACTTTGTTATTGTTTTTCCTTTTGGACTTACCATTCCAATTGCAGAAGCTGATCCACCTAATGCGTCTTTCATTAAGACAAATTGATTTGGATATAAAGGATGATTAACCACGTCGGAAACATTAATCTCGCCACTTTCATAAAACTTTCCTAGTGTTTCTTTCGGTACATAGAGTTCCAACATTCCTGTATATAAATGATCCATGTCTATGACACGATCATTCAAAAAGTCTTCTGAATGTAGCCCAATGACATCTGCTTTAACACGAACTAAAATGTCCTTGCTGACTAATATAACCCGTCTGCCATTTTGTTTTGCATCTTCTTCTAATGATAAATTTTTTGCAACCGCTAAGATTCGATTATCATTCGTTTTTTCAATAAATATTTCTTGAAGTTCTTGAAAAGAGCGGTGATTTAATTCAATTCTTAGTGTGCCACCATTATGAAGAGGTACTTTTTCATGTAATTTCCCTTTTTCTCTTAATCCATCAATAAGTTTAGAAAATTGTCTAGCATTTCGTCCAATCTCATCCATATATCGTTTCTTCGAGTCCAACTCTTCTAGTACCACTGCTGGAATGACTACTTCATTATCCTGGAATGAATAGATAGCATTTGGATCCTGCAATATTACGTTAGTATCTAGTACATAGATTTTACTCAATACGACGCCTCCTGATCCTAAAATAGTACATTCTATGTAGCAAAGGTTTGAACGGTCCGCTTAAACGTCACGGTCAAGCTAAGATGTTTTTAAAATATATGACAACATGTATAAAGATAGACGAAAGAACCACACTATTCTTAAGTAAAAGACTAGCTAGGGGGTTAAAACGTGAAAAAACTTATGATTATTTCCATTATTAGTTGCTTTATGATTATGGGCTGTCAAAAATCTGCAGCTGAAAAAGAACAACAAGCTACTGGTGATGATGTTCCAAGAACTGTAAATGTAAAAAATAGTACAATAGAGCATGTTGACCGTAAAACTGGTATGCAAATCTCTAAACACCTTGTGAATTTAGCAACTGCTACACCGAATGTGAAAGATGCTACTGCAGTAGTCTTAGGTAAACTTGCGATTGTAGGAATAGATGTTGATCAAAATCTCGAGCGTTCTGAAGTTGGTTCTATTAAATATACTGTAGCGGAAGCATTACAAAATGATCCATATGGAGCAAATGCGTTAGTCGTAGCAGATCCCGATGTTTATGGTCGTTTAAAAGAGATCAATCAAGATATTCGTGCTGGGAAGCCACTTCAAGGCATAGCAAACGAGTTAGCAGATGTTGCGGGCAGACTCATCCCTGAAATTCCTGCAGACATTATAGATCCAAATCCTCAACAAGTAAAAGAGGATAAACGAGATGCGGTAGAAGGACAAGATAAGGATTCACTTAAGAAACAACAAGAAGATCAATCCAATCAATACCTTCAGAAGAAGGATTAATACAAAAACACCCCAAAAATATTGTTGGGGTGTTTACTCTTGTTGTCTTAAAGCATTCCAAACAAGCGAATCAATCGCTTCCGCTTTTTTTGCATCATATGTTTTAGTGAATGTTGGTTCACTACTCATACTAGAACCATAAAACATAATATCACGGACTTCCGTTACCTCTAAAACACACTTCACCAAAGGAATTGGAATTCCGTCTAATTGATTTTGTTCTATTTTTACTTTTCCACTAATAGCATACGTCGTGCCATCAAAAATAACGGTAACAACAGCATTAGGCAACTTTGCAATATTTTGAACAAGTCTAGACCTAGCATCTATTGCAAAGGCCAACCTATTTTCTGATAAAGCCACTAACCATGATATAGCAGTTACATGAGGTACACCAGTCACATCTACTGTGGATATTGTTACGTACCTTTCTTTTTGTAGATGTTCATACAATAAAGGATGAAGCTGTTCTTGTACTTCTCTCATACATTACTCCCTCCTATAATCATCTAATCCAAAGGAAGACAATTTGTCCTCTTATGGTATAGTATTAGTATACAAAAAAACACGCGTATGCGCGATGGTTAGGAGTAAGAAGATGCGAGTAAAATGTATATTATGTGATAAAATTGAGACCCTTCCAGATGATAATCCTGAGGCTAAAAAATTACGAAATCGTCCCATCCATACATACATGTGTTTAGACTGCCAGAATAGGATTGCAGAAAAAACAGTAGAAAGAAAAAAAGACGGAAATTTTCGTATTTATAGAGGCCGTTTAATGCAAGAGGACTTTTAAATGATAAGAGGACTTATTGTTGGAACACTCAGTGGGTTTGTTCTAGGATTTTCGTTGAAATGGATAGAGATGTTGATGGATAAAAAAGTCTATATATTACTTCTAAATATTGACTTTATCCCAATTCTTGGAGAATACACATTTGCTGAATGGATTGAATTCGCCTTCCATTTAATCATTTCTCTTATAATCGGTATCCTTTACGTATTTATTTTGGAAAAAGGAATTTTGGGAAGTTGGCTTAACAAGTGGAGTTTGGCAGCGGTCCTTACATTCCCAACTTTATTTTTGTATTTCCCTTTATCCATGTTGGCAATAAAAGATGTCCCACCACCAACGGATTATCTTGCTTTTCTCTATTGGGTGATTGGTCATGTTTTATATGCTATTAGTTTACCTATCATCTTTAATTTGTTCCCTAAACGATAATATCTTCTTTTACTAGGTGCTCTTTGTTGCGATTTGTAACGTTAGAGCACCTTTCATTTTTTTAACATGCGCTCTTCTCGCTCTTCCCCCGCTCTTGACCACAATTTAAGATATACAGACTTATACATATGTTTTTATTGTTTAAAGGAAAATCATCTAAGAGCTAGCCACATCACGTGGCTAACGATGAGTTGTTACTGGTCACATAACAAAAAAGACACCTGGAGATGACCACCCAGGTGTCTAACATTATTATTCAGCAGCAGCTTGCTCACGCTTTAATCTGATTTTATATATAACCAAAATCGCAGCAGCAACAACCAGTCCTTCAGCTATTGGTAAAACGATCCCTAAAAACGAAAGAACGGTACATCCTGCGAATAAGAACAGGTAAATCACTAGAGATTGCAAAGGTTTTAACTTCTTTGCAAACCCTAATTTATATACCACAATACAAAGGGCAACAATGGTTAAATACAATAACATCATCCCTTGCTCTGAATTTTCATCCACTCGATAAAGAGCAGCAAAAAATGATAATCGTTCTTGTACATCCATGTTACTTCCCCTTAGATTGTTACATTATGCGTTTTGTTCTGCTAATTTCTTCTTTTTCGTAAGACGATCACGCTCATTCTTATCAAGAACTTTTTTACGTAAACGGATTGATTCTGGAGTTACCTCTAGAAGCTCATCATCGTTTAAGTATTCTAAAGCTTCTTCAAGCGTCATGATACGAGGTTTTTTAATCGTAACCGTTTGGTCTTTGTTCGCTGAACGAACGTTTGTAGCTTGTTTTGTCTTTGTAATATTAACCGTAATGTCGTTTTCACGAGTGTGTTCCCCTACTACCATACCACCGTAAATTTCCGTACCTGGTTCAACAAAGATTGTACCACGGTCTTCTACTTGCATAATACCATAAGTAGAAGATTTACCAGTTTCCATAGAAACTAGTACACCTTTCGTACGTCCACCAACTCGTCCTTCTACAACTGGCTGATAGCTATCAAATGTATGGTTAATGATACCATATCCACGAGTAAGTGTCATGAATTCAGTAGAGTAACCAATTAATCCACGAGCCGGTACCATGAAGATTAAGCGAACTTGACCGTTACCGTTGTTCACCATATCAAGCATTTCACCTTTACGTGAACCTAGTGATTCGATAATGCTTCCTGTATGCTCTTCAGGTACATCAATTTGAACACGCTCTACTGGTTCACACTTTACTCCATCTACTTCACGGATGATTACTTCAGGCTTTGATACTTGAAGCTCGTATCCTTCACGACGCATGTTTTCAATTAAGATGGATAAGTGAAGCTCTCCACGTCCTGAAACCGTCCATGCATCAGGGGATTCAGTAGATTCTACACGTAAACTTACGTCTGTTTGTAGTTGCGCTAATAAACGCTCCTCAATTTTACGAGAAGTAATCCACTTACCTTCACGACCTGCGAAAGGACTGTTATTAACAGAGAATGTCATTTGTAGAGTAGGCTCATCGATACGAAGAACTGGAAGTGCTTCTTGATGATCTACAGGACAAACTGTTTCACCAACGTTAATGTCTTCCATACCAGAAATCGCAATTAGGTCTCCAGCATGTGCTTCTTGAATTTCAATACGCTTTAATCCTAAGAAACCAAATAGTTTTGTCACACGGAAGTTTTTCACTGATCCGTCCAGTTTCATAAGGGAAACTTGTTGTCCAACAGAAATAGTTCCTCGGAATACACGTCCAATACCAATTCGTCCCACATAGTCGTTGTAGTCTAAAAGAGCAACTTGGAATTGCGTAGGCTCTTCACGGTTATCAATTGGAGCAGGAATGTGCTCAACAATTGCATCATAAATTGATTGCATGTTTTCGTCTTGATTAGCAGGATCTGGATCAACACTTGCAGTTCCGTTAATTGCAGAAGCATAAATAACAGGGAATTCTAATTGATCTTCGTTCGCATCAAGCTCGATAAATAATTCTAGTACTTCATCAATAACTTCTTCAGGACGAGCAGAATCTTTATCAATCTTGTTAACTACTACGATAGGTGTTAGGTTTTGTTCTAATGCCTTCTTAAGTACAAAACGTGTTTGAGGCATACAACCTTCATATGCATCAACAACAAGTAAAACGCCATCTACCATTTTCATGATACGTTCTACTTCTCCACCAAAATCGGCGTGTCCTGGTGTATCCAGGATATTAATTCGAGTATCTTTATACTGTATTGCAGTATTTTTTGCTAAAATAGTAATACCACGTTCTCTTTCTAAATCATTTGAATCCATTGCACGTTCTTCAACGTGTTCGTTAGAGCGGAAAATACCAGATTGCTTTAATAGTTCATCTACTAAAGTTGTTTTACCATGGTCAACGTGGGCAATAATAGCAATATTTCTTAAATCATTTCTTTTATTCAATCTATTCACTCCTAGTGATCATGCATAAGCATGGGATAGATACTTTAACTCGACTATTATATCATAGTAATGGGAGAGCACAACTACTGTTTGGGGGAACTTACATGAAAAACATCAAATGGGGCTTTATAATGTTATCCATGTTAACTGTTTTAGCTATTATGAGTATTGGTGTAGCAATAGCTGAAAGAAGTATTCTTGGTATTGTTGCAAGTATCTTACTGGTAACAATTATTATGGGTCTTGGCTTCAAAACGAAAAAGAAATTGAGAGAACGAGAGAACCAATAAGAGCAGCAAATAAACACGTCCTTCAATTGTAAGGACGTGTTTATCTTTTGTTATAAGGTCATTCAAAACTCACCGTATGACGTGACTGGTAATGATACAATCCACTTTAGCGGTTAATAATGTTCATTAATTCATCATGTAATCCCGGCCTTGCCACGACCACTGGTGAAGAATCCGTTAAGGATAAAGGTTTGCCTTCTAGATTTGTACAAATACCACCTAATTCTTTTAAGATAACCATACCCGCTGCAAAATCCCACGGAGATAATCTCATTGTGATGTACGCATCAAGCGTGTCCACTGCAATGTATGCCATTTCAAGAGCTGCAGAACCATATGATCTAGTACCACGAGCTTGCTTGACTATCGGGATTAACCGTTCATGATTTACACGCTTATTGGGAACTACCCAAGTGGTATTTAACCCAACAATTGCCTCTTTCAACTCAACAGGTTGAAGAATTGGCAACTGTTCTCCGTTATAAAAAGCTCCTTTACCATTTTCCGCATGATAAAGTTCGTCGTTCATTACATCATATATGTATCCTAACTTTCCAACACCCTCTTCATAGATGCCAATGGAAATCGCAAAATTACGTTGTTGATGGACAAAATTCATGGTTCCGTCTATTGGATCAACAATCCATACAATACCTTCTAGGGTTTGAACATCGTCGCCAAAACCCTCTTCTCCTAATAATCGATGGTTCGGAAAATGATCCTTTACCTTTTCTATAAAGAATTGTTCTGTTTCACGATCAATATTGGTAACTAAATCGTTTGCATTAGATTTTGATTCAATTGTTAGACGCTGTTGGAGTGACGTTAAAATACGACCTCGAGCTTCTACTAACCACTTTTGGACTAACTGATCAACCATACTCCAATCCATACTATGCACTCCTTCATCATTCATACCTTTAGCCTACCCAAACAAGTAAAGATATTCAAGTTTCTTACCTTTGAAATGAGTCTTTGTTTAATAGATAATGAGTATATGAAGACTCATTTAAGGGCAAACCACATCACGCGGTTAACAAGGAGTTGTTACTGTTCACGTAACAAAAAATAAGAGGTAGTCAACAACATTGACACCTCCTATAAACCATTCTCATAAATATTCTCCTTAAAGTGCCTTATACACATTCAACTCATTTCTAATGCGTTTGAGCGTTGCAATCGATGCATCTTTTTGTGTCAAATTGTTTTCTTGCATCGCTTCAAATAAAACAGCTAATTCATAATTTAATTCCAATTTTAGCGTGGCTACCTGCTGCTCAACTGACTCGGTTTTCTTAGAGGCTTGAATCATTTTCTTCATAAATTAACACCTCTTATCAGAATTTTCAGATATTATACTTTGTATACTATATGCATCGTCTAGGACACTCGTAACAAAAATAGGCTAAGCAACTCGCTATTTGTAAAGAATAACTTTATGGTACGATATATTCATACTACCCGTTTTACAGGAGGAACAAACAATGTTTACAGGATTTTCTAAAGAGGACTTTAATACGTTTAAAATAGAGGGTCTAGAGGAAAGAATGGATGCGATTAAAACTAGGATACAACCTAAATTCGCTGATATTGGGAACGAGTTAAAAGACGACCTTCAGGCACTAGCAGGGAATGAGCTTCACGTACACATTGCTAAGCATGCTAGACGAACAGTAAATCCACCTAATGACACTTGGATGGCTTTTTGTCATGATAAACGAGGGTATAAAAAACACCCACACTTCCAAATTGGTCTTTGGGATGATCACCTCTTTGTTTGGCTAGCGTTTATTTATGAATTGCCAGGGAAAGATGAAATCGCTCGTAAGTTACAAAAAGAAATAACCAACCTACACGAGCTTCCAAACGATTTTGTCTTCTCTATGGACCATATGAAAAAGGAAGCGAAGTTGTTACAAGATCTAACAAGTTCAGATCTTGAACGCTTTGAAAATGTGAAAAAAGCAGAATTTCTTGTAGGAAGACAATTAGCAGTACAAAATCCGATCCTTTCAGACCGAGAAGCGTTTTTAGAATGGGTATTAGAAACATATAGACCACTAATCCCATTCTATCGCAACGCTTTTTAACACAAAAGAGACTGGGGCAGAACAAAAAGGTACATTTCGAAAAAACGAATGTACCTTTTTTGCGTTGTATTTAAGAACATAATACTGCAGAATTAGTGCATTTATAGAATAATTCTTTGGGATTGGAGCGGAAGGGGGCGACTCCTACGGGATAGGTGGGTTACTGAGACCCCACAGGAGCGTTCTTGAACTGCACCCCAATTGTTGGACACACATTCCACAGTTGGAGGTGTGTTTTTTTGTCCCAATTTTCTAAAGAACAAAAGTTACTTGCTGTTTATCGATATCAAACTGAAAATGTAAGTTATCGCTCGTTATCCAAAGAACTAGGAATTGATCCTTCGGTCCTTCGACATTGGGTGGCATTAGTTCACTATCATGGAGATACTGCGTTTGCCTTTCCCTATACAAACTATTCTTCAGCCTTTAAACTAAAAGTAATTAAATCCGTTAAAGGCTTGGACTATTCTATTAGGAAAGCAGCTGCTATTTTTCAAATTCCTGATCCTTCTATGGTGCGTAAATGGATTAGGAAGTGGGAAAGTCAAGGATCCCAAGCCTTTCAAGAAGAAGTGAGGCTAGTAGACATGACCAAATCAAAAAATACCAATCAAGATAAACAATCAAATCCATCAATAGAAGAACTTCAAAAAGAACTGGATTATCTGAGAATGGAAAATGCTTATTTAAAAAAGTTGAAAGCCTTAGTTCAGGAAAAATCACCAAAGAAATGAAAGCCAAGGTAATATATGAACTAAGGCATGAATTCCCCGTTAAAGACCTAGTTAAAGTAGCTAGAATTTCAAGAAGCACTTACTATTTCATTGTGAAGTGTTGGCAAAGAAAAGATCCTGATCGAAAATGGAAACGACGCATTAAATTCATCTATAAAAAACATAAAGGTCGATTAGGATATAGACGAATTACAGACATTCTCCAAGAAAAGGGTCACTGTATAAACAAAAAGAAAGTCTATCGTATCATGGGTGATTTGGGGTTACGCTGTATAGTAAGAATGAAAAAATATCAATCGTACATCAGTGGGTTCGGAAAAGCTTCTGAAAACATATTAAATCGTAATTTCCATGCCTCAAAGCCCAATCAAAAATGGGTGACAGATATTACGGAATTTAAACTATTTGGACAGAAACTATATTTCTCACCTATATTAGATTTATTTAATGGTGAGATTATTTCCTATACCCTTCAAACAAGACCGACATACGATCTAGTAGAAAATATGATGCTCCAAGCCCTTACTCGTAAAAAAACAAGTGATGATTTATTAATTCACTCAGATCAGGGGTGGCATTATCGAATGCCCCAATATCGTCGATTATTGAAAGATCACAATATCACCCAAAGTATGTCTAGAAAAGGAAACTGTTACGATAACGCAGTTATAGAGAACTTCTTTGGGATATTTAAATCAGAATTTATACAGTTAGAACAATTTGAGAGTGTAGAGCACTTCATACATGAATTAGAAAACTACATTTTTTACTACAATAACTTAAGAATTAAATCTAAACTAAATAGAAAAAGCCCAGTTGCCTATAGAAGAAATTATGAGCAAGCTGCTTAAATAATCTGTGTCCAATTTCAGGGGGCAGTTCATCTTCAGCGACGAGGAGGCTCAGCAACCCGCCCCGTGGAAAGCGTCCCCCTGCAGTGGAAATCCCAGTGCAGTCACTTTCGGGTTTTGTCCCAGCCTCTTTTTTACATCTTTATTTTCTCTTTCCCATCTTTTAACTGAGATACAACTCTATAAGAAGAAAAGCCACTTGCCTCTTCAAATTCTTTGTCCAATCGTTTTTCTTCTGATTTACTTGGAACTACTTGTTTAAATGCTTTATAACGTTCCTTTAATTCTGCTGCTGGAATGCCTTTTTCATAGGCTTGTTCAATTGCCTGATAAAAATCAATAACAAGGACAATCTCATCTGTTGTCCAATCCATATCAAAAGGATATGCGTATTCCTTTTCTCCACCTACATGTCTACCCATTTTTCTTTCACTTCCTTTATTTCTTGTTTCATTCGGTTAAATAGCTCTTCAACAGTAGGTTCATCATGTATGATTCCTACACATTGCCCTGCCCATCCGAATCCGTCTTCTACTCTTCCTTCGTGGATATATGCTTTATTAGATTGTCCACTTATAAGAGTCTTTAGTTGGTCATATGTATAACCTCTTTTTTCCTTATCGATAATATCATTGGTCCAATTATTAGACAAGGCGCGTGCAGGTGCACCTAGAGTTTTCTTAATAATAACCGTACTATTTTCATCCATTTTTATTATATCTTCTTTGTAGTTTTTTGAAGCCAAAACGCACTCCTTGGTAGCAATAAACCTAGTGCCCATTTCTACCCCGTCGGCCCCTAACGCTAAAGCTGCCATTAAGCCGCGCCCGTCCGCAATACCACCAGCCGCTATAACAGGAATAGATACAGCATCCACGACCGAAGGAATTAACACCATCGTACCTATTTCATCTCTGCCAAGATGGCCTCCACCTTCATTCCCAACCACCATTACTGCAGATGCTCCTAGCTGTTCTGCTTTTATTGCTTGTCTTTTAGATGATACAAGAACTAAGGAGTGAATGCCTGTCCCCTTTACTTTGTCTAATAAAGGAGTGGGATTTCCACCTGTAATGGAGATGACTGGTACTTGATTATCCAAGGCCACAGTTAGCATCTCTTCATAACTCCTGCCATGTTGCCCAATAGCAAAATTAACACCATATGGTTTTGAGGTTCTTTGCTTTACTAGTCTTATTTCTCTTTCTAATTGTGCTGGCCCTTCCATAGACATCGCAGTTAGTTGCCCCAATCCACCTGCGTTACTAACAGCAGAGGCTAATTCATGATAAGCTAAATGAGCCAAACCACCCTGTATAACAGGAAACTCGATAGACAATAGTTCAGTTACTTTTGTTCTCATTATACTTTCTCCTCACACAGTTTATAATTTGCTATGCATCTGTATCGTTTAATGCTATAATTCATTTGTTTTTTAAAAGAATAAGAACTTGGCGTTAAGAAAACACTTCGCTTTCTTAGTACCCATTTCCTTCTATATATACTTAAAAAAAGAGGTGTAGTATGAATTGTCAAATCAACAGCAAACTCCATTATTTTCAGGACTTCTAGCACACGCTGAAAAAAATCCTACTCAATTCCATATCCCAGGTCACAAAAAGGGAACTGGTATGGACAATGAGTTCCGTTCTTTCATCGGAGATAACGCTTTATCTATTGATCTAATTAATATCGCTCCATTAGATGACCTTCATCAACCAAAAGGGATGATAAAAGAGGCTCAACAATTAGCTGCAGAAGCTTTTGGTGCAGACCATACATTCTTTTCCGTTCAAGGAACTAGTGGTGCTATTATGACGATGGTTATGGCTGTTTGTGGACCAGGCGAAAAAATTATTGTGCCAAGAAACGTCCATAAAAGCGTTATGTCTGCTATTGTCTTTTCAGGGGCTGTTCCCATTTTCATTCACCCTGAGGTAGATGCAGAGCTAGGTATCTCACATGGCATCACAGTAGACGCCGTTTCTAGAGCACTTGAGGAACATCCAGACGCAAAAGGGTTACTAGTTATTAACCCCACTTATTTCGGTGTGGCTGCGGATTTAAAACGAATTGTAGAACTTGCTCATGAGTACGAAATTCCTGTTTTAGTAGATGAAGCTCATGGCGTTCACATTCACTTCCATGACAAGCTTCCTCTATCTGCAATGCAAGCAGGAGCTGATATGGCCGCTACTTCTGTTCATAAACTTGGTGGGTCCATGACGCAAAGTTCTATTTTAAATTTAAAAGAAGGCTTAGTGTCACCTAAGAGAGTCCAATCCATATTAAGTATGCTGACTACTACCTCCACTTCTTATCTTTTGTTAGCTTCATTAGATACTGCGAGAAGACAACTTGCCATTCATGGTTATGAACTAGCGGAAAAGGCTATTCAATTAGCGGAGCAACTAAGAATTAGAATAAATGAAATAAACCACATTTCTTGTGTGGGGGAAGAAATCTTAGGCACAAAGTCAACGTATGACTTAGATCCAACGAAACTTATCATTTCCATTAAAAATCTTGGAATAACAGGTTATGATGCAGAAAAGTGGTTACGTGAAAAGTATACAATTGAAGTAGAGATGTCTGACTTAAATAACATTTTATGTATCGTAACACCTGGTGACACAATGGAAGATGGGGAAAAGTTAATACAAGCCTTACAAGAGCTTTCCGACACTTGCCAAGACCAAGTAAAGGAAACTTCCTTTGATGCGGTATTGCTACCTGATATACCTGTATTGGCTCTAAGTCCAAGAGATGCGTTCTATGCTTCTACAGAAGTAGTTCCTTTTGAAGAATCTGTAGGTCGTATCATTGCTGAGTTTGTAATGGTGTATCCACCTGGTATTCCAATCTTTATCCCAGGTGAAATCATTACTGAAGAAAATCTCCATTACATTCAAAAAAATATTGAAGTTGGTTTACCTGTCCAAGGACCGGAAGATCACACTCTAAAAACATTACGTGTCATTAAAGAGCGTCGAGCTATTCGATAATAATTAGTATCAAAACATTCTTGAATAAAATTAATCTTTATATAAAAAAACAGGTGGATTTTTAATTCTCACCTGTTTTTTTATGATTAGCATTAGATTTTTGAAAGAATTTGTACTGCAGTCACTATATATCTAGTTATCTATTTATCTACGAAAATCTCTTTCCTCATGACATTTCCCTTGGCAACAGTCTGTATGTGCTGCATATAACACCTGCGTATTTTCCCCTTCGATATGATCCACCGTATCTTCACAATGCTGACAAATGATAATGACCATGATTATCTCCCCTTATCTCGTTGTGATGTAATCGCTTTCTAATTTGATTATATGCAAGAGCAGAAGAAATATCAACAAAATTGTATAACATATTTTAATATTGTGTCATACTATTAATAACCTCTTACTAAAATATCAATTGTATGACATTTCGTTTAAAACGCCGTTTTTCGACACTTTCAATGATAAAATAACAGTAACCATTTCCTTAAACTAGGAGAGATAATATGAAAAAAACGATCCTATTTTTACTGATTATCTTAACAAGCGGTTGTGTAGGCTTCCAACAAAATACTCTACATAATCCTCAAGGTGTAAAAGCTTACTTTTTTAGCAGTGAAAAAAGTTATTCTGAAGAAACCCCCTACTACGATGCACTAATTAACCTAAAAGAAACGTATCCAGAGCCATTCCAATCTATGACAGTGTTTTATGACGACTCAAACCGTCAAGAATTTAGATCATTTAATATTTCAGAAGCACCAACGTTGCTAATTATGAAAGATAATGCAGTACTACTAAAGATTAACGGTGATCTAGAGAAGAAAACGATAGAAAAAATAGTAAAAGAGGCTCTAGAAGATGCTATTTAAACCTCCTGTTGGACATAATAGGAAATTAACTCTTCTAACATACGTTCACAATCAGAAAAATCCATCCCTAAACTATTTACTAATCCTGTGTGAATGGACCAAGAACCCCCTAATGCATAGGGAGATACATTTTCACTAGTGATGGCCGTAGTAACACGAGCCTCTTTTTTCAAAATTTCTTCTATTTTCGTAATCAATTGATCCATTGAAATATCATTTTTAGCCCCAGCATTTATTGGTCCAATAAATGTAGACTCTCCCATATGGTATAAAAACTTAGCAGCTTCCTTTGACAAAATAAAACTATATCTATTTTGTAAAGACTCTATGCCGATATCCTGATTATTTTTCACTTTCATTACATGATTTTTCAACCTGTTTGTATAGTCATCTTTCCCAACTACAATAGGAAATCTAACTGCTACACTATCAAAGTCTGTTTGGGTAAACAAATGGGCTTCAGCAGCTCTCTTCGCTTCTTGATACCCTTCATACCCTTTATAGTCCCCTCTATTTTTATAAATATATGTATAGGTATTTGGATTAAATTCGTCTTCTTTCCGCTGTATACCAAATTCATAGACAGCCATGGTAGAAGTGAAAACATAACGCTTTACTTTATCCTTTAGCGCATCACACGAATAGCGCATTTCTACTGGCGAAAAACAAGATTGATCATAGACTACATCCCATTGTCGTCCTTTAAATGCTTGGATCAAGCTAGATTTATCTTCTCGATCAATAGTTAACCTCTTTATGGTCTCACCAAACGAATCTTGTGTGCGTCCCCTAGTTGCGATAGTTACTTCTTTTCCCTCATCTATTAACAACTGTACTAACCTTTTACCAAAGAAACTTGTACCTCCTAAAACTAACACTTTTTTCATACTATCCCCTCCTTTTTAGTAATAATTATATTGATTGTCATGCTAAAAGTATAGATTCATGCTCTATCTCGTTAAAGTAAGAAGTGGAGGCTCATCTCAAGGCGGGCGATGAGTTGTTACTGGTCACACAAAAAGGGCTTGCAGAGATAAACTCTACAAGCCCAAACTACATTATTTTACAACGTGAATTGGCATACCAATTGCAATTTCAGCTGCTTCCATAGAAATCTCACCAAGAGTTGGATGAGCATGGATTGTCATAGCGATATCTTCAGCAGTCATACCTGCTTCAATCGCTAATCCAAGTTCAGCAATCATATCAGACGCGCCAGTACCAGCGATTTGAGCACCGATTACTAGTCCATCTTCTTTACGCGTTACTAATTTTAAGAAGCCATCTGTTTGGTTAAGTGCAAGAGCACGACCGTTAGCTGCGAATGGGAATTTAGCTGCAACAACTTCAATTCCTTCATCCTTCGCTTCTTTTTCTGAGTATCCTACAGAAGCTAATTCTGGCTCTGTGAAACATACTGCAGGAATTCCTAAGTAATCGATTTCTGCAGGGTGGCCACCGATTACCTCAGCAGCAATCTTACCTTCGTAAGAAGCTTTATGAGCTAGTGGTGGTCCTTCTACGATATCACCGATTGCAAAGATGTTAGAAACGTTTGTACGACACTGCTTGTCGATTTTAACTAAGCCACGCTCCGTTAATTCCACACCAGCTTGTTCAAGTCCTAGGTCATCCGTGTTAGGACGACGTCCAACTGTAACTAGAACATAATCAGCTTCTACAGTTAGCGTTTCACCTTTCGCTTCATAAGAAACGACAACACCATCAGCAGATTCTTCCACGCCTTTTGCCATTGCATTCGTAATGATGTCAACACCTTTTTTCTTCAGGTTCTTTTTCACTACTGCAGTCATTTGCTTTTCGAATCCACCTAGAATTTCATCAGTACCTTCTAGGATCGTTACTTTTGTGCCAAAGTTAGCATAAGCAGTTCCAAGTTCTGTACCGATATATCCGCCACCGATTACAACTAATTTTTCAGGGATTTCTTTAAGTGATAATGCACCAGTAGAATCAAGTACACGCTCAGAATATTTGAATCCTTTGATCTCGATTGGACGAGAACCAGTTGCTAGGATAGCGTTTTTGAATTTGTACGTTTGAGAGCTCTTTTCATCCATAACTTTTACGTTAGTAGAATCTACAAAGAAAGCTTCTCCACGAACGATTTCAACTTTATTACCTTTTAACAGACCTTCAACTCCGCCTGTTAATTTTTTTACTACGCCAGCTTTCCATTCTTGAACTTTAGAGAAATCAACAGTTACGTTCTCTGCTTTAATCCCCATGTCTTCTGAATGTTGAGCTGTTTCATAGCGGTGAGCAGCTGAGATAAGAGCTTTTGAAGGAATACATCCAACGTTTAGACAAACTCCACCTAAGTTACCTTTTTCTACGATTGTTACTTTTTGACCTAATTGTGCCGCACGGATTGCTGCTACGTATCCACCAGGACCAGCACCTACGACGAGAGTATCTGTTTCGATTGGGAAATCTCCTACTACCATTGAATTACGCCTCCATTAATAATAATTCTGGATCGTTCAATAGACGCTTAATGTGGTTAAGCGCATTCTGAGCTGTTGCTCCATCAATGATACGGTGGTCAAAGCTCAATGATAATGCTAACACAGGTGCTGCAACAATTTCACCATTTTTTACTACTGGCTTTTGTGCAATGCGTCCAATTCCTAAAATAGCTACTTCCGGATGGTTAATAACTGGAGTGAACCATTGTCCACCAGCTGAACCGATATTTGTAATTGTGCAAGATGCACCTTTCATTTCTGCAGGAGCAAGACGTCCATCACGAGCTTTACCAGCTAAATCATTAATTTCATTTGAAATGGTAAACATTGATTTACGATCTGCATTTTTTACAACAGGAACTAATAGTCCTTTATCCGTATCTGCAGCGATACCGATGTTGTAGTAATGCTTCTGAATGATTTCACCAGCTGCATCATCAATAGATGTATTTAATACTGGGTATTCACGTAGAGCACTTGTTAAAGCTTTAACAACATAAGGTAAGAATGTTAACTTAATACCTTTTTCTGCCGCAACATCTTTAAACTTCTTACGGTGATCCCATAGTTTTGTTACATCTACTTCGTCCATTAATGTAACGTGAGGAGCCGTTTGTTTAGAGTTAACCATAGCTTTTGCAATAGCTTTACGAATACCAGACATTTTCTCACGAGTCTCAGGGAACTCTCCTTCTGGTACAACTTGAGCTGCTGCTGGAGCTGTAGTCTCTTCTTTTGCAGTTGTTGTTTCTTGTGTTTGTACTTCTTCTGTTTTCGCTTCAGTAGAAGCAGTTGCTCCACCGTTTACGAATGCATCGATGTCTGATTTAAGAATACGGCCATTGTCGCCAGAACCAGTAACAGCTTTAATATCGATACCTTTTTCACGAGCATATTTACGTACAGAAGGCATAGCGATAATACGACGAGAAGAGTCTACTTCTGCTGCAGGAGCTGCATCAGTTGCTTCCGCTTTTGGAGCTTCTTCTGCTTTCGCTTCTTCTTTAGCAGGTGCTTCATCTTCATGGTCACCTTTAAATTTAAGATCTTCATATCCAGGAGCGTCAAACTTAACAAGAACATCTCCTACAACTGCAACAGTTCCTTCTTCTACAAGGATTTCCTCCACAGTACCTGCTACTGGAGATGGAATTTCAACAACTGCTTTATCATTTTGTACTTCTAAAAGCACATCATCTTCTGCTACTTTATCACCTGGTTTAATAAACCATTTTACGATTTCACCTTCGTGAATACCTTCACCGATATCCGGTAATCTAAATTGGAATGACACGTATTTCGACCTCCTATTGGTTATCTAGTAGTTACGTTCTATAAAAGGGGAGAAAGGCAGTTTAACCTGCCTTTCATTCATCTAATAATTAGAAATTAAGAACTTTCTTAGCTGTTTCGATTACATCTGTGTAGTTAGGTAACCATACTGTTTCAGCTTGAGAGAATGGGAATACTGTATCAGGAGCTGCTACACGAAGTACAGGAGCTTCTAAGCTTAATACAGCACGATCCATAATTTCTGCTACAACATTAGCTGCAATACCAGCTTGTTTTTGAGCTTCTTGAACAACGATTGCACGATTTGTCTTTTCAACAGATGCAATAATTGTTTCGATATCTAATGGTTGAATCGTACGTAAATCGATAACTTCTACAGAGTGACCTTCTTTTTCTAGTTCTTCTGCAGCTTTTAAGGATTCATGAACCATTGCTCCATAAGTTACAATTGTTAAATCTGTTCCTTCACGTTTCACATCCGCTTTACCAAGCTCAATTGTGTACTCTTCTTCAGGTACCTCTTGACGGAATGAACGGTATAACTTCATGTGCTCTAAGAATACTACTGGATCGTTGTCACGAATCGCAGCTATTAGTAGACCTTTTGCATCGTAAGGAGTGGAAGGAATAACAACTTTAAGTCCTGGTTGAGACGTTACTAAAAGCTCTAAGCTATCTGCATGAAGCTCAGGAGTATGTACACCTCCTCCGAATGGTGAACGAATTGTTACTGGTGCGTTATAAACTCCACCAGAACGGTAACGCATACGTGCTAACTGTGCATTTACAGAGTCAATTACTTCAAATACGAAACCAAAGAATTGAATTTCAGGAACTGGACGGAATCCTTCTAATCCAAGACCAACTGCTAATCCACCGATACCAGACTCAGCTAGTGGTGTATCGAATACACGGTCCTCTCCGAATTCTTTTTGAAGTCCTTCTGTCGCACGGAATACCCCACCATTTACTCCAACGTCTTCTCCAAATACAAGAACGTTTTCGTCATTACGTAGCTCAGTACGTAACGCATCCGTGATCGCTTGAATCATCGTCATTTGCGCCATGGCTTACTTCGACTCCTTCTCTTTGAAAATCTCATATTGCTCTTTAAGGTTGTACGGCATTTCTTCGTACATGATCTCCATTAAGTCCGTAACTTTTTGTTTAGGAGTAGCATCTGCTTCCTTAATAGCTTGTTTAATATCTTCTTTCGCTTGTTCAATTACTTCGTTTTCTTTCTCTTCAGACCATAGCCCTTTTGCTTCTAAGAACTTACGGAAACGTACTAATGGATCTTTCTTTTCCCACTCTGTTTCCATTTCAGAAGAACGGTAACGAGTTGGGTCATCTCCAGCCATTGTATGTGGACCATAACGGAAACATAGAGTCTCAATTAGAGTTGGTCCTTCACCAGCGATAGCGCGTTTACGAGCGTCAGAAGTTGCAACGTAAACTGCAAGTGGATCCATTCCATCTACTAAGATTCCTGGGATACCAGCTGCAACTGCTTTTTGTGCAATTGTTGTCGCTGCAGTTTGCTTCTCGCGAGGAGTAGAGATAGCGAATTGGTTATTTTGTACGAAGAAGATTGCAGGCGCTTTGAACGCTCCAGCAAAGTTAATACCTTCGTAGAAGTCACCTTGAGAAGAACCACCGTCTCCTGTATATGTAACTGCAACTGCTTCTTTCCCACGTTTCTTCAGACCAAGCGCAACACCTGCTGTTTGAATGTATTGAGCACCGATAATGATTTGAGGTGATAATACATTTAAGTCTTTCGCTGCTTGGTTACCTTTGAAGTGACCACGAGAGAATAAGAATGCTTGCGTTAGTGGAAGACCGTGCCAGATAAGCTGTGGTACATCACGGTATCCTGGTAAAATCCAGTCTGCTTGCTCTAGTGCGAAGTGAGAAGCGATTTGAGAAGCTTCTTGTCCTGCAGTTGGAGCGTAGAAACCTAAACGTCCTTGACGGTTAAGTGAAATAGAACGTTGGTCTAGAATACGTGTATAAACCATACGACGCATTAATTCTTGAAGTTGGTCATCAGAAAGATCTGGCATTAGATCTTCGTTTACTACTTCACCTTGTTCATTTAAGATTTGAACCATTTCAAATTGCTGTTCAATATGCTCGAGCGTTTTAACCGCATCGAATGGAGCCTTCTTCGCTTTAGAAGCCATTGAAGTCACCGTCCCTTTCCTTTATAAATTAAGATTCATATCACTGATAGCCTACCCTTAAGTCATTTGTTCATAACAAATTGACGAAAAAAACAAAGTACCCTACTTCAGTTTTCCCATTGTTTATGTTTTAAAACATTTGGATATAGAAGTAATTATACTCTGTATCAATAGAAATAGACGTCTCAGTAGTACAACCTAAATTATTTTCTTGTTTATCTTACACTACGTTAATTTTATTCGTCAACGGTTAAGAATAAAGCTTTCGACAATTTTCGTAAACTGTTCCACCAGAATGATACAGTAAACTGTATTAGTAACATTTCCATAACTGTATTATATCAGAGTAAAGGTTTGTAATCATGATACCAGCTTGTTGAAGGAGACATTTCAATCAGTGTGTTGTAGAAACGATTAGATACTCCTTCAAATGAAGAAAGAGATACTATCTGGCTTTTTGCGCCAGATAGTATCTCTTAGTTGTTTGAAGATGTAAATACATTTTCATATTTTTCATTCAACACTTCAGTCTTTTTTATAATTAAAGCATATTGTTTATTTACTTCATTTAAGTGTTCACTTAGCTCTTTTATAGAAACATTCTCTGCTTTCATTTTTTCGTACAGAACTTTATCCAATTGTACAGAACGGTAATATTCATTCATAACTATCGCATAAGATTTATGATAACTATTCCAATTCTCTAGAGATTCTTTTACCGCTTGATCTTCGTTCTTTGATGTTGCTTTCAAGACTTTATCCCACTTTTTTAATTGTTGATCTAAAATATCTTTTTCTTCCTGTACCAAAACTTCTCTTTCGTTTACCAATTCTATCGCCTCTAATGCGACTGATTGAATTGTTTCATGTTCTTTTGCAGATAATTTTGTTAGTTCTAAGTATAATTCATTTTCTTTAGACTCTCTCCTAGCTAACTCTGTATGGATAGATTCTAGTTTACTAGTAACATCACTCCATGAAGTCGCATATCGATTAATTGCTTGTTGATCACTTTCAAATAGCTGACAACCTGTCATTAGTATGAACAACGTAGGTATTAACAAGAAAAGTTTTTTCATCATGGTCCCTTCCCTCTAGTTACTCTATTATAGTAATATGTTATGCGTTAATAGAAACAATAGAACAAATAGGATGAAATTGACTTTACAGATGTTCCGATTAGGTTATGGTAAAATGCAAAGGATTAACCATTTTCATAGTTCATAAAGAGAAAAATTTAAGGTTCAAGGGGGTACTAGAGTTGATTACTAGTAAAGATATTATAAAAGAAGGTAGTCCAGTTCTAAGAGAAGTTGCGGAGGATGTCTTATTTCCACTTAGTGAAGAAGATAGGCAACTTGCTGAAGATCTTTTACTTTATTTACAGATGAGCCAAGATCCTGATTTAGCGACTAAATACCAGTTAAGACCTGGTATAGGTATAGCTGCACCACAAGTAAATGTTTCTAAAAGAATGTTTGCTATGAGGGTAACAGGAGAAGACGGGACATTTTATGAAGCAACGTATATTAACCCTAAAATTATCAGTCATTCAGTAGAAAAGACCTATTTAGCAACAGGAGAAGGGTGTCTATCTGTTGAAAGAGAAGTTCCAGGTTTTGTTCCCCGTTATGCAAAAGTAACAATGAAAGCCAAAACTATCCAAGGGGAAGATGTACAACTTCGTTTAAAAGGGCTGCCTGGTATTTGTGTCCAGCATGAAATTGATCATCTAAATGGCGTCATGTTTTATGATCACATATCACCAAACGATCCTTTTGCACCAGTACCGAATGCGACTCCGTTGGATAGAGACTAAAAAAAATCTGAGACAGCTGTCTCAGATTTTTTTATTATTTATCTAATAAACCAACTGTCACTAATCCATTTCTTATCCCATCTTGATCCACTGGTGTTGTTACGTGATTTGCGAATGATTTAACATAGTCAGATGCATTGCCCATAGCAATTCCTGTTCCTACTGTTTCTAGCATCTCAAGATCATTCAATGCGTCACCGAACGCATAGACATTTTCCATCTCAAAACCGGCTTTTTCAATAAATTTCTTAATACCTTCTGCTTTTGAACCACCCTTTGGCAAGACGTCTAAAGCAAGAGGATGCCATCTAATGAAGTGGAATTCTGGGAAATGAGAACGATAAAACTCATCATCTTCTTCCGTACAGAATAGCAACGTCTGCAATATATCTCTTCCTTGATAAAAATTCGGATCCACTTCTGGATAATCAAACTTTAAACTGCTCATGCTTTCTTTAATAAACGAGTGATTAGCTTCATTTGCCTTCATTGATTCGTGCGTCATGTAAACTAATGGATGATTCTTTTGGTTACAAACATCAATAAGTCTTGTTAGTTCCTCTTTGTCTAAAGGATTTGTGTATATCTCTTCTCCTTCAAACACTACATATTGACCATTAAAACTAACAAACGATTCTATAGATAACTCTTGTCGCAATAAAGGATACATAAACGGGGCTCTGCCAGTTGCAATCGCAGTATAAATACAGTTTTCTTGCAGAATACTTATAGAGTCCTTGGTGCTAGTTGGTACTTTCTTATCATGATCTAATAATGTTCCGTCGATATCAAAAAACACTATTTTCTTCATTTTCATCACTCCACTTCTTCTATCGGACAAACCATACTTTTTCTTTTCTATTTTGTCAATCATCTTATATACTTTCCAACCATTTACATAGTAAATCTGTGAATATTCCATATACTACCCATGTAGCTTAATTTGTCCGCGGAAAACGATCATCTTTATGTACGAAAAATGCCTAGATGCTTTTCCTTTATAGGAAAATCATATACAATAGACAGTAAGGAGTGAGCCACCATGTTTAGAAAGCTTAGAAAAAGGCTACTTAAACAGTGGAACGATCTTGTTTTAAAAAAACAAATTGCTTAGTAGCATTTGTAAACGCGTACTTAGCTAACCCAATAGTATGTGTTTTAAGCCCCCAAATGGAGGGCTTTTACTGCAACAAGCTGAATCTAGAACGCGATCGGTATTTCAGCTATAAATGGTCGGAGAATGAGGTCAACTCATTTAACCATATAGAACATTAGAAGAAGTTAGGAGAGAGTAAGATGGTTTATAAAGTATTTTTCCAAGAAGACAAACGTGAAGTTCCTGTTCGTGAACATACGAAAGTGTTGTATTTTGAAGCGAATAGCGAAAAAGATGTACGAATCTTTTTAAAAGATCGTCCATATAACATTGAATTAGTTCAATTGCTTACGGATGCCCACCTCCAGTACGAGCAAGAACATGAAGCATTCAACATCACGGAGAATCTTGCATAATGAAATTTGTTAAAAATGATCAAACAGCTGTTTTCGCCCTAGGTGGACTGGGTGAAATCGGAAAAAATACATATGGTGTTCAATTCCAAGATGAAATTATCTTAATTGACGCTGGTATAAAATTCCCAGAGGACGAGCTGTTAGGAATTGACTATGTCATTCCTGATTACACTTATTTAGTTAAAAACGAAGATAAAATTAAAGGGTTATTTATCACGCATGGTCATGAGGATCATATTGGTGGTATTGCTTACTTGTTACGTCAAGTTAATATTCCTATCTACGGTGGTAAGCTTGCAATTGGTCTATTAAAAAATAAATTAGACGAGCATGGACTTCTGCGTAAAGCAAAGTTAACGACCATCCAAGAAGATGATGTAATTAAGTTTAGAAAGACCTCTGTATCATTCTATCGTACTACACACAGTATCCCTGATTCCTATGGAGTGGTGGTTAAAACTCCTCCAGGAAATGTAGTACATACAGGTGATTTTAAATTTGACTTTACACCTGTAGGAGAGCCTGCAAACTTAACAAAAATGGCGGAAATAGGTAAAGAAGGTGTCCTTTGTTTACTTTCTGATAGCACAAACGCTGAAGTTCCCAATTTTACAATGTCCGAAAGAAAAGTTGGGGAAAGTATTCAAGACATTTTCCGAAAAGTTGATGGCAGGATAATATTCGCAACTTTCGCATCAAACATCCATAGGTTGCAACAAGTTGTTGAGTCTGCTGTTCAACACGGACGTAAAGTAGCCGTGTTTGGACGAAGTATGGAAGCTGCTATCTCAATAGGTTATGAGCTAGGATATATTAAGTGTCCTAAAGAAACATTTATTGAGCACAGTCAAATTAATCGCCTTCCAGCTAACCAAGTAGTAATCCTTTGTACGGGTAGCCAAGGGGAACCAATGGCGGCACTATCTCGAATTGCAAATGGTACACATAGGCAAATTCAAATTCACCCTGGTGACACAGTTGTGTTCTCTTCCTCTCCTATTCCTGGTAACACAATTAGTGTTAACCGTACGATCAACGCATTGATTCGCGCAGGTGCTGATGTAATTCACGGTTCTTTAAACGATATCCATACTTCAGGTCACGGTGGTCAAGAAGAACAAAAACTTATGTTACGTCTAATGAAGCCAAAATTCTTCATGCCAATTCACGGTGAATATCGTATGCAAAAGCAACATGCGAAGCTTGCTGTAGATTGTGGTGTAGAACCAGATAACTGTTTTGTAATGGACAATGGTGAAGTATTAGCCTTGACTTCCGAAACAGCTCAAATTGCAGGCAAAATTCCTTCAGGAAATGTGTACATTGATGGAAGTGGCATTGGCGACATCGGTAATATCGTATTACGCGACCGTCGTATACTTTCTGAAGAAGGATTAGTAATTGTCGTTGTCTCCATTAATATGGATGATTTTAAAATTGCAGCTGGTCCAGATATCATCTCTCGTGGTTTCGTTTATATGAGAGAATCAAGTGACTTGATTAACGAAGCACAGAGCTTGTTATCCAAACATTTAACAAAAATTATGGAACGCCAAACAACTCAATGGTCTGAAATTAAGAATGAAATCACTGATACTTTACAACCGTTCCTTTACGAAAAAACAAAGCGTCGTCCGATGATTTTACCTATTATTATGGAAGTATAAAAATTCCCCCGAGATTTTATCTCGGGGGCTTTTTATATGACTTATTTTTCATCCATTAAGTTTTTCTCAAAACGATTAATGTCTGAATCCGCTCCAATTACAATTAGAATATCTCCCTTTTGAATAGGATCAGTAGCCTGAGGAGAAACATTAATGTCTCTCCCTCTCTTAATGGCAACAATATTAATTCCAAATCTAGCTCGAACATCTAAATCAATAATTGTATTCCCGTTAAGCGTATCTCCTGCCACCAATTCAACAATGCTGTGTTCATCAGACAACTCTAGATAATCTAACACATTATTGGAAAGTATCTTATGCGCTATCCTTCTTCCCATATCTCTCTCTGGATGTACTACTTGATCTGCACCAATTTTTCGCAACACTTTCTCGTGATAATCATTTTGCGCTTTAACCGTTATATACCCTACTCCAATTTCTTTAAGCATTAAGGTAGTTAAGATGCTTGATTGAATATCATCTCCTATAGCAACAATGACATGATCGAAGTTTCTTAATCCAAGTTCACGTAACACCTGTTCATCTGTCGTATCTGCTACGACAGCATGGGAAGCTATATTAGCAAAATTACCTACTTTTTCTTCCGAAATATCTATCGCCATGACTTCTACGCCTTGGTCTACTAATTCCTTACATATACTTCCACCAAATCGCCCTAAACCTATTACGGCAAATTCTTTTCTCATATTCTCCCACCTTACTTATTCCTTTGTATCTTAAGTTTACCATAAACTATCATTAAAAAAATATTGCGTAAGATAGATTACATGAAATAAAGAAAAGAGCTGCTTAGTAACACAATGTTACCTCACAACTCATTTTCATTAGTTATCTTGTAATACTTTATATTGTGCTTTTACTAAATCATGATACTCTCCACCAATTTCCATTAAGCGTTGATGGTTACCTTGCTCAATAATCTCACCATGATCTAATACAAAAATGGTATCTGCTTCACGAATTGTTGATAAACGATGGGCGATAATCACAGCAGTTCTTCCCTTTAACAATGTTTTTAATGCTTGCTGTATCTTAACTTCTGATTCTGTATCTATACTTGCAGTAGCCTCATCTAAAATAATAATACGTGGATCCGCTAAAAGCGACCTTGCAAAGGATAATAACTGTCTTTCTCCAACCGATAATACATTTCCACGTTCTTCTACTTCTGTCTCATATCCATTTGGAAGACGCTCAATAAAGTCATTTGCTCCAATTGCTTCCGCTGCTTTCTTTACTTCTTCATCAGAAGCATCCGGCCTTCCAAAACGAATGTTATCCATAATAGTGCCAGAGAAGATGAAAGTGTCTTGAAGAACCACACTAATTTGGCTTCTTAACGCTTCAACTTTAATATCCTTAATTGGTATCCCATCTACAAAAACAGAGCCATCTGTCGCATCATAAAAACGACTTATTAAGTTTGCGATAGTGGATTTCCCTGAACCAGTATGGCCTACTAAAGCTACTGTTTCTCCAGCATTCATTTTTAACGAAATCCCTTTTAACGCTGGTCGATCTTCATTATAAGCAAACCAAACGTTTTCAAAAGTTACTTCCCCTTTAATGTTGGAAATAACTTTAGCATTAGGATTATCTTTCACTAACGGTTTCTCATCTAAGAATTCAAATATACGTTCAGATGAAGCCATTCCCATTAGAAGTTGATTATAAACCATACCTAATCGAGAAATCGGCTCCCAAAACATGCCTAAATAGAAGGCAAATGAAACGAATGCTCCTAGACCTAGTGAACCTTGTTGAATTAACGTTGCGCCATACCATATTAACACAGCCGATCCAATTGCATTGGTTAATTCTACCAGTGGTCTAAACATAGCATTCTTTTTAGAAGCAACTTGCCATGAATCATAACTCTCCGTATTGACTCCATCGAAGAAAGCCATGTTCTCTTGTTCCTGTGTGAATGATTGTGTTACACGAATCCCTTGAATACTCTCATTTAAATGAGAATTGAGTTTAGATTGTTTTAAACGTACCGTTTGCCATGACCTACGAATATTTTTACGTAGACTAGTAGAAATCAAAAACATTAAAGGTAAAATAACCATTACTGCTAGTGTTAACTCTGGGCTTAGTGTAAACAAAATAAAAACAATTCCTACAAGTAACACCATATCCATTAATAAGTTAATGACACCATTTGTAAACAACTCTTGCAAAGAGTTAATATCATTCATAATACGTACTAAGATGGAACCTGCTGAACGTTGATCAAAGAAACGATGTGATAAACCTTGGACATGACTGAACAAATGCTTACGTAAGTCATGTATTACTCCTTGCCCCAACATATTCATCCATCTGATTCTGTACACATTGGCTACATAATTCAGTAAATATAAACCTCCAATACCCGCCACTAAGTAGGTTAACAGTGTGAAGTCTTTGTTTTTTAAAGCAACGTCTAGCGTATACACACCTATTAAGATAGGAATAGCCAATCTAATAAAAGTAGTTAATAGAACAGTAAAAATAGAAAGTGGTAATAACTTTTTTGAATATGGCTTTAAGTAACTTAGTAATCTCCACATCTGCTTCCAGTTAAATGGTTTATCTATTGCTGCATCAATCGAATAATGGAACCTTTCTAAAACGGAAGGATGCACTTTTGTTTGTGACTGTTTCATTTAGCAACCTCCCTTCTACCTTCTTCTTCGATCATATCCTTAAATTGAATATCATAGATACGTCTATATGGTCCTGATTGGTTAATCAATGTTTCATGAGTACCCCTCTCTACAATACTACCTTTATCAAAGACTAAGATTTGGTCAGCTTGCTTAACAGAGGAGATTCTATGTGCAATGACAAAAGTCGTTCTGCCTTTCATTACTTCTTTTAATGCTTGTTGAATGGTATGTTCTGTTTCCATATCAACCGCACTTGTCGCGTCATCGAGAACTAGAATACTTGGATCCGTACAAATTGCTCGTGCGATAGCGATCCTTTGTTTCTGTCCACCTGATAAACCAAGTCCACGCTCACCTAACAACGTGTCATACCCTTTTGGTAATTCCATTATAAATTCATGTGCATCTGCTCTTTTTGCAGCCTCTATAATGTCTTCCATGCTTACGCCTGGTCTTCCGTACGCTATGTTCGATTTAATGGAGGAAGAAAATAAAAAGGATTCCTGCATAACAAATCCAATATTTTTGCGCAAAGAATTCAATGTATAAGCATCGGTTGGCTTTCCATCAATTAAGATACTACCTTCTTCGGGTTCATAATATCTTGCTAACAACTGAGTAACCGTTGTTTTACCAGATCCAGTGGCACCGATTAATCCGATGGTTTGACCAGGTAGTGCAGTGAAGGAAACATCAGACAATGCTTTTTCTTCATACCCATGATATCTGTGTGTCACATTTGTAAATTGTACATGCCCTTTTAACGATTCAACTTCTTCTGCATCTTTTGCATCTTGAATGTCTTCCTCAGCATCTAGAATTTCTAGAAGCCTCTCCCCAGAAGCTTTAGACTGAGAGAACAAGTTGATAACAAAACCTAAGTTTGTGATTGGCCATATGATATACCAAATTAAGGAATAGAATGCTACTAGCTCACCAAGCTGTAAAGAACCTTCAATTACTAAATAACCACCATAACCTAATAATAAAACGATGCTTAAGTTCCCTAACAGTTCCATTAAAGGGAAGAATTTCGCCCAAATATTCGATGTGGAAATGTAATTATCTTTATACGTACCATTCGAATCATTAAATTTACCTGTTTGATAGGACTCACGTGACAATGACTTTACCGTATTGATGCCACTAATATTCTCTTGAACGTTTGTATTTAATTGACCAAAAGATTTTCTAATAGATCTAAACGCTGGATGAACTCGCTTATCAAAACGATACACAGCGACTGCTAAAAATGGTAACGTAGCTAATGTAACGAATGTTAATGAAGGAGAATAATAGAACATTACTGCAAATGCAGATAGGATTAAAATAAAGAATCGGATTAGTTCTGAGAACCCAAAAGATAAGAAAAAACGGAATCCTTCAACATCTGCTGTTAAACGAGACATTAAATCTCCTGTTTTTGCATTATCATAGTAACGATAAGGTAAGTATTGAAGCTTTTTATATAGCTCATTTCTTAGACGATATACAGATGTAATCCCAAACATCTCACCTGTATATTGATACACAAATGTACCTATACCTTTCACAATCATAATTCCAACAAAACCAAAAGCTAAGTATGGAATTAAGTCATATTGTTCTCCTAAGACGACATCGTCTATTGTCATTTGAAGTACGATTGGATACACAACGGTAATACCAGTAACAAAAAACATGAAAATCAATGAAGTTATAAATAATTTTTTGTATGGCATATAGAATGACTGTAACCTTTTAAAAATCTCCATACTTTCTCACCCCCAAAAATACAATGTATACATAAATATAACGGCTTTCGAAATAAATTACCACAGATTTTTCAATATTTTTCTAAGAAAAGAAATTTTCAGACTTTAGGTGTAGTTGATATTTATGTTTATTCCTTTAAGAACAGGGAATAATCTAATAGTCTTTGAGTTGATACTAATATATATGTTACCTTATGTAGGTACTCGAAGTAGAAAGGATGGATAACAATGAATGATATTTTAAATTTTGACTGGCAAGGACTCCTGGTCATGATTGGACTGGGCTTATTAAAAGTTATCGGACTTTATATTGTGTTTGCCATTGTGAAAGCTGCTGGAAACAAGGTAATTGCCACTGCTTTTGAAAAGTATGAAGCAAAAGAAAACATCAGTAAAGGACGCGCGAAAACGTTAGCAAGTCTAACAAAGAATATATTTACATATGTACTGATCTTCGTCTTTTTTGTAACGGTTCTTCAAGTCTTCGGCATTCAAGTTGCTGCGATTCTTGCTGGTGCTGGTATTGTCGGTTTAGCGGTAGGGTTCGGTGCTCAAGGATTAGTTAGTGATGTTGTAACAGGGTTCTTTATTTTATTAGAAAAGCAAATGGATGTTGGGGACTATGTAACAACAGGATCTTTCTCCGGTATTGTGGAACAAGTAGGGTTAAAAACCACTCATGTTCGTGGATTTGATGGAACGTTACACTATATTCCCAATAGAGATATCACAGCTCTTTCTAACCACTCTAGAGGCAATATGCGTGCTTTAGTAGATATTGGCATCTCCTATGACGATAATATTGACCAAGCGATTGCTGTAATGCAAGAAGCATGTAATACTTTTGCAGCAAATGACAGTCGTATCGTAGAAGGGCCAAACGTGATTGGTGTGCAATCTCTTGGTGCTTCTGATGTAGTCATTCGTATTATCTCTAAAACACAGAATATGGAACAGTGGGCTGTAGAACGTGATTTACGTAAAACATTAAAAGAAACACTTGATGCAAACGGAATCGAAATCCCATTCCCACACCAAGTGTTCATTGATAAAAGCCCGTCTACAGAGAATCAATAAAAAGCAAAATCTAATAAATACGACTGCAAAGGGATTTACGCTCCAGGGAGACGCGTTCCGCGGGGCGGTGTCGAGCCTCCTCGTCGCTAAAGTACGCGCTCCTGTGGGGTCTCGACTTACCGCTTTTATCCCGCCGGAGTCGCCCCCTTCCGCTCCAATCCCTAGAGAAAATTTTAGTAACAAAAGCTCTGAATATAAAATGTTTCAAAAGCCAATTAATCAAGTTTTAAAAAAGATGTGCTATGAAAATAAGCACATCTTTTTGTTCTTTCAGCGTCTAATGAAATTCCATTTAAGAATGTACTATTATACCCTTCTCATATAATCAGTAAGCAACGACACCGCAAATGGGATTGCTTCTTCATTTGGATTTAGTTTAGCGTGGTGTAAACCAAATGGTGAATCTACTCCTAACCAAAACATGAAACCTGGGATGTCTTTTAGCATATAGCCAAAATCCTCCCCTGTCATCGCTTCTTTACATTCTATTAAAGTAGCACCTTCCCTTGCTTCTACAAAGTCCATGAATTGTCTCGTTGCATTCTCTTCATTGTTTACCTCATAGTACATACAACCGTAATCCACATCAATGGAACAATCATAAGAGATTTCTACACCTTTTAATAGAGTAGTTAATCTATTTTTCACTTTATGCATAGATTCGACTGATAGAGTTCGGATAGTCCCTTCCAATCTCGCTTCCTCGGCAATGATATTTTGAACCGTCCCAGCTGTCATTTTACCGATAGTAATAACAGCAGAATCCAGTGGATCCACATTGCGAGAAATGATGGTTTGAAGTTGCGTAATCAAGTTAGCAGCTACAACTACCATATCTTTTGTATGGTGCGGATATGCTGCATGACCACCTTTACCCGTCAAGTGAATAAATAATTCCGAGGTGTTTGCAAATAGTAATCCTGGTTTCGTCGCAATTGTACCAACAGGGTATTCGGGTGCAATATGAAGTCCCATCATTAAATCTGGTTTCCACTTCTCAACAATTTTTTCTTGCATCATTGGCTCAGCTCCACCTGGCCCTTCTTCAGCAGGTTGGAAAAAGAAGACAACATTATCATTAATCGGATTGTTTACAATATCTGTCAATATCCCCAGAGCGATCGTCATATGAAAGTCATGACCACAAGCATGCATGGCACCTTCATGCTTAGAAAAGAAAGGCAATCCTGTCTGTTCCGTAATTGGTAATCCATCAATGTCTGCACGATAACCAATTGTCTTGGAAGGATTTTTCCCATGTACCTTTACGAATATGCCAGTTTCCCATGGAACGATTTCTATTTTCTCACTAGGAAGGCTGTTTATATAGTGCAGTAAATAACGTTGCGTTTTAAATTCTTTAAACCCGAATTCCGGTATCTGATGAAGATCTCTTCTAATATCTAATAATGATTTCATGGTACCGCTCCCTAACTTGAACTATTTTTACTTTATATTACTACAATAACCAGCTGAGGATAAAACGAAAGCTGTCCACGTCAAAGTGTAAATCTGACATAGACAGCTTTTATAACTTTATACAACTGTAATTACTTACAGTTGACGAAGCTCTTGTTTAATTTCTGTTTTTGATTTTGTTTTCTCATCAATCTCTTTGATGACTTTAGCAGGAGTACCAGCAACTACTGTGTATGGTGGTACGTCGTTTACAACGATTGCTCCAGCAGCTACAACAGCACCTTTCCCAACACGAACGCCTTCAAGGATTACTGCATTTGCTCCTACCACTACATCATCTTCCACTATAACTGGTGAAGCAGAAGGTGGCTCGATAACACCTGCAAGAACGGAACCCGCACCAATGTGGCAGTTTTTACCTACAGTGGCTCTACCGCCTAATACTACGTTCATATCAATCATTGTACCTTCACCAATAACGGAACCAATATTGATAGAAGCACCCATCATGATTACTGCATTATCACCAATCTCTACTTGATCACGAATAATTGCACCTGGCTCAATGCGAGCTTTGATGTTTTTCATATCTAGCAAAGGAATTGCAGAATTACGACGGTCGTTTTCAACCACATAGTCTTCAATTTTTGAAGCATTAGTTGTTAATGCTTCTTGAATTTCAGCCCACTCACCAAATACAACTGCAGAATCTCCACTTGGGAAAACTTTTGCGTTCTCACCAAAAGAAAGTCCTTCTAATTGCCCTTTGACATATACTTTTACAGGTGTTGATTTCGTACTATTTTGAATAAAAGAAATAATTTCATTTGCATCCATCATTTTCATTGATGTGCCTCCTCATAAAATGCTATGTATTCTGAATCATACTTTAACAAAGGAAAGAGTAAATGACAAGCAATCTCTATTCTTGAAGAAAAGATTGGACTGTATGTACAAATACTTGTACTTGTGGTAACTCAAACGAACTTTCATACCCAATGAGCCACGTATCACGTTGAATAGGTTCCTGCTTCTCATCTAATAACGGTGTTTTAAATACCGATTCCTCTGCATTATGCAATGTAATAGAAGGTAAAATTGCATAACCTATTCCGTTATACGCAAGTTGTTTACACGTTTCAATTTGATCTACTACAATTGTTTGCTTGGGTGATGATTGATAGAGTCTATGCCACCAGTCTTGAATTTCTCGAAAATAGGTAGAATCGCTCTTAAACTGGATGAAGGGTCTCTCCGTAATAGACAACTCTTCTAATGATGTTAACTCTTTGTCTACTAAATAAAGAGAGTCTTTAAATAAGTGTATTTTTTGACCTTTCCAATCTGTAGTACCTCTTACAATCGCTAGGTGTACATCCCCTTCATAAATAGCTTTCATCATCTCACTACTCCATCCAGTTAAGAGAGAGATCTTTACGTGAGGATACTTATGAACAAATTGTTTAAGTGCTGAAGGAAGCCAGTACTGACCTACTATAGAAGCACAGGCAATTTTTAGTGTTCCGTGTACGCTAGATTGAAGTGTTTGCAATAATTCTTTCGCATTTTGTTCATCTTGCAAAACATTTCTTGCATGTTGAATCACAATTTCTCCTGCAGGAGTTAACGTTAACCCTTTTGGCGAACGAATAAACAAACTAGTTCCCCACTGTTTTTCTATTGTTTGTAATCTTTGAGACAAAGCAGGTTGTGACACAAATAATCTTTCTGCAGCTTTTCTCATATTACCTTCTTCCGCAAGCACTGACAGAAAAAAATGCTCTGGATGTGTCATAGTTCCTCCCTCTCTTTTCTCCTTCTAGGTAAGAAATAGATAATAATAATAGACGTTAATGCAAAAAGTAAAAGAATGTTAAAGACAGTTCCTAGAGCTACTTCTAGTCCTTCTCCAATCGCTGATAACTCAAGTGCACTAAACTCCGATGTACCTTCTCCAAACAATACATTTACCCCTTCAAAATTTGTAATACCCGCATCCTTTAAGTAGCGTAATAATTGGAAGTTAACAATACCCCCAAAAAATGCTGCTCCAATGGTATTTCCTAAATTACGCATAAATAAGTTGGTAGCTGTAGCGACACCTCTTTTTTCCCAACCAACTGAATTTTGAATAGTAACGATAAAAGCCGTTGAAGTAAACCCCATTCCTACTCCAATAAAAAAAGAACTAAAACCTGCATACAAAGGACCATAGGTTGGCTCCATAAAAAAGAAGAGTAACGTACCTATTAAAAGTGCACCTCCACCTATCATAGAAGTAGTAAAGTAACCTAAACTTAAAAGCAATCGACCTGCTATTGTTGCAGCAATAGGCCACCCAATGGAAATAGCTGTTAAAGTAAATCCTGCTACCGTTGGACTTTTCCCCATAACACCTTGAACATAAGTGGGTAAAAAAGTAGATAAACCAATCAATAATAATCCCGAGAAAAATGAAACTTGGTTTGCAATAAAAATGGAACGATTTTTCCAAAGTTCTACTGGCATCATAGGATCCTTTGCTTTTCTTTCGTGTAGAAGGAAAACACCTAATAAGACAAAAGAAAAAATTAGTAACAGCCAAGTAAGACCAGAATTCCACCCCCATCTTATCCCACCATCTACGATCACATACATAAATAGGCCAAGAGAAAGAGTTAACAATATTGCACCGAGTTTATCTAGATGGATACTTTCTTTTTTATTTGTTTCTTTTAAGAACACTAGAACAATAACTAATGATACAATCCCAATAGGAATATTAATAAAAAAGACAAACGGCCAGCCGATACTTTGTACAATTATGCCACCTATAGCCGGCCCACTAACAGCTGATATCCCCCACACACTAGACAAATAACCTTGAATTTTAGCTCTTTCCTCTGGTGAATATAGATCGCCTACTATCGTAGTAGCTATTGGAAGCACTGCACCAGCTCCAATTCCTTGTAGAAATCTAAATGCTATTAGCATCGGCATACTAGAAGAAAAGCCACAACCAATACTCCCTAATAGGAACAATACTACCCCTATGGTGAAAATCGGCTTTCTACCATATAAATCAGAAAGTTTCCCGTAAATTAAGATAGTAACTGTATTCATTAACAAATACGCAGAAAATACCCAGCTGTAATATTGAAATCCACCTAAATCACCCACAATAGATGGCATAGCAGTCGAAATAATGGTTGCTTCTACCGCTCCCATAAACATAGCCAGCATTACTGCAGCTAATATAAGTGGTCTCTTAGATGATTGGTTTTGTTGGTTCAAGTCGTTCACTCCTACTCCCGTTTCTTTTCGTAAATCGAAATAGTTTATTTTCTATATTACCACAATGAACTATTACTTTTGATAGATTTAAGCCTATCCATCTATGGGCACTTATGATAGGAACAGTAAAATAAGGAACAGTTACAATCCATCATCTTGCATTAAAAAAGAGCTAGTTTAGAAAGGAAAAACCCTTTCTAAACTAGCTCTTTAAGCAATTTACATAACGGACGTACAATTATGTAATGTATGAAAAATTATGCAGGATTAACTTCTTCCTGAACGATTTCAAAGATGTCAATCGATGCCATATCGATATCGTCAAATTGATATTTTTGAGCAGGCTTATCGTCTTCAAAAACCTCTACTTCAAATGTATCATTGTTTGGAAAATACTTAACTTGGCAAAGTGTTTTTCCGTTTACTTCAAAACGACGTTGTTGGACCTCTCCCGTTTCTTTCGCATCTTGCATTACTTTTAAACGTTGGATGATCCCCATTAATTTCGACATGCCTAAAACTCCTTTCAATTTCGCTCCACTAACAAAGGTGGGAGTTAATACGATTAGTCTTCCCTACCACTGAAAAATGCAATCACGAAATAGTGCATTTCTCTATTAGGTGAGCTACCTTCTTTGCTATTATAGAGGAAGTAGGAAGGAATGGAAAGGAAAAATACATAGCATTCGTCATTCCCCTGTTAAGTAAAGTTCACCTTCTATACATTTCATTAAAGAAAGGAAGAAAAAATTTGACTATTATTGTCTATTCACAACCAGATTGTCCACCATGTCAATTGGTGAAAATGTACCTAAATGATAGAGGAATAAAATTCACAGAAAAAAATATTCGTGAAGACCAACAAGCGTTTAAAGAAGTAACGGAAATCTATCGTGCTTCTTCTACACCTGTAGTAGCTGTAAATGGAGAAGCTGTAATAGGATTTGATTTAGAAAAATTAACATCATTACTAGAACGAAATAGTAAGTAAATAATCTTTTAAAGTGGAACGATAACTTTGTTTATGCGTTCCATTTATTTTTTCTAGAAGTAAGTCTTGAATATCTTCTTCTGTTAGTGTGCTAGACATTTTACTAATTTTATTATATTGATCGTTTGTAAGCCACACACCTACATGCTGCCCCTGAAATTGTTGTGTGATTAAGTCATCATTAGTCACTGGCTCATAAAGAATACAGTAGTCCTCGGTTTCAATAACTTCTGTTGATGAATCAAACCGAAAGTAAGGTACATAGCCAGGGGCGAAATCCGTTCCTTTTGTGAACCATCCTTCAACAGTTTCTACAATGTTGTTATGTAAAAATACATCAGACTCTTCTCTAGTAAAATGAATATCTAATGTATTGTATACTTCTTCAAGTGTTTTCTTACCTTGGTTTAAAGAAACTTGAGCGTAAAAAGCATCGTCTACTTTTTGTTCTAGTTGGCTTCTGTTACATGCAACTTCTTTGCTTTCTTCAAGACTTACTCCAATCAGACTAGTGTATAGATGAACTGCTGCAAAAATTGTATGCATGTATGACACCCCTTTTTCATAATGTCTTCATTGTAACAACCAACCAATGTCGAAAGTACATAAAGCGTTCGTCTAATTCCTTTGTTAAACGTATCTATTCGACAAAAAACCCACATTCTAAAGAATATGGGTTTTACATATCGGTGATTACCATGTAGATGATATAGAGAATAACTAGCAGCGTTGCAATCGCCATACTAAGGAAAACGGGATTTCTTATATAAGCGTGTTCTTGAACTTTTTCAGGGATGTCGTGATCTACTTCTCCCTCAAACGCCTCTTCTTGTTTTCCTACTTTCCAAGAATAATAAAATGCATACCCAGCTAGCCCAATACTAAGAAGGATAAGAATCCAAATAAATTGACTCAAAGCCTCCCTCCTTTCTTCTACTTACCTTGTGTTACAAGCAATAGAATTATGCAAAAGAAGAAAGTAATAAGTAGTCATGTTCATAAAGATACTCATAGGTTAAATCAATAAATAAGAAAGTGGATTGGCCAAGTGGAAAAGCAAACGTTCGAATCCATTCTCCTGTTTCGATATCAGAATAAAAGTCTGAGACCATTCCTGTCTTCTCACGGTTCATACGTAGTATTTGTGTAAGAAAATACGGTCTCCAGCTCCAGTTACGGCTTTTGTACTCTTCCTTTAGTATCCAAACACCTTCCTCTTTTTCAATGTTTGATGAAAGTTGAAACCCAACTTCGTTACAGGCATAAAAACGAAAAGCTTCTTTTGTAAAATGCTGTGCTAATTGGAATATCTCATTGTCTAAGGCTTCTAGATTTACTGGTTTTGACACGATATTTCTCAGTTTATCGGAAAATTTATCGGACCAATCTTGAACCGTTTCTAAACGTTTTCTCTCTTGTATTGTAAATCTCCCTAACGCTTCTTGAAGAAACAACTTCGTCAAGTCTTCTGTCACAATGGAATTCAGTTTGTCCCCTAGTAATGACCCTTGATAATACCTTCCACCATACCGCCAAGCTTCCTGTAATTGATGTTCTTGTTCGATTTTTTCAAATGCTAGTGCAGCACCAATTTTTCTGGCATGTAAGGTGATGGTATAAAGCATGTCTCTTAACGCTTCTGTAGACAATTGTTGGCGCAACAATGGTAAGTCTAATTTCATCGTATTCGGCTGAATTTGAGTTAGTCTGTCTAGTTGGCCACCTCTAATACCAACTTGGCTTATAGAAAGTCTATAACCGTAAGTTTTAAGATAATTTAATAAATGCTCCACTTTTTCAAAGTTAGATTGAAGATCGGGCTCTTGAATTTCAATAATAATTTGGTCAAATTGAATAAATGAGGAATCGTCTACTAGTTGTGTAAAAGCTTCATAATCATCATGAAGCAAAACATCAATAGTGTTTTTGAATACAAAAAAACCGCTGAAATTATGTACTTCCATTACGTGCAATGCTTTCTTTCCAATTTCCATTGATGCATCAAATCGATATTCTGTTGGGATGGTATCGTCTAAAAAAAATGCATCAAGAGCATACTTAGTCTCGTCTTGCTTAAAACAGTTAAAAACCTCGTATCCTACGATGGTTTGTGCATCTGCACTATAAATGGGTTGTAGAGTAGGGAAAACGTTTTCTAAAGAGCTTATAACGTCTAATGGATCTAACATACTTTCACCACCTACATATGATATTTTTTCTATTTTATCATAGATCAAATGGATAAGTAGTAGAACAGATTCTTATTAGGGTCACTTATACAAAAAAAGAGATCAAGACAAAACCCAAAAGTGACTGCACTGGGATTTCCGCTGCAGGGGGCGACTCCAATCCCCAAGAATTATTCTGTAAAAGCAGTAATTCTGCAGTAGCTTTAACTAAAGTTCAACGCCAAAAAGGTACATTCGTTTTTATGAATGCACCTTCCTGAGACATATTCCTTATTCTCTTAATACTTATTAAAACGGATGAGGGTTTAACCATTGGCCCCCATCCATCGTGATACATTCGCCATTAATGTATGCAGCCTGATCTGAGAACATAAATGCCGCGAGTCCTGCAATTTCTTCTGGAGTTCCTAATCTTTTTAATGGAACACTTTGCAACGTTCTTTGTGCTGCCGCTTCGGATTGGAATAGTTTATCAGCGCCTCCAGTTCTCTCTATAGGACCAGGTGCAATAGCATTTACTCTAATTCCATACTGTGAACCCCACTCTACAGCTAACGTTCTTGTTAGTGAAAGAACTCCTGCTTTAGCTGCAGCTGAATGTACAACTCCTGCCCCTGCTCCCCAAGCGTATGTAGCTACCATGTTAATAATTGCGCCTTTTTTCTTTTCTTTAATCCAATAGTTCCCTACTTCTCTTGTACAATAAAAAGTTCCATTTAAAACAATGTCAATGACAGCATTCCATCCATTTACAGATAACTTTTCTGCATGACATAAGAAGTTACCAGCAGCATTATTTACTAAATAATCAATTGTACCGTAAGTTTCGACTGTTTTGTTCACTGTATATTCAATGTCTTCTGGATTTCTTACATCCATCGTTATAGTTAGAACCTCTCCATTGATGGACTCTTTCGCTTTTTCTAACCTTTCCTCATCTCTACCTGTAATGACTACTTTTGCCCCTTTTTCAGCAAATTCCTTCGCCATCCCTAGTCCCATCCCACTAGATCCACCTGTAATTATAACGACTTTCCCCTGCATCGTCATACACCCCTTAAAATGAATGATTGTTCACTCATATTATATCATAAAATCGAACAAAAAAAGCTAATTCAAAAGAGTTCTTCTTAAGAATTAGCTTTTCGTCTATTTATTCAGGTGAATTCATAATCATTTCATGTAAGGAAGTAACACATTTTACAACTGTTTTCTTCCGATTAATTCCCTTTTCCGTAACGGTGATATCGTTTAAGGAAGCCTGAACGTATCCAGAGGTACCAGATGATTGAAAACCATAAATGGAGATTCGCATCATCCCATTTGTGGTAGGCACATAAAGTATTTCTAACACATCACCAGATTTCATGTCACGTCCCCCTTTTTATAAGAAACATTTCCTAAAAACTCTTTACACACGTTATAATTATTATCATATGCAAAAATTTTAGGAGAAGTATTGTTAGTGTATGCTCTTTTTTCCAAAAGGTCAATTATATATCATGAAAGAGGCTCTTATGTTAAATAAAAAAAATCTTTTTCTTCTTTTTATCCCTTTATTTCTTTCTATAAACGCTTTTTTTGCTCTTTACTTATTCCCTAATAACGTTGTATTAGAAGAAGTTGATGTGCAACACCCTTCTATTCCTACGTCATTTAATGGCTTTAAGCTAGCTCAAATCAGTGATTTACACTTAGGATTTTACGATTCTGATTCACAGAGAGTTCAATTACTCCAAATGATTGAAAAATCGAAACCTGATGTCGTTGTATTTACTGGCGATTTATTCGATAATCCAGATGATCCAATGATACCGATCGATACAGCAATTAACTTTTTGTCTTCCATCGAAGCACCTTTCGGAAAATATGCAGTATACGGCAACCATGATTTCGGTGTCTCTAGTAATGGCTTATATGAAGAAATAATGAACCAAGCAGGTTTTACAGTATTAATAAACTCAAGCGAACCTCTTACACTTCTCAATGGAGATAAGATTTTTATTGCTGGGTTAGATGATATTATGTTAGGACTTCCCGATGTCAATAAAACGGTGAAAAACATCCCAGAGGACGCATTTTCCATACTTTTAGCCCATGAACCTGATATTGCAGATGTTATTGCAACTACCTCCATTTCCATGCAACTTAGTGGACACAGCCACGGCGGACAAGTAAGAATTCCTTTTATTAAACCAATTATTACTCCTCCAAAAGGAACGAAATATGTGAATGGTTCATACAACATTGAAAAAGAAGATGATGAAACTTTGTTACTTTACGTGAATAGAGGAATAGGTATGACTAGATTACCAATCAGATATTTTAGTTTCCCAGAATTAACACTATTTACACTTCGAAATGCTTCCGCTCAATGACTGTAAATGAGACTTGGAGCATAGTCATCCTTAGAGTTCATGCTACTAAATACTATATAAAAAGCTGTTAAGAAGATTATTTAGAATAATCTTCTTAACAGCTTTTACTGTAATTGCTTAGATTCTTTCTTGTACTCTAATAAAAATGCCTCTGTTTCCATAGACCCTTTTGGTTTACTAAAGAAATAACCTTGTGCCTTCTGACAATGGAATTTCTTTAAGAAGTTTACTTGCTCTTCTTCTTCCACACCTTCTGCTACTACTTCCAAACCTAAATGATGAGCTAAATGAATGATTGTCTGCGTAATGGCAGCATCTTTTTCGTTTCTCATCATTTCACGAACAAAAGATTGATCTATCTTTAAAATATCTATTGGAAATCTTTTTAGATAGTGTAAGGAAGAGTATCCTGTACCAAAGTCATCAACTGATATTATTATTCCTGTTTCCTTTACTTCTTGAAGGACAGAAACCATTGTTCGAGTATCCTCCATGGCTCCTTCCGTAACTTCTATTTCAAGAGAACTAGGTTCAATAGAAAAATGCTCTAGAGCCCACTTTAAATGTCCAACAAAATCAGACTGAAAGAATTGTTTAGGAGAGATATTTATTGCCACCCTCGTATTAATTCCTTTATTATTCCAACTATTCAATTGGCGACAAGCTTCTTCAATCACCCATCTACCTATCGATAGGATTAACCCTGTTTTTTCCGCTAATGGAATAAACTGCGAAGGAGGAACCATTCCAAATTTGCCATTATTCCATCGGAGCAATGCTTCAAAGCTTTCAATGTCACCAGTAATAAGATTCACTTGTGGTTGATAATGTAAACTTAGTTCATCCATTTCTATCGCTCTACGCAAATGAGATTCTAGCATCACTGCATTAGAGAATGACTCGTTCATTTCTGTATGGAAAAATCTATAGTGCGCTCTTCCTTTATCTTTCACTTCATATAAAGCATGGTCCGCATGTTTAATTAGCGTTTCAGCGTCAGTACCATTAGTTGGATACAAACTTATTCCAATAGATGGTGATAAAAATATTTCTTGGTCATTGATAACAAAAGGTTGTTCAAATATCTCATTAACTAAATTCGCTGCTCTTTCTGCTTCCTTCATGCCAGCTGCAGGGACTAAAATAATAAACTCATCTCCGCCTTGTCTATATACTTTCATCTCTGAATGAACAAATTTTACCAATCTGTCTGCAATTTCTCTAAGTAGCGAATCACCTTTTTTATGACCAAAAGCATCATTAATGTGTTTAAAACGATCTAAATCCATATACAATAGCGCAAAAGGATGTTGCCCGTTAGAAGGTGACATATTTTTTTGCAAGTCTTCTAGAAGTGCTTTTCTGTTCCAAAGACCTGTAAGGTGGTCATGCAGAGTCATGTATTCAATTTTTTCAGCTTTTTCTACCTTTTCTGTTTCGTCTCTTAGAATCACATAAACTCCAACGACATCTCCATTAACCATAATGGGGACAGTCTTAAACTGAATGGTTTTCACCTTGGTTGGACTTACCTTGCACTTGACATCCGAAATAACCGTAATTTCCCCATTCTTTGTTCTTTCTACTGCTTTTGCAACTTCTTCTTTATCATTCGTGTCCAAATATTCATGTAAAAAATTCTTTTGAGAGTTGTCATGGAATTGTAGTATTTTTTTAGCTGAATCATTTGATTCTGTAATAACCCCATCAAAATTGATTGCAATAACACCATCATCGTTATGATCAACAAAAGATCTAAACCTCTGCTCAGAGTCTAGCAATAATTGCTTTTCTTGTATGCCTTTTGTGACTTCTCTAGTAACCGAGACAACAAAACTTCTACCTGGTTCAATGTCTGGTAGAAACGTTAACTTTGATTCATAGAATCTACTCGATTCTCTTTCCTGCATTTCATCTACGTATGATAAGTTTTGCTTTGTTTTTACAACTTTCTCATACACCGTCTGCATTTCTTTTGCAAGATCGTGTGGTAATACTTCTTGAAAAGTTTTACCAATGGAATCAGGGCTTAGTCCAGCATGAATTAAGCCATACTCGTTAACATAGGAATAGGTAAACCTATAGCCGTTATGTACTTCCATTAAAAACACCATATCAGATAAATGCTGATCTAAAATATATAGGATTATTTTCATAATTCCATCTGATTTAGCTTGCGCGTGTTGAGCTTGATCCATAAGCTTCCACCCATTCTTGTATGTGCTTTGAACAGAGATGTTCTGATTCTTCTATTCTACTAATACATCCTACCTCTTGACTATATCATATTAAAATTTTTGACGATTTTCGTCAATTTTTAGGCAAAAAGAACTACTTTATGTTAAATTATTGTATTAAAATCACAGCTAGTTGCTTTCCTCCTAAATAAAAAACGAAACTCCCTATGAGGTGTACAGTACAAATATATATCGCAACAACATATTTTCTCTCTTCAAGAAAGTGAACCATTTCCATTATTAAAGAAGAAAATGTCGTAAGTGAACCACAAATCGCCGTACCTACGAATAGGCTTGTAATAGTGGAATTGTCCATGTAGGATAGCATACCGAAAAGGGCAGATCCTATGAAATTAACTAATAATAAGCCAATTTTTATGTTTAAAACATCCATCGTTAATTTCGTTACTATTACGTGTCTGATAAACGCTCCTATTGCTCCTCCTGTTGCTATAATAAAAATCATTTGACAACCCTTCTTCCAATTGCCTTACCTAAATAGACTGCAGAGAGTCCAAAACATATATGAAAGCAAATCCAACTAAATAACTGTATGTAATGTGATTCTTGGAACCAGTAATAAGCATCTCCCATTAATGCACTCATTGTAGTAAAACTTCCACAGAAACCAGTCAAAAGAAAGGCTTTTTTCCCGTTAGACAATGTCACACTGGATAAGAATCCGAAGAATAGGCAACCAAGTATGTTAACAAACCAAGTATTAAAGAAAGACGGAGTTGTTATAAATACCGAATACCTCAATAGAGCTCCTATAGCTCCACCTAGCATTACTAATAAGGAAATATTCACTTTTTCACCTTTTTCTAGACGTTTGTACTGTCCTATTGATAGGACAGGCGCAACGAGCTAATTGTACCATACGATATACGAGATAGAGAGGAGGTACAACAATGTATCGACATTATCCTATGCATTACATGAGACACGCTCAACAAGACCAACGTTTTATTGGTTTTGGTCTCTTACCATTTCTAGCAGGTGGTTTAGGTGGATTCGCAGTAGGCTCTTTGCTTACTAACCGTCCATGTTGTGGTCCATATGGCCCTTATCCATACCCACAACCATACCCTTATCCTGTGCCGACACCTTACCCAATGTATCAACAAGGACAAATGCCAGGCTATCCAACTGTTACAGAGAATGTGAATATTTATACTGGAAGATAAGAAAAAGAACAAAAGAACTGTAAGATCCTCAGTTAAGAACGGACCACGTCTCGTGGTCCTTTTTAACTGATCTCAAATCACTTAGAATACTAATACATGAGTGAATATCAAACTAACAAAAACAGGTACATTCCTTAAGGAATGTACCTGTTTTTCCCTATGCAGTCACTTATTTGTTTGTTACGCAGTATTTACCTAATTCTCTATTCCTCATCCTCTTTCACAATATATGCTTCTCTCATCAACTCTTCTTGACTATTAAAACGTCTCTCATTCAACAGAGGTCTCACATATTGATACACACCATCAGGGTTTTGTTTTCTTGCTTTTACATTATCCTTTAACATGTAGTGACATAATTCCATAATTCTCTTTTTAATCTGTCCCTCATAAATAGGGAACAAGATTTCTACTCTCTTCTCCATGTTTCTTGTCATCATATCTGCAGAGCTTAAATAAAGCTTTCCTTCTCCACTATGATGAAAATAATAAATCCTACTATGTTCTAAGAATCTACCCACAATAGAAACAACACGAATATTGTCACTAACACCTTTAATTCCAGGCCTCAAACAACAAATACCACGAACAATTAAATCAACCTTCACTCCACATTTAGATGCTTCATACAACTTCATAATCAATTCTTTATCTGTTAAGGAATTCATCTTTGCTAAGATATACCCATCCCCATTTTGACGATGGCAGTCGATTTCTTTATTAATTAGCTGAATAAACTCATCTCTTATATCAAATGGAGCGACTACAAGATGATGAAAATGAGGTTTTTCGGTATACCCACTTAAATAATTAAAAAAGTTAGTGGCATCAATACCAAATTTTCGTTTACTTGTTAGTAAACCCATATCTGTATATAGCTTGGCTGTCTGGTCATTATAATTGCCTGTTCCTAGATGAACAAAACGCTCGATGTGTTGATTTTTCCTTCTAACAACTAAAGTAATTTTACTATGTGTTTTCAAGTACGTCATACCATATATAACATGGCAGCCAGCCATCTCAAGTTCTTTTGCCCAATGAACATTATTTTCTTCATCAAACCTCGCCTTAAGTTCCACTAATACCGTTACTTGTTTTCCATTTTCCGCTGCTTTTTTTAACGCGTCAATAACTGGCGAATCTCCACTCACTCGATATAATGTCTGTTTAATTGCTAATACATCCGGGTCCTCTGCTGCTCTTATAACAAAATCTAATACTGGCTCAAACGATTCATATGGGTGGTGTAAAAAGACATCGTCTTTTAATAATTTTTCAAATAGGTTTTCGTCTGGTAATAAATCGATAGGACGTTGTGAAATAAACGATGGATACAATAAATGTTCTCGGTAAGGTTGTACAAGTTTAATAAAGGAGAAGAGACTTGTAAGATCTAATGGTCCATCAATTTCATAGAGATCATTTTTATGGACTTCGAGTTCATCTAGTAAATAATCGATCATTTCTTCGTCCATTTCACCAGCTCTTATCTCTAAGCGAACAGCCGCTCCCCATTTTCGTTTTTTTAGCTCTTTTTCAATCTCTAACAGTAAATCCCTTGCTCCTTCTTCATGAATCGTCATGTCAGCGTTTCGTGTAATACGAAAAGGACTTACACTAACTACGTCATATCCCTTAAACATCTTCCAAACAAAATGTGCAATTACTTCTTCTAACAACACATACTCTTCACTGGAGTCGTTTGTCGGGATAGAGATAAAACGATCTAACACCGCTGGAACTTGTACTATCGCAACCTTTCGTTGAAATTGTGGTTCTTCTTCTTCGTCGTTTAAACAAACGACTAGATTAAGACTTTTATTCAGTAACATCGGAAAAGGTCGATAGGCGTCAACGGCCATTGGTGTTAACACAGGGAACACCTGCTCATCAAAATAAGACTCTAAATAGGATTCCTGCTCCTCTGTCACGGATTTCATTTTAATAATGTTTACACCTTCTGCTTGCAGTTCAGGCATGATTACCGATTTAAGAGTAGTATATTGAAGTTCAACTAACTCATGTGTTTTTGTTGATATAGATGAAAGTTGTTCTTTAGGAGTCATTCCTGCCTTATTCTCTGGTTTATTGTAGCCTGCTTTCACTTGATCTTTTAGACCAGCTACACGTACCATAAAAAATTCGTCTAAATTCGAACTAAAAATTGCCAAGAACTTAAGCCTTTCCAGTAAAGGATTCTCATCATCATCTAATGCTTCTTGTAGTACACGCTCATTAAATGCTAACCAACTTAACTCTCTATTGTTGTAAAAAATGGGGTTGGAGAACTGCATGTCTAAACTTAATTTTTCCACTATTGTTCACCTCTACCTAACTATTCGGTTCTCCATTCTATGTAAATAGCCTCAACCGTATGCTTTATTGCTTTTTCCAGCTGTTTCTTTTGTTTTTCAAATTGATATTGTTCCGCTTGGATATTACCTTGATAGTAAATATAAAGCCAAACTGTTTTCCCTTCATTTTTCACTTCTATTTTTTTCACTAAATTCCTCTTCGTTGCATTAAGAGCATATGCTATTTTTAGAATTGCTCCGAGTTCTCGAAGTTTTTTTATTTCTTCCTTTGTAATCCAAGCTTCAAAGGGATTGCAATACTGTTTTAACGTACTGTAATTTTTAAATGAAGCTAGAGCAGCAATCTTCACACGTTCTTTATGATATAGGCCATTAATAGATCTATTGGCTAAAATGTAAAAGGTATGTTGACTAGACGATTCTGAATCAATATACTCTCCTAAATAATATACCGCTGCTGCTTTTTGTATTAACGGCAAATCCCCGTTTTTCACAGTTAATGAATGTTGATCATTTAATCCATTTAACAATTCTGCACTTAATTTTTTCATATGATTGGTATGTGTTTGATTTAGGGAGAATTCTACAGCCAGTTCTTTTGCGCTTTCCTCATAAACATCTACTTCTTGTAAATCTTCTAAGTTTGCATATATTTCTTCAAAGATTATCCCTTCTCTTAACCCTTTTCGACTAACCATGATACCTGTAGAGGAACTCATTTGATATAAGGCATGAAATACCTCAATTGCTGGAATAATAATATCCGCACGGTCTTTTGATAAGCCTTCGATACTCTCAATTGCCTTATATTCGACTCCAACTAATTTTTCTCTCAACCGTTCTAAAGAATCTATATTCATTTCATATTGATGTACCCCTGCAATAGGGTAGTTTTCTTCCGCTTGATTCATTTGAGCAACGTTTCTTGCACTACCGCCAATTGCTATCAAACATTTATTACTTTCTTTTAACCACGGAAGCACCTGCAACTGCGCTTCTATAAAGGAACGTAGATTCTTTCTCTCTTCTAAAGTTACACTATCTCCTTTCAAAAACTGATTTTTTAGTGAAACAACCCCAAAAGGAAAGCTATGTGAATGTTTTAATTGTTTATTTTCGAAAAGTGTGATTTCTGTACTCCCTCCACCAATATCAATAGTAATTCCAGATTGAACTGGTGTGGTAAGTGCAACAGCAACAAAACCGTAATAAGCTTCCTCATACTCAGATAATATTTGAATATCTATTCCGGTTTTCTCTTTCACCTCAATAAGAATAGTTTCCTGGTTATTAGCTTGACGTATAGTAGCCGTTGCAACAGCCTTTACGTACTGTACATCATGATGCAGGATAATTTCCTTAAAGCCGCTAAGCGCGTTTAACAGTTTATTTATCCCAGTATCCGATAACACACTCTCTTTATCTAAATCATATCTGAGTCGAGCAACTGTTTTTACATTCTCAATCTCTTTTATCCTTCCATCTTCTTGTACGTCGTAAATAACTAAACGAATGGTATTGGAACCAATGTCAATAATAGCTATTTTAGATTTCATAACCCCTTCATCTTCCTTTCCTTGTAGGTTTATGATACATGAAAGCATCTATATTATGAAAGTTTACATATAAAATTGACAAAGTTTTAACAATCCAACCTTTTTCCCAATTTTTTTGCTACTTTTTGTCATACATCTTCCCTTTACCGCTAAAAAGTAGTATAATTAGGTAAGTCATACAGAATAGTCTGATTATTCGAAAGGAGTCGTATACTTGAGGAGACATACAAACACCCCTTTACAACCTACAATTAATAACCTCTCACAAGCTATTTTCACGGTTAATCGCCATGCAAAAACCGCAACCAATCCAACTTATTTGTATTCATTAAAGAAAGTCGCATTAGAAAGACTGATTAGTGAAGGAAAAGCTAAAAAGATTGGTTTACACTTTTCTAAAAACCCAAAATTAGCCAAACAACGTTCAGACGTTCTTGTAGAATGCGGTGAATATTTATTCCACATACCACCTAAAAAAGAGGACTTTCAAAATTTACCTCATCTCGGTAAATTAGATCAATCTTTTAGAAATCCCAAAACACGACTATCGTTAACCGATGCCAAATACTTGTTATCTACCTATACAGGCCATAAAGAAAATAAGAATCGTTTTAGTAATAATCATAATACAACTTACACAAAACCGGTTTTCAAAAAGCTAGGTGAGTCGTTTCGTTAATCCCTTCATGAAAAGAAGCTGGGACATAACTAAAAAGGTACATTCAAAAAACGAATGTACCTTTTTTTGTTTTAAAATACTGCAGAATTAGTGCTTTTACAGAATAAATATGCGGGAAGGGGGCGACTCCTACGGGAAAGGTTCTATGTCTAGCTGCAGCGAAGATCCCTGTGCAGTCACTTTTAATTTTTGTCCCAGTCTTTTGTTTTACACCAATTCAATTCTTCCATTATAAAATCAATTTATCTATCTTCAGAACCAACTTTTCAATTTCAGGTTTACTCACTTGATCATCTGCACCAACTACTTCACCCTTATGAAGTAAATCATTAGTGATTAAACTAGAGAAAATAATCACTGGTAGTTTCTGAAGTGCCACGTTTTCTTTAATCCTCTTTGTTAAATGATGACCATCCATTTGAGGCATTTCAATATCTGTGATCACCAACTGGATAATGTCTTCTATGGCATCACCGTTAGCAACTAGGCTCTCTAAATAAGCTAATGCATCTTTTCCATTTTCAAAGAAGTCTACTCTTTCATAGCCAGCTTCTCTTAACGTATCAAATAGTAATTTTCGTAATAACGGAGAATCCTCTGCTGCTACTATTCTTTTATTAGATCTTTCTCTTGTCCCTAATTTCCTCACCCGATCAACAGAAATTCCAGAGTCAGGGTTTACTTCTAGAATGATTCGTTCAAAATCAAGAAGTAGTAACATCTCTTCGTTACGTTTAATTACCCCAATAACTTGTGACGTTTTTCCTGAATATACATCAGAAGGTTTTTCTATCTGATCCCATGAAATTCGATGAATCTGAGTCACATTATTAACATGAAAAACAACCTTCTGTTGATTAAACTCTGCAACAATGTACTTGCCTAATGTACTGTTACTTTGCTCTTGGATGTTTAAAGCTTTCGATAGGTTTACAACAGGTAATACCTCTCCTCTAAGCTGAATAATTCCTTCTAGATGAGGGTGAGCTTGCGGAATAAATGTAACTGGAACAGGCTGAATAATTTCTTTTACCTTAATAACATTGATACCATATCTGTTACCACCAACTTCAAACTCAACAATCTCCAATTCATTTGTGCCACTTTCAAGAAGAATCCCTTTTTCTTTCACTAGACACTCGTCCTTCCTTATCTAATTCTTTCTTTCTATTACTATAACATGAAAAATAGGAAAAAACTTGTGGGCTAATGAATATTAAAACAAAATAAAAAGGACAAAAGTAATGAATTTACCGTTGTCCCTTTGTACAATCTTATTTCCTTATATCTGATTGACCTTCCTTTGAATCAGTATACCCACAATAGCGAACAACAATAGGCTGCCTAATGCCATTCGGCTTGCAATAGTTCCATATTCAGAGAATAAAAGAGTAATGGATCCATATACGACTGGACCTATAATTGCTGAAACCTTACCGGAGAATGCAAACAATCCAAAGAACTGACCACGTTTTTCCTCTGGTGATAATTGAATGATCAATGTTCTAGTTGTTACCCAAAGGGAACCAAGGGATACACCAAATAAAGAGCCTGCAATCCAAAACATCCATGTTTCTACGGCAAAGACTGCAAGTGTAAGAGCTACTACAAGTATGTAACCAACAAATAGTACTGCTTTTTTTGCTCCTACTTTTTTTGTGATAAATCCGAAGAGAAAAGACCCAATTATACTTGCAATGGTTGATACTAAATATAGTAATACGAATGCAGAAGAAGAAAAGTTGACAATTGCCTTAGCATAAACAGCCATCATAGCTATTGCTGTAGCAATGGCATCGTTTAAGAAAAAATAAGCAACCATGAATAAGAATATAGCTTGATGCTTTCTCATTTCTTTTAGTGTGTGAACTATTTCTTTATATCCTCCCAAGAAAGAAACATTAGTGATGTTTTCTTTCTTTTTTTCAGGTGTAAATAGAAATAATGGTATAGAGAATAGCAAAAACAACACTGCTGTAGGAATGAATGCTTCATGATTCCCTTCTTCCCCAACAAACAAATATACCGTTAAACCAACGAGTGTACCAACGTATCCAACTGCAATTCCAAATCCAGAGATCAATGGCAATTCTTTAGCGTTTCCTAAATCAGGCATCATTGCGTCATAAAAAACTAAACTAGAATGAAAGAAGAACTTGGCTATTACAAATAGAACTACGACAATTAAAAAGGTTAGCGGCAATCCTGATACTACTGTTGAATTATCTAACCCACCAACAATACCCATCATAAACGTACAGAAGACAGCTATTAATGTAAAAGGAAGAATAAAAGCTTTTTTCCTACCTGTTCGATCTATGGCCGCTCCAAACAATGGGGAAAAAATGACTAATAAGAGACTAGCAAATGCATTGGCATACGAAATAAAAGATTGTGCAATATTATTCATCACTGCATTACTGCCTACTACTTCATTTACATAGAAAGGAAAGAATATTGTATTGATATTTGAAGAAAAAATAGTATTTGCAAAATCATAGAGTGCCCATGATAGAATTGGTAAGCTAAAAAAAAGTGCCTTCCCCCTTCTTTCTAAACTACTTGACGAGTAATCTGTTGCAGGTTTGACTGATTTACGAGAGGGATTCATACATTTTCTCCTTTTCAGTGTTTTAATGATACCTTTTCGACACCTACAGGCTTAAAACCTCTCCTTTACATGATTTTTACAAGAATGATAAGAAGCAAGGACTTAACCAAAAGGGACTGCACAGGGATTTATTCTGTAAATGTCCTACTTCTGCAGTTAAATTAACTCAAAGACAACGCAAAAAAGGTACATTCGATTTTTTGAATGTACCTTTTTAGTTTTGCAGCAACCTCAAGCTATACTTTCGAGGCTTCTATACTAATTACATGTATCCACGGATTATTATTTCGTTAAGATAATTGGCTCGCCGTTTGTGACCACAATAGTATGCTCGTATTGTGCCGTTAAGCTTCCATCCGGAGTTTTAAACGTCCAGCCATCTTCCATAGTTATGATTTCTTCTGCTCCAGTTGATACGAAGGGCTCTACCGCCAAAACCATTCCATCTTTTAGTAATTCATTATCCCATGGATCGAAGTAGTTAAGGATATGATCTGGCGCTTCATGAAGAGAAGTTCCAATACCATGTCCAGTTAGTGTCTTAATGACTGTTAAATTGTTTTTCTTTGCTACTTGGTTAACTATTTTCCCAATTTGATTTTTCTTTGATCCAGCTTTTACTTTAGTCATTGCAGCCTCAAATGCTTCTTTTGCAATTTCACATAGTTTATGTTTAATTGGGTCACCTTCACCAACAACAAAAGAAACACCAGTATCTGCATAATACCCATTAAGGAAACCAGAAACGTCGATGTTTACAATATCCCCATCTTGAATTACTCTGTCACCGGGAATACCATGGGCTACTTCATCATGGACACTTATACACGTATATCCTGGGAATTCATACATTTTAATTGGAGCTGATGATGCCCCTTTTTTTCAAACATTTCTTTTGCAATTAGATCTAACTCTTTTGTTGTAATCCCAGGAACAGTAGCTTCTTTCATTGTATCTCGCACAGAAGCAACGAATGCTCCGATTTCTTTTAATCCAGCTAAATCTTTTTCGTTTTGGATAATCATATATACGTACTCCTCTCGCGTTTCATCTCACATTCTATGCATTATAACACAATTTCTGTTCTTTTTTCTTGTCAGTTTAATCCGTGAATTTTTTCGACTTTCACTAGGCTAGTTTGTGAGCTTATCGAGTGACAAACAATGAGTTGATACCTGATAAGAACCAACGTAAATAGGTACATTCAATTGTATGAATGTACCCTTTTTTTAGATTTGTCAAAGCCTTTTTCTTATTTATGTTTTTGCACTACTAATGTCGAGGCAACTAAATCATGTAGCGCTTGCTTTTTTTCTGTAAATGCAGCCATGATGTAACCGATCATAAGGATTGGTGATAATAATGATTTTACTAATAATCTTCCAAAAGATCGACCAAAACCAATTCGTTGGCCACTTAGCGTTGTTACTTTTAATCCTACTAGTTTCTTCCCTAGTGTTGCCTGCCATTTAGATGCTTCCATGACAGCATAATAAAGAATAGACATTAAGATATTTAACACAATAATAAGTCCAAGTGATGTCAATATTGCTTCAATTCCAGCAGAACTCTCCATAAATTGAGCAATTTCCTCTTCTGAACCTGACATTAAGACTTGGCTTTCTGCTCCTAAAAGAACTGTAAGAATGATAGTTGATAGTATATAACTTGGTACTGAGATAAAAATAGAGTCAATAATATACGCTAAAAACCTCTTCCAAAACCCTGCATATACGTATTCTTCTCTATACTCTTGTTCCTGTTCTAGTAATGTAGACAAACGAAACACTCCCTTCTTATCCATATGAATATAACGAAATTTCTTTGATTTGGAAAGACCCTTTATTAGTTTATTTCTTTTTAAACATACTGTATTCTTTTACACATGGTAAAATGTAAGAATTAAAGAAAAAGGATGAGCGCAATGCAAATTAATCTTTCCCCTAAAGTACAATCTATCCAAATTTCTGGAATTCGTCAATTTATGAGTGAAATTGCTTCGATAAAAGATTGCTTATCATTTACTATCGGGCAACCTGATTTCCCAACACCAGATCATGTCAGAGAAGCCGCTAAAGATGCTATCGATGCCCAATTTACTTCTTACACGGTTAATGCTGGAGACCTCCGTTTAAGAGAGGCAGCTGTAAAATTTGTAGAAGAAAAATATGGTTTAAACTATAATCCGAATAGTGAAGTAATCATAACAGTAGGGGCTAGCCAGGCCATAGATGCCACTTTACGAACACTTTTAGAAGCAGATGACGAAGTTCTCTTACCAGTTCCAATTTATCCAGGTTATGAGCCTATTATTATTCAATGTGGAGCTAAACCCGTATACATGGATACGACGAAGACACAGTTCAAAGTCACACCTGAATTGATTAAGGGAGCAATGACGAAGAAAACAAAGTGCATTATCCTTCCTTATCCTAGTAATCCTACAGGTGTTACGTTGTCTGAAGAAGAGGTGCATGCTATTGCTGAGGTGGTAAAAGATCGTTCGATTATGGTGATAGCGGATGAGATTTATAGTGAACTTACCTATGATCAAGAGCATACTTCCATTGCAACTTACTTACCAGATCAAACAGTAGTGATAAATGGGTTGTCTAAATCCCATTCTATGACAGGCTGGAGAATTGGATTACTATTTGGTCCAACATGGTTATTAAGAGAGGTATTAAAGGTACATCAATATACTGTTTCTTGTGCTTCTTCCATTTCACAAGCCGCAGCACTCCAGGCTTTGACTGTTGGCAAAAACGATGCACTTCCCATGAGAGATGCTTATAAAGAGAGAAGAAATTATATGCAATTGAGGTTAGAACAAATAGGCTTTGAAGTAATTAAACCTGGAGGTGCTTTTTACTTCTTTGTAAAAATACCAACACATGTGGATTTATCTTCTTATGATTTTTGTATTGATGTTGCACATAAGGCAAAAGTTGCGATGATTCCAGGCAGTGCTTTTTCTACTTATGGTGAAGGTTACGTACGATTATCCTATGCTTGCTCCATGGAGACTATTGAAGAAGGAATGGATAGAATAGAAGGATATTTCCAGATTAATGAAAGAAAATCATTTGAAGGTTCTAAACTTTAGTTACCAATAATGAGCAATGACAGATTTCAGTTAAAATACAAAAGAGCATCCTATTTAAAATTAGGGTGCTCTTTTTATACCAAAAAAGGAACAAAATAGAAAATTATACATAAATATATACTAAAAATTTTATAAGGAGTGTAAATTAGATCGTATGTTTACAAAAAAGAATGTAAGTTTCCCCACAGAAAAATTTCTAGGTTTTATACTTGTAACGTGTATCTTAATCGTTTTTTTACTAGTTGGACAAACCACAGCACTATTTACTGACGCTGAAACCACACCTACAAATGAAGTAGAAACGGCGGTTCTACGTTTAGAATTAAGTCCTATTACTCAATTATTTGATATACCAAACCTTATACCTGGGGACTCCATTTTACGTAGTATTACCGTAGTAAATACAGGGACAGTCCCATACACGTACGAAATAACATCTAATTCTCTTTCTAACAGTTTATTATTCACGGATGCCATTGATGGATTACAAGTAGATGTTTCTCATTCAGGGGGATCAATTTATAATGGTTCCGTTAGTGCAATGACCACTGGAAATGCTGTTTCATCCTTATTACCAGGTGAAAGCGAGACGCTAGATGTCTTCATAACATTCCCCGTTACAGCTGGTAACTCATTTCAAAATATAACCGAACAGGTAGAGTTTACTTTCACCGCAACCCAACTTCCGGGTACAAGTCGATGAGAAGGAAAAGGTATCTTAAAGATAAAATACTTTTTGGCATACTAGTTGTCCTTTTAATCCCTGCATTTATAGTAATTTTCCCTTATTTTTTTGGTTGGAAGTCTTATGTAGTAACAAGCGGAAGTATGCAACCAACAATTGGTGAACATTCTACTGTAATTGTTAAACCAAAAGAAGAAGAGGTAATTACTTTAGGAGATATTGTTTTATTTCAGTATAAGGATTCATATGTACTTCATCGTGTTGAGAGAATTTTCGTTGAAGAGAACAAAGTAAAGTATGTCACCAAAGGAGACGATAATCCAATAAAAGATAATGCAATTCTAAAAGAAAAAGATATTTTAGGAACGTACCAATATCACCTTCCATTTATTGGCGGAACTATCCTTTGGATACAAGAGAATTTTCTCATGAGTGTATTCTTAGCATTTATTTTTGTGAAGAGTTTTTTTGAGTTAGGAAAAAAGGATTATGTTAAATAAGTTAACTCTTATTTGTATACTTGCTCTAACACTATACGGGAGTCTTATCACGACAAGTACCGCATTGTACTACGACAATAAATCTTTAAGCAACTCGTTCACCACACTTAAAGATATTAAATTTTATTTCATTTTTTCTAGTAGCGGTTCAGAGGTTGCTACAGGAATAAACGAAGAGTTAAAAATAGATTTAGGAAATACAAGTTTAATTTCCACTATCACAAAGTCATATTCTTCTTCCTTTACGATTATAAATAAAGGACCAAGTACCACTTTAGAATTTCAAATAATCTCTTTAAGTAAACCTGCTTCTTCAGTAATAAATTGTACAAGCGTATTAACAGTTAATCCATCTACAATACCTGCTAATAGTACAATACCAGTTACTATAGATTTTCAGATTTTTTCACTCTTGGGTGTACTTGGTGGACAGTACGAGGGAATTGTACGTGTAAAAGATGTAAACACCGATTTAACATATGATATTCCCATAAGTTTTTCTTTAAGTTTAATCTAATAATGATAAAAAGGTGCATTCTAGGAAGAATACACCTTTTTATGTGTTCTAAATGAATATCATTACTCACCAATAACAGCTTTAACAGCTTCCATAACTTCTTCATTAGTACGTAATTGAAGAACTTTTTCCGCCAATGTTTCCATCTCTGCTTTGGATAATGATTTTAATTGTGTTCTTGCACGTAAGATAGACGTTGCACTCATAGAGAACTCATCTAATCCTAATCCAAGAAGAATTGGTAATGCTAACTCATCTCCTGCCATCTCTCCACACATTCCAGCCCACTTACCTTCTTTGTGAGCAGCATCGATCACCATCTTCACTAAACGTAAAATAGCTGGGTTGTATGGTTGATACAGATAAGAGATTTGTTCGTTCATTCGATCTGCTGCCATCGTATATTGGATAAGATCGTTTGTACCAATACTGAAGAAATCAACTTCCTTCGCAAATAAATCTGCCATAACAGCAGTAGAAGGAATCTCTACCATGATACCAACTTCAATATCTTCTGAAACTGTTACACCATCTGCTACAAGCTTGTCCTTCTCATCTAAAAGGATTGCCTTCGCATCGCGGAACTCTTGTAAATTTGAAATCATAGGGAACATGATTTTTAAGTTACCATAAGAGCTTGCACGCAATAGTGCGCGTAATTGTGTACGGAAAATATCTTGTTGATCTAAACATAAACGAATTGCACGGTACCCTAAGAAAGGATTCATTTCTTTCGGTAGGTGTAGATATGGAAGCTCTTTATCTCCTCCGATATCTAACGTTCGTACTACTACAGGTTTATCTTTAAGACCTTCTAAAACAGCTTTGTAAGCTTCAAACTGCTCATCTTCAGTAGGTAGTTCATCGCGACCCATGTATAGGAATTCTGTACGGTATAAACCGACACCTTCTCCACCATTGTCAATTACACCTTGAATATCATTAGGTGTACCGATGTTAGCTACTAGTTCTACATGATGACCATCAGCAGATACAGAAGGCTCATTAATTAATTTTGCCCACTCTGCTTTTTGTTCTTCATACTCTGCATGTTTTTGCTTATATGATGCAATTACTTCTTCTGATGGATTAATATGAACTTCTCCTGTTAAACCGTCCACAATAACAAAATCATTATGTTTGATAACAGAAGTAACTTCCTTCGTTCCAACTACTGCTGGAATTTCCATTGAACGAGCCATAATTGCTGAGTGAGAAGTACGACCACCAATGTCAGTCGTAAACCCTTTCACATACTGGCGATTTAATTGCGCGGTATCTGAAGGCGTTAAATCTTCTGCAATAATAACTACTTCTTCATTAATCATACTAGGGTTAGCTAATGGTACATCTAGAAGGTGAGCCATTACACGCTTTGTTACATCACGAATATCAGCAGCACGCTCTTTCATATACTCATTATCCATCTGTTCAAACATTGTCACAAAAAAGTCTGCTTTTTCCTTCAGAGCTGCTTCTGCGTTGATTAAATCAGTTTTAATTTGATCTTCTATAGGTGTTAAAAGCTCAGGATCATTGAGGACTAATAAGTGAGCTTCAAAAATTGCTGCTTTATCTTCGCCAAGGTCTACTTTCGCTTTATCGCGAATTGCAGAAAGCTCCTCTAACGAAACAGAGACTGCTTGACGGAAGCGCTCTACCTCTTTTGAACCATCTTCTACTTTCTTTGTTTCAAAAGATAGATCTGGTTCAATAAGTCTGAACGCTTTAGCCATGGCAATCCCATTTGAAGCAGCAATACCTTGTAATTGCTTAGTCATTACTCAGCTAAGTTTTCCTTTTTTAGCGTTTCTTCTAAAGTAGCTAATGCTTCGTCCTCGTCGCTACCTTCAGTAATAATAGTAATTTCTGCATCTTTACCAACACCTAGAGACATAACACCCATAATTGACTTAAGGTTCACTTTTTTACCTTTAAATTCTAAATGAATGTCAGAATCAAACTTGCTCGCTGTTTGAACTAATAAAGTTGCTGGACGAGCATGAATACCTGTTTCTGCTGTTACTGTAAATTGTTTTTGTGCCATTAAAATCAAACTCCTTTTGTACTATCATGTTCCTGCTTTCTTAAATTATCCAAGATTTCTTGTTCAGTCAAGAAAAGATTTTAATGAAAGCATTTACATGATGAAAGTTGTGATAAATACTTTAAAATCCTCATTTAGAATAGCAAAAACCCCTCCAAAAAACAAGGAAAGGGCTTTTTGAAAATGTACTATTGAAAGAAAACTATTCTCACTGAATTGATTCAGATAACGGAAAATTGGTATAGCAGATGAAAGTTTAGAAAATGAAATTATTGGTTAGGTTGTTCACGTTTGGCTATCTTGTATCTCAATATGTTCTCCGTTATTTTTAATTTCATCATTACTCCAGTTAATACATCGTCACTTTCTAACGAAGACTGACCTCCATTAGTTAATTCTAGTAAAGCTCTTGCCAGCCATTCAGCTGTTTGTTTTAGCTCTCTCTCCGTCCAAACAATCGGCTGCTCATTCACTAATAAAGCAAGAATAGATGAAGCTGTTTCCTTCACTTTGTCATGATTAGACATATTCTACACACTCCTGTTTTTTCTTCATATGTATGTCAGAAGAAACAATGTAGAACGTACAAGTTATCTTTTTCTTACTATTTTTAGTTTACGTATTTCTTCCTACTGAGTAAACTAAAGGTAACACACAATTAGGAGGGGAAAAACAATGAAATATAAAAGAGATGAATCCTTTCGCTTCTCTTTAATTAAACCAATTGAAGGTACATTTTCCATAAAAATCTCCAATACACAAAAAGAAACAGAAACAAAGCTAGGAAAGTTATTAATCGATAACATTAGTCCAAGTGGATTAAAATTTTCATGTCCTTTAAACATCCCAGAAGATAATCCAGATGTTGTTCTACACATAAAATTTCCTTTAGGAGATATCCAAGTGGAGACATACGGAACCATTGTGTGGAAAAAGAAAGATCATTCTGGCTACCTTTATGGTTTTGAATCAACTCCGAATCCTGAAGTGGAAAACCAAATCATAACTGAACTTAAAAAAATCGTAAAAAAAAGCCATAACAAGTAAAAAGTTATGGCTTTTTTTTACGACTTAATTGCCTAATATGTTTATGGAAGTAATCCTAACTTCTTTCCTCTTTTTCATAAAAGTAAGTCACCGATCCACCACGTTCTGCAACTCCTCTAAAGTGTTTGAAATCTGCTCGATTTACCAAAACTTTTCGAAATAAAAGAAAATCTTCTTTTGTCACCTGCAATGAATCTCTTTCTCCATTAACTAATTGATCAAATAATTTATTCATTTCTTCTATGTTCAAGTTACTCACCCTTATCCGACATGTACAGAATTTTCTTTAGCACTAATTTCATTTTCTCGATTTTTTATATACTTTACCGTCATAGTTAGTGCTAATACAATTGATATTGAACCAAAAATGATAATCATGAAAAAGAATCCAACGGCATCTAATAAGAACCCCGTGAACACAAGTACAACTTGGAACAATACACGGTCCATCATACCACGAAACGAAAAGAAACGACCATGAATCTCTTTTGGTACTTCTGTTTGGAAAATTGTCGCTGCAACTGGGAAGAACGCACCTGCGCTAATACCAAATAAACTAAATGCAATAACAGACATTATAAAGGAGTCTGCAAAAAATAAAAGTAACTGTGAGGCAGCTATAAATACTGCTGAAACAGTAATAAACCCGAGTTTATCTTTTCCTTGAGAAAATCTTTTAGCTAAAAATGCTCCTACCATAAAAGCAATACCCTCACATGTGTATAGCCACCCTTTTATTGCAGGGTTTTGTTGTATTTCACTTATTTTTAACACCATTAAATTAAAACTACCAATAAAAGAGATAGGAACTAGTGTGAGTAAAAGTGTTTGATATACTCTAGGATGTTCTTTTAAAAGAGGAAGTACCTCTTTAAAACCAGAACCTTTAGTGAATTTCTTTCCTTTTTCCACTTGTTTCTTTTCATCTAATAATTGAAGAAATGGAATACAAGCTAACAAGATTAGGTACGAAGCAAATACTAATGCATACGTCACATTTAAACTTAGACTAACGACCAAAATACCGCCTATTGCCGTCCCTACAATCCTTGCTAAAGTTCCCACATTCATATGAACACCATTCACGGTTAATAAGTCTTTTTCTTCTACTATTCTAGGAATGAGAGCTTGCAATGCTGGAAAATAAAAAGCTGCTGAAACCCCAATCCCTAACATATACACCATCATCCAAAGAACTTGCTGTTGACTAATTGCTATAAACATAAATAATACGGTAATCATCCTGATAAAAGATGACCAGAAAAGAATCGATTTTATGGAATATTGGTCAATCATTTTACCTGCTATAGGACCAAACAAAACACCAAAAAATAGCCCCACAAAAAGGATCAGTGACTTAGCAAAATCTGAAGGAACATGCATGCTTAAAAATTCTAAATTTCCTATAATTCCAACCCAAAGACCTACGTTTGCAATTGCTTCTCCACTAAGTAATATCCATATATTACGATTACGCCACATATATTCACCATTCCTTCGATTTACCCTTTATTTCGAGTTACTAAATATTTTACTCTCGGACTACTTCCTTTGTCTACGCTTATTTCTGAGAATAAGAAATAAGTTAAATGTTTCCGCTTACATGAAAATTAGCCTATTTTTCAAAAAAATGAAAAAATGACTTTACGTGTGTTTAAAAATATAGGAGAATAGTAACTAATCATTAATGCGTAGTCCCACTTGCCAAAGGAGCGATGCGAAATGAAAAAAGCAGAAATCGGTAATATTATTGAGTTTAGAGAAGGACTATTAGGTCTAGTGGAAAAAGTAAATGAGAACTCTGTTATTGTGGATTTAACCATTATGGAAAATTACAGAGATCTAGAACTTGAGGAAAAAACAGTAGTAAATCACAAAAACTATAAAATTATTCAAGGTACGTTATAGCATGAAACATAAAAACGCCAGAATCTCCTATAATTGATTCGGCGTTTTTATGTAGAGGAATCTTCCCCTTCGTAGATTCCTATGGCTAAAGCCCCATTTTTCCCACAGACACTCATTATTGCTCTTTTATCATTTCTCTTACAGAAAACTGTTACCACAATGTCTGCATACTCTTTTCTCTTAATGGTGACTTTGTTTTTTCTTCTTGTCCAAAAATAATCAATGATTATTCCACTTATTATTCCAACAACTAAACCAACTAAACCAGATAAGACTGGACCTATTCGCAAAACATATCCATAAATTGTCCCGATTAGCATAAATACAGTGCCTAAAACACCTGCTACATCCATCAAACTTTTCCCGTCCGATTGATACATCGTATCTAATAAACCTATATCATTTGACGTAACCTCTAGTGGAACTATTAATATGTTGTCCCGTGGTACTTCCATTTCCAATAATTCATTTACAAAGATTTCAACTAAATTGGAGTGTTTAAAAGTGGCGAAAATATACAAATCACACCCTACTCTCATTCATTTTCTTTATTACAAAAAGAGAAATGTTTAGGTTGATAATGATTCCTTAAATGTTCTTTTTGGGAAATTAAATAAATCTTGTTATATTCTACGGTACTTACATAAGCATCATAAGCAAAAAATACAAAAATGGAAGGCAAGAATAAACTCCATTGAACATCCATGACTATTCTAGCCCTTTCAAAATCCCCCATTAAGGTGAAAAATATTCCTTCATAAAGATGTGCTAATGTCGAAAGAGACACCCATAATATTATGCTGATAACTAAAGATGGAATTCTGTTAATGTATAGATACCCAAGCCCCGGGGTTATGAAAGACCAAATTATTGCAAGAATGGGGCTTCTTAAATCAAAATAATTGGTCTCGAATGAATTCACTGGATCTTTTTTTATTACAATGGGCTTTGCAGAAGCTAACGTGTGGATCTTATTTAATTCTACGGCTCTTCTATATGTATCCCAAATAGAGAAGACATACACAGTCACATATAAGAAAATAAACCGATAATCAAGAAGTGTGCTGGCCTCTTCAAATTGTCCAATTAAAGATAAAAAAATCGCATGGTTTAGATGCGTTAAAGAATTAATTAATACTTCCCAAAAGATTAATATTAATCCAACTGCATATTTCCCCAATAACAAGTGCCCAAACCCTGGAAAAGCCGCTGCCCACCACGTTAGGATAAGCGGTTGATGATAATGGCTAACATTAATAGAAATAGAGCTAGCTTCCACTAATTGATACCTTTCACTCATTACCATCCCCCCTATCCATTTTCATTACTATATTTCCACAAATATGAAAAAGTATGTTCTAAAATTATTTCTTATCTAATGGACTCTCGCTAAGTTGTTTAAAGCTTTCTACTTTCCCATGTGGTTTTTGGTCTTGTTTACGAACGTTCCATTTTCTTTCTTGTTCATGTTTAGATTCAGTCATTTTCTTTCCTCCTAAAATGTATTCTTACTTACAGTTTGCTTAATTACCTACTCCTATACGTAAAAGAACGCTCCAAGAACTAGGACGTAATCATTATTTTGTTTGTTTTGTAACCATATACCAACAAAATCGTCTATTATAGTAGATGGACAGATATTAAAGGAGGAAGAAATATGCAACTAAAAACATGGGTGTTAACTCCAACACTAGCTTCAATCCTTTTACTTGCAGCTTGTGGAACAAATTCCACATCAGGGGAAGTAGATGAAGTAGATACTTCTAATGGATCTGAACAAGTTGTTAATCAACAAGAAGATTCAACTGAGGAAACTACAGAAGTATCTGAAGAGGGCACGGAAACAAACCCAGAGGAAGATACAAAAATTCGTCTTCTAGAGCGTCAACTTACCTACTCAAAAGCTTCAGAAGAAATAGAGACAACAGCTTTTTTAAAGAATAGTGACAATCAGCCTTTTTCTTTATACGTTCTACCAGAGTATGAATTAACAGCCGAAGAACCATTTAAAGATGTTGTCTATTTATCTGAAGATTCTAGCGTATTCATGAGAATTGAAACACTACCAGCCGATAGTGATATTGCGTTTGTACTTGAAAATACGAAACAACAATTGGCTGTTACTAATGAAGATGTAAATGACTTCACATCAGACAAGCATTCGGAATGGTTACCTGGAAAGAATCAGTTTGTTGCAGAAAACGCTAATTCTAAAGTAATTAGTGTAGTAGATGAAGCAAAGAAGATTAAATTTACCATCTTTACAACTCCGGACGACCAATGGACAGACGCGCTGTTAAGTATGGCAGGAACAATTGAAGTGACAGAATAAACGAAAAGCAATCCAACTGATGGATTGCTTTTTCCTTTATTATAGCTACAAAAAGAAGTCTAAACTTCTTTGTTTCTCCAAAGTAATACTAAAAATAATAAGCTAACATAACCAAAAATCGGGTACAAGATAGATAAAAGCAAGGAATAATCAAAGAAACTAATAAAATAAGCTACTAGCAACAGACCAGCCTGGATAAAAAGTCTTGGTATACGCACATATGGAAGTAATTGTTTCTCCAACCCATAAAGGCTTCCTATGATAGAAGTAAACACTTCACCATAAATGACTACCATATAGAATCCATAGAAAGCCAATAAAAAACTACTCATCGCCACAGCCATTGGGATCTCATAACTTGTTACATCAGGAATAATCGAAAGTGTCATATGAGAACCAAGAAGAATCAATGTTAGAAAAACTCCTCCTAACCATCCTCCTCTTTTTATTACCTCTTCATCATCCACCTCTGTAGCTAATGGTACAAGAACCGCTTGTGCTAATATCAAATTTAGAGCTGCATAAGAAAATGGTGACAATAATGCTCTCCACCCTTCTCCTATTACAGGAACGACTAAATTTTGTTCCAAAAAAAGTGGTTGTCCAATTGCATGAACAAACAACATGATGGCAAGAAATATCATAATGGGCACAACCACAGTATTTACGTATACCAAACCTCTTGTTCCCACTATCATAACGATAAAAGCAAGTAGCATTGTTAGCCATACACCTATTTGTTTAGAGTATTGGAGTTGTTCTTGAAATACCGCACCAGCACCTGACAACATCACTGCCATGACACCAATTAACATAACAAGTAATAGAAGGTTCATAACCTGACCAAAAATATTTCCAAATATATGAGTCATAAATTGTTCATATGATGTGGCCTGAATTCTTCTTGCTAGAATCATCATTTTTGTACCAAGGTGTATGAATAAGATTCCAGCAATAGCTACGCCAATAATTCCTATGAAACCGTACTGTGTAAAGAATTCAATGATTTCTCTTCCAGTTGCAAACCCTGCTCCCACAACTGTGCCAACATATACAGCTGCAACTTGAATAGAAGTAAACCATTTTCTCATCCGTTCATCACTTCCCTTCTCCTCATCATATGTACAAGCTTGCTATTTCAGAAGAGAAAGGTTGAACTGAGAATTGTGAAACTCACACATTTTTCGACACATGTGTATTCAAAGTCGAATAATAAATCTTTCCATTAGCACATTATAACGTGCTATGTGTATTTTTTTTTCGTACAATAGTGTCGAAAAGGAAAACACAGAAAGTTACTTCTAAGGAGAAATATACTTTCTGAGCAAAATCAAAATAAAAGCGAGGAATAAAAATGAATTTCTTAACAAGATTTAGTTTGAGGAATGCAGTAGCCATTTTCATTATTTCATTTCTACTCATTTTGGCTGGCTTATACTCTTTTTCACGTCTAAAAGTGGACCTTTTACCAAACATTGAATTCCCAACATTATCTGTTGAAACCATTTATCCAGGAGCTTCACCAGAAGATGTGGATGAAAATGTAACAAGTAAATTAGAAGATCAGCTCGATGCAGTGGAAGGTGTAAAATCTATCACAAGTACTTCATTTGACAGTGTCTCCATCATTAACATGGAATTTCCATTTAGTGCTGATATTGATGAAGTAGAGCAGCAAGTGGAAAATATTCTTAAAGAAGCAAATCTTCCTGACTCTACATCAACAGAGATAAATAGGTTTTCCTTTGGTACATTCCCTATATTTAACATTTCTTTATTTGGTGTTGATGACACAAGCGTGGAAGAAGTAGTAGATACAAAACTACTTCCTGAACTAAACAAAATTAACGGCATTAATTCCATTTCAGTCGGCGGTAGAGTGGAAGAACTTCTTTCCATCTCTGTGGACCCCGATAAAGCAACTCAGTATGGATTAACGTTAGAAGAAATTAGAAAACAAATTACAGATAAATCTTTATCTTTCCCAGCTGGTACCATTACAAGTGAATCTATAGAAATTCCTGTTCGGGTTCAAGAAAAAGTAGATACCATTCAAACCTTAAGAGATTTAACTATTACGCCTGCATTTTCAAATCCAAATGCACCTGTTACATCGATAACTCTTGGAGATATTGCTGAAATAAAAGAAACATCTGAAAAGCCAGAAATTACACGTTTTAACTTAGAAGAATCTTTATCGATGGCTGTAACGAAGAAACAAGATGCAAATACAGTAGAAGTAGCGGATCAGGTGTTAGAAGTCTTGAACAAATACGATGATGAAATCCGTTATTCCATTGGATTTGATTCTGCAGAAGGTATTACGAAATCAGTTGAAACATTAGTAAAAGAAGGATTATTAGGAGCATTGTTTGCTTCGATTGCCGTGTTGTTATTCTTACGAAATGTTCGAGCGACTATTATCGCTATTATCTCCATCCCGTTATCCCTACTGGTAGCGTCTATATTCTTATATCAACTAGATATATCTTTAAATATCATGACACTGGGTGGTATGGCTGTAGCGGTTGGACGTGTTGTGGATGATAGTATTGTGGTAATTGAAAATATATTCCGGCGCGTAAGAAAATCACAAGAAGGAATGACCAATGACTTAATTGAAACATCAACGAAAGAAATTTTAAAAGCCATCACCTCTTCCACTATTACAACTGTGGTTGTTTTCTTGCCACTAGGATTTGTAGGTGGAATTACTGGTGAATTCTTCTTACCGTTTGCCCTTACGATTATTTTTGCCTTATTAACTTCACTAATCGTAGCGATCACCATTGTTCCTATATTGGCTAAGTTTTCGTTTAAGAAGGTTCCACCAGAAGAGAAAGAAGGCAAGATGGAACGTGCATTTGGTAAAGTCATTCTTTGGTCTCTTAAGAAAAAATGGATTGTTATAAGTTTATCTGTTCTTACTCTATTAGGAGGACTTGGCCTAACTTCCTCCCTTGGATTTACGTTTATCCCGAATGAAGAACAAAAATTATTAGTAGCTAGTGTTAGACTTCCATCTTCTACATCACTAGAAAGAACGAATGAAATAGCTCTAGAACTAGAACAGTATTTTGATCAAAATGATACCATTGAAGACGTAACAGCTGGTATTGGTAGTCGAGATTTCCAAACAGGACTTAAGCGAAAGAATCAAGCTAACTATTTCTTAAGTTTAAATGAAAATGCAGAAGTCGCTTCGTTCATTCCTGAATTACAGAGTCAAATGGAAGAGATTGTATTTGAAATGGAACCAGAAGCAACTCTAGGTGTCCAGGAACAGTCTACAGGTGGACCACCGTCTAATAATAATGTAAATATTGATTTATTTTCAGATGATTTGGATGCATTGCAAGAAGCGTCTATCGAAGTAGAAAACTACATGAATTCACTTAACACATTAAAATATGTTTCCAACAACTTTAGTGAAAAACAAAAACAAATTGTTGTAGATATTGATAGCAAGAAAGCAAGTGAATTAGGTATTAGTGGATTCCAAGTGTTAGGAACGATTAGTGACCAAACTCGCCCTGTTACCATTAATGACTTTAGTCTGACAGATTCAGATCGTTCGCTTCAGATTCAGTATGAACAAGATCAAATCACGTTAGATGATTTAAATAACTTACCTCTATTTACTTCACAAGGAGTATATACTGTATCAGATGTAGCTCAAGTGAAAGAAGTAGAAAGCTTTACAAGTATTCAAAAACTTGATGGGAATGTGTATGCACGTATTTCTGCTCAAATAGTCGGAGACAACATTCAAGCCGTCACACAAGAAGTAATTAATGGTGTACAAGATAACGTTACGCTTCCAAATGGTGTTTCATTCGAAGGTGGTGGCGGAAGTGATGAGACAGTGGAAACTTTCCAACAGTTAGGTTTAGCTATGTTAATTGCAATTGGATTAGTTTATATCACCATGCTAATTACATTTGGAAAAGCAAGAATTCCGTTTATTATTTTATCTTCGTTAATCTTTGTTCCAATAGGTTCACTTTTCGGTTTATTTATTGCACAAGAACCGCTTTCTGTAAGTGTAATGATTGGATTCTTAATGCTAATTGGTATCGTAACAACGAACGCGATTGTGATGGTAGACCGCGTAGGACAAAACATTGAAGAAAAAGGAATGTTTATCAGGGAGGCTTTAGTGGAAGCTGGTAAAACTCGTTTACGCCCAATCTTAATGACGGCGTTTGCGACAATTACAGCCCTATTACCATTAGCGTTTACCACTTCTTCTGGAACGTTAATTTCCAAAGGTCTTGCGATTACAGTAATCGGTGGATTAACCTCCTCCACGTTGCTAACGTTAGTCTTGTTACCAGTGTTATATGAACTGTTCTTTTTTAAAGAAAGCAAAAAACAATTAAAAGAAAAACAATAACAAAATGAGCTGTCCCTGAATCGGGACAGCTCTTCTAATTTTACAGTTTCGTATCATCAATACCATCTAATACAGCTTTAACATGCCCAAATGCTTTATCCATACTTCCATCTTCAAACGGTGATTGCAAACCTGCTTTAGCTACTAATCCTAGGAATGATTGTCTGCCACCTTCTTTACATAATTCCACATAAGCGTTCCACGCACTTTCTCGATCCTCTTCTGCTAAAGCGAAGAATTGGAATGCACATACTTGCGCTAACGTGTAATCAATATAATAAAATGGAGAGTTATAAATATGACCTTGTCGCTGCCACATTCCACCACGATTTAGATAATCAAAACCATCATAATCTTTGTGTGGAAGGTATTTTTTCTCTAAATCAGACCAGTAATTCTTTCTTTCTTCTGGAGTTGCCGTAGGATTTTCGTAAACAAAATGTTGGAACTCATCCACTGCTACACCATATGGCAAGAAGGTTACACCACTAGATAAATGACTAAATTTATACTTTTCCACATCTTCTTTAAAGAAGTTTTCCATCCATGGCCACGTTAAGAATTCCATACTCATAGAGTGGATTTCACAAGCCTCGTACGTTGGCCACACATACTCAGGAACCGTCATATTTCTACTCATATACACTTGGAAAGCGTGACCAGCTTCATGCGTTAATACATCAATATCACCTGATGTTCCATTGAAGTTAGAGAAGATGTATGGAGCACTGTAGTTTGGAATAAATGTACAGTATCCGCCGCTAGCTTTTCCCTTCTTCGCAACTAAGTCCACAAGGTTTTGATCTAACATAAAGTGAATGAATTCATTCGTTTCTGGAGATAGCTCTTCATACATTTTCTTTCCGTTCTCCACAATCCAATCAGGATTACCTTTAGGTGTAGCATTACCAGTTGTGAATTGAAGTGTTTCATCATAATGTTTTAAGGAATCTACGCCGATTCTAGCAGCTTGACGATTCTTTAGCTCTGTTACATAAGGAACGACAATTTCTTTTACTTGATCTCGATATGCTTTGACCATTTCTGCATTGTAATCGGTACGGAACATACGAGCATAGCCTAACTCTACGAAGTTCTTAAATCCTAGAGTGTGAGCAATTTCTGTTCTCACCTTTACTAACTCATCATATAGTCGGTCAAATTCAGCTTCATTTTCAGCAAAGAATGCAAATTTTGCTTCTAACGCTGATTTTCGAACATTTCGATCTAATGATTCTGTATATGGATCTAATTGAGCTAGAGTAAGCTCTTTTCCATCAAACATGATAGAAGCAGAAGCTACTAACTTCGTATATTGAGATGATAGTTTATTTTCTTGTTGCATTAAAGGGATGATTTCAGGTGAAAATGTTTTAAGTTGTGCTTCTGCTAATGCAAAAAGTTGAGTTCCGAACTCTTTTTCAAGCTCTTCTCTGTAGTTAGATTCCACTAAAGCCTTATAGTACTTAGACACAATTTCTTCTAATTGTGGAGCTAATTCATCCATATAGTCTTGCTCGGCTTGATAGAATTCATCGTTTGTATCTATAGAGTGTCGGATGTAACAAAGATTAAACATTGTATCGACGTCTTGACGAATCTGGTTAATTTCTTGCATTACTTTTTTTTGCTCTTCTGCATTTGGAGCGTTTTGAAAAGTATGTAATAATCCGGTTAACACTTGTTCTATTTCTTCTTTATTGGGTCTTACGTATTCAAACTCTGTAAAGGTCTTCATATAAATCCTCCTTAATTCTACAATCTAGTAATATATTCTAGCAAAAACGACAAATTCCTTGTTGGAAAATGAAATTATCTTTACTAACTTATTTCTATATGTGTACTTTCTTTCCTATTTTTGAAAGTTTACATTCTGTAAGCAAAATTACTGCACCTGGATTTCCGCTTCAATCCCTAATATATTTTTTTAGATACAAAATTTATGCAGAATTAAATTTAATGATTGATTACAATTTTTAAACATAACAAAAACAGGTGTATTGTTCGGTCGAAACAACACACCTGTTTTATAATTAATCTAAAGAATTAGTAAGATTAACTCTTATCCCTAGCCGAGATACCCACTTTTTTTAGGATGGTAATGGCTGCTTGCTTTTCTTCTTCCGTTATGACGGAGAAGATTTCGTCCAGTCTTTCGCTGTGTGCCGGGAAAATTTCGTCGATAAATGCTTTTCCGCTTTCCGTAATATGCGCAAATGTTACTCTACGATCATTTGGGCATGCAATTCTTTCCACGAATTCTTTTTGCTCCAGCTTATCTACTACATAGGTAATACTACCACTTGCAATCAAAATTTTACTTCCGATTTTCTGAAGTGGTTGGTCTCCTTTATGGTACAAAAGCTCTAGAACGGCAAATTCCGTTGGATTCAACCCAGCTTGTTGAATGTATTTATTCTGATATTCGTGAATTGCTTTCGTTGCTTTTGATAAAACAATAAATAGTTTTAGTGAATTTTCTGTTGTCATTAAATACTCATTCCTTCAATCTTTAAACTGTCATCATTAGTTTAAGAAAGAAGTCCTACCTTGTCAATCTTACAATCTTCCAAGAGGTGGTATTTTATTTTATGACACGCCAATTATCATTTGTTTGTGCTTTAATGAGTGGATTTCTTTTAAAATAGGTAGCTAGGATTTCAGACATATCAGTTTGAATTTCTCGTTTAATCGGCTTTCCTTTGAACATAGGATAATCTCCACCACCACCAGCCCGGTAGTTATTCATAACGACGTCAAAAGAATCTTCCTTTTGAACTAATTTTCCTTTGTAAATTAAATTCTCAATCCTGTTCCCTTCAGGATTGGAGACATTGATTGTATATTCAATACCTTCCCACATGTCGTAATTATAATGTTGAGGCTTAGGATCACAGAATGTTGGATTTACAGTAATTTGACCCTCTGGCCCTATGGTAAAGTATGATGCTGATCGCTCTAATGCATCCTTCATATCTTTCCCTGTAATCTCTATCACAGCAAGTGTGTTTGGATAAACATAGTTTGCTACTATATCCCTCATCGTAACTTTTGAAGGTAACCCTGTCGCTTCATTATTAAAGATTGCAGAATTAGATATTTCTACCCCTGCTACTTCCATTTGAACTTTGTTAATTAATTCTGTTAATGGGTGCTCTTTTAAACGTGCCTCAAAAGGATCTTGAATCAACATATTTCCATCTATATACCCAATAGGTTGATCTAACCAACTTTGTGTTTTGCTTTCATACTCGTGAACCAGTTGTTCTAACGCCAAATCACTTTTGACTTCTCTCATTGAAACTAACTTTGGCGCTATGTCTTTTACAATTCTATTACCTTGGTGTTCTTCAAAAATAACATCTACTTGCCCTACTACTTCTCCTTTAAAACCAGGCTGAACTACCGCAACCCCGTGGACAAATTGATGTATTTGTCTATGTTGATGACCTGTGAGCAGAATATCAATTCCCTGAATATCCTTACAAATTTCGAATCCCTGATTTTCAGACGATAAATTCTCTGTTTGTTCACCAGTAGATAAATCTCTTTCAAATCCTCCGTGATAGCTAACGACTAGAAGGTCTGGTTTCTCTTCCTGTCGTATCTTCTTTACCCAATGCTCTGTTGTCTCTTTTACATCTTCAAAAACTAGGTTCTCTATATGTTTAGGATTCTCCCAATTTGGAATGTAATGTGTCGTAACGCCTAGAATTGCTACAGAGATTCCATTTATTTTTTTTACTACATACGGGTTGCCGAAAATAGGTAATCCAGTTTTCTTGTTAATAATATTTGCACATAACCAAGGGAATGTAGACTCTTTTACGGCATTATGTAAAACTTCCATTCCATAATTGAATTCATGATTCCCAATAACTGCTATATCATATTCCATATAATTCATCGCCATAATAACTGGATTTGGTGAATGACGCATTTCCTTAACGTAATGGTACGTTAGGGGAGTACCTTGGATATTATCCCCATTATCTATTAATAACACGGAAGTGCGTTTTCTTAATTTTTCTACATAAGTAGACACTCTGCTTAATCCATCTGACGTCTCTGATTTTGTCCCATAATGTACAGGAACTATTTGTCCGTGAATATCGCTTGTTAACACGATGGACAGTGTGTGTTGCTTTACCACTTGCTTCCCCCTCCATAAACAAAACCGCCTCTAGAGGTAGAACTCTAAATTAGGCGGTTGTTGACTTTAAACAATACGCTTACGAATTTGAGTAGAGATGACATCAATAACCGTTACTACAACGATAATAACGAGCAAGATTAACCCCATTTGCTCCCAGTTACGATTAATGTTAGCGAAAAGAATCATCGTACCAATACCACCTGCACCAATTACACCTAGTATCGTTGAAGCACGTACGTCAACCTCAAAGCGATAGATCGCGTAAGACAAAAATTCCGGAATAATCTGAGGGATGATTCCGTGGAAAAGAATCTGAACCTTATTCGCTCCAGACGCCTCCATTGCTTCCACTATATTTTTATCAATGGACTCTAGAACCTCTGAATAAAGTTTTCCAAGCATCCCCGTTGATCCAATGGCAATAGCAAGAACTCCAGCGAAAGGACCAATTCCTACTGCCACGATGAACAGAATGGCTAGAATAATATCAGGGAATGCACGAATGGCGCTTAAAACCCATTTTCCTAAAGCTGTCAACACAGGTATCTTCGTCATGTTTTTTGCAGCTAAAAATCCTAATGGAATGGCAAGGATAGCTGCCATTAACGATCCTGCAAATGCAATATAGATTGTTTCTAACATGGAGTCCATCACAGCAGGAAAGTCTTCCCAGCTTGGTGAAAATAATCTAGGAATAATTTTCTCGAAGTTATTCGTCATACGATCAACTGCTCTAGCCCAATCAATATCTATGCCCATAAAAGTCCAAGTGTATAAAGCAACTAAGGCTACCGCAATAGCAACTCTTTTAGCAATTTTCACATTATTTTTCTTTGGTTTTGGAGGTAATTGTAACGTCATCAGATAATCGCCTCCCTAATCTTGTTGGAAATAAACTCAATGATGATTACTAAAATAAAGATGATGATGATAATTCCCATGGCATTTGGATAAGCGCGTATACTTAATTGGTTATTTAAAACTTGACCAATTCCACCTGCACCAACAAGCCCTAATACTACAGATGCTCTAATATTAATTTCGAAAACATACAAAACAAATGAAGAAAACTGTGGTAAAACTTGTGGAACCACAGAAAAAGAAATCATTTGGACGGAATTAGCCCCAGAAGCACGCATCGCGTCTAGCGGATTTGTGTCGATAGATTCAATCGTTTCACTAATTAATTTTGCTAGAATTCCTAGTGAAAAAACAATTAATGCAAGGATACCTGGTAGAACACCTAATCCAAATAAAGAAACAAACACAATCGCTAATACCATATCTGGTATTGTACGAAGTAAATTTAACAGGAATCGAACAGTATTGTATAAATATTTGTTTGTTACAATGTTATTTGCTGCTAGTAGACTTAGAGGTACACAGAGCATTGCAGCAATCGTTGTAGCAATAATAGCCATTTGAATCGTTTCTGCTAAACTTGGCCAAATCTTAGAAAACAAAGATAGGTTTGGTGGAAAGAATTCTTCTAATAACAATGGCATGTTCCCTAAACCGCTTATCAATTCAAGAAAAGAAGCATCTGTTTTGTATGAACTAAACAAGTAAAATCCTAAAACAGCAATAAATATCGCTGTCATTCTCATTTTCACTTTTGCTGGAAGCATATTAGGCGTATTTGTCTTAGACGAAAGATTCATGGATGTTGGAACATTACTCATTTCCATTTCCCCCACGTAAATCATCTTCACGGATAGAACGTCCATATATTTCTTCAAAAGTCTTTTCCGTTACCTCAGATACGGGTCCATCAAATACTACTTCTCCAGCACGCATTCCAATAATTCTATCTGCGTATTCCATCGCCATATCAATAAAATGAAGATTGACAATTGTTGTAATGTTATCTTCTTGATTGATCTTTTTCAGATATGTCATTACTTGATGGGACGTCGGTGGGTCTAATGAAGCTACAGGTTCATCTGCTAAGATATACTTAGGTTTTTGCGTTAACACACGTGCAATACTAACACGTTGCTGTTGTCCACCACTAAGCTCATCTGCACGGTTGTAAAGCTTTTCTTCAATGTTTACACGCTTTAAACTTTCGTAAGCTAGAGCACGATCTTCACGACTAAAAAGATTTAAAACCGAGCGGATAGTTCCTGTATGCCCTAGACGTCCAGCCAACACATTCTTTAACACATTTGACCTTTTTACTAAGTTATAGTTTTGGAAGATCATTCCTACTTTTGTACGAAGCGTTCTTAATCTTCTTCCTTTGTACTTTAGAATATCTTCTTGGTCTACCAATAACGCACCTTCCGTTGGTGTGACTAATCGGTTAATACTTCTTATAAAGGTAGATTTACCTGCCCCTGATAAACCTACTATAACAACAAATTCACCTTCATTAATTTGCACATTCACGTTCTTTAATCCTTTTGTGCCATTAGGATATGTTAAAGAAACATCTTTAAATTCGATCATGATTAAAAACCCCTCCAAATATCTTAGGTGTATCTAACAGTCTTCTATTATCTGGTTCTACGTTATCTATCTAATACATCATTCGTGTTGACATAGAAAAGAGAGGAGAAATATCCCCTCTCCCACCGCTTAGATTAAAGCTCGATAGAATCTTTTAATTTTTGATACGTATCACGAACTACTTGATACTCTTCATCAGTAGCTTCATCAATAGCATCCCAGCTATAAACGTCTTTCATAATCTGAATCATTTCTTCATCTTCGTTAAAGGATAAGAATGCTTCTTTAATTTTGTTTTTCATATCTTCATCAAGTTCTTTCACTACAGAAATAGTATCGTTTGGAATGTCATCTGTAGTACCGATTACTTTTAGTTTTTCCATCATATCAGGGTACTCTTCTAATAATGTTTCACGAACATCAGTGAATGTTGTAGCAACATCTGCATCACCTTCGTACACAGCAATTGCAGCATTATCATGTCCACCAGTAGATAGACCTTGAGCAAAGAATTCTGTTTGAAGTGCTTCTGCTGAGTCAATATCAAACTCACCCATTAATTGTGCAGCTGGGAATAAGAATCCAGAAGTAGAAGCAGCATCTGGATAAGCCCAGATCTTACCTTCTAAATCTGCTAAACTATCAATTCCTGAATCAGCAGCAACTACGTATTGAGCTTTATAGAATCCACTTCCATGACGAACTGACTTTAATTGAACTTCTACATCATATTGCTCATTAGCTAAAATATAAGCAAAAGCAGGAATAAATCCAATTTGAACTTGTCCAGCGCCCATAGCTTCAATTAGTGCAGTGTAGTTAGTCATAACTTGTCCTTCTACTTCTACTCCTAATTCTTCACTAAGACGTTCAGCTAAAGGTTCAACCGTGTCTGCAATTGTGTCAGAGTCTTGAGAAGGAACAAATCCCATTACTAGTTTTTCAGGTGTCTCGCTACCACCATTATCCGTTCCATTGTCGCCGGATCCAGCGTTACCATTTGAGCTTTCTGTACCGCATGCAGCTAAAGCAAAAGCTAAAACCATCACAAATAAAAGGCTTAAAAACTTTTTCATTCTACTTTGTTCCTCCCAAAAAATGTTTTGTTCACTACATGATTCATTATGCCTATTAGTCCGACAAATTTCCATAGTTTTCACGCTTTTTTTACAATTTCTTTTAATTCCCCTTTTTATGTAAAAGAAAAAACCTTTGTATGCCAAAGGTTTTCGTGAATTTCATTAGTTTGTAGTTTACAATTTATTTACACTTAACAGTATATATAACAGAAAAATTGTAAATTCCTCTTGAATTTTGTTAACAATGGGAATACATTTTAATAGTGATTTTACAAAGCTTTTTTTAGAATACCGTCATTTACTAATATACTATGTCTTTTAAAACAAATGATTTTCCCTTTTCAAATAGAGTACAATATAATTAAATAAGTACTACTAAATAATCGAGTCTTCTTTAAGGAGCGTTAAGATGGAACAAGTAATCTGGGGCAGTTCCTTGTCCGCCCTATCTACAGGACTAGGAGCTTTACTAATCTTGTTTATGAACCAAACTTTAACCCATAAATGGAGGGATGTTATTTTAGCCTTTACAGCTGGAATTATGATGGCTGCAGCAACTATGAGCCTAATTCCGGATTCTTTAAGTCAAGGTGGTTTTATCCCTTTAGCAGTTGGTGTATTCTTAGGAGTCTATACTCTTACAACATTAGAAAAGAACATTCCGCATATCGATTTGAACCATTCAAAAACAGGGATTGCATTTGACGAAAAAGCTATGCTTATTATCGCAGCTATTACACTACATAACATTCCCGAAGGTTTAGCTGTTGGTGTAAGTTACGCTTCAGATGAAGCTGGAACAGGAAATTTAATTGCTCTTGCAATAGGGTTACAAAATGCACCTGAGGGATTGTTGGTTGCGATGTTTTTAGTGAATCAACAAATCAAGAAGTGGAAGGCCTTTGTTGTGGCAACTTTGACTGGGGCCATTGAAATTGTGTCTGGACTGATTGGATTTGGACTTACTGCTTATGTTCAAAATCTTGTACCATATGGTTTAGCATTTGCAGCTGGTGCGATGTTATTTATCATTTACAAGGAACTAATACCTGAGAGTCATGGAGATGGAAACGAACGAAATGCAACGTATTCCTTCATAGTCGGTTTATTATTTATGGTTCTATTAACCCAATTGTTTTAATCTGTTAGGAATGTTTCTTCTAACTAAAAAATACATGAATTGCCTGGTCCAGTGATTGGGATTCTTGGATTCTTCATCGTATTTGTTTAGAAGGTGATCTAATTCTTGACTACAATCTACTGTGGAAGAATGAGTTAATCCTTTCGTTAAACCTAGAATAATCATTTCTTCTCTTTTCAAATGAATCATATGTAATAATCTTTTTTGACGAACGGTGGAAACCATCTTTCATTACTCCTTTACGACATGTTCTTTTTGAATACTATGCGATTATCGCAATTTGCTGTCGACCTGTAAATAGATTCGCAATACTAGACAAACAAAGTGTAAACTTCCTATATTTCGACAGTTGACATATGCATAATCCGACACAAATCCCATGTTTTGTCGATGGAGTTTTTTGGATTTTCAATAGACATTTAGTCTCGATAAGCTAATTGTTCGTTGTTTCGACGATTAAATTAAACAAGTGAAATATATGATTTAATAAAGAGGCTGGGCAAAAACCGAAATTGACTGCACAGGGATTTCCGTTGCAGGGGGACGCTTTCCACTTCGAAAAGCGAAAGGAGCGTGTTTAGCCGCGGCAGGAAAGTTCAGAAGCCTGAGGAGGCAGCTCTTCAGCCACCGGAGGGCTTTTGGACTTTCCCGAGCGGTTGCGCACCTGGATCTAGACAGCGTTCCTTTCCCGTAGGAGTCGCCCCCTTCCACTCCAATCCCCAAAAATTTTATCTGTAAAAGCACTAATTCTGCAGTAATATTAACCGAAATACAACGTAAAAAGGTACATTCGTTTATTTTGAATGTACCTTTTTTATTTTTGTCTCATCCTCTTTTTATTAGTTTACCGCTTCCTCTGGCTCATAAATTGGCACCCAACCTTCTGGTGTTACGAAGATTCGTACCGCTACTACTTGGCGGTCTTCGGAAAGTGTGAAATAATGACGTACGTTTTCAGGGACGGAGATTAAATCTCCTGGTTCTAGGTGTACCTCAAAGAATCCTCCGTCTTTAGCTTGGATAACAAAAACTCCGTGGCCACTAACAATAAAGCGAACTTCATCGTCTGTATGATGATGTTCTTGCTGGAAATTCGCTAATAGTTGCTCTAAATTTGGTGTATCGGATACAAGCGATATAACATCTTGTGCTTGATATCCTCGGCGTTCTGAGATATCTGCAATTTCTACTTTGAATGTTTCTAAGATCTCTTGTTTATCTTCATCAGACAATTTAAACTGGCCGCTTAGTCGGTCACTTAGCTTTGTTACGTCCCAGTTTTCATAAATAACTTCATTAGTATCTAGATATGCTTCTACTTCCTCTTGTACGTTAATCCACTTTTCTGCGTTTTGCACAAAAATTGTTGCCATGTTAATCTCCTCCTACAATCCTAATTTTCGAAACTCTAACTTGTATTGACATAAAAACTCTAACGCTTCTATCTGTTTCTTTGCTTCTAACACAGATCTTCCCCACGCCGTAACCCCGTGATTTCTTATCAAAACGGTGCCTGCATCTTCCTTAACGTGTTTTCCAAATTCTTTAGCTAATGTAGGGATGTCAGCATAGTTTTTTATGATAGGAATCGTTAATTCCGCATCCTCTTCCCAGAGGCCAAATGCTTTTATTAACTCTTGACCTTTAAATGTTACATATCCTTGATCTCCATAGATTTCTGAAATCACATTATTTGCTACCGTATGAACGTGAAGACTACACTTTACTTCTTGTCTTTTATACACCTCTACATGCAGCAATGTTTCAGCAGATGGTCTTTCCACCGTTTCTTGTGCTAAAGCTCCGTTCTCGTCAACTAAAACAAAATCTTGATGTGTTCGTTTTGTTTTATCTTTACCAGAAGCAGAAACTAAAAATAACGTAGGACTACTACTTACACGAATAGATATATTCCCACTTGTACCCATAAACCAATCCCTTACGGCAAACTGATCTTTCAATTCCGCTAACTCTTCCCATCTTTCTGTATATGTAGGTAACGTAATCAACTGTGTACCCCCTCTTTCACCGTTTTCAAGTGATGTAAACAATCAAGGAAAGTTTCGTAAGGTAGATACGGTATCTTATGTTCTTCACAATATTTACCGAGACTTCCTCTAGCAAACACTAAATCTACTTTATGAGCAGCCTTAATATCTGTTACAGAGTCTCCGATTAGCACGGTGAATGCTTCGGCATCTTTTTTCTGCTTTATAACAGCCGGTTTACAACACCCACATCCACCAATACACTCTTCCTCACATGGATAAGGCCAGAGAACATGCAATCTTTCCTTTTTTTCTGTAATAGAGTTACAAGAAATAGAATCTATCATATTTAGATACGGAGCTAAAATAGGTTCTATAAAGAAACCCATACCACCACTAACTACATGAAAAGGTATATTTTCTTCTTGACAATACGTAAGAAATGTACCGAATCCTTCTCTAATAACACTCTTTTCTATTGCATAATTTTTAATCTCTTCCAAAGAATCACTAGGTAAGAATGCAAACATCCTACCTACACCTTCTTCAATCGGCATCTGTTGACTTAACACTGCATCCTTTAACTCGTTCCACTCAGGTGGTGCGAATCGTTCCATAATAAGAGCAATAGTGTCTTTTAACGTAATAGTACCGTCAAAGTCGGAAAAAATTTGTACATTATTTATCCCCATAACTGTAACGCCTCTTTTAGCTCGCGATGTTTACTTGCCGCATTTTCTAAGCTTTCACCAGCAAGCGTTGCATGCAATGCTTGCTTAAAGCTTTTCACCCCTGCTAATGCACCTTGTGGATGCCCATGAATTCCCCCACCTGCATTTATGATTTGATCAACACCAAAATCTTTTACCAAAGTTGGTACTAAGCCCGGGTGGATACCCGCCGATGGAACAGCAAAGGTAGGCTTCCAGACATTTTCTTCTGATAATTTAGACACAATGTTTTGTACATCTTGAAACGGTAAAGCTACCGAACCATATGGAGATGGGAATAATGAAAAATCTGCACCCGCAGCACGAATGAATGTACCGAGCGAAATAGAATAATCTATTCCATGAGTAGAAGAACCACTCATAGCTCCTGCTACCGCAGGATGTGCCATAATCGGCAAATGCACTTCTTCGTCTTCACGGATAGCTTGCAGCAAATCTAGTCCATACGCATGAACGTTAAATAACAACACATCTGCACCGGCTTCATTAGCCCATCTTGCTTTGTTAAGTAAATCTGTTGATCTGCCGGTTAAATTCACAGCATACAAAGTTCGGTGTCCAGTCTCTTCATAAGCCTTTTTAGTAATTCTATTACCTTCTTTAATTCTAGTGACAAAGGGAGTTAATTCATTTTCAAAGAGAATCTCATCTTCCTTTACCAAATCCATACCACCATAGCATTGTGCTTCTAATTGTTGGTTTAAGTAAGCTTGATTTCTACCAATAACACCTTTAAAGATACTCATTAAAAGTGGACGATCATATACACCTAGAATGTCACGAATACCCTTTACACCATATCTTGGACCTGGAAATTGTTCAGCAAGACCACTTGAGAAAGAAATGTTTTGTAATCTAATTTGACCATCAAGTGATAGCTTTCCAAAGATGGTTGTTAGGATTGCTGGTAAATCTGGTGAAAAATTCACGGTAGGATATTCTATAATAGCTATTCCAAATAAATTGCTATCTTCTTCTACTTCTGTCACTGATACAACTCTACCTTTGTGTCGTAACAGCTGTTGTTGGTCCATTTCTGTAAGGTCCGTCCAAGAACCTACCGTCATTCCTAGTGCGATTCCTTCTGCTTTTCTTTCGGTTCCCCCAACTTTTGTGGGAAATTTATATGTTGCTTGAATGTAACTCATGCTTTCACCTCTGGATGTGATTAGTTATGGTTCATAGTTAGTTAAAAAAATTATTTGTAATAAGGATACTCATCTAAGTACGGGCCACATCACGTGGCGGGCGATGAGTTGTTACATGTCACGTAACAAAAAAACCTTCTCATCGCAAAGATAGAGAAGGTTTCTTTCTCTTATCTCCCAGCGTTGCTGCAAGAATTAGCACCGTGCCGTAAAAACGGTCGGTTGCCGGGCTTCATTGGGCTAGTCCCTCCACCTACTCTTGATAAGATTTCTATAAATTTTTATTGTTGGTTGCATTATTACAAACAACGAAGATTCTGTCAATTATTTTTTCAGAATATATCTAACCTTTTAATTCTTTCCACTGCTTCCCTTAACCTGTCCTCGTTAGCAAGTAATCCAACCCGAACATACCCTTCACCATATTCTCCAAAACCTATTCCTGGAGCTACAACAACATGTGCTTCACGCAACAATTTTTGAGAAAATTCTACTGAGGTAAAATTGTCAGGAACCTTCAACCAAGCAAAGAAAGAACCTGCTGGAGCTTCTACTTCCCACCCTATTTCATTTAGCCCACCAACTAGAACGTTTCGTCTGCTTTCATACGTATCTACTAATTCCGTTACACACGATTGGTCTTCTAGTAATGCGGTTATTGCCGCTTCCTGAACAGCTCCAAATAAGCTTACGTATAAATGGTCCTGTAAAAGTTCGACAGCTTCAATGATGGATGGGTTGCCAATCATAAAGCCAACTCTCCATCCAGCCATATTGTATGTTTTGGATAAAGTATAAACTTCTACTCCAACTTCTTTTGCACCATCTACAGAAAGAAAACTTTTAGGCTTCTTCCCTTCAAAACCAATCGCACCATAGGCAAAATCATGAATGACAGCAATCTTATGTTTTTTTGCCAATGCAACTGTTTCGTCAAAAAACTCTTTAGTCGCCGTCGCTCCAGTTGGGTTATTTGGATAATTGATAAATAATAATTTACTTCTCTCTAGGTCACTTACAGAAATAGAATCATAGTTAGGGAGAAAATTATTTTCCTCTATCAATGGCATAGGGATCATTTCAGCATTTGCTAAAGACACACCAGACCAGTAATCCGGATACCCTGGATCTGGTACCAATATACCGTCCCCTGGTTCGGTTAAACAAAGTGGTAGTTCAACAAGGCCAGCTTTTCCTCCAAATAAAATAGCTATCTCTTTTTCTGAGTCAACTTTAACTCCATACTCTCGTTCATAAAACGTAGCACACGCTTTTTTAAACTCTTTTATTCCACGAAATGGTGGATATTTATGATTAATTGGATTTTCGGATGCTTTTTTTAAGGAATCCACAATATGAGTAGGTGTAGGAAGATCTGGATTTCCTTGTCCTAAATTAATTAAATCATGACCTTGTGCTGCTAGTTCATTCACTTGCTTGACTAGGGATGCAAAAAATTGTGTAGGTAACGTACGTAATCTCTCCGCATGAGGAAAAGTTGTCATGTCCAAGTTCCACCTTTTTATCTAAAAATAATTTATTTGAATTTTTACTCGCTAAATTCTAGTTCAACATGATATAACGATAACAAACCAAAAGTCGAGATATTTTTTAGTAAAGGACGGATTTTATGAAAATTGCATTGATTCAAGCTGATCTTACATTTGGCGAACCAAAAATAAACAAAGAAAATATAGAACTAAAACTACAATCATTGGATAAAGACACAGAGATAGTAGTACTTCCTGAGTTATGGACAACTGCATATGACTTAACGAGGTTAGACGAAATAGCAGATGAACACGCGAAATGGTATTACGAGGTTCTTCAAGAATGGGCGACCACGTATACCATTACTCTTGTTGGAGGATCTACTGTGAAGAAAGTGAATGATGTGTATACAAATCATCTAGCGGTAGCTAGCCCTACAGATGGAATTATCCATACTTACGATAAAGCTCATCTGTTTCGATTGATGGACGAACATCTCTATTTGAAAGATGGACACAAAGAATCTCTATTCACTATTAATCAAACAAAAGCAGCAACACTAATTTGCTATGACATTCGCTTCCCTGAGTGGAGTAGAAAAGCTGTACGTAACGGTGCCGAAATTCTTTTCATTGTAGCGGAATGGCCACTGAAGCGCTTGGATCATTGGAGAACCTTACTTATTGCAAGAGCTATCGAAAATCAATGTTTCGTTGTGGCTTGTAATCGAGCAGGGTCTGATCCACAAAATGTGTTTGCAGGGCATTCTTTAATTATTGATCCTTGGGGCACTATCGTTTCGGAAGGGACTGAGAAAGAAGAAATAATCTACGGGACTATTGACAGTAAACAAGTTCAAGAAGTTAGGTCCATGATCCCAATCTTTGAAGATCGTCGAGAAGATATTTATTAAATTAGGATTGACACCAAAGAAAACTGTTGATAATATTACAACTAATTTGAAACAACCGAATAGTAAAATAATTCTCTTATCAAGAGTAGGCTGAGGGATTTGGCCCTTTGAAGCCCAGCAACCGACCATAATACCGTTGTGAAACGGGGCGTTTTTACGCCGAGTAACTCATTACTCGTAAGGCACGGTGCTAATTCCAACAGACGGGAAATGTATCGTCTGGCAGATAAGAGGTGAGAAGCATGTCTTCAAGCCTCTTTCAAATGCGAAGGAGGCTTTTTTGTGTCTCCTAACAGAAAAATTGGAGGAGTACCCATGACAATTCAAATAACTAATCATTACCAAGCTCTTACGGAAATAGATGCCATTCAATATGCTTTAGAAAAGAATTTATTAGAGGCCAATCAAGATTATACTTGTAAAGAAATTGGTGACGGAAACTTAAACTTAGTGTTCCACATTACCCCTACTACGGGTGGAACTGGAATAATTTTAAAGCAAGCTCTACCATATGCCAAAGTGGTGGGCGAATCATGGCCACTTACATTAGAAAGAGCCTACATTGAAGCTAGTGCCCTTCAGTGGCAAGCTACTTTTGTTCCAACACTTGTTCCAAAAGTGTTTCACATAGACAAACAATTAGCTATTACTGTTTTAGAGGATTTATCAAATCTAACGATTTTACGTACCGGTCTATTAAATGGGAATACATATCCTAAAGTAGGGAAAGATATTGGGACTTTTTTAGCCGAGACACTATATCATACGTCTGACTATGCTCTTCACCCTTTTGAAAAGAAAAAACAAGTGAAGCGATTCTCCAATCCTGAGCTTTGTAAAATTACAGAAGATCTTGTCTTTACCGATCCTTTCTTTGACTCTGAAACAAATAATTTTGAAGTTGAATTAAAAGAGCAAGTAGAGAGTATTTGGGCAAATGATCTACTAAAATTAGAAGTGGCGAAACTTAAAAAGCAGTTTCTCACAGAAACGGAAGCCCTTCTTCACGGAGACCTTCACACAGGAAGTGTATTCGTGAATGAAAATAGGACCATAGTAATTGACCCTGAATTTGCCTTCTACGGACCTATTGGATTTGATATCGGTCAAGTATTTGCTAACCTTCTGTTTGCTTATCTTCATCACCCTGAGAAAATTGATAGATTACAAACCCTACAAGAAGTGTGGGAAACGTATTACCAATCATTTACTGATCTTTGGAATAAAGGTACAGAAGATCCTTACACGAAAGTGGAAGGTTACTTACCCTTCACACTAACAAAACATTGGGAAGATGCATTGGGTTTTGCAGGTTGTGAAGCAATTAGACGAACAATTGGCTTAGCACATGTAGCAGATTTAGACTCAATTAAAAATCAAAATCAACGTATACATGCTAAATTAGTTTCATTAAAAATTGGTCAACGATTAATTTTAGAGAGAAAATCTATTACTTCCATTCAAGAGTTACTCTCTTTAATTCATCAGGAGGTTTCTACAGTATGACAACAAAAGTAAGTGTTCCCCTTTCTTTAAAATGGGAAGAGGACACATTGTATCTATTAAACCAACAATTGTTACCCGGTATCGTACAATATGAGAATTTAAAAACAGTTGAACAAGTTGCTGAAGCCATCACCTCTTTAAAAGTTAGAGGAGCTCCAGCAATAGGTTTAGCAGCTGGATTTGGCATGAGCTTAGCGGCTCTCTCTATTCAAACTGATGATATAACCGAAGCAAAAGAAACGCTAGTAGAGGCAAAGGAATTGTTAGCTAAAACTCGTCCTACTGCGGTAAATCTATTTTGGGTACTTGATAGAATAGAAAAGCAAATTCAGCAGGCTGCTTCTGTCGAGGAGTTAAAAACATTACTAATTCATGAAGCTATTCGCCTTTATGTGGAAGATGAGAGTGTCTGCCATCGAATAGGTGAAGAGGCACTAAAAGTCTTGCCGAAAGACAAACCCGTTTTGACTATTTGTAATGCAGGTTCTATTGCTACAGCTAAATACGGGACTGCCTTAGCTCCATTTCACTTAGCTGCAGAAAGAGGAGAATTCTTCTCTGTCTACGCTTGTGAAACACGACCAGTTTTCCAAGGTGGTCGGCTAACCACATGGGAATTAATGCAATCTGGTGTGGACGTGACGTTAATTACAGATAGCATGGCTGGTCATGTTATGCGAGAAAAAGAAATTGGGGCAGTAATTGTAGGAGCTGACCGGATTGCAAATAACGGAGATGTGGCCAATAAAATTGGGACATACACACTGGCGTTATGCGCAAAAGCTTTTGGAATTCCTTTTTATGTGGCCTCTCCTTTGTCTACTTTTGACCGAAACACGCTAAAGGGTGAAGATATAGTGATAGAGGAACGTTCTGCTGATGAAATTAGAACGATTAATAACACACCTGTTGCACCGTCAAATGTGAATGTATATAACCCGGCATTTGATGTAACGCCAAGCGAATTAATTACAGGCATTATTACGGAGCATGGCATTATCTATACCCCTTCTGAAGAGACATTGGAAGAATTCTTTTCGTTGCTTAAGTAATATTCAAATCAAAAGAGCCGGACATAAGTTAAAAGGTACATTCATTATTTAGAAATGAATGTACCTTTTTGCGTTGTATCTTAGTTTATAAAACTGCAGGTTTCGTGCCTTTACAGAATAAATGTTTGGGATTGAAGTGGAAGGGGGCGACTCCTACGGGAAAGGTGGGTTACTGAGACCCCACAGGAGCGCGATCTTACGCGACGAGGAGGCTCAGCAACCCGCCCCGTGGAAAGCGTCCCCCTGCAGCGGAAATCCCAGTGCAGTCACTTTTGGGTTTTGTCCCAGCCTCTATTTTCCGTTTTATACCAATTTATACTTAGCTAATACTTTTCTCTCTAGGTTCAACAAGTACTCCTTCTTATCCACTTGATTACCTGCATAGCCTGTTAAGGAATTATTTTTCCCGACAACTCGGTGACATGGAACAATGATTGGTAAAGGATTTCTTCTGTTTGCTTGTCCAACAGCACGAACAGCTTTTGGCTTTTGAATGGCAGTTGCTACTTCTAAATAACTTCTTGTTTCACCATACGGAATTTGCTCTAAAATTCCCCAAACATCTGACTGAAATTCCGTTCCCTCTGATTCAAAAGGAAAATTAAAGATGATTCGTTCTCCCCTAAAATACTCTTCTAATTGAGCAACTACTTCCTTTAATAAGGGGTCCTGGTCATTTCGGACACTATCAGTTGTCGTCTGAACAAACTCAGAACCTTCTAAATGAAGAGCAATGACAATATTGTCTTCTTGCTCTACTGCTAAGATCCCTATAGGCGAATGATACAGCGTAAATAATTTCATGAAATCCTCCTTAAACGTGTTTAGAACGTTTGAAGAAAACCTTAAAGATAGTCCCTTTGCCTACACTACTCTCCACTTCCATCCGACCATCGTGCTCTTTAATAATATTCAGTGTAACCATTAAACCAAGTCCCGTTCCCCGTTCCTTAGTTGTATAAAATGGTTCACCTAATTTCTTTATCTTGTCTTCCGGAATACCTACACCTTCATCTTTAATTTCAATACATATCTCATTATGTTCTACTAACGTACGTAAACGTAAGGAACCTCCAGAAGGCATCGCTTCAATCGCATTTTTAACAAAATTAATTAATACTTGTTTTAGTTGATTAGACTCACCCTGGATGAACAGTGGGTCCGCATGTAAGTCACAATGCATTGTAACATTGTGCATTAGAGCTTGTGCATTCATTAGATCAAACGTTTCTTTGACACGATCATTAATATTTACTCTATCAAATTTAACTGCCTGTGGTTTTGCTAAAATAAGAAACTCTGTAATAATAGTTTCAATTCTCTGTAACTCAGTAGAAATTACTTGAAAGTACATCTGATGTTGTCCCGCCATACTTTTCTCTAACAACTGAATGAACCCTTTTAATGCGGTCATCGGATTTCTTATTTCATGCGCAATTCCCGCAGCCAGTTCTCCTACTACATTTAACGTATCCGACTTTCTTAGCTGCTCCAACATATCCATTTTTTCTGTAACGTCACGTATTACAGTTAAGTGTGCTTCTTGCATTATATCTTTTTTGGTAGATAACTCAATAAATCTTTGTTGTCCTTTATCTTCAAATAAGTAAACAGTATTAGCATACCCTTCTATAAGCATGTTAGAAAAGTGTTCTTCATCTCCACTTACGTATACAGCATCTTTAGGAATTAAGTTCCTTACTGGGGTTTTAATTAACTGCTCCATATCCTTATTTAACGTCATACTTGCAACAGTATTACATTGAATAATAGATAGATTATGATCTATTAAGACCATTCCTTCAAATGTTCCTTCAAAAATATTACGAAACTTCTCCTCACTTCTTCTCAATGCTTGTTCCATTTTTGAACGCTCGGAGATATTTCGGAAAATGGTCATATTGAATCCTTCGATTGGGTGTGTCTTGGAAGTAAACTCCAATTGTTTCAACTCACCATTCGGCATTAGAAATAGTAATTCATCGCGAACTGCACCATTTCCTCTAAATGTCCTCAAAATATTATCGAAGCGCTCATCTTTTTTATACACAAATTCAGTTACATTCCTTTGTAAAATTTCATCCATTGAACATTCAAACATTCTTAAAGCAGATTTGTTTGCTCGAATAATTTGTCCGTTAGGATCCCAAAATAAAATGGCATCTAAAGCTTCATCGAATAAATCCTTAAAGAACAATTCACTAGCTTTTAATTTTTGTTCTACTAACTTTCGATCTGTAATGTCTCGAAGGATAACAACCAATTTACCCTTTACAATATTTTGACTAATAGTAAAATCAATTAAACGAATGCCAGAGGGGTATAAAACTGGTATTTCGCCTCGGACATTGGAGTTTCTAGCCAATAGATTTTTCGCTTTATCCAACTTATAATGAAACGGGGCTGGAATGAAGCTTCTTATTCCTTTTTTTCGTAATTGTTCAACAGAAACTTGAATCTTATTTAAAAAAGACTCATTTGCTTCTAACACTTCCCCTGTTTTGTCAATGATTAACATGTGATCAGCTGCCTGAGAAAAAAGCTGGCTTAAAACAGACTGCTCCATGTGACCTTTTTCTTCCAATAACCATTCAGAAGTTCTAATAGTCACCGTGTAATATGTTGTATTAGTCAGCTTTTTAATTCCTGCTGGATGATGTCGAACTGCTGTCTGCCTAATGGGTAAAGTAATTGTCCCTTGCCAACTCCCACTTGTCTCTAAGTGATAAGAATATAGTTCCCAATCATGTTCTTGGAAAAGTGGTTGAAATAGAAATGTTTCTTTCAACATATACTCTTCTTCGTTATAGAATTGGGTAAAAGCTTCGTTATACATTAAGATATTTCCACTTCGATTGATAAGAATTGTTGGTTTTTGTACAGAGTTCAGTACATCTCTTATCACGGAAACTGTCATATCAACACGTAAATTTTCATCCATGTCCAGTGTATTAACCTCATCCCTCACGATAATACCCCTCTCCACGTAACACTCTCGCACATTTTCTCTCTAACTAACTATTATTCGCACTCTATGGACAAATTCCTTCAATTTTTTTATTACTTTCTTATTTTTTTAGTCATCATTCGTCATACCTATTATTTACATTCATTGAAACGCAGCATTTATTTAGGTAAAATAAAAAAGATGTAGAAAAATAGCACTACCTAAGCTATTTTTTTATCTAACATGGCATTTTTAACTTGTGGAAATGATGAAAAGAACCTACTTGTTAGCGCATAAAAGGAGAAATGAGTAATGAAAATTGTACTTAGTACATTGAATGCTAAATACATCCATACAAATATTGCAATCAGGTACTTAAAATCATATGCTGAACCAGAGTACTCTGCTGAATTAGCTGAATTCACCATAAAAGATCCAATAATGAACATCGTTTCTGATTTATATAAAAGGAAACCAGATGTATTAGGATTCTCTTGCTATATTTGGAATATTGAAGAGACGATTGAAGTCATTAATATGATAAAAAAAGTCCTTCCTAACGTGAAGGTTATCCTTGGTGGACCAGAGGTGTCTTACGATGTGCCCTACTGGTTAGATCGACTAGAAAATGTAGATGCTATTGTTCTTGGTGAAGGGGAATGGACCTTTAAAGAGATGCTAAAGCGAATAGACAAAGAAGAGACATTTGCTGATATTCCTGGTGTCGCTTACCGTAATAAAGATGGCAAAGCGGTTATTCAAGCACAAACCCATAAGATTGATTTACGAGAGTTACCAAGCCCATTCCAGTTCGAGGAAGACCGTGCTTCATTGAGCAAACGTGTTACGTATATTGAAACAAGTCGAGGATGTCCTTTCCGTTGTCAATTTTGCTTATCTTCTATAGAAGTTGGTGTTCGTTACTTTGATCGTGAAAAAGTGAAAGAAGACATCAGATATTTAATGAAAAATGGTGCGAAGACAATTAAATTTGTTGATAGAACTTTTAATATCAGTCGTTCGTATGCGATGGAAATGTTCCAATTTTTAATTGATGAACATGTTCCTGGAACGGTGTTTCAGTTTGAAATTACTGCCGATATTATGCGTCCTGAAGTAATTAATTTCTTGAATGAAAATGCTCCTAAAGGACTATTCCGCTTTGAGATTGGTGTGCAATCAACGAATGATCATACGAATGAGCTTGTAGAGAGAAAACAAAATTGGAATAAACTAGTTCGAACAGTAACAATGGTACGAGATGGTGGAAAAATTGATCAGCATTTAGACTTAATTGCAGGCTTACCTGAAGAACCATACGATTCTTTCCGTAAAACATTTAATGATGTATTTGCACTTGGACCAGAGGAGCTTCAACTAGGTTTCTTAAAACTACTTCGTGGGACAGGCTTACGAATCCGAAGTGAACAATATGGATATACGTATATGGACCGTGCTCCTTATGAGATGTTATCAAATAACGTTCTTACCTTTGATGAAATTATTGCAATTAAACAAGTTGAAGATGTGCTTGAAAAATATTGGAACGCGCATCGAATGGACAGAACAATCGCCTTCCTAACTAATCATGTATTTGACACACCGTTTGATTTCTTCCAATCCTTTGGTGCTTATTGGGAAGAAAGAGGTTGGGAAAGAATTGGTCACCAACTAGAAGACTTATTCTTACGCTTACATTCTTTCTTACAAGAAACGGTTCCAAATCAGGTGAAGGAAATTGAATCTTATATGATCTTGGATTATGTCACGACACATCGTTTCAAACCGAGAAAACCATGGTGGGATCCAAAATTAACAAAAGAAGATCGTTCTATGATCTACAAAGAAATTCTTGCATCTGTTCCAAGTGAGCTTAATCAAATAGAAATACCTACTACAGAAAGAGAATTATTTAAACATACGCTGTTAGAAGTAGTTTCATTTAATAATGTAGAAAAGGTATTATATGCTCAATACAACCCTTCTACAGGTTATGCAGACTATGCATTGTTATCGGGTAGTTATCTCGGAAAAATGCCAACTAGTTAAAAATTTTATAAAATTGGCTGGAACACAAGTCAAATGTGACTGCACAGGGATTTCCGCTGCAGGGGGACGCTTTCCACGGGGCGGGTTGCTGAGCCTCCTCGTCGCTACAGTACGCGCTCCTGTGGGGTCTCAGTAACCCACCTTTCCCGTAGGAGTCGCCCCCTTCCGCTCCAATCCCGGACAATAATTTTGTAAAAACATCAATTGCACAATAATTAAGACTAAAATAATATTCAAAGAGTAACGCCAAAAAGGTACATTCACAAAACGAATGTACCTTTATTTAATTTTTCACAGAATCGTTTTTAGCACTCGTTCTTTTTGTTTTCTTTCTTTTGCTTGTTTTGTGACTGTAACGACTCCATCCATTTAGAAGCATTTACATCCACAAATTCTGAACCAAACTCTACAGATGTAGAAGGTTTAGTTGATTGATTTTTATTATTCTTCATGAGTAGCACCTTGTTGACCATGTTTAGAGTTTCTATTTTTGCCTTTCATCACATTTTCACCTGCAGCAAATTCAACAGAATAATCTGTCTGTGCTACGTTTTTCTTTGGTGTATGTGCATACTTATCAACTGCATTATGTTCAGCTTTTCTCTTTGGCATAAGATAGATTCTCCCTTCAATTATGGTACAAGCTTATCATTCGAATTAATTAATCAAGTTATTCTGTAAAAGTTACCCAATGATAACCCTTTCCTTTGGATAATGGTAATGGTCTCTTGTTTCTTTCCCGCCAATAATGAACAGGAATGTTAGAATTCCAATTCTACCAATAAACATAAGAATCATGATGATGAATTTTCCTGTAGTGGATAACAAAGGAGTTATTCCAACAGATGCACCACAAGTACCAAAAGCAGAAGCAACTTCAAATATAATTGCAGTTAGCGGAAAATCTTCTGTAATAATCAAAATGAATACAGCTGAAAAGAAAATAAACAATGCAATCATGGTAACAGCTAGAGCTTTTAAAGAGTCTTCAGGCACAATTTCTCGTTTTAAAATTTTTATCGTTTTATTTCCTCGTGCAAAGTGATATAAAAATAAACAATTAAGCGCAAATGTAGTTGTACGGATACCACCACCAACAGAGCTTGGAGATGCACCTATAAACATCATAGCTGCCATGAACAAAAGGGTAGGCTCTTGAAATTGAGATAAATCCATTGTTACTAAACCGCCACTTCTAGTAGTTGTGGACTGGAAGAATGCGTAGAAGAAGATTTCATGCCACTTCTTCCCTTGAAAATAAAATCCACTTTCAAGCGCAATTAACCCAATGGTACCTATTAGTAAAAGAATGCCAAATGTAATAGATGTTAATTTAGCGAACAAAGAGAAACGAAAGTATTCTTTTTTATTTTGTAAGTATTCTTTAACTTCTATTAATACTGGAAATCCAATGGCACCTAAGATTATTAATAAAATAGTGATAAATTGCACGAAATAATCGTTAGCATATGGGATTAGTGATTCTCCAGTAATATCTAAGCCTCCATTAGTTGTTGCAGAAACGGATGCAAATAATCCATGTAAGAATGCCTCAGATACGCTCTCGTAATATTGTGTAAACCAAAGACCAAGAATAATAGCACCTGCAGCTTCAATAACCACTATTAACACTAAAATTTGCTTAAGCATCCCTACCATGCCAGATAATGTACTTTGATTTTGATCTTTCATGATTAATTGACGTTCTTTCAACCCGATTTTCTTTCCTAATATTAACCAAAAGAAAGTTCCAAGTGTCATAATCCCTATCCCGCCAAATTGAAGAATAAATAGAATAAAAAAATAGCCAGTGACACTAAATGTGTCCACAATCGAAATTGTAGTTAAGCCAGTGACACTAACCGCACTCATTGCAGTAAATAAAATATCAACTGCCTTAACATCAACACCTGGCAGATGAGCTATGGGCAAAGATAATAGTAATGTGGACACGGTAACAGCAAGCCCATAATATAAAACAATTATTTGAGTAGGTGTAAATTTTCTTAAAATCAGCTTCCATTTGTCAAACATCGTGAACCTCATTTCTTTCTAACAATTGCTATTTATATTGATATTGTTTACATGTGACTCATTCTATACTAAACAAAAAATAAAAGCATTAAAATATTTAGTTCTTTACAAATAAAGGAGAAAAATCTACCTTTCCAAATCACTCAGAAGTTACCAGTATTCCTTGCTGATTACTTGTCATACTAGTAGTAGAAACAAACAAAAATTTATATTATATGGAGGAAAAAAATCATGACTAGAAGTTCAAATAAATTATTAGTTCCTGGTGTAGAGCAGTACATGGATCAAATTAAATATGAGATTGCTACAGAATTCGGCGTACAATTATCACCAGATTCAGCTGCACGTTCAAACGGTAGTGTAGGTGGAGAAATTACAAAACGTTTAGTAAAACAAGCACAAGAAAGCTTAAAATCTCCTCAACAATAAGCTTTGGATATGGGTTAATGTTACGTAAAGACGTAAAAACCACTAAGCGTTCACTTAGTGGTTTTTCCTTTAATCGTCGTCACTTTTTTCCTCATCGTCATCATCATCGTAATCTTCGTCATCATCGTCATCGTCTTTATCTTTTTTTCCTTTAAATTTCTCATGAGGTGGACCTTTTCTTTTTTCCTCTGCCTTCTCTAAACCTTTCCTTGCATGCTCTGGTAAGTCTTTCTTTTCTGTTTTACCTTTTTCATCATTTTTATTTTGCTTCATTTCATTATCTTTGTCATTCTTTTGTTCATTTTTGTATTCTTTCAATTCTTGTACTGGATTTTCAGAAATAGAAGTATTCACATTCTTTTCTTCATTTTTCTCAGCTTGATCTAATTCAACAGGCACCTTCTCTTCTTTTGCAATTGGTGTAGAGTTCTTTTCTTCTAATACATTGTGATCAGTCTTTGTTTTTTGAGATATCTCTTCCCTATTTACCATCGCAACGGTTTTAGATTGTTCTAGTGCAACTGTTCTGTCTTCTTCAGATCCTACAAATACTTTTATATCTATATTCCCTTGCTTTAAGCGATTAATGTTGGTCATAATCGATTCTTTTAACGTTGTAGAAATTCCATTTACATAAACTGGAGAGATAATGATACTTTTATCTTCTTTTATAAATCCTGCTTGTTTACTTTTTTCCATAATGCTCGATAAAACAGTTGGAACAGTTCCTAAATCTGAATCTAGCTGTTCAATTATAAATTCGCCATCCTGATTGTATGGTTTAAGTGATTTCACATACCCGTTTTCATCTACTTCTAGCTCTATACTTGGATTAATATCTAATGATATATAAGCCATTGTAGCAGCATCAGACTTAAACATTGGCAAGAAAAATAAAAGCATGATGGCTGCAGCTGCTACAAATGCACCAACTGGCATAAATGATTTGATAATACTGGATGGATTTTTTTTCTTTTTAATATTAATAGGTAGGTAAGCAATTTCGTCACCTAAAGTGATAAACTCTTCATTTCTTTCGCCATTAACAAATTCTCCGGTAGGTAGTAGCAACACAACATGATTAGAATGAATTTCTACAACAATACCTTTACTCATTTAACCTCGCCCCTTTATATACTCCATGAGGAACGTATACTGATACACAAAAATGATCGTTATTGCAATTATATACTTCCTATTTCTTTCCATAGTCTTTCTAGATACCCTAACTTTTTCTTCTAATTTCTTTAAAGGTAATCGTTTTTTTTCTGTACAATATTGCCAAAGTTCTTCATCTTTAGCGATTAATTTGGCAATAGCAATAGCGTTATTTCTAGCATCTTGATGTTTGGGTGAAATCTTCACTAATTCAGCGAAAGAGATATCAAATTCTTCAAGCTTTTTGGCATAGATAAGTATCTGTTCTTTTCTCGATACACTCTCTTGGTCAACAAAATATTGTTGAGATGATTTAATGTCATCTAATTGCCTAGTGCTTGTGTCGGATGAAACATCTAAATGTATGTGTTGTTCTTTCACCTGTTTTCTGATATAGTCTATTACTTTTCTTTTTATAATGGTATCTGCAAACGCTAATAGAGACTGACCCTTTGTTTCATCGAATAATTGTAGCGCTTCGTGAAACGCGATCATTCCAATACTGTATTCATCATCTGAATCGGTAATATATCTTTTACAAACAGAAGATATAGATTTCTTAATGAATGGTTGATACTCTGTTAACACTTCCTGTAATACTTGTTCATTTCCTTGCTGAATTAACAATACTTTTTCTTCTAATGTTTCTTTTTTCTTGAATGGAAACATTCTTAACACTCTCTCACCTCATTCGCAAATGATTATATCATGAAAAATGAGGGAAGTAGTACGGACTTCTTTACTATACATGTAACTAACCCCTACGTAGTTTAATGGACGTCTACTATAGATACGATTTACCTTTTAGTTTTATAGGGGTAAAAAGGAAAAAGAAGCTGGAACATAAACCAAAAGTAACTGCATAGGCATTTATTCTGTAAAACCACTAATTCTGCAGTAATATAAATTCAAATACAACGCAAAAAAAGGTACATTTGTTTAAAAATGTACCTTTTTTTGTTTTGTCCCATCCTCTTTCCTTTAGCTAGCTTCCGATTGGTTTTGTTTTCTTGATGTTAAATAGCCACCTACTGCAATTCCAAGAAGTACTGTCCAGAAAATCAGTTTAAAGATTGTACCGTGCACAAAGTCGTGCGGCAAAATGTGCACTTTATCATGTGCTAATGTATAAAATACTAACTTAACTCCTACCCAACCAACAATTAAGAAAGCAGCTGTTTCTAATTGAGGATACTTTTGTAGAACCTTTACAAACCATGTTGCTGCAAAACGCATAATAATTAACCCAATAATTCCTCCAAGCAACATTACGGTGAACTGCCCCGTATTGATGTCACCTACTAAGTTACCTCCAATTTCAGGTAAAGTTACGGCAAGCGCTACAGCAGCTAACATCGAGTCTATAGCAAAAGCGATATCGGCAATTTCTACTTTTAAAACGGTCATCCAGAATCCTGATTGTTTTTTCTCTGGCATATGAGCTGTTTCTTCTTCGCCTTTTTTCTTCTTTATGAGATGGGATATGGCAATATAAAGAAGGTAAGCAGCTCCAATGGCCTGAACTTGCCAAATGTTTACAAGATATGTGATAAGGAAAAGTGCCGCAATCCTAAAGACAAATGCCCCTAATAATCCATAGAATAGAGCTTTCTTTTGCTGTTCTTTCGGTAAATGCTTTACCATAACAGCCATAACTACAGCATTGTCTGCTGCTAGAATACCTTCTAGGGCTATCAAGACAAGTAACACCCATCCATATTCTAAAAGTATTTGTGCTTCCATAAATAAACCTCCAAATTCCTGTTAGTAATATTTTTCTCGTAGCGTTAAGGATTTATGTATTCTCTTAGTTAACGGAATAAATTCTCACAAAAAAAGGATGACCATCTAAGTACTCACCACATCACGCGGTCAACGATGAGTTGTTACCGGTCACGTAACAAATAAAGAGACCTCTGCCTATGAAGGCAAAGGTCTCGCTAAACATAAAATATGTCAATAACACCGATGAGAATGCACTCATGTCATGACGATGTTATTTTAGGTTTCCCTAACGCTACTCCCCTTTGACAGCTGTCAAAGATATGAAATTAGGTTTATTATATACCTAGCTTTCTTCATAATCAAGTTTATTTCTTTTCAAGAGAATAGTTCTGATTAATTGTCCAATTAACACACCTGGTAATACAAATAAAATCCCAGAAAAAATCGGTCCTAAATAGAAGCCAAAGATAGTTAGTTTAGGGGAATACATTAAACCAATGGTAACTAAATATGCACTAAACGCAAAAGGCAAATAAATATATGGCTCTTCTTTTTTTAATGCTATTTTATATGCATCCCACATTGCAAACATATACAAACATGGATAAAACATTAACCACTGTACATTAATTGTTTCCATCGCAAGTCGAGTTTCCCCAAGAAAGCTATGCATGATCGCTAAGTTAAAATCACTTTGTACATTTATAAGGAATTCTAAAATGACAAATAACAATCCTTTAATATATGAACGTGCTAATAATTGCGCAAACCCCGGTAACGCAATACTCCAAAGAACAGCTTCAAGCTTTGTTAGTTCTCTCATTCATCACCAGATATAAACGATTTTAATCGTGCACCTATTGAGCTACCGGGAATTGCGCTTACATGCACACGATGAGGATAAGGCTGAAACATAGCTTTTACTTCCATATACAAATCCTCCCACTTCTTCTTACTACTATCATGACCGATTCTCAGATAAGCTATGTATGGATTAATGCTTATTTTTACAAATTTTTATATGAGTACTCTTTTGTTCATGGAAAATATAAAGAAAGCCTCGAACCAGTATGGCCGAGACTTCTCTTATTAGTTTTTCATCCTTCTTGTTTGTGGGTCAAACCAACTATACACCATTGGAATAATATATAACGTTAGTAAGGTAGAGCTAATAAGTCCACCTATAACGGTGATGGCCATTGGTTGATTTAGCTCTGTCCCTTCTCCTATTCCTAAAGAAAGTGGTAGTAAGCCAAGTATGGTTGTTAATGCAGTCATAAATATAGGTCTAGCTCTATCTTTTACAGCCGTAACAATTGCATCTAGACTGGATTCTCCTCTATCTTTTAGCTGATTAATATAATCAACAATAACTATCGCATTATTAACAACAATTCCTGCTAAAACGATGACACCAATGATGGCTGTAATACTTATCGGAGTAGATGTTACATACAACCCTAAAGAAACACCTATTATCATCAGTGGGACTGTAAACATAATAACAAATGGATATTTAAATGATTCAAATTGAGCAGCCATAACAATGTATACCAATATTATTGCTAAAACTACCGCTAGGATCATATCGTTAATAGAATTCTCTAGGAGCTCTCGATCGCCACCGAAAGCAATGGTTGACTCGCTCGGTAAAGCAGCCTTTTCAATCGCTGCATCAACTCTAGAAGATATTTCACTTAAACTTAAAGACGGTGAATATCGTAACTCAAATTGCACCGCTTCCTCACGATTAATTCTTCTAAGTTCTACGGGTCCTTCTGCAACTTCAATAGTTGCGAGTTCATTAAGCTTGATAAAGGAGTTTGTTGGTGTTTTAATACTTAAATTTTCTAGTCCTTCCATTGTCGAAGTTACGTCTCGGTCATATTGAACATAGACATTATAAACTTCTCCATTTGTTTCTTGAATTTGTGTTGTTAGCGCTCCTCTTGTTGCATCATTTACTACTTGCGCTAGCTGTGCAGGTAAAAGCCCCACTTCTCTTGCCTTTTCAGTATTTATTTCAATGCTTATTTCATCTATTGTGTTAGATCTATCAGTAGAAAATTCTGTTACCCCATCAACATCAGCTAATTCTTTTTCTAATTTTTCAATGGAACTATCTAATCGTTCTTTACTTGTATCACGAACATCAAATGTAAGTGTTTGTGGAGATGAACCGGCAGCAGTTTGCAAATTAACTGAAACCTCCGCACTCTCATTCTCTTTTTTAGCCTCACGTTTGATTTTACTTTGAAGTTCATCCACAACTTCAAATACAGATTTCTCTCTCTCCGCTAAAGGTGCTAATTTGACCGAAATCTCCGCAATGTTTGTTGAAACAGATCCTCTTGCTGAATTCTCCTGAGTTGATCCAATTAGACTGACATAAACATCTATTTCCTCTTGGTTCTCTAAAACCTTTTCAATAGATTTCACTACTCGGTCAGTTTCTTGAAGATTTGTACCAGCTTCTAAATCTACCCTAACAGTAAAGAATCCTTCATCTGTTGCAGGTAAAAACTCTGTACCGACTTTACTTAATGCAAAAATACTTCCTCCCAGTAGTGCTAAGGTAAGTATAGTAACCATCATACGGTGATGTAGAGTCCAACGAATAGAATTTTCGAGAAACCTTAATGCCTTGGATCTGCGTCTTCTAGCTTCTTGATTACCAGGAACTTTTTTCAAGAACTTTGCAGCTAACATCGGAATCACGGTCAAAGCAACAACAAGTGATGCTAGTAAGCTAAAGGATATTGTTAATGCAAACTCTGTAAAAAGTTCACCGATTAAACCACTTACAAATAATACAGGTACAAAAACTGCCACAGTAGTTAATGTGGAAGCAGTTATCGCAGTTCCGATCTCTTTTGCACCATCAATGGCGGCAGTCTTTGAATCTTTCCCCATCTGTAAATGACGATAAATATTTTCTATAACGACGATCGCATTATCTACTAGCATACCTATCCCTAAAGCTAAAGCGCCAAGTGTCATAATATTTAATGCAAAATCTGAAAAATACATCAGAACAAACGTAACAATAACGGAGTAAGGTATAGCCACTCCAATTATTAAAGGACTTCTTACATTTCTTAGGAAGAAAAACAACACTAGCATAGCAAATATGCCACCCAGAACAAGAGAAGTAGCTATATTACTAATAGATTGAGTAATATAATCTCCTTGATCAAATAGAATGTCCGCCTGCACATCCTGATACTCTTCTCTATCTAATAATTCATTAAGCTTAGTTTGAAACTCTCTAGAAACATTGGCTGTATTGGCATCTGATTGTTGAAGAACACTAATTAATACAGAGTCTTTTTCATTTGCCCTTGTAATAGAGCTAATATCTCTTTCTTTCTTGTTTACTTGAGCAACATCATCTATGAGAACATCTTCACCTGTTTGTGGTGATTGTCCTACCACAAGCTTCCTTACATCTTCTACTGAAGTTAATAAGGATACAACCCGAGTGGTTAACTGTTTATCCTCCGTTAATACGGTGTCTCCAGGTTGTGAAATATTACTCGCTTGAAGAACATTGGTGATGTCTTGTTGCCCTAAACCATTATCTTCTAATGCTTCTTGATCTAATTCAATGACTATTTCCTCTTCTACCGTTCCGGATAAGTTAACACTCGCAACCCCAGGAACACGCGTTAATTCTAATTCAAGCGTCTCTGCAATTTGATTAATAGATTTATCCTCTGAACTTGTGGAGAGGGACAATTGAATAACAGGAAATTGTGAAGGATCAAATTTTAAAAATCGTGGTAAGTTAGATCCGTCTGGAATTGGCGTTTGATTAATTCTTTGTGTAATTTCGTCTTGTACATCATCAATACTTGTTGTCCAAGAGAACTCCATTAAAATAAAATTAGAACCTTCTTGCGATGTAGAACGGATGTTTTGAATACCAGGTAATGTACTTAAACTCTCTTCCAATGGCTTTGTTACTTTCTCTGAAACTTCCTCTGGACTTGCACCAGGATAATTAGTCACTATTACTCCCACTGGTGGATTAATATCTGGAATAAGTTTTAAGGGGATGTTTGTGAGGGAGACTCCTCCTAGAATAATTACTAATAACATCGTTACAAATGTAAATACCGGCCTTTTTACTGAAAAAGTACTTATGTTCACTAATTGCTCCTCCTGTTGTTTAATACATTATGTTTATATTAGATTTTTTATAAAGTACATGCAAATTTAACCACTATTATTAGCACACTCCTGCTTGAAAATGTTCTTTTATCCCAATTATTTATAAAACATTCTCTACTCTTTGACTACATTAACAGGTGGAAGGTGAGTTATTACTGTACACAAATCAATAAAAAATGATGCAGTACCACGATTGGTACTGCATCATTTTTTACATTGTTTGTGTGGAACTTGTATGACTTCTAGAACGCAAAAATCTGTAATCTGCAAGGAAGAAACTTATAAGTAAACAAGCTATACAGAAGAAACTAAAAGGAACGTAAGCCAACGTAGGGACCCCTAACATATTTGAAATAAAAATTCCACAAACACTCCACGGAACTAAGGGATTAATTACTGTTCCTCCATCTTCCATTACTCTCGCTAATACCCGTTTATCAATTGATTTTTCTTCAAAGGATTGTTGATACGCCTGTCCAGTTAATAAAATAGAAAGATATTGCTCTCCTACTATAAAGTTCAATCCAAAAGAAGTAGCTAAACTAGATCTAACAACGGATGATCTCTTCCTTACACTACGCATTACCCAATCTGATAACTGCTTTATTATTCCGAGTGAAATACTCAAACCTGCTAAACCGGCCACTAAAATGACCAATGAAATGGTAAACATCATGCTATTTATACCACCACGTGTTAATAAAGAATCAACAACTTCTTGACCAGTAGTACTTACATATCCATCCATGATTAAACCACCAATCATGTTTCCTTTTGACTGTAGAATTAATGTAACGATTGCCGTTAGACTGCTTAAGAATAGCGAGATAATTCCAGATTGTTTTGTAACCGTGCAAATCAATAAAACTACTAAGGGAAGTAGTACGATAATTGGATTTAGAGACATGCTTTTTATGACTGACGATACTTCAACTATTGAATTGTTTCCTGATACCTCTGAACTATTGATTGGTATCAGCAAGAATAATATAACACTTACAAAAAATGCTGGGACCGTCGTAACCATCATACTTTTAATATGCTCAAATAAATCTACACCTACCGTTGAGGATGCTAGAGAAGTAGTATCCGATAACGGTGACATCTTATCTCCAAAAAAAGCGCCAGATACAATTGCACCTACTGTAATAGGTAAAGATAATCCTAATACTTCTGCGATACTAACAAATATAACTCCCATGGTTGCTACTGTAGTAAGTGAGCTTCCTAAAAGAACACCTACAACCGAAGTAATGAGTAATACAGACACAAAGAAAAATTGTGGAGATACCCATTCTAAAACTTGGCCAAGTAAAAATGGGATAGTCCCTACTGCCATCCATGAAGCTACAGTAATACCTATTAAGATAAATAAAATAATTGCTGAAACAACCATGGACACTCCTTTAGTGATTCCTTCCATTAATTGTTTTTGGTTCATTTTCTTCCAAAGTCCTATCACAAATAACAACGCTAAATTAAACAAGACTGGTATATGAGGTACCATTTCCAATTTAATCAATGCAATCGAAAAAACAGAAAGCATAAGCACTGTTACGATTAATGAAAATTTGGCAGAAAGAACGGGGGTGTTTACCATCTTCGTTCTCCTCTCTACATAAACGCTTAAACGCTTTTTAGTGTTAAAGTATAAAGTAATAGTAAGCTAGAATTGACTCGTTGTCAATGAAAGTTTCCTATTTAGGCAAGAACGCAACTAAAATTGATCCTGTAATGAAGAAACTCAGCTGAATACGAATAACATTACGTGGTTAACGCTTTTTTTGTTACTGTTCATGTAACAAAAAAAGCTACTAAATAACTGAATTTCTTTCAGTTAAAATAGCAGCTCTTCTTCTTTTATGCTTCCGATAAATCCATTGGGTTACTCAGTTTAATATCTGGGTTTTTATCTTGGAACCATCTAAGTGCAAATTCATTTTCGTATAAGAACACCAATTGGTCATAACGATCTTTTACTAACATGCTTCGAGAACTAGAGTAGCGATCATCAATTGTTTGGTCCTCTACCCAACGTGCCACTTTATTACCCATCGGCTCCATTAATACTTCAGCATTGTACTCATTTTTCATACGGTGCTCAAATACTTCAAACTGAAGTTGACCAACAGCTCCTAAAATGTAGTCTTCTGTTCGGTATGTTTTGAATAACTGAATAGCTCCTTCTTGCACAAGTTGTTGAACACCTTTATGGAATGACTTTTGTTTCATTACATTCTTTGCCGTTACTTTCATAAACAACTCAGGTGTGAATTGTGGAAGACGCTCATATTGGATTTTATCTTTCCCACCTACTATGGTGTCTCCAATCTGATACGTTCCCGTGTCATACAACCCTACAATATCACCACTTACTGCTTCTTCCACTGTTGCTCTTTCTTCTGCAAGGAAAGATGTAGATTGCGAAAGCTTCATGGATTTACCCGTTCTTGATAAAGTAACACTCATTCCGCGTTCGAACTTACCAGAGCACACACGAACAAAAGCAATTCGATCACGGTGAGCAGGGTTCATGTTTGCCTGAATTTTGAAGACAAAACCAGAGAACTCTTCATTTTCTGGATCTATTTCTCCTGTTGTCGTTTTTCTTGGTTGAGGGGAAGGAGCATACTTTAAGTATGTTTCTAAAAATGTTTGCACACCAAAGTTTGTTAGTGCACTTCCGAAGAATACTGGTGTCAAATCTCCCGCTGCAATTCTTTCACTAGAGAAATCATTCCCTGCTTCGTTTAGTAATTCAATTTCTTCTAACGTTTGATCATATAAGCCTGACTGCTTTAATGAATGATCTCCTTCAATTTCCCCATCTTGATTTAAAGGAATAAAGCGTTGATCTTCTTCCACTCTAAATTGCTCAATTCGTTTATGATGACGATCATAAATTCCTAAGAATTCTTTTCCCATTCCGATAGGCCAGTTCATTGGATATGTTTCAATCCCCATCACTTCTTCTAATTCAGCTAATAATTCTAGTGGAGCTTTACCTTGACGATCTAATTTATTCATAAAAGTGAAGATAGGTATGCCTCGCATTTTACAAACTTTAAATAGCTTTAATGTCTGTGCTTCAATACCTTTTGCTGCATCAATGATCATTACTGCACTATCTACAGCCATTAATGTACGGTACGTATCTTCTGAAAAGTCTTGGTGACCAGGGGTATCTAATATATTTACACGATATCCATCATAATCAAACTGCATAACGGAGGACGTAACAGATATCCCACGTTGCTTTTCAATTTCCATCCAGTCAGAAGTTGCAAACTTACCAGATTTCTTCCCTTTAACAGTTCCCGCTGCTCTAATTGCTCCTCCAAATAACAGTAACTGTTCCGTTAAAGTTGTTTTTCCTGCATCTGGGTGAGAGATGATAGCAAATGTCTTACGTGATTGTACTTCTTTTTTTAATGTGGACATACTTTTCCCTACTTTCTTGTCTCTGCATACTTATTGTACATTTTCCATTACCTTCCCGCAATCTACTCTAACTTTACCAATTCTACTAACAAAATATCTTTATTCGTTTCAGTACATACTTTTCTAATTATTGGTAAACATATGTTTTGTATCTCATTAGCACATTCCAGCCACACTTTCAGTTGAAACAAAACGTGTGCAAATGTTATACATATATTACACAAACCAAATACATATGTTTGTGAAAAAACAATTCGAGGAGTGGATTATTATGAAGAAAGTCGTTGCTTCTATTTTTACAGCGGTAATGATGCTTGCTGTAATGGCAACAGGTGCCTTTGCAAATGATGATGCGATGGTACGTATTGTTCACGCATCACCTGATGCACCTGCAGTTGATATTTATGTAAATGGTGAACTTACTGTTGAGAATGCTGCATTTAAAGCAGCAACGGATTATCTTTCAGTTCCTGCTGGTGATCATGAAGTAGAAATCTTCGCAGCTGGTACTACTGAAAATCCAGTAATTTCTCAAACTTTAACAGTAGAAGCTGGTAAAGCATACACAGTAGCAGCAGCTAATACTCTTGAAAACATTGAATTAGTAGTTGCTGAAGATTCCATGAATGTAACAGAAGGTAAAACGAAAGTACGTGTTGGTCACTTATCTCCTGACGCTCCAACAGTTGACGTTGGCCTTGTAGGTGGAGATGCATTGTTTGCTGGAGCTGCATTCAAAGCAGTGACAGATTATCAAGAATTAGATCCTGGTACGTATGACCTTGAAATCCGTACTCCAGACGGTACTCAAGTGTTAGACTTATCTGGCACTACTCTTGCTGAAAACACTGTTTACTCCGTATTTGCAGTAAATACTGCTGAAAATCTTGAAGTTTTAGTACTTGAAGATGGTTCTGTAATGCCTTCTGAAATGCCGAAAACAGGTATGGGTGGAGCTTCTCAATCAACTTCTAATGCAGCTCCAATCGCAGCTGCAATTGCAGGCCTTGGTGTAGTGGCATTCTTCGCTTTCCGCAAAAAGTCTGCACAATAATGCGTAAACACATTTCTATAGCTTTTGCTATTCTCCTGCTGAGTGGCTGCTCAGCAGGAGATTTTTCAACAGAAGACACTACCACTACACCACCACCTGCAACGAAACAACAGGCACAACCTGTTAATAGTACAATAGATAAAAGTAACGAACAAGATAAAAATTCTACTGAACAAGATATGCCTATATATGAAGGAATTGAACCAGCACGTATTGTCATACCTTCTTTGGATATTGATGCACCTATAACAGAACATGGATTAAACGAAAATGCAGAAATGACCGTTCCAGATAACGGTGAAGAAGTTGGATGGTTTGAACCTGGTAAAAAACCAGGGGAAAAGGGAAATTCTATCTTAGCAGCCCATGTAGATGATTATACTGGTCCAGCAGTCTTTTTCTATTTAAAGAATTTAAAACCAGGAGATATTGTAGAAGTATACGATGTAAATGATAACAAAAAAACGTTTGAAGTAGAAAAATTGGTTGCTTATGACCGAAATGAAGCTCCAATTGCTCAAATATTCGGTCCATCCCAAACTCCAAGATTAAATTTACTTACTTGTACAGGTATTTATGATCGCTCCATCCAAGAGCATGAAGAGAGATTAGTTGTCTATACAACTTTAATTGAAGGATAACGTAAGGTTGCTAAAACATAGGTTTTTGCAACCCTTTTTTTGGAAAGTGAGTTAAAAACTACTTAAAATTCCTACGTGATATCTTTTATCATTAAATAAGCATCTTCTCCCCTAACAATATCCATTATTTACAACTATCTAAAACGTAAATTTACCTAGTCTACTACATAAACCGCTTTCAATTAGACATACTAATTTTACGGAAACCGTTTCCAAAAAAGTTAAATTGTAATCTTGATGAAACATAATTAAATAAAATGTCGAAATATGTCTTGTTATTTAGGCGCTTTCATAGTAATCTTTAGACATCAGACGTCTAGTCATAGAAAAGAAAGGTGGACATCATATGAATATTCTTTGGGGATTAGCTGGTATTGCTGTTATTTTAGGAATTGGATTCTTATTTTCATCAGCAAAGTCAAAAATCAGCCTTCGTACAGTGTTTGGTGGTTTAGCATTACAGTTAATATTTGCTTTTCTAATCTTAGGTTGGGAACGCGGATTTAGCGGTTTAAAGAAATTCACTGAGTACGTAAATAATGTTATTGGTTACGCCAATGAAGGTGTAAACTTCCTATTCGGTGGACTTTACTCAGAGCAATCCGGAATTGCATTCGTTTTTGCTTTTAATGTTCTTCCAACGGTAATTTTCTTCTCTGCATTAATCTCTGTCCTTTATTATTTAAAAGTTATGCAAGTCATCATTAAATTCTTAGGTGGCGGATTATCGTTCCTATTAGGTACTCGTAAAGCAGAATCTATGTCAGCTGCTGCGAACATTTTTGTTGGACAAACGGAAGCTCCTCTTGTCGTGCGTCCTTATTTACCAAAGATGACTCAATCAGAACTTTTCGCTGTAATGACAGGGGGACTTGCATCAGTTGCTGGTTCCGTGTTAATTGGATACTCTTTACTAGGTGTTCCTCTTGAGTACCTGCTTGCTGCATCATTCATGGCTGCACCTGCTGGACTAATTATGGCAAAATTATTTGTTCCTGAAACATCTACTGAACCAGAACCAGCAGAATTTGAAATGGAAGTTGATTCTGAATCGACGAACGTTATCGACGCTGCTGCTCGCGGTGCAAGTGTTGGTCTTCAATTAGCTCTTAATATCGGAGCAATGTTACTTGCATTTATTGCAATCGTAGCACTTTTAAATGGTATTTTAGGTGGAATTGGTGGTTGGTTCGGCTTTGAAAACCTATCACTTGAATTAATCCTTGGTTATGTATTTGCTCCATTAGCTTTTGCTATTGGTGTACCTTGGTCAGAAGCTGTACAAGCTGGTAACTTTATTGGTCAAAAAATTGTTATCAATGAATTCGTTGCTTACTCTGCATTTGCTCCGCAAATTGGAGAATTATCAGCTAAGACTGTAGCAATAATCAGCTTCGCATTGTGTGGATTCGCAAACCTATCTTCTCTTGCAATCCTACTAGGAGGATTAGGAGAACTTGCTCCAAGTCGTCGTAAAGACATCGCTCGTATGGGTGTACGTGCAGTTATTGCCGGTGCACTTGCTTCTTTACTAAGTGCGGCAATCGCAGGAATGTTTATTGGATAATAAAAAGTCCCTTGAAGAGTCATTCTTCAAGGGCTTTTTTTGATTCACTACCATGAATTAAGGATGTCTTCTATTAAAGACACCCTTGTATTTTTACATTTATATTTCCAAGCATCCGAACAAATTAACTACCTTTTACCGTTACCTCATTATATAATACTGCTTGATTTTTACCCATATTCTTCGCTTTGTATAGAAGTTGATCTGCTCTATCTACGAGTTCAGTGGGTGTCATTGTTGTAGGACCTCGCTCTACCCCAAATGACATAGAAATGATAATATCTTTGGAGCAAACTTCTGTGTTTTGAATATATCGATACATATCTTTCATAAATACATCGATTTTAATATTACCATCTACTAGAAAAGCAAATTCTTCTCCACCGTATCTATAAGCTCGACATGCGTACCGCTTCATCAATTCTGAAAATGTAACTCCTAGCGATTTTAATAATTCGTCTCCAACTACATGGCCATATTGATCATTCGTTTGTTTAAAGTAATCAATATCACCTAAAACTAAATAAAATGGTTCTTTTTTATGGTTAAATTCTCTCAAATCTTCCTGGAACGTTCTATGGTTGTATAAATTGGTTAGATAATCTATTGCGAGTAATCCAATTGCTCTTTCTTTTTCTCCTAGATGATATCGTTCCCTAATTACAATTAACGAACCAAACAAACCAATAAGCCACATAAAGCAGATATTTAAGCAAAGTATAAAAAGTTCTGTATAACTATCTGTATCATTAAGTAGGTAAACAATAATGTAACCTAGCGAGATAGCAACTGAGCTGATAAAAGCTCCTTTCATCCTCCAATAGATAGTTGCATGCATAACTAAAAAATATGCAATTGGAAAAAGAAAGGTCATGACACCACCAGTTAAAAAGAAAAGCCAAAACATAGCAAGAAAATCAAAAACTACTCCAGCACCTGCTAACTTCTTAAACCAATGTTTGGGCAAGTCTTTCTTTTGTAACACTACTTGTGTAACTGTCATGTAAATAAACCCTAGTATTAAAAGATACGTAAATGATTCTCTAATAATCGGTAAGTTTTCATAAAAAACAGGTACATAAAACAAGAAAATTGCAATAACCAAAAAAATCCAACGAAGCATGGAAAATATAAATTCCGTCTTATGGTCTGATAAATAAATTTTATTCATATATACACGCCTTTACAGAACAACTAAGTACTTTGATAAAATGAAAAAACACCCCTCGAATTAGGATGCTCTAATAACTATATATGAGCAACCCGGCTACCACCTTTCGAAGGCCCGTGGCTTTGCGTCCCCATCTTTCGCATGGGTTTGCCAGTATGTCTTGACACTCTCCTACTATTAGTCTAATCGTTTATTCTACTATTGTCTACTAAAAACCAGTAAGCTTTTACAAATATTTTATTTTTTATTTAGACTATAGAACTATAAAATTGTAATTTTTACCTTAAACACTTTTTAACATCATAGTGGTTTGTACGCTATAGATCCTCTTTGTTGTCCGTATAAGTTAAGAGATCTTTATTCACTATGGTAAGTAGTTATCAAATTTACTTTGGTTAGTTGAGCCTTATTCTCTCCTCACCACTGATACAGCTTGCCTATAAGTGAGTAAACGTTGCTTATACATGAGTGGTATGTAAATTTTCAGAATACATCTACTTTCTTCTATCACCTTTACAGGATACTTCCCTCTTGTTAGCATAATCATGGTAACATTTCAAAGGAGGAGTCGAAATGACTACACTTGTTGAAAAAGAGAAGGAAGAACTAGAATTTCAGCTCTTTCGAATGCAGCAAAATATGGAACGATTAAAAGAAAAAAATAATATTAAAGGAATTGCACAAGATAAGCAAGATAATTGGGTAATTGTTTACACCAATGAAAATCAGCATCAATGTAACGTGATGATTCAAGATTGTCAAACACCTTATCGCGGTGCATGGGACTTCTTAATTCAAGCTACATTTACAGAAAGTGGTCACATGAAGATTGGCGATATTAAAGGACCTTCAAACAAAGGTTACGGATCAATTGCCATGGATGAATTAAAGCAGATTGCTCTTGAGCGAAATGTAAAAGGCATTAAAGGTGATTTAGCAGAAAGAGACTGGGATCACATCGATCGTTTAATTCATTTCTATGAAAAACACTCCTTTGACATCGAAGTTAATGAACAAAAGAGAGAAGGAGACATCTACTGGTCCCCTTCCCACTTTTAAAAATAATACTGTATGTCTTTAGGTGTTTTTCCAAGTACTTTTACCCACCAAGGCTTTTCAGTTAAATCCTGTTCCGTTATGCGAGTAGCAAATTGCTCATTGTTCAGATAAACCTCTCTGAAGCGTTGATTGATTTCCTGGCCGTATAATAAACAATTGGACTCATCGTTTAAATATAAACTTCTAGGGTCCCAATTGGCAGTTCCCACATCTACAAAATCATGATCTATAATCATGATCTTACTATGCAAAAAGCCTTTTGTATATTCTAGCCATGTAATATTTTTATTCATTAACTTTTCCATTCGATGATAACCCGGTGGTTGTGTAAACCATGCATCTGACGTTTTAGGTACCATTACTTTTATGTTTACTCCTCTTTTGGCCGCTTGTAACATTTCTGCGGCCAAAGCATCAGAGGGCATAAAATATGGAGTAGCAATCCAGATGTCCTCTTTTGCACCTTTTATCCAAGATACCATTTTCTGTTCTAGCTCTGCGCCAGTCGTAAAAAGAAATTGATAACTAGTTTCCTTATTACTTTCGAAGGAAACTGATTTCACTTTTGAATCTTTCCATTTCGTTTCTCCCCTATCTTCTTCCCAATCCATCTTAAATTGTTGTGCCATCTCTATGTTATTTCCTACTAAACGGACATGCGTATCAGTCCAGTGTCCGAGTTTTTTATCTTTTCCAATATATTCATTACCAACATTAAAACCACCTATATAACTAATTGACTGATCTATCGCTACTATTCTGCGATGATTACGATGTTGGATGGAATGAAAGATCGAGGATGAGTGAAGAGGCCTGCTCCACTTAAAGACAACTCCTTTTTCCTTTAACGTGCTAAGTGGTGCTAAGGACATTTCTCTTGATCCCATTAAATCTCCTGTGACTTTTACTTCCACTCCTCTTAATGCAGCTTCCTCTAATGCTTTTAACAATCTCTTTGTTTGTTCATCATAACGAATGATAAAGAACTGCATATACACTCGTTCCCTTGCCTTATGGATGTCATTAATAAGAGAACTGTACAATTCTTTCCCTTCTGAAATTATTTCAACTTCTCCATTTTGTAACGTAGTCATATGTATAGGGTGCCTTTTGTCGTATTCTATTGCTTCATGTTGAACTTGTTTGTTCATAACAAATATAGCGATAGATAAAAGGATGGATATGCCTGTAGAATAAACAATCCATTTTCTATATTTCTTTAACATAGCCTCACCCCTTCCCTATTATCATAACTTTAGGATAAACGCAGCCTGTAAAACTATTCATACTTCCATTGGTGGTATTTGCAAGTTTACATAGTCACCGTAAAGCATTTCAACTACATGAAAATTTAAAATTTATGGTAGGATAAATGTAATGAGTAAAAAAGGAGACTACAGCATGAAAATAGCTAAATGGACAAAGGCCTTACCTCTAGCAGTTTTACTAGTATTATCCGCGTGCTCTACCAATGAAGCTTCACCAGAACATACAAAAGAAAATCATGGTGACTTGATTGAGATGACAGAGAATCGTACTGTTTTACCAAGCTTTTTAGAGGAAGATCCTCCAGACATTAAACGTATTTATCTTGGAGTAGCTCAATATCAAGAGGAATTAGAACAGATGCCTTGTTATTGTGGATGTGGCGATAGTGTTGGGCATACTAGCGCCTACGATTGCTTTATTAAGAGTGACCATAAAAATAAGGAAGATATTGAATGGACGGATCATGCAACAAATTGTCCTGTTTGTTTAGATATCGCTGCATATACAATTATCGAAACAGAAAAAGGAACTCCTCTTGATGAAATTCGTAAAGTAGTAGAAGAGGAATACAAAGAAGGATACGCAGAGCCAACGAAAACGAATAGTTAATATGTAGAAAACACTATACTTTTTAAACAGAAGAAGCTGTGATATAAACCAGTAGTGACTGCACAGGGATTTACGCTGCAAAGGCATTAATTCTGCAGTATTTTATATCCAAATAGAACGCAAAAAGGTACATTCGTTTTTATAAATGTACCTTTTTTAGTTTTGTACAAGCCTATCTTTCTGGTGTAATAATCAGTTTAATTTCGAATGATAATGAAGATCATATAACCAATGTAAACCAATGCAAGAAAAAGTCCTTCCATTTTCCCCACTCGATAATTCGTTCTAGAGAATACGAGTAAAACAAAAGTCAGTATGATCATTAAGATCAAATCTACGAACAGTTTTCCTTCAAAAGCTAGTGGTGAAATGGTGGAAGCTGTTCCTAGTACAAAGAAAATGTTAAAGATGTTACTTCCTACAATGTTTCCAAGAGCAATGTCACTTTCTTTTTTCAACGCAGCCGTAATGGATGTAATTAATTCTGGTAACGACGTACCTACAGCTACAATGGTTAATCCTACTAATGTTTCCGTCATCCCAAAGGAGATGGCAATTTCTGTTGCACTTGAAACTACTAATTCTCCCCCAAAGATAATGGCTGCCAATCCACCAATAGTGAAAAGTATGTTTTTCCCCCACTTAGGTGCTTCCGTTCGAACCTCCATGTCATTCGTATTTCCTCTACTATTTTTTGCCACTTCAAATATGTAATACAAAAAGATACTAAAAATTAGTAATAATATAATTCCATCACTTCTAGTTAAGGCATCAGCTTGAAATCCTTGTAAAAATGTATCAGCTACTACTACTAATAACACGATACTCCCCAATAGTGTAAATGGGATTTCTTTACGTATTGTTTCACTTTCTACTTTTAATGGGTTTAATAGAGCTGTAATTCCTACTACAAGTGTAATGTTAAATATATTGGATCCAATAACGTTCCCAAGCGCTACTCCTGCTGTTCCATCCAATGCTGCGATAATACTTACCGTTGCTTCCGGTGAGCTTGTTCCAAATGCTACTATCGTAAGCCCAACTAAAAGAGGTGGAACTTGCAGGCCACGAGCAATCTTGGAAGACCCATCCACAAAAAAGTCTGCTCCCTTAATTAATAAAACCAAACCAATAATAAACAAAAGATATGTCAATAGTATCTATCCCTTCTACTATCCTTATTTTCAGACAAATTTTTCATTCTATTGTAGAATGGAACTACATCTCTTACTGTAATGCAGGAATTATTATACAGATGTAAAATAAAAAAATCCATTCTCACCATTACTCTAGACGTACTTAAAAGTTATTGTTAAGCATTTTTATCTTTCTATACATACAGGAGGGTCCTATGGATTATCGAAAATTAGATCAACAAGACTCATTATCCATCTTTCGGAATGAATTTTATTTAAAAGAAGATCAAATTTATATGGATGGCAATTCTCTTGGTCTTCTCTCTAAACGAGCTGAAAATACACTCCTTCAATCAATTAATGATTGGAAAAACTACGGAATAGATGGCTGGACAAGTGGTGATAATCCATGGTTTTATCTATCTGAAAAGTTAGGGGAGAAGTCAGCAACACTGGTGGGAGGTAAGTCCAAGGAAGTAATTGTAACAGGTTCCATAACATCTAATTTACATCAACTAATTTCCACCTTTTATTGTCCAAGTGGAACGAAGTCAAAGATATTAGCTGATGAGTTGACTTTCCCATCTGACATTTACGCCATTAAAAGTCAGATTGAATTACGTGGCTTAAATCCAGAGACACATCTTGTACAAGTAAAAAGCAAAGACGGGATGACTCTTAATGAGGATGATATCATCCAAGCGATGACCAAAGACATTGCCCTAATTCTATTACCCTCCGTCTTATATCGAAGTGGTCAACTTTTAGATATGAAAAAATTAACGGCCGCTGCACACGAGAGAAACATCCTCATCGGTTTTGACTTAGCGCACTCCATTGGTGCTCTTCCACATAACCTGCATGATTGGGGTGTAGATTTCGCTGTATGGTGTAATTATAAATATTTAAATAGTGGTCCAGGAGGTGTTGGAGGATTGTATGTACACGAAAAACATCATTCTCTAAAACCAGGTTTGTCCGGTTGGTTTGGTTCTAAAAAGGAGAAGCAATTTGATATGGACCACACTATTACACCTTCAGAAGACGTCGGTAAGTTTCAAATAGGTACTCCTCATATTTTTAGTTGTGCACCATTACTTGGATCACTAGAAATTTTTGAGGAAGCATCTATTACGCTCATAAGAGAAAAGTCTTTAAAATTAACTAATTATTTAATGTTTCTTTTAGAAGAGTTTACTCCTGAACTAACAATTTGTAATCCCAGAGAAGACCATCGACGTGGCGGACACGTAAGCCTGCAACATGATGAAGCTGCGAGAATTTGTAAAGCTCTAAAAGCATCTGGTGTTATACCTGATTTCCGGTCTCCTAATATTATTCGCCTTGCTCCTATTGCTTTATATAACAACTTTGAAGATGTGTGGAAAGTTGCTATGATATTAAAGGAGATAATGGAAAACAAGGAATATGAAAAATATGAGGAAGGCAGAAATATCGTCGCATAAGGAGGCCATATGATAATTATTGATATTACGCAAACCTTAGATTCCAATATTGCACCGTGGCCAGGAGATACGCCATTTTCGTATAAAGTTAATTGGGAGAAAGAAGCTACTGGATCTGTCAACGTCGGGGAAATTCGCATGAGTTGTCATCTCGGTACACACATTGACGCTCCTTTTCATTATGATGATAAAGGTGCTAAAGTTCATGAGCTCCCGTTAGATGGTTTCGTTGGACAAGCCTTCGTGAAAGAAATAAATCATAAAAAAATAGAAGTAGTTGATTTACAATCAGTAGATTTCACAGGCATTACAAAACTACTTATTAGGACAAATGCTTGGAAAGAAAAAAATTCATTCCCTTCTGAAATACCAACAATAAGCCCAGATGTAGCCTCTTTTCTAAGAAAAAATGGTGTTGATTTGATAGGTGTTGACCTCCCTTCTGTCGATCAACTTGACAGTAAGGCTTTACCTACGCACCATGCCTTTCAACAGAATGGATTAAATATTCTGGAAGGAATCGTTTTAGATAATGTAAAGGAAGGAAACTATGAATTAATTGCTTTACCCTTAAAGCTAAAGGATGCAGATGGGTCGCCAGTTAGAGCCATATTAATAGATAAAAATTCATAAGTTTACACAACAACTATTGGAGGAATACAAATGATACGTTTTGGAATAATTGGTACTAATTGGATTACAGAAAGTTTGATTGAGGCAGCATCTCAACTTGATAATTTCGCTTTAACAGCGGTGTATTCAAGAAAGAAAGAAACTGCTGAGACATTTGCTGCAAAACATAACGCCGAACACACTTTTACAGACATTCATGAATTCGCAGCGAGCGATGCTTTTGATGCAGTGTATATCGCTAGCCCTAACTCTCTTCACGCAGAACAAGCTATCATTTGCATACAACATGGAAAACATGTGCTTTGCGAAAAGCCAATTGCTTCAAATGAAAAAGAAGTAACAAGAATGATAGCAGAAGCTAAAAAACACAATGTAGTCCTAATGGAAGCATTGAAATCACTTCACATGCCTAACTTCCTTGCTATCAAAGAAAACTTACATAAAATCGGAAAAGTACGAAGATATTTTGCTAGCTACTGTCAGTACTCTTCTCGCTATGACAAATATAAAAATGGGGAAGTATTGAACGCATTCCGCCCAGAGTTTTCTAATGGTTCCATAATGGATATCGGGATCTACTGTGTTGCTCCTGCCATCGCTCTTTTTGGAGAACCTAGTAACGTATCAGCTTCTAGTTATTTATTAGATTCAGGTGTAGATGGTAAAGGAAGTATGATTCTACAATACGATGAGATGGATGCAGTACTTATGTATTCTAAGATTACTAATTCCTATGTGCCTTCAGAGATTCAAGGAGAGAATGGCAGTATATTAATTGATAAGATCAGTACACCAGAGAATGTAATGATTCAGTATAAAGATGGCACGAAAGAAGATATAACTGTATCCCAGTCGGATAAGAATATGGTATATGAAGTAGAAAAGTTTATAACGTTTATCCAAGAATCTATGCCACCTACCGAGTATTATGAATACTCTTTATCCACTATTAAAGTATTGGATAAAGCTAGAAATTTAGTTGGATTACGTTATCCAGCTGATCAGCTGTAACACTTTTTTAGAAATATGAGGGGATTTGCTCCTCTTTTCTTGCATTTATACTAAGACCTAACAAAAAAACCACTACTAAAAAGTAGTGGTTTTTTTGGCGTTCCATTCGGGAACGACTTATGGAGAACTCTGGTTCCAGCAGAGTTCCGAGGGTTTGGCACCCAATGATTCCTACTGGGTTCGAACCAGCGACCTCTACCCTGTCAAGGTAGCGCTCTCCCAGCTGAGCTAAGGAATCTTTCTTTTACAGATAAATAATAGTATACCATATTTCTAGAATAGAGCAATGTTTTTGTTGAGAATAGTTTAATAACGAAATGCCATTGAAATAAACATTCTCCATTTAGGAGATTAAATAAAAGAAAGATGAATTTGCAAGTAAACAAATTCATCTTTTCTTCACCAGTTGTAGTTTATGAATTAAGCTACTTTCTCTGCTGGTGTGGAAGATTTTTTAATAAAATATTGATATACAACAAATGCAATAAAGATGATTAGTCCGATTGTGTCAGTCATTCCTTCCGGATACACTAACATCAAACCAGTCACCACTGCTACTATTCGCAAGACAGCAGAAAGTTTGTGATTCCAGAATCCAATAATACCAGCACCAATTGCAATCATTCCAGCAATTGCTGTAAATACTACCCAAACAATCTCGAGTGGTGTAGCATCAATCATTAATAGCTCTGGACTTAAAACAAACATATACGGAATAATAAATGCCGCAATGGCTAACTTGGCAGCATTTATACCAGTTTTAATCGGTTCACCTTTTGAAACCCCTGCTGCTGCAAAAGCTGCTAATGCTACAGGTGGTGTAATATCTGCAATAATACCGAAATAGAACACGAATAAATGAGCAGATAATTCAGGATATCCTAATAAAATAATGGCTGGGGCTGCAATAGTTGACGTAATAACATAGTTAGCTGTTGTGGGAGAACCCATTCCTAAGATAATCGCCGTAATCATGGTAAAGAACAATGTTAATAGAATTTGTTCATTTGCTAACTCTACTAAGCTATTAGCAAGCTTTAAACCTAAACCTGTTTTTGTCACAACCCCTACAATCATACCCGCACAAGCAGTTGCTGCTGCTACACTTAACGCAGTTCTAGCACCTTCCACTAATGCTGCAATCGTCTTCTTAATACCCATTCTAGTTGCTTTGTTTACAGCGGATACGACTAAAGTAGATAAAATAGACCATAATGCAGCCATCATTGGGCTCATACCAGTCATTAGTAAAATAATAACGATAAGGATTGGTGTTAATAGATAAAGCTTTTTTACTACTTCTTTGCGATTAGGCATTTCCTCATCTTTAAGCCCTTGAAGACCAAGCTTTCGAGCTTCAAAGTGAGTCATAATCCACACACCTGTAAAGTAAAGAAGGGCTGGTATTGCAGCTGCTTTGGCAATTTCCCAATACGTAATGCCGCCAATAAATTCCACCATTAAGAAAGCAGCAGCTCCCATAATTGGAGGCATTAATTGACCACCAGTGGAAGCAGCGGCTTCTACTCCACCAGCAAACTCTTTTTTATACCCTAAGCGTTTCATCATAGGAATAGTGAATGATCCTGATGTTACAACATTGGCAACGGAACTTCCGCTTATTGTCCCTTGCAAGGCACTGGAGAAAATGGCAACTTTAGCAGGTCCACCAGTACGTTTACCAGCAATCGCTACTGCTAAATCATTGAAATACTGTCCCACTCCTGTTTGAACAAGGAAAGAACCGAATAATAGAAATAAGAAAATAAACGTACCTGATACGTACAATGGTGTACCTAGTATACCTTCTGAAGTAAAGAACATCGTTTGTACTAATTGTTCAAGGCTTAACCCTCGATGCTTTAAAAAGCCTGGCATGTCTTGACCAAAGTAAGCAAAAGCAAGTGCTAATATGGTAATAATGGTGATTGGTAACCCCACCGCACGTCTAGTTGCCTCTAACACTAAAAGAATTGCTAAGATTCCCGCAACCATATCTAGTGAATTTAAATATCCAACACTGTTCACTATTTTATCGATGTTAATTGGCCAATAGGAACCGACGAAAATAGATGCAATTGCTAGAATTACATCATACCACGCAGGCTTTGTGGTACTTCTTAATTTCTTTGTAGCAGGAAATAAAATAAAAATTAAGGATAATGCAAAGCCCAGATGTATGGATAATAAAACTTGCCTTGGTAATACAGGTACTAAAACTGTCCAAATTTGATAGATAGAAAAAGCTAATAAACCTAAAAATGCAATATAACCATATACACCTTTTAACGTCCTAGTCGCAGACTCAGGGTCGTACTTTTCTAATATTTTTTGTTGTTCTTCTTGTGTAATTGTTTCCTCATGATTCTTTTTCATTTCATTCTCCTTTCTAACCATTGGTAAAAAGATATCTTCTCTACTTTTATTTTAATCGTAGATCCTTTCGGTGCAATGGTATGAAGTGTAATTTTTTCATTATTAACTAGTAGTTGATAATTTGCACTAACTTGATCAACTAACAAAAAAATTTCATCTAACCTAGTATCTAAATTCTCGATAATATATTTCCCATTTTCTAACTTGAATGAAGCCCCCTCAGGTGCATTGCTGGGCATACCAATACTAGTATCTTCGTATTTTACTTTTTTCAATACCAACTCAAGGTCATCCAATTGAAAGTATTCCATTACAGGGCTTTTGTGAATAGAGTGTTCATACGTAATAATAAATGAACGATGGTTTTTTATGTGGGTGCTAAAAAGTAGTTTGTCTTGTAGGCTGTAAATGGATAAGGAGGAAAATAAGGGGAATGCCCCTAGAACAAGTAGTAAACAGAAACTAGAAATCCAAACTTTCTTCATTTTAATTCTCCTTAAAGATAGAAATACCTTTTCTATCCATACTTACGAGTGTTCCCTATCTTGATAGGGAACACTCGTAAGTAAAAACAAGAGAAACAGGTCTAAAGTAGACCCATTTCTCTTTTGTTTTACTTTACGCCTTTTTCTTCAAAGTACTTCTTTGCACCAGGGTGAATGTCAATTCCAACACCATTTAAAGCATTCTCTGCTTTAATTAGTTCACCTTTTGCATGTTCAATTTTGTCCGTATTATCAAAGATAGCTTTTGTAATTTCATACACTAGATCTTCTGATAAATCAGAACGTGTTACCAACATCGCTTGAACTGCAACAGTTGCAACCTCGGAAGTTAAACCATATGTTCCATTCGGTACAACTTCTTTTGCATAATATGGATATTTTTTAATAAGTTCATCAGCTTTTGCATCTTCAACTGGAACAATTACTACATCAACAGTAGCAGCTAGACCTTCAACAGCTCCAGTAGGTGTTCCAGAAGTAATGAATGCAGCATCAATCGTTCCGTCCTGCAGACCAGTTGTAGAATCAGCAAACGATAAGTTACGCGCATCTAAGTCATCTGTAGTTAATCCATGAACCTCTAAGATCTGTTCTGCGTTAGCAAGTGTTCCTGAACCTGCTTCTCCAACAGAAACAACTTTTCCTTTCAGGTCTTCTACTGAAGTAATTCCAGACTTAGCCGTTGTAACAATTTGAATCGTTTCTGGATAAAGAGCGCCAATCGCTTGAACATTCTCTACTTTGTTTCCATCAAACATTAGCTCTCCTTTTAGAGCATATGATGCGATATCTGTTTGAGTAAAAGCAATTTCCGCTTCTTCTTTTTGAAGAGTAGCCATGTTTTCAGCAGAAGCACCAGAGGTTACAGAGTTAGTTGTGATCCCTGTAGCATCTTCAATTTGTTTTGCAAATGTTCCACCTAGTGGAAAGTATGTACCGCCTGTTCCTCCAGTAACCATGGAAATGAATTCAGGATTACCTTCGCCGCCGCTTCCATTTCCACCTTCTGAAGAACCGCAAGCTGCTAAAAAGGCCGAAAGTACAAGTAACATCGTTGTTAATAACGCAACTGTTTTCTTTTTCATTCGTATTCCCCCTTATTTATAAAATTGCATAGTTACGAATATCATTTTATCACAGGCTGTTATACAATTGTCAAATTTATCTCTCTCTGTTACTTTTACAGCTGTAATCTCTGCTAATTCAATGCCGAATCAGCAAGGTACAGTATAACAGCATTTTTACAGAAAAATTACTTATGCATAGATAATGAATAAACACTTAAATATTGGAAAACTTTACATCCAAATTCAATCACAAGACGGTTCAATTAAATTATGATACACTACTTTTGAAACCGCTTAATTTGGAGGTCTATTATGTCTTATCCGCAAGGAAGAGTAGAAGAAATTGAATTTTACAGTAAGTCATTAGAATCAACCATATCCGTACTATTATACAAACCAGCAAATTATTCACCTTTGTATAAATACCACACAGTAATCGTCCAAGATGGAAAAGACTATTTTCAATTAGGAAGATTACCGAGAATAGCTGATGAGCTGTTAGCAGAGGGTAAGATGGAAAACACTTTATTTTTTGCTATCCCTTACCCAGATGTAAAAACTCGAGAGCAGTGGTATCATCCAGACGGTTCTCTAAAAGAAAATTATATTCGTTTCATAGCCCATGAATTAACACCATATATTGATGCAAACTACCCCACTTTTCAAATTGGTAATGGAAGAATGCTTATGGGAGATTCCTTAGCTGGTACCGCGTCTCTGATGATTGCTCTACAGTACCCACATACCTTTGGAAAAGTAGCTGTTTATTCACCATATGTAAATGAAACGGTATTATCCAAAGTAGCAGAAATGTCGCAACCTGAATTATTATCTGTTTACCATGTAATTGGAGATCAAGAAGATGATTTCTTAGCTCCAAGTGGTGTTCGAAAGGATTTTTTACATCCGAATAGAGATTTACGTGAACTGATGTCAAGAAAAGGATATCAAGTTTTTTACGAAGAGTTTGAGGGTTCACATAGCTGGAAGTATTGGCAACCTGATTTAAAGAGAGCTCTAAAAATGATGCTTTAAAGCTATTTCCAATTTGGAACTAGAATTTGATATAATAAAATAACCATTGAAAACGGAGGAGATACTTATGAAATATGGAATTGTTATGTTTCCATCGAAACAACTACAAGATAAAGCTAATGCATTTAGAAAGCGCTACGATCCACACTATGCACTAATCTCTCCTCATATCACCCTTAAAGGCGCTTTTGAAGCTACAGATGCTCAGTTAAACGAATATAACGAAAAACTAAGAGAAATCGCAAAAACAACTGCACCTTTAAAACTGACCATTCAAAAAGTTAGCTCTTTCCAACCCGTAAATAATGTTATTTATTTTAAAGTTGCTCCTACTGAAGAACTTAGTACTCTTCACCAAACGATGTATGAAAATATTGGGCAAGAGCAACCAGACTATTCTTTTGTTCCGCATATTACCATCGGACAAAAACTTTCTGACGATGAGCATTCTGATGTTTATGGCTCTTTACGCATGGAAGACGTGTCTTATGAAGAAACTATTGACCGTTTTCACCTTCTTTATCAATTAGATAATGGTTCATGGACAGTTTACGAGACGTTTAGATTAGAGGGCAAAGACCTGTGACAACTATTTCAGCTAAAATTGTTCAAGATTCATTAGATTTACAAGAAGTTCTTCAAGTTAGAAGATCGGTATTTATCGAGGAACAACAGATTCCAGAATCGTTAGAAATGGATGGACTAGACTCTATTGCTGCACACGTAATCGTGAAAGAAGACGATATGCCAGTCGCTACTGGCAGGTTAAGAAATGTTCAAGGAGAAGCGAAGGTAGAAAGAGTAGCCGTTCTTAAGAGTTCACGTGGTAAGGGATTAGGTAAACTAGTAATGGACTCGTTAGAAGAATACGCTTTGCAGCAAAAATTCTCTGCAATTGTGTTGAATGCTCAGGAACATGCCATTCCTTTTTATACTACATTAGGCTATTTACCTGCATCGAATTTATATGAAGAAGCAGGAATCCCACATATGAAAATGAAAAAAGATCTAACATAAAAATAAAAGCGCTTATCGGCCTTTGTATAAGGTTCGATAAGCGCTATTTTAGTTCGTCTTCGAAGTTTGATAACATGTGATCCTCCGGTAAGTTACATTTTTACATCAATAATAGATTTTTGTCCTTTAAGTGAATCGCTGCTTTTTGGAAATTTTACTGTAGCCTTTTGATGAGGAAGCTCTAGGGAAAAGTTTTTATTTGTTGTTGGTCGTCTTTTTTTCTTTTTATGTTCCTCTAGCTTTTTTGGAAAAGATTTTATTTTCTCCGTTTTGGTTACCATTTTCACACCATTGTAAGTCTTATCTAATTCAATCGTACGATTCTGGTATTGCTGATAACTTGTTTGAGTAATTGGTAAGATATATCCCATCTATCTCCCCTCCTTATTTACCTTTACCCACTATTTATATCGGCTAATCCAATCTTTATTCCTGTACAAATACAAAAAAGAGGCGTTTTCGCCCCAAGTGTGTGTTATTTCTTATTGTTGATCATATCACTTATTGTATTCATATCCAGTTTCTTTCCATCTTTAACGATAGATTCAACAATCTTATTTTCCATGTCTTTAGGTACTGGTTTATTAGCGATTCTTGAAACTTTTTGTATGACTTCACGTACTGTTTTTTCATCTTTAAAGTTTGCATTTTGTAGGGAGTTTGCTAATTTAAGAACTTCGGCCATATTGACACCAGTTTTCTTTTCAATGTTTTTAAAAAATGGATTTTCCATTTAATCGCCCTCCTTTTTTACATAAGTCAGTGTATGTAAAAATTAGCGGATGGTGCATGACTGATGAAAAATTGTGATGGGGAGGTTTTGATATCTCTATTTACTAGTTACTCCGTTAAGGGCTTTACTTTCTTCCTTTGTTTTTTGCTTAGCGTTGTGATTTATCTGCATGGGCTTGTTTTGGGTTTGTTGCTTAGTTAGCTTTTTGGGGGCGGATACTCCGTTAAGGGCCTACTTTCTTCCTTTTTTTTGCTTAGCGTTGTGATTTATCTGCATGGGCTTGTTTTGGGCTTGTTGCTTAGTTAGCTTTTTGGGGGCGGATACTCCGTTAAGGGCCTACTTTCTTCCTTTGTTTCTTGTTTGGAGTTGTGATTTATCTGCATGGGCATGTTTTTGGTTTGTTGCTTAGTTATCGTTTTTTAGTACGGATACTCCGTTAAGGGCGGACCACTTCACGTGGTCAACACGGAGTTGTTGCGTCACGCAACAAAAAAGAGGCTAATTTCTAGCCCCTCTTCAGATTACACTATTTCTCTTTAGTTATTAGCTGCAAAAAGAAGCACCAACGATAATTAAAAGGATGAAAAGAACTACGATTAAAACAAAAGTAGAACCAACTCCACCTACTCCACCGTAACCACAGCAGTTACCGTAACCATATCCGTACATGTACTGTCACCTCTCTTTTTCTTGAGTCAGTGTTAGCATATGTGCGAAGTATCAAAAGTGTTTGGGCAAATTTTAAAAATCTCATTTGAATGACTAAAATCTAATTATTCATCCTTTAGGTTTAAATAACAAAGCACCGATAAAACCAAAGACAATAGCACTGGAAATACCCGACGATGTAACTTCAAACATTCCTGTCAAAACTCCGATATACCCGTGTTTCTCCACTTCATTCATTGCTCCATTCACAAGCGCATTCCCAAAACTTGTAATTGGAATAGTAGCTCCTGCGCCTGCAAAATAAATTAATTTTTCATATAGTCCAAATCCAGATAAAATGGCACCCGCTACCACCATTGTGCTTAACGTATGTGCTGGAGTCATTTTTCCCACATCAAACATAAGTTGACCAATCACACAAATCAGTCCACCTACGACAAAAGACCAAATAAACATAGTAAGCATATACCCACTCCTTTCTTTAAATTTCTATCGTTACTGCATGAGCTATACATGGAATAGATTCATTTTGTTGAAAAGTCACTGGAGATAATAAAGCACCCGTCGCACAAAGCAATATTTTTTTCCATGTTCCTTTTTTCATTTCATTTAAGATATAACCATACAACACTGTTGCACTGCATCCAGGGCCACTTGCACCACTTTGTACTGGCGCTTCTTCAGCACGATAGATCAGTAATCCACAATCTTTAAATGTTTCTTCTTTCACAGCGATTCCTTTTTCATGTAGTAAATGCATGGCTGTTTTCCTACCTATAGTTGCCAAGTCACCTGTAAAAATGACATCGTAATCCTCTACTGTAGTTCCTGTATTCTTTAGATGTCTCTCAATAGTATCTGCAGCAGCTGGAGCCATAGCACCACCCATATTAAATGGATCGGTTAATCCTAAATCAATCACTTTTCCTATAGTAGCCGATGTGACACAGGGAAGTTTTTCAGTAGTTTCGTTTTTCCCTACTACTGCGTATCCAGCACCTGTAACGGTCCACTGAGCTGTTGGTGGCTTTTGCCCGCCATACTCCGTTGGATAACGAAATTGCTTTTCTACAGCAGAATTATGACTACCAGCACCAGTTAAAGCATACTTTCCAGCTTCTCTATCTACAAGAAGGGCTGCCATTGCTAACCCTTCCATTGAAGTAGAACAGGCACCAAATAACCCTAAGTATGGTATTGCATTAGTTCTTGCTGCGAAACTAGATGGAGTAATTTGATTAATTAGATCACCTGACAAAAAGATGTCCATTTCGGATTCTTGTTTGTTTATTTTATCTAACGAATAATGTACTGCTGCTTCGATTAGCTCCCTATGTGCTTTTTCATAGGTTTCTTGTCCCATCCATAGATCATCGTAAAAGTGATCAAAGTGGCTAGCAAGTGGACTTTTCTTTTCAAAAGGTCCTCCTACAACACCGGTAGATAGAATGGAAGGTCTGCTCGGAAAAAACCATGTTCCTACTTGCCTGTTCATCCTATCACCCCTAATGACATAAGAATTGTTTTAATTAGAGCAACAACAAAGGCTGAAAATACACCAAATACAATTACAGAACCTGCAAGCTTAAATATGTTACCACCTACACCGAGTACAAACCCTTCCGTTCTATGCTCAATAGCAGCTGAAATAACAGCGTTCCCGAATCCAGTAACTGGTACTGCACTTCCTGCTCCACCAATTTGTCCTAAATGATCATATACACCAAAACCAGTAAGTAACATTGCTAGGAATACCATCGTTGCCACCGTAGGGTTACCAACAGTTGCCTCAGTAAAATTAAAATTGTACATATAAAAATAACTAAATACTTGTCCTAACAAACAAATCGTTCCTCCGACCAAAAAGGCTTTTATACAGTTTTTAACTACCGGCCTTTTTGTCTCATATAGTTTTTCTTTTTTTTCGTAAGCAGCTTGTTCAGCCGTCTTTGGTTTTTTCGCCATACTGGTGCACTCCTTACGTCATTTCTTTTTGTAATTTTTTTATTTCTTCATAACGTTTAATTGCTTGATCTTGGTTAATTTTTCCTGATTCAAACTTTTCTTTCAGCCTCATTGCTTCGAGAAATATTTTATAATCACTCGATACAATAAACTCTTCTTCTGGAAACTTGTCTTCTAAATGTTTACGGACTTTTTTTTCAATTTCTTTCATTTGATGTCGTTTAAAATGTTTCACTTTATAAACAACTAATGTTTCCTTTTCCCCTTCAATAATCGCTGCATCATATAGCTCTTTTTCTTTGTTAACAAGTTGCCTAACTTGATAACCTATACTATCTTCTTCGGGTCTTGCTTTTAATTCAATGGGAGCAGGTTTTGCCTTTTTTATAAGCGATAAACTGCTATGCGTTTGATTAGGTTCTACCACTTCTTTTTCATTTGTACAGCCGACCAAAATAAGTAACGCTATAGCTAGTAATACGGAAAGTCTTTTTTTCAACTCATTCACCTACCTTTTAAAGTTTCAGTATTGATAGACACCAATATTCACCTCTACCTAGTGTGTTCGTTTCTGTTTAATTTATGAGGAATTCTTATTTTATGGTTAATTACTGGTAAATCAAATAGTTATCCGTTTCCTATACCTGATCTTGGTTTATGTATCTACTGCAATATCGGTGGAGGTTCTTCTGGTATACCTGCCCTGCTTTTTTCTCTTCTGCTATACCGCTGAAGCTTCCTCTGGTATACCTGCACCTGCTTTTTTCTCTTCTGCTATACCGCTGAAGCTTCCTCTGGTATACCTGCACCTGCTTTTTTCTCTTCTGCTATACCGCTGAAGCTTCCTCCGGTATACTTGCACCTGCTTTTTTCTCTTCTGCTATACCGCTCACGCTTCCTTTACCTTTGAAACACATGACATCTAGTCAAATTAATTGTTACTTCTCTCGAGAACAAAAAAAAAACGCCCACATTCTGGCGTTTTTTAGTTACTATTCTTTGGTTTTGGCTTACCGCAACCGCAACCCTTTTTCTTAGGAGTAGATGAAGTAGTTGCTTTGGTTGGAGAAGCTGTAGATTTTTTCATACTATCTCTCCTTTCTTATCTCTCTAATACGATATGTGTAATTAAAAAGATTGCCTCCACTAGTGTCTATTCACTCCATCTTTGGACAATTGTTTCAGCTATTGCTGCAATACCAGCTACTGCAAAGATAGTAAGTAAGGGTATTCCTATCAGAGGTACATAAACATATATTCCATAGCAAATAGCTGCACTCCAAACACCAGTACACCAATAACAATGAAGCAACTCACCGATAAATCCTTTTATTCCATTTTTCTTCGGGATTATATATGTTTCTTCTTTTCCATGATCCTCGATAATCTTTACTTCATCAAAAAAAGGAGCCCTAAACCATTCCATAATTTTGTCATAAACGAAAAGATGCGTAATTCGAAAAGATGCAAACGCAAGAATAACAAAATCTAACCAATCCATAATATCCTCCTTTAATTGTAGGACATTAGTCCATTTTGCAAAACAAAGGGCTATTGTCCGAGTCCATTACTACCTTTTTGCAATATGTTATAAGTGTAAATAACCTATTAATTCCTACAAGGAGGAAAATTATTATGTCTTGTTACGACCACAAAGGTAAAAACTGCGTATGTGAAGTAGTACGTTTCATTAAAGACCTTCAAGACAATGCTGTAGATAACTGTCGCGATTGTGAAACTAGTTGTTTCTTAGAGCCACTTGGAGATCTTGGAAAAGGACGCGTAGGAGGAGCAAGAGACCGCAACAACCCTAATACTCGTGTATTTGTCCTTTACAACAAAGAAGGCGAACTATTCAAAGCTTTGGTAGACAATCATTGTGACGGGTACGAAAAATCTAAGTATTTCCGTGTAGAAGATGTATTTGATGGTTGCTGTGCAACATTACGTGTTCTTGAAAAAGTATCAAAATGCGAAGACAATGAAGAAAGCGGTCGTGGACGCGAGAAATTCGTATCAACGGACACTTGTATCACTGTAGATCTAGCTTGCTTCTGTGCTATCCAATGTATCGCTGATGTTTTCTTACCAGATGTTTGCAACTAAAAAAGGAGTAGCAAGTCGGTTTTATACCGACTTGCTTCTTGTTCCTTAAACGAAACCGATAATCTTAACGGCAGTTACTTCTCTTTTCTTTAATTTCACTAATAAATTGTCGAATTCTTTTACATAGATGTTGTCACTATCCACACTCTCTATGATCCCTTTTGCCACTCTTTCATCCGTATAAAATTCACATGGAAATGGAACCTTTTTACCAATAAAAGTTTCTAAGTAGTCTAATCTTTCCTTCGTACTCATTTCTTTAAAAGGTTTTAGTCTCTTCAATCCAAATCCTATGTTGTTATCTTTCTGTTCAACATGGTCAACAATCGTGCTTGCTTCATCACTCTTAGGTTCTGTTAAGTCCTCTACTACCAGTGCACGCACTTCTTTAGAAGAGTATAATTGTTGCATAGATGCCTTCAATGGCTCCTGTTTGTTAGATAATATAAATGGTTTTTGCATACTGCACACCTCCCTACTTTTATGTATATGCTTATGGCGAATTTTCGTTTACAGTGACTTCTCACATAACTTTTACATTTCATTAACATAGGCTTAAAGAAGAGATGTTATTGTTGAAGAGTATCGAAACATGACGAGTAAGATCGTTTTGTTTTCCATTCGTAAGTTATTGACCCCCAGTTTTTTCTTGCCTCGTTACTATGGTAGCGAGTTTTTTTATTTTTAATTAAACGCAAAGAAGGTGAATTTGTATCAAATTCACCTTCTTTGCTAGAATATTAAATTAACATCATGCTTTCACATGGTAACCGGAGTCAACATGTAAGTTCTCCCCTGTAATTCCTCTAGCCATCGAACTAAATAAGAACACAGCTGCATCTCCCACTTCTTCTTGCGTAGTAATTCTTCTTAATGGTGCGCTTTCTTCAATCTCTTTTAAGATTGAATTAAAATCACTTACACCTTTTGCAGACAGAGTTCTAATTGGACCAGCTGAAATGGAATTCACTCGCACGCCGTATTTACCCATGTCATTGGCAAGGTATTTAACACTTGCTTCTAAGGATGCTTTTGCAACACCCATGACATTGTAGTTTTCAATAACTTTTTCTCCACCAAGATACGTTAATGTTACGACGCTTGCATTTTCTGTGAATAATTCTAATTCCTTAGCGACTTTCACAACGGCAGTTAAAGAATAAGAACTAATGTTATGAGCTAATAAAAAACCATCACGTGTAGTGGAGATATAGTCGCCGTTAAGCTCTTCTTTCCTTGCAAACGCAATACAATGAGCAATTCCGTTTACTTGCCCAACTTTATTTTTAATCGTAGTAAATGCTTCATTGATCTCTTCATCGTTTGTAATATCACAAGGGAATACATAGTCCGCATTTTGACCTTCCAGGGATTCCGCTAATTCACGAACACTCTTTTCCATTCGATCTCCTGCATATGTAAAAACTAATTTTGCTCCTGCATCATGTAGAGAACGAGCAATCCCCCACGCAATACTTCTTTTGTTTGCAACACCCATTACAATAAATGTTTGTCCTTCAACAGATAATGACATGGTTATAAGCCTCCCCATATATAACTTGTTATTAGTACCTAGTCATAATTCTACAGGAAGAAACTTATTTTGAAAAGAACTATATTTATTTTGGCATTCCATCTACTAGTTCTTTTATCTGCTCTACATGTCTTAATTCATGTTCTACCATCAGTTCAAAGATTTGATTCGCAGTCATATCACCAAACCGATGATGGTGAAGGACATACTTCTCTAGATCAGGTGTATGCAATAGAACTTGAAGTGTATTTGTTCGTGAATCATTTAACGCTTCTATACAAGCATCTAAACTCATTTCATCTTCTGAAGGTTCGATAGGAGCTACCATTTTCATCGTACGATCTTTCATTTTAGAAAAATCCACTTTTGCTGCACTTCCGAATTTTTTTCTTGAACAGCTGTTTCCACCAATTTTAAAAATCTTGCTTCCGCTTCCGCGACATGAAGAACAACTTGAGCAACAGACCAATTAGATTGAGTTGGTTTCCAGTTAAGTTGCTCATACGTTAAAGGGATGATTAGTTGTATAAGTGTATCTCTAACATTGCTTAAAGAATTATTCATCGCTAAGCCTCCATGTTTTTCTTTAAGGTTAACATAATTTCTCATTAACAAGAAGAAAAGCTATTAACTTGTAATATCAGTTAATAGCTCTTGTAACAAATGTTTATAAAAAATAACTTAAAAATAATGTAGCAAAACCAAAATAGATTAGAGTGGAGATAATATCATTAATCGTTGTGATAAATGGACCAGATGCAACAGCTGGGTCGATTTTAACTTTATGCATTAATAACGGGATAACTGCTCCAGCAAGTGTTGCAATGATTAGAGAGATGAAAATTGAAAATCCTACTAACAACGCGACATAGAAATCGCCTTTCCATAAGTAAATCATGATAGTAGCTACGATCCCAGAACTAGAACCTGTAATAAGCCCCGTGCCGAGTTCTCGACCTAATATTTTTATAATAGATTGTTGTGCCATTTCCCCTTTGGCAATACCTCTAACTGCAACCGCTAATGCTTGCGTTCCCGTATTTCCAGCCATCCCAGCAATCAAAGGGATAAATGCTGCCAATACTGGTACCTGGTCTAATGTCGATTCAAATCGACCAATTAAACTAGCTGTCATCATACCTAGGAATAAAAGGATGATAAGCCAAGGTAAACGTTTTTTCGCAGAGGTTATTGGATTGTAATCTAGCGTGTCAACATCAGAGACACCCGCTAATTTGGAGTAGTCGTCAGATGCTTCTTCGTCAATTACGTCAACAATATCATCAACGGTAATGATTCCAAGAAGATGATCTTGGAAATCAACTACAGGCATTGCTAAAAAGTTATAGTCTCTCATTTTTCTTGCTACTTCTTCCTGATCTTCTCCTACAGAAACAGAAACTACTCTATCTGACATAACTTCTGCAATCATCGTATCATCATCACTAATGATTAGGTCACGTAAGGAAATAACACCTACTAAACGTTCAACCTCATCCACCACATAAATATAATAAATCGTCTCCGCATCAGGAGCTTCTCTTTTTAGAATGGCCATTGCAGACTTAACGGTTTGATTAGAAGAGATCGCTATAAATTCAGTAGTCATGATACTACCAGCAGTATACTCTTCATAATGTAATAACTCTTTAATCTCCGTCGCAGACTCTTTGTCCATGATAGTTAAATAACTTGCAACTTGGTCTTTATCTAATTCATTTAAAACGTCTACAGCATCATCGACATACATATTTGCTAACATAGATGCAGCATACTCTGGTGTCATTTCAGCCATCACGTCTTGATAATTATCCTCAGGTTGTTCTACGTTTTCAAATACTGTTGCCATTTCCTCTGGAGAGAGAAAATGATATAAGGTCACACGCTGTTCTTCTTCTAAGGATAAGAAAAAGGTTGCCTGATCATACGAGTGAAGATCTAGAAACTCTAGTCTGAACTTTTCATATTCTTTCTTCTCTAGTAGCTCAAATAATAATTCTTGGTTAAATGTATTTTTATCTTCTGTCACGACAACTCACTCCCTTCTGTTGTCTAATTACCGTACATTATTTTAATCTTAGGATAACCATCTTGCAACTGGAAGTAATCAATTACACATAATTTCTATTGAAAGATAAACACTATGGAAAAAGGAGATTAACATGAAAATTGATATTATTGGTGATATTCATGGATGTTTGCAGGAATTCAAAGAATTAACTGTTGCCTTAGACTATGACTGGTCAAGCGGATTACCCATACATAAAGACAGAACACTTGGTTTTGTAGGTGACTTGACCGATCGTGGCCCTAATTCACTTAAAGTAGTTGATATTGTTTATGAGTTAGTAAAAACCCAAAAATCTATTTACGTCCCTGGCAATCATTGTGATAAATATTATCGTTTTCTAATAGGTAGGAATGTGCAGCAAAAACATGGATTAGAAACAACGGTTGCGGAATATGAACGGTTATCAGCTAAACAACAAGAAAAAGCAAAAGAGCAATTTATTTGGTTATATGAAAACAGTCCATTATATGCCGTCTTAGATAATGCTAAGTTAGTAATTGCCCATGCAGGAATGAAAGATGCTTATATAGGTAGAACAGATAAGAAGGTAAAAACGTTTGTTTTATATGGAGATATTACAGGAGAAACACATGAAGATGGTTTTCCAGTTAGAAGAGATTGGGCAAAAGAACACACAGGAGATACATGGATTGTATATGGGCACACTCCTGTTAAAACCCCTAGATTCGTCAATAACACTGTAAATATAGACACTGGCTGCATATTTGGTAACAAACTCACTGCAATAAGATACCCAGAAATGAGTACCTTATCCGTCCCTTCTACCATGCCATATGTTGAGGAAAAATTCCGTCCTATTTAATTATGGACGGAACTTTTCTTCCACAAATTTCTTCAAATCATCTTCTAATTCACACACTACTTTCTTTACTTCACCCGACTTGATATCCAACCACTCCACACTCACACAGTGTAAAGCCTGACGATTTAAGTCGTTTTTAGCTCCTCCATAAAGTGTGTCCCCCACTAAAGGGTAACCCGCATGGGAAAAGTGAACGCGAATTTGGTGCGTTCTTCCCGTCTCTAATTGAACGTGTATGTGAGAAAAAAAAGTTGTATACCTTTTAACGTTATAATGCGTAATGGCTGTTTGACCATCTTCTCTTACTGTTCGTTCAATAATACTATCATCTTTTCTTCCAATTGGAGCTGTATAGGTTCCTTCTAGCGGTTCCACCTTCCCATGAACAATCGCTTCATATGTTCGCTTCACTTTCTTCTCTTTTTGTTGGAGACTTAATTTTTCATGAACAGGGCTATATTTTGCGATGAGGACGGCTCCTGAAGTATCTCTATCAAGTCTCGTCACAACATGAACGGTAGAAGGTAAACCTACACTTTCATAATAATAAATTAATGCTTGCGCAAGACTCCCCGTGGGGTGTTCTCTTGAAGGTATCGTATTCATCCCAGGTCCTTTATTTATAACTAAGACATATTCGTCTTCGTAAAGTATCCGTAAAGGGATGTTTTCCCCAATTAGTGTTTTACCTCGGTTTTCCGGTGGAAACATAACACGCACTTGATCACCTTCACGAACCACTTCCCTAACATTCACTTCATGCCCATTCACTTCAATTAAGCCACCTCCAAACTTTATAGAAGTAAGAGCTCTCCTTGTAATCCCACGTAAAAAAAGGAATTCCCTTAAGAGAATTCCTCCTTCGTCTTTATGAACACGATAAGATTCCTCGTAACGTTGTAATTTCATTAGACTACCACTCCACTCGTCAATCTATGTTGAGATGATAAAGTTTTTCTGATTGGTCTTTTAATCCTTAATAAAGGAGTACTGCACTCTCTTCCAAAATGGAAATGGTTTAAATCTAGCAAAACGAATCTTTTCATCTGCTACTCGGAATTGAATCGATTTTACATCTTTATGCAATAGCGAGAGGTGATCAATTGTAAGTTGAAAATCGGGTCTATTAACCGGCTTTAATGTACATGTATGATGGGCTGGTAAAATTAGTGGAGAACCGATTGTTCGGAAAACACGATTATTAATAGATGCCATTTCCGCCACCTGAATGGCTGGAATAGAAGGGTGAATAATTGCTCCACCTAATGCTTTATTGTATGCCGTACTTCCTGAAGGAGTAGACACACATAATCCATCTCCTCTAAAACGTTCAAAATGCTGTCCTCTCATATCAACATCCATCACTAACGTTCCATCTACTGATTTCACAGTCGCTTCATTCAATGCTAAATACCTTGATTCTCTGCCGCCATGCTGATATCGAACCATAACCTCCAAAAGAGGGTATTCAATAATTTGATAAGGAGTTTTTGCAATAGCAATGATCATCTTTTCTATTTCTTCTGGTACCCAATCCGCATAAAAACCAAGATGACCAGTATGCACACCAATAAAAGCAGTCTTATCTAATCTGGAACTATATCGATGAAACGCATATAGTAGTGTTCCATCTCCCCCTACTGAAATAACAATATCAGGAGTATCTTCATCATATTTTAAATCAAAGTCTTGCAAATATGTTTTTATTTTGTGCGTCAATGTATTCGATTTTGGATCTCCCTTAGACGTTACAGCAAATTTCATTTTCACCATCTCCTAGTGAACTTAGAATGAAAACCCATTACTCTTCTTTTTTCTTCGTAAAGATAGCTTGAGCTTCTTGAATCTCCTCACGAATTTCGCTCATCTCTTCATCAAGTTGGAAAGCTGCCTCCGCTGCACGTTCCAGTCTTTTTCGCATATCTTCTGGAAACTGCCCTTTGTATTTATAATTTAACGAATGTTCAATAGTTGCCCAAAAATTCATTGCTAGTGTACGAATCTGAATCTCAACAAGAATATGTTTTTCCCCATTAATGGTTTGAACTGGGTAATCGATAACCATGTGATACGAACGATATCCACTCTCTTTTTTAGAAGAAATATAGTCCCTCTCTTCTATGATGGTGAAATCTTTACGAGCTCGAATTAAATCAACCATGGACATTATATCTTCCACGAATTGACACATGATGCGCACTCCAGCAATGTCTTGCATTTCCGCTTCTAACTTGTCTAATGGAATTGCTTTTCGTTGAGCTTTATCAATAATACTAGCTGTCGGCTTCACTCTTCCTGTTACAAATTCAATCGGAGAGTGTCCCCCATCTAACTCAAATTGTGCTCGCATTCCTTTAAATTTCACTTTTAATTCATCTACCGCTTGTTTATATGGTGCTAAAAATAACTCCCAAACCTTCAATGCATTTCACCTCGTTACAAAATCTACTACAAGAAAATGGATTCGACTTTCGTGACAAGTTCCTCTCCATAATTACTGTTACCTTCAATGTTTTGCACAAGGTATTCTAATTCCTCTGTAATACTTGCTAGACCTAATTCACTATCTCCTTGCATTGCGTAGACACGAGCTTGTTTGTCCAATGCCTCTTTTAAATTTGTCCATTCATTTTCATATATGTATAGATAGATATATTCATCTTCATTTTCAGCTAAGTAGACAAAAGCTGCTTGATCAGAGTCAACGATCATTTGTCCTGTAGGTGTTAACGTTTCAATGGAAACATCACCTTCCACAGCAAAAAGTAAATTATTTTCTTCCCAAGTACTATTTTTAAGTGTAAGTGTTTTTCTCATTATGTGTTGCCCCTTCCTCATTCAATCCATCATCATTCTACCACACAATAATAGTAAGTTCTAAGCATTGAACAAATTATCCAATTCATTCATAATGGACAAGATACTACATCTCAGGAGGTTCCTATGGTAAAGGAAGTAGAAATCGAATTTAAACAACTTGTCACAGATAAACAATTCCAAGAATTAGTGAATCATTTTACTATAGACCAAGATACATTTGTGGAACAACATAATCATTACTTAGATACGAAAGAGTTTTTGTTAAAAGAGAAGAAATGCTCCGTTCGTATTCGTGAAAAAGCAGAGACATTCACGCTCACATTAAAAGTGCCAAAAGAAAATGCTGTGGAAGAAACACACCAAACGTTGTCTAAAGAGGACGCGGAGAGTGTTTTTAACCAACAATTCACACCTACTGTTGAAATGATAGGGGCATTAAGTGAATTCCATGTTACTTTAAATGATCTTTATCACTTCGGAACCCTTTCAACAGAAAGAGCATACATCCCATTCCAAGATGGAGTACTGTTCTTTGACAAAAGCAACTACCTAGGTGAAACAGATTACGAGTTGGAATACGAGGCTTCCGATTACCAAAGAGGTAAAGAAGTATTTGAAAACTTATTAAAACAGTTTAATATTATCCAAACTCCAACCGATACAAAGGTAAAGAGATTTTTTAAAAAGAAATTCCCCACTCTATAAGTGAAAAATAAAGAAAAAGGTGATCTAGTTCATGACTACACCCGCTTCCCTTCAGGCATTGGGTCAATTGCAAGCCATTAGACAGCTTCAACAATTGAATAGTTCCTCTACTTCCTTCGTAGAGAGTCCATTTTCCACTGTTTTAGCAACAACTTTAGAAAATCAACTAGGCAGTGTAGCAAATTTCATGCAACAAAATAACTCCCTGTTTCTTCAGCAATCGTTTCTTCCTACCCCAACTGTAGGAACCGTTTCTCCGAGCGGCACGAATGCCCCTGAGGATGTAAAAGAAATTATTCATGCTGCATCACAGAAATACAATGTACCTGTTCGCCTTATAGAAGCGGTGATTAAGCAAGAATCCGGTTTTAGAAAAGATGCTGTAAGTTCTGCAGGAGCTAGTGGCTACATGCAACTTATGCCTGCAACGGCAAAGTACTTGGGTGTGACAGATATATTTAATGCAGAGCAAAATATCATGGGTGGTACCAAGTACCTTAGACAAATGCTAGATAAATTTGGCCAAAACATTGAACTCGCCTTGGCAGCTTACAATGCTGGGCCTGGAAATGTAGATAAATACAATGGGATTCCTCCGTTTAAAGAAACGACTAATTATGTTAAAAAGGTAACTGCTACTTACTATGCTTGATTAGTGCGGAAAAGCTGAGATGCTGTGTCTCAGCTTTTTCTGTATTTTTGGCGGCTTTTTGGAGTTGCCGCTGGTTTCTTTTCGGATTCCTGCGGCTTCTCCTACTTGCCGTTGCTTTTTTCTCCGAATTCCTGCGGCTTCTCCGACTTGCCGCTGGTTTCTCTCCAATTAACAGCGACTTCTCCTCTATGCCTCACAATTACAACCACTAGTACATCATAATTTCATTATCTATACAAAATAAAGTCACATTGTTTGAGTTCAATAGTCCCTATTGTTACAATATAGTGAAGAAACATACCAATCATTTTCCATTTAGTATTAAAGGAGCGCCTATATGAACCAATAAATGTTGACACCATATGAACGTATCGGCGAAGAAAAACTAATAGAATTAGTAGATACATTTTATGATTTTGTCAAAGATGACGTAAATCTGGCGCCGCTATTTCCTGATGATATGGGTGAAACGAAAAGAAAACAGACCCAATTTTTAACCCAATATTTTGGCGGTCCCTCTTTATATACGAATGAGCACGGTCATCCTATGCTCCGTGCAAGGCATCTTCCACATCCTATTACACCAAAGCTTGCAACAGCGTGGTTAAAGTGTATGGAAAAAGCGATGGATGTTATTGACTTTCCATTAGATATCCGTGAAGAGTGCTTTGCTAGACTTGCCTTGACTGCTAGACATATGGTTAATACGCCTGAAGAAGGTGATGTAAATGATGAGTGATAAGCAAGTAACGGGACTAGAAATATATCTTTTCATTGATCCACTTTGTCCAGAATGTTGGGCATTAGAACCAACAATGAAAAAGTTGGTGTTAGAGTATGGAGATTACTTCACATTACGAAAGGTACTTAGTAGTAGCCTAATTAATTTGAATGCTAATTTGCAAAATCCTCAACACCTTGCAAACCATTGGGAGAGAACCGCTTCAAGAACTGGAATGAGTTGTGACGGGGATCTATGGTTAGAACATTCCCTTAAATCTCCCTCCCTAGTATCTCTAGCAATTAAAGCAGCTGAGTTACAAGGTAAAAGACTGGGAGCAAAATTTTTACGTAAGATCCAAGAAGAATTATTTTTAGAAAAACAAGATATCTCTAACCAATCTGTACTTGAGAACTGTGCAAAAAAAGTTGGTTTGGACGTACCTGTTTTCGCAGAAGACATAAACTCTCCCAGTGCAAAAAAAGCTTTTCAATGCGACATGAAGATAACTTCTGAAATGGAAGTAACAGAAAGCCCTACTTTGGTATTTTTTAATGAGAATATTGAAGATGAGGGATTAAAGATTAGTGGCTTATATGAATATGAAATCTATGTAGAGATTTTGCAAGAATTAGCTGGACAAACTCTAACCAAAAAATCTTTGCCTAATTTATTAGACTTTTTGAAGGCCTATCAATTCGTTGGTACTAATGAGGTAGCCACAGTTTTTAACTGGTCGAGGGAGAAAGCTACAAAAGAATTAAAGAAATTACACTTCCAACAACGGGTAAATCCGCTCCATGTGAAATACGGCACATTCTGGCAGTTTATTGAATAGTAATCGCTTTCATTTTGAAAGTTGGTTATATCATTGCAAAATCCTATATGGTGTAAAAGAAAAAATTCTTTCGATGATAATAATACTCTGTTAGAAAAAGAACTTCTCGTCGCAACAAGAGGGTTAAAGCTACTCACAACGGGGAAATATGAAAAGACACCGCAGGGGAACCACGGTGTCTTTTCTCTTTACGAACAAAGGGGATGGGAGAAATTTTTCACGGTCAAACAAAGGGGTATATGTTTGCTTGTGATCAACTTCACACCTGTATAGTATCATAATCCGACATTCTTTGACAAGGATTTGTGCTGTTGTTCACATTTTTGTTAAAATGAAAACGATTCTCAAATAACCATATTGACTAAAGAGGAATTACTGCCGGTGTCACTCTCTCTCCAATCCTAAAACTATTCCACATATATGCCACTATAACTATCTTTAAAAATTATTGTACTCCATCATGCACAAAACCAGGTGCATCGTTTAGGATACACCTGGTTTCAGTCTTATTCAATTTAGTAAAAAACTATTACAATTCTTCTAAAAGCTGTTCCATTTCCGCTAATTTTTCCTCAAACACTTTACAAGCATCTTCAATTGGCTTAGAAGTTGTCATATCCACTCCAGCTTTTTTCAATACTTCAATAGGATAATCAGAGCTTCCAGCTTTTAAGAACTCAACATAGCGATCCACTGCCGGTTGACCTTCTTCAAGAATTTGTTTACTTAACGCAGTTGCTGCACTGTATCCTGTAGCGTATTGGTATACATAGAAGTTATAGTAGAAGTGCGGAATTCTAGCCCATTCTAGACCGATTTCTTCATCGATTACCATATTATCTTTTCCAAAATATTTTTCATTTAAAGCATAGTACTCTTTAGTAAGAAGTTCAGCTGTTAACGCTTCTCCTTCTTGTGCTTTTTGATGAATTAATAACTCGAATTCAGCAAACATTGTTTGTCTGAATACCGTTCCTCTAAAACCTTCTAAGAAGTGATTTAATAGATACAGGCGCTTTTTAGGGTCTGTTGTCGTTTTTAATAAATGATCATTTAGTAAGGCTTCATTACAAGTAGAAGCTACTTCTGCAACGAAGATAGAATAGTTACCATATGGATATGGTTGTGATTTTCTCGTGTAATAACTGTGAACACTATGTCCAAATTCATGTGTAAGGGTAAATAAGTTATTCACGTTATCTTGCCAGTTCATTAGAATATATGGATTCGTTCCATATGTTCCAGATGAATAAGCTCCACTACGCTTTCCTTTATTCTCATAGACATCTACCCAACGGTTGTTTAAACCATCTTCAACGATAGATACATATTCTTCTCCAAGAGGTTTCATGGACTCTAACATTAACTCTTTTGCTTCATCATATGAAACTTCCATTTTCACATCTTTTACAAGTGGTGTAAATAGATCATACATGTGAAGTTCTTCTAAACCTAGGACCTTCTTACGTAGAGCAACATAACGATGCAATAGAGGTAAGTTTTTGTTTACTGTGTCTACTAATTGATCGTATACCGTCTCAGGAATATGGTTATTTGCTAAAGCAGCTGCACGTGCAGAAGGATAATTTCTAACTCTAGCATTAAAGTTATCCTTTTTCACTGTACCTGCTAATGTACTAGCAAAAGTATTTTTATATGAACCATACGTTCCATAGACCCCTTTGAAAGCATCTTCTCGAACTTGGCGATTTTCAGATTCTAGGAATCTAATATACCTACCATGTGTAATCTCTACTTCTTGACCATTTTCGTCTTTTACTACTGGGAAGGTTAGGTCTGCATTATTTAACATACCAAATGTGTTACTAGACGCTGCCATAACCTCTGAAGCTTGTGCAAGTAATGCTTCCTGCTCTGCAGATAGAACATGAGGACGTTCTTTCGCGATTTCTTCTAAAGCATGGCGATATAGTTCTAATTTAGGTTCTTCTGATAAATAAGAAGAAAGTTCCTCATCAGATAACTCTAAAATCTCCGGTACAAGATAAGATAATCCACTTGCTGCTTGCGTGTAAAGTGTCTTGATACGGTCATCCAAACCTTGATAGAAAGAATTACCTGTATCTTGATCGTATCTCATGTGAGCATATGTATATAATTTGCCTAGTCGTTGCATGACATTGTCACGATATGTTAAAACTTCTAATAAAGCTGCAGCTCCGTTTTTAATTGTACCTTTATATCCTTCCGCATCTTTTAACAATGTTTGAACTTGTTTAAACTCTTCATTCCAATCTTCATCGGATGAAAAAATATCTTCTAGTCTCCATGTTAAGTTCTCTTCTACTTCTGAACGAGTAGGTAAGGAAGATGTTTTTGTTGTCATACTATTCCCTCCATTATTTCGATATTCGAATAATTTCTTCTATATCATACCATATTTCAGAATATTCTTTCCACTCATTTGTTTCGTTCTTACCTATATTCTATTCTTTAAATTTCGCTAAAAAGGTCTTTCGTTCTTCTTCTTTCTCCAAAATTGTGTATTTCTTATACTCAGGACGAACACATAATAAATTTCCATCTTCTAGAGATAAAACACCAATTCTTAAAAGAACTTGTACGTACTCTTTCACTAATAGTCGAAACAGCTGCTTATCCTTAACTTCAACCAAAGAGTGCTTTATTACATTAAACTTCATTTTTCTTTCCAGTATCGCAACTAGGCCATCTATACTTATACATTCTATTGAAAGAAAACCTTCAGCCCATAAATACCATTGCCATTCAAAAGGAGAACAAAGCATAAGTGATTGATAAGAATTTGGTAAACCAATATAAGACGGAACATTTGACGGAGCAATCTGATGAAAATATAAAGAACTAAGCATTGGATCCTTTCGATTTTTTGTATACATCATTTTATTGATTAGCCAATGATCTCGATCAACAAGCCACTTTTCAAGATTTATCTTTTGTGAATTTAGTAATGGAGGGGAAAAGAATAGATTTGGGTGAACAGCGGAAAGAGGATAATAATGAACAGTAGCTACATATTTTGTAGCAGAAAGTATCTGTATGTGGTGTAAAAAATAAAGTCTTTTTTGACTGGGATCATAAAAGTGGATGTGCCACTTCAAGTTGGGGTGAAAACTTAGCATCATTAGTTCAAAGGAACGGAGATTAACTATCGTGTAAGGGTTAAAGGTTACAAAACGCGGAGGGCCACCTATAATCCACCAAGATGTTACGTTGTGTTTTTCATATCCTTCTTTTCTTATTTGGAAAGTGGAGAATGGTATAGAGGAACACTGAAATTCGATAGCTAAATGTTCTCGTGGTAAGTAAATATCCGCTCTTTGTGAAAGATTAGTCAATTTGTACTCAAGATTAGCTGAGGTGAAGTTTAAAAAGGCTCTATACAAATCTAGTTTTCCACTAAGGTGAAGAGCACTTTCTGATTCATGAGAATATGCACATTCTTTTAACGCTCTGTGAGAAAAATGAGGTACTTTCCTTGTTCCATGTCGATATATTACTTCTGTTTCACAATCAGAGCAATACCATTTTTCCTTTCTGAGAAGACCGTAAGAAATCTGACTTCCATTTCTATATAGGTGAAATTCTTCTCCTTTTGCATTTATTGCAGAAAACAAATAAACACCTCCCCAATATTTTGGTTAAGTGTTTATTCGACAAAAATCATAAAAGTCCTGCTATTATTCAACAAAAATGTCTTATAAAAGTGGAGAAAGAAGTCTAGACGTTGATTCTAGAACACGATAGCCTACATGTCGTTTATTAAAAAGCTCAAGGTCTAACTCTTTGCTATACGACAGGTCGTGCTGGAAATCAGATCTGAGTGTTTTAATACTTTCTGTTTCATAAAGGAACGCATTTACCTCGAAATTTAAGTGAAAGCTCCTCATATCCATATTAGCCGTACCGATGGAAGCAAAATCATCATCAATCATTAAGATCTTACTGTGCATAAAACCTCTTTCATATTCATACACCTTGCCTCCTGCCTCCATAAGTTCTGGAAAATACGATCTAGAAGCATGAAAGACGATTCGTTTGTCTGGTTTAGCGGGTACTAACAGTTTTACGTCAATACCAGATAACGCAGCTACTTTTAAAGCTGTAAAGATGTCATCATCTGGTATGAAATAAGGTGATGCAATCCACACTGACTTTTTAGCAGAAGTAATCATGGAGAAAAATAAATTCTTCATTGTACTCCATTCACTATCTGGGCCACCTGCAATCAATTGAACCCCACCTTGCGAAGCTAAAGAGTCTTTGCTATTTGATTGAAGGTAACCTGGCGTTAAAAAGCTCTCATTCGTCATATAAAACCAATCTTGGAAGAAAATTAATTGAAGATTTCTTACACCCTCACCCTTTAATAGTAAATGAGTATCTCTCCAATATCCAAAGTCTGAATTCTTACCAAGATATTCATCCCCAACATTTAAGCCACCCATAAACCCTGTATCTCCATCGATAACAATGATTTTACGGTGGTTACGATAATTAAATTTGTTGTTTAAAAAAGGTAAATATACTGGATTGAAAGCAACAACCTCTACACCTGAATGTTTTAGTCTAGTAAGATATTTTTTGGACAAACTCCAAGACCCTACTGCATCATACATAAAACGGACTTGCACACCGCTTTCTGCCTTCCTCTTTAAGATATCGCCAATTTTATTACCTAACTCATCATTTCGCACAATGTAGTATTGGAAATGAATATGGTGTTGTGCCTTTTCTAATTCTTCTATAATTGTAGAAAAAGTCTCTTTCCCATCTGTCAAAACCTTTGTTTCTGTTGCAAAAGTAATAGGTGACTGGCTTAATTTTTGAGTTAACTGGTAGAAGTTTTGATGCCTTTTGGAAGAAGGTAAATCCAGTAACTCATGAGTGGTACTTGTAAAATATTTCTTTACCCACTTTTGGTCCAATATATATTTCTGCTTAAACGTTTTTTCTTTACGATAACTTCGACCAAATAATAAGTAAAAAATAAACCCTAGCAAAGGAAAAGCTCCTAGTACAACAAGCCATGTAAGTGTCTGAGTAGGATGACGATTTTCAAAAAAGATAATAAACCCAATAATAATGACCATCATAGTTAAAGCTAAACTAACATAGTTTGTCCAATCAAATGGTAAAAAATCTCTAATTGCAAAATAAAATAATCCAATCGCTAAACCAAATAATATAACACGAAACGTATTTTTCATTACGTTGCCTCCGGGATGTAAAGCACCATTAAATTTTGAAAAAGCCGATTCCTAATAAGAAATCGGCTCTAGTTATGCAAAAAAGTTTTGAACTTGTGAAAAGACATCTTCTTTCATAACCGTTTTACCATACTCTTGTAACCAGTGTACGGTTGTGTGTGATTCTCTACCATATTCTAATAGGATACTTAGAGTATCTTCAATTAAGTCCTCTGTAAAGTCGTCCTCTGGGAATTCCACATATAAATAATATTTATTATTTGCCGCATAAAGGGATGTTTGAACAAATTCTAGTCCTGGTCGTTTGGATAATGAGATAATATCTTCAAAGTCAGCGAACTGTAACATAAACTCAAAGGATGAATCATCCTGTCCGTGGCTTTTCATTTGGAAATGCTCATCTAAGAAATCTTCAATTTGACCATCCACACCAATATCTTTTAGCTTTTCCTCTGGTACAGGTAACTCAAACCGTTGACCATCTTTCGTCATATGTGCTCGAGTAACAAGTATTTCTAAGCCTTTATCTAATGCTTGAACTTGTATCCATAGTGGGCCTTCCACTGTAAATTCCTCTTCTTGATGCACTTCATCCATCATTTCCCAAAATAATTCTTCACTCTTATCTCGGTTGTACCAAATTTCTTCTCGATCAAAACCTCTCTCTTCAATATCCATGTAAGAGACGTAAAACTTTACTGTGTTATCATTAATACGTTCGATTTCCATTGTATCCCATCTCCCTTCTAATATTTTTGGTGAAGGGAATCTCACCCTGGACCAATGTCCTTACTAGATGAATTCCATCTTGTACTTATATTTTATGATAAGTTGAAGCGAAAGGGAAATGAAAAGATTGCCCAAATTTCATAGAAAAGCGTAAGGAGTGTGCTCTGGCGCGGCAGAAAAGTTTGGTAAATCTTTAGTACTAATTAGCTTACCCAAATTTATAAAAAAACCTTCATACACTAACGTATGAAGGTTTTATCATTAGTTGACCATTTTTCTTGCTTCCATCAATTGATACGTTCTTACTTTACGAGGTAAGAAACGACGAATTTCATCTTCATTGTACCCTACTTGCAGTCTTTTTTCATCAATAATAATTGGACGACGTAAAAGACCAGGATTACCTTGAATGATCTCATACAATTGTTGAAGTGGCAAACTATCTAAATCTACGTTAAGCTTTTGGAACGTTTTAGAACGTGTAGAGATAATCTCATCTGTTCCATCTTCCGTCATACGTAAAATCTCTTTAATCTCATCTAATGACATAGACTCTGAGAAAATATTTCTTTCTGTATATGGAATATCATGTTCTTCTAACCATGCTTTCGCTTTGCGACAAGATGTGCAACTTGGTGAAGTGTACAATGTTACCATGATCATCAACACTCCTTCATTTAATGTAAGATTATGATGTAAGTTATTTGTAATTACTTTAATTTAGGAATTTCTATAATTATTATACACAATATTTCACTCTATGAATAGACGTTTTTTATTAATCATTCTTTAGATGTAGAAGATTTGTACACATTCATCTATACCCTCCTTGTAAAGTTGATAAACATCGTGTACAAGTTACATACTAAAGGTTCAAGATGAAAATTAGATGAAAAAAATAAAAAATCAGTCTAAAGATTTCAAAATATTTTCCTTATTCTTTTCGTCAATGGATAATACTTGTTCAACATCTTCATATTTCCCTTTATAGAATTCTTCATCTTTATACGTATGAATGTCCTCATAAATAGTCTTCATAGCTTCATAAATCTCTTCTTCACTTGCATTCGTTGGAGACCAATATAAGATCTCCATTGTAGTTACTTCACCAGTAGCTAATGATTTTCTTTCATAGCCAATTTTATCTGCATGCTTAAAGCCTATTCGTTTGTAAAAATACAACCTTTTAGCTGTATCTTCGTCGTTCACATCTACAGGTTCAACTTCGAGTAAAATAGGTTTGTTTTTGTCTTGAAGAAACTTCATTAGCTTCTTACCTAAACCTTGGCCTCTAGCATCCTTTGAAACAAATAAATAATCTACAAATACAAAATGTTTAAACTCTGCATACATTAATACGTGATGAGGCCCTTCCTCTTTGAAGTAAACATCTTTTTTTTCTTTTAAGAGAGACTCCATATGTTGCTTTGATTTCATTTCTTCTACCGGAAAATATTGATTTAGTTTTTCATACCAGTCCATCATAATCGCTCCTTATTTTTGTATATCCTTCTTTTTCCCTATATTCTGCAAAATTAACCTTTTTCGTGTCGATATTTCCAAGGTAATAAATTGTATGTCGAATACGTACAATTCGCATTTACAAAGCGAAAAAAAAGAGGCTGGGACAAAACCCGAAAGTGATTGCACAGGGATTTCCGCTGCAGGGGGACGCTTTCCACGGGGTGGGTTGCTGTTTCGAAAAGCGTAAGGTGCGCGTTTAGATGCGGCAACAAACTTGGAGGGACCGAGGAGGCAGTTCTTCAGCCACCACAGGGCCATCTGAGTTTGCCGAGCATCTGCGCACCTGAAGCTAGACATGCCTCCTCGTCGCTGAAGAACGCGCTCCTGTGGGGTCTCAGTAACCCACCTATCCCGTAGGAGTCGCCCCCTTCCGCTCCAATCCCTAAGAAATATTCTATAATTGCACTAATTCTGCAGTATTATAATCTTAAATACAACACAAAAAAGGTACATTCGTTTTTTCGAAATGTACCTTTTTGTTCAGTCCCAGCCTCATTTTTTTACTTATAAGCAGCTTGATACTGTTTAAATTCTGATTCTGAACACAGAACAAAGTGATCAGGCGCTACTTCTCTCATTTTTACTTCTTCCCCTTCTCCATAACCATGAGACTTAGGGTCATATGTTTTACGTACACGTTGACGTTCATAGTCTGGGTCTGGAAGTGGAATTGCTGATAATAGCGATTGAGTATACGGATGTAATGGGTTTTTGTATAAGTTCTCCGCTGTTGTAAGCTCTACTAACTTACCGAAATACATTACTCCAATTCGATCTGAAATGTATTTAACCATCGATAAATCATGGGCAATGAATAAATACGTAAGACCTTTTTCACGCTGAAGTCGTTTCATTAAGTTAACTACTTGCGCTTGGATAGATACGTCAAGTGCAGAAATCGGCTCATCCGCGATGATAAATTCAGGTTGAACAGCTAATGCTCTTGCAATCCCGATACGCTGACGTTGTCCACCAGAGAATTCATGTGGGTATCTGTTCGCGTGTTCTTTATTTAACCCTACCGTCTCTAAAAGATCATGAACCATTTTTTTGCGTTCTTCTTTCGACTTCGCAAGACCGTGAATATCAATACCTTCCGCGATAATGTCTTCCACTTTCATTCTTGGGTTTAATGATGCATAAGGATCTTGGAAGATCATTTGCATTTTACGGTTAAATTTCTTTAAATCTGCTTTAGATTTCTTGCCATGAACATTTTCACCGTCATAAATTACTTCTCCATCAGTAGCATCATAAAGGCGGATAATTGTACGACCAGTAGTGGATTTACCACAACCTGATTCACCAACTAAACCTAATGTTTCTCCCTTATAAATATCAAAAGAGATACCATCAACTGCTTTTACTTCGTTTGGTCTACCAATATTGAAATGTTGTTTTAAATTTTTAATTTCTAATAACTTTTTTTGTTCTGTCATACTTATTCCCCCTTACCTTGGAACTTATGCATGCGCATCTTTACTGCCTCAGGTGGCTCTACTTTAGGAGCATCTGGGTGTAATAACCAAGTAGCTGCATAATGTGTATCAGATACTTTGAACATAGGAGGTTGTTTCTCTAAATCAATTTGCATCGCATAAGGATTACGAGGTGCAAATGCATCTCCTTTAGGTGGAGATAATAAGTCTGGAGGTGTTCCTGGTATTGCATATAACTCTTCCTCTGTAGCATCTAGAGAAGGCATTGAACTAATAAGGCCCCATGTATAAGGGTGTTTTGGATTATAGAAGATTTCATCTACTGTTCCAACTTCTACAATTTTACCTGCATACATTACTGCTACGCGATCTGCAACGTTCGCAACTACACCCAAATCATGTGTAATAAAGATAATGGATGTATCAATTTTCTTTTGAAGGTCCTTCATTAATTCTAAAATTTGGGCTTGGATTGTTACGTCTAATGCTGTTGTTGGTTCATCAGCAATGAGAACTTTAGGATTACAAGCAAGAGCAATCGCAATAACAACACGTTGTCTCATACCACCAGAGAATTGGTGAGGATATTGCTTAAAACGCTCTTGTGCATTAGGAATACCTACTAAGTTCAATAATTCAATAGAACGTGCTTTAGCTTCTGATGATGATAATTTTTGATGCTTTAATAATGGTTCCATAATCTGCTTACCGATAGTCATCGTTGGGTTTAGAGATGTCATTGGGTCTTGGAAAATCATCGAAATATCTTTTCCACGAACAGATTGCATTTTCTTTTCAGAAATCGACGCTAAGTCTTTTCCTTCAAAAAGGATTTGACCTGATTTCACTTCGGAGTTTTGCTCTGGTAAAAGACGCATAATGCTTTTTGTCGTAACAGATTTACCAGAACCTGATTCTCCAACGATCGCTAGCGTTTCCCCTTTTTTCAATTCAAAGTCAACACCACGAATAGCTTGTACTTCTCCACCGAATGTATGGAAAGAAATATGAAGATCTTTTACTTCTAAAACGTTTGTCATTTTGTTCACCTACCTTAATCACGCATTTTTGGATCTAGTGCATCACGCACTCCGTCAGCTAATAAGTTAAATGTAATCATGATTAAACTGATTACTACAGAAGGCCACACCATTAAGTGAGGTAAGAACTGTAATGTTTTATACCCATTCTCTACTAATGACCCTAGAGAAGCATTTTCTTCTGGTAATCCTAATCCAATAAAGCTTAAGAATGCTTCGAAGAAAATAGCACTTGGGATCGTAAACATAGTGTTGATTAGAATAACACCAGCTAAGTTAGGAATTAGATGTTTGAAAATTATAGTAGAATCTTTTGCTCCAAGTGTCTTGGCAGCAAGAACAAACTCTTGGTTCTTCAATTTTAATGTTTGACCACGAACAACACGTGCCATACCTACCCAACCGGTAATAGTTAGGGCAATAATGATTGAAGTTAATCCTGGATCTAGTAATAGAATCATTAAAATTACAATTACTAAGTTTGGAATACCAACAATAACTTCAATGATACGTTGCAGAACATTATCCACTCTACCACCGTAGTAAGCAGAAATACCACCATATGCTACACCGATTACCATATCAATTAGTGCGGCAACGATAGCAATGTATAAAGAAATTTGGGTACCTTCCCAAACACGGGAGAATAAGTCACGTCCTAAACCATCTGTACCAAACCAATAGTATGCATCCACACCTTTTGTTTCATAGACGTTTTGGACTGTACCAGCTACTTCCATTTCTCCGTTAAAGATACCTAGGTTTTCAATACCAGGGATTTTTGGAGGTAAGTTGGAATGTGCTAAGTTTTGCGTTTGAGAATCATGTGGAGACATGTAAGGCCCTGCAAATGCCATGATCGTTAATAATATAACGATAACTAAACTTACAACTGCACCTGTATTTTTACGTAAACGAAGCCATGCATCTTGCCAATAATTTAAACTTGGCTTCTCAATTCTTTCATTATCTTGACCAGTCATTACTGCCGGTTTAAATAGATCTTTTGAAATTGTTTCGTTTTGTTGACTCATTTCTTTTTACCTCCCGCTAGACGAATTCGCGGATCGATAATTCCATATAAAATATCTACTACAAGAATAATGACAATTAATAAGAATGAGAATAGCAAAGTTGTTCCCATGATTATAGGATAGTCATTTACTTGGATAGATTTTACGAACTGTTCTCCTAAACCAGGAATAGAGAAGATTTTCTCAATTACTAGTGAACCAGTGATTAGTCCAATAGCTAGTGGTCCAAGAACAGTAATTAATGGAATTAACGCATTACGCAATGCATGCTTAACAGAAATTTCAAACGTGCTTGCTCCCTTTGCTCTAGCTAACATGATGTAATCAGAATTAAATACTTCTATTAATTCTGTTCTCATAAAACGAGCAGCAATGGAAATTGGGAACATTGCAAGAGCTATTGTAGGCAGAATCGAATATTCAGGCCCTCTCCAGAATGCTACAGGTAACCATCCTGCCTTAACACCTATCCAGTATTGTAATAGTGCAGCAAAAACGAATGAAGGTATTGATTTACCTAAAACCGCAATAAATGTACTACCATAATCAATCCATGTGTTCTGAAATAAGGCTCCTAAAATTCCTAGAACTATTCCGATGATTGTACCAAAGAACATTGCTTGGAAACCTAAAATTGCGGAAGGACCGATGCGATTAGCGATGAGGTCAGATACGTCGCGGTTATCAAATTGGAAAGACACGCCAAGGTCACCTTGTACTAAACCACCGATATATAATGCATATTGCTCTGGCACAGATTTATTAAGTCCATACTTTTCATTCATAATTTCTATTTGTGCATCTGATAGTTTATCTTGGTTATTATAGGGTGTCCCTGGCAGTAACTGCATGAGGAAGAATGTAAAAGAAGCGATTAGAAATAACGTAATAACCATATAAATTAAACGTTGGGCAATGTATTTTACCATCGTTGCACCTCCTGATCTTTTTAACATAAAGTAGTTTGAAAATTAAACAAAATTCGACAATTCTCTAGCATTGGAAAAGAGAGTATATACTTATATACTCTCTTTTCTTGCTTAATATAGTTGGATGAACCAAAACTATATTATTTTTCCACAGTAGCCCACTTGTATGAGAAGTCAGCTCCAAATGGATGCTCGATTAAACCTTTTACATAGTCTTGTTGAAGAACTGCAGCAGCACGTTGGTAAAGTGGACCAAATGCAGCTTCTTCAAGAAGGATGCGTTCAGCTTGAACCATTGCTTCCCAGCGTGCATTAACATCGCCAGAAAGAGTAGTCTTAGCATCTTCAACTAACTGATCATATTCAGCGTTAGAATAGTTTGAGTGGTTATGACCACCATCCGTAACAAATAGATCAACGAAAGTCATTGGATCTTGATAGTCAGGACCCCATCCAGCAACTTGGATGTCATAATCTTCTTTTGTATCACGATCTAAACGAATCTTGAATGGTACTTCTGATACAGAAATTGTTAAACCTTCAAGGTTAGTTTCAAGTTGGTTCTTAATGTAAGCATGGATGTTCTTAGAAGCTTCTGTGTCTCCACCTAGGATTTCTAAAGAAATTGCATCTTTACCTAACTCTTCTAAACCAGTTGCAAAGTATTCTTTTGCTTGCTCAACATCGTAACCTAAACCAACATCACTGTTGTTGTTGAAGAAATCTTCGTTTGTTTCTGGGTGGAAAGTGAATTCTTTTGGTACTAATTGGTTAGCTGCAATAGAACCATTAGCTAAGATATTGTTAACCATAGCTTCTTTATCAATTGCTAATGAAATAGCCTTACGGATATTTTCGTTAGCTAAATCTGTTTTTCCGTTATTATCTTGATTGTATTTAAAATAGAATACTGTTGGCTCAAGAATTTTTTCAGGTCTTCATGGTTAGCATATTGTGCAGCATACTCACCAGATAAACCAGCGCGGTCAGTTTCACCAGTTTCATAAAGGTTTACAGCAGTACCTGGCTCTTTAACAACTTCTACGTTAATTTGAGATAATTGTACTGTTTCTGCATCCCAATAAGAATCATTCTTTTTATATTTCCAAGATAAACCTGTTCCGTTCCAATCAGATAATGTGAAAGGACCGTTGTAGATCATCGTGTCGCTGTTTGTTGCATACGCCTCACCTTGAGACTCATAGTACTCTTGGTTTAGAGGGTAGAAAGTTGGGAATGTCATTAAAGACATGAAGTATGGTACTGGACGCTCAAGAGTAACCTCTAGAGTTTTATCGTCTTTCGCTACTACTCCTAAAGTATCTAGAGAAGCACCTTCAGAAACTTCTGTAGCACCTTTGATAACACCGTTCATCATGTATGCTCCATATGGAGTAGCGTTATCTGGGTTTACAGCTTGTTGCCAAGCAAATACGAAATCGTTAGCAGTTACAGGAGTTCCATTAGACCATTCAGCATCACGTAGTTTAAACGTATAAACTGTTCCGTCTTCATTTACTTCTGGTTCACCATCTGCCATACCTGGAGTTGGTTGGTTGTCTTTATCTAAACGGTAAAGACCTTCAAATACTTGGTTCATAACGTTGAACGCTACAGCGTCTTGCGCCATGATTGTGTTCATAGTAGGAATTTCTGCTGTTTCTAATACATTAAGTACTTGTGGTGCAGCTGACTCGCCGCCTTCTCCGTTACCTTCTTTAGCTGGCTCCGAAGAATCACCACCACCGTAACAAGCTGCTAGAAACATGCTTAATACTAATGATAGTGCTAGTAGGAATGAAAGTTTTGATTTTCTCATTCGATTGACCTCCCTTTTTTATTTTTCTGAAAAATTTCTACAATGATTATTATACATAATTTTTTCGGTTTGTACATTAATTTTTCAAAAAAAATTTACACAATTGAAATAATATTAATCTCTATTCAATAACATATTACCTTGAAACTAGTGTTTATTTCTGGATAATTTCCCTTGAAATCAACAAAATTGGACATTCTACAAGAGATTATGTATTTTAGAAATATAACAATGTTTTCAATTGTATAAAAACTACAACAAACTTAGCACGCATAAAAATGTGGTATTTCAGAATAATTATTCACGTTTATTCTACTATATTTTGTGCTGGTGTTTTAGAGTATACAATTGTTTATGCGAGGTGTACAATTTGAAATCTTTTCTTTATACTTTTTCGATTTCCATCTTTCTAGTATTTCTGTTAGTTTTCTTTTCAGATGGAGGATTTACCCTTTTAAATTTTGTCAATACTCTCTTTTATATAGGAGGAACTTCTGCTTTTATAGGTGTTTCCATCTACATTTTATCAAGTGGCTTTTTTGATTTAATGGCATATGGTGTAAAGAAAACATTTGCACCTAAAGCAGTGTTAGAAAATGATGATGAAAATCGATATCTCTCAGAGTTAATCACTCTCCCTTTTGGCTTTTTATTGTGGAACGGATTAGTGTTACTGATCCTAATGGGAATAGGAATTTATCTGTTGCACTCTTGATATTATGTACTAGTTTTTCTATACTATAAGTAAATATGAAGAGCGTAGATAGAGAGTAGTAATTATCCCCTCCTATAGAAGAGAGCTTGTGGTCGGTGCAAACAAGCATAGGAAGATAATGAATGGACTCTGGAGCATCTTTTGTGAACCTACACGTAGTAGCAAAAGACGTATCACCCTCGTTACGGGTAAGCTTGAGTGACTATGTTTATAGTACTTAGGGTGGTACCGCGGATGGAAACTCATTCGTCCCTAGATTTATGGGGACGAATGGGTTTTTTTCTTTGTTTACGCATCTTCTTAATAGGAGGAAACATCATGCAAAAGATTTTTTCAGGAATACAACCTAGTGGAACCATTACGTTAGGTAATTACATTGGCGCAATGAGACAGTTTGTGGAACTACAAGAACAATACGACTGTTACTTCTGTATTGTTGATCAACATGCCATAACAGTTCCTCAAGAAAAAAAGGAACTAAAGAAACAAATCAGATCACTTGCAGCTCTATACGTGGCAGTTGGATTAGATCCAGAAAAGGTAACTTTATTTATCCAATCGGAAGTACCAGCCCACGCACAAGCAGGATGGATGTTACAATGTTCCACTTATATGGGTGAATTAGAGCGAATGACACAGTTTAAGGATAAATCAGAAGGCAAAGCTTCTGTATCAGCTGGTTTGTTTACGTACCCTTCTCTTCAAGCAGCTGACATCCTTTTATATCAAACAGACCTAGTTCCTGTTGGGGAAGACCAAAAACAACATATTGAGCTTACAAGAGATCTAGCAGAGCGTTTCAATAACAAGTACAACAATATCTTTACTATTCCAGACATTCGCGTTCCTGAAGTTGGTGCTCGAATTATGTCCTTACAAGATCCTACTAAAAAAATGAGTAAGTCAGATGAAAATCAAAAAGCAGTCATTCGTCTACTGGATGATCCGAAGCAATTAGAAAAGAAAATTAAGAGTGCCGTAACGGATTCAGAAGGTGTTATCCGTTACGACAAAGAGAATAAGCCAGGAGTATCTAACTTACTGACGATCTACTCTATCCTAACAGGACGTTCTATTGACGATATTGTTCAATCTTATGAAGGAAAAGGATATGGAGACTTTAAAGGAGATTTAGCGAAAGTAGTAGTTGATTACTTTACTCCAATTCAAGAAAGATATCATGAACTAATTAATTCAGATGAACTAGATGCGATTTTAGATCGTGGTGCAGAAAAAGCTAACTTTGTAGCTAATAAGATGGTTCGAAAAATGGAAAAGGCGCTTGGGCTTGGGAGACATTAATATTTACAATACATGAATTTGTGCACAAACTTGCCGCCTGGAGGATTTATTTTAAGGATACTCAGGTAAGTACCGGCAACTTCACGTTGCCAATCCTGAGTTGTTACTAGTCACGTAACAAAAAACCACCGTTAGGCATTAATGCCATAACGGTGGTTTTTCATTTACGGACTGTGTTTCAACTTCCCAAAGTCTCTCGAAGAAAGGTTGCCCTTTAATCATTCTTTCACAAAGTAACACATGTTCTTTGCTCCATCCTGATTTAATTGCTGAATAGAATGGTGTCCACAGCTCTTCAAAAGATAGATGTTGAATGTTGCGGTACTGGTCTGGCTCCCACTCTGTAAACCAGTAGCGAAGTTCTGAAACATTTTTGCTTGTGTAAAGATGATCTAATGCCATATAAAGCAACTGTTTTAATTGACGTTCTTTTCGTGTTAATCCACGCATTTCTATTGGTGAGGGAGATAAAATATGATGCTCTTTTTTATACGCGTTTCTTGGAATTTCAAATCGTCTCGGTTCTTCTTGTTGAATCATTTCATACACCAGTTGTTCATGTCTTGGGATAATTCTGCTTTTACGAATAGGTATCTGATATCCAATCGTATCAATCGCTATAATTCGATTCCCATCTGTTAGCACACATGCGTAATCAACCGTTGTTCTCTCGTGATTTTTCCGTAAGTATGATTTTTGATAGATTTCTTCTAGTAATAATGCCGGAAGCTCTGAAAGGTCATTTTCTATATACTCGAATAGGTCTCTTGATATGTATAGTAGAGGTACTTGATCTAAGAGTTCAATGACATCTTCTCTTTTCCATTCGTGAAAATGACAAACGTTATAACCGTTTTCTTCCCCTTCAAACCAGTTTACCCATACGTCATGAAGATACTGCATGTCTGATCCCTCTCTTCCATGTTTATGTGGAACAGTATGAACAGAAATTAGTTAATTTATTCCTTTGATGGATAAATAGTGATTATGAATGGACCTAAAAAAATATGTGAATTACAAGAGAACAAGAGACTGCACAGGGATTTCCGCTGCAGGGGGACGCTTTCCACGGGGCGGGTTGCTGAGCCTCCTCGTCGCTGAAGTACGCGCTCCTGTGGGGTCTCAGTAACCCACCTTTCCCGTAGGAGTCGCCCCCTTCCGCTCCAATCCCTAAGAAAATATGGTTAATACCTTTTTAATCTGTAGTACTCTCATTTTTAATACATAGTTCTAAATCCTAAACACACAAAAACAGGTACACTCTATAAAGAATGTACCTGTCTTTACAATTCGTTTTATTAACGGAAAGATTTTGGGTTTAGTGCGTCCTTTAGACCTTCTCCGATGAAGTTGATACAAAGGATTGTTGTTGTTAATACTGCTGCTGGTGGAATCCAGATCCAGATTTTTTGTGCTAGAACATCTGGGCTTCTTGCTTCTTGCAGCATGTTACCCCAAGTTGGCGTTGTTAGTGGAACACCGAAGCCTAGGAAAGAAAGTGCCGTTTCTGCAACGATCATAGATGCTAGGATTAAGGTTCCGTTTACGATAATAGTAGAAAGCACGTTTGGAATTAGATGCTTCAAGATAACTTGGTGCGTCTTACATCCAATCGATACAGCTGCTAAAATGTACTCATTTTCTTTTTCCGCCATGATCTTACCACGTACCATACGTGCTACCCCACCCCAGCTCAGTAAACTAATTACTAAGATTAGGGAGATGATTCCCCCACCACCGAACGTTGCTTGTACAACGATTACGAATAGTAAGAATGGGAATGTCATGACAAAGTCTACGAATCTCATTAACACAGCATCCACTTTACCACCAAAGTACCCTGCCATTGAACCAACTAGTGATCCAATGATTAGAATAATTGAAGTGATCGAGAATGCTAACGTAAGGGAGATCTTTCCGCCGTGTAATAGTCTTGCAAACACATCTCTTCCTTGCTTATCAGTTCCTAGGATATATTCATCACCAGGTTGTTTACTTAATGCCATAATGTTCTGTTTAGCTGTTTCTTCCATTGGCATTGTTAATGGTTCTGCAAATATGGATAACCCAGCAATAAGTAACAATACAACCAGGGATCCCATTGCTAACTTGTTTCTTAAAAATTTCTTTCTTGCGATTGCCCATGGAGATAATCCTTTTGTCTGAGCAGGAGTACCACCAGTAGAAGGCGGTGTAGATGTTTGTATATTCACTTGAGGTTCCATCGAATTCTTTGCCTCCTTAATCTAAACGGATACGTGGATCAACCACACCGTATAGAAGATCTGATAGTAAGTTTCCTAGTAATGTAAAGACAGTTAAGATCATGGCAATCGCCATCATAACAGAATAGTCACGACCGTTTACTGCATCAATAAATAAGTAACCAATTCCTGGATAAGTAAAGATGGTTTCAATGATAATAGCTCCACCTAGTAATCCAGCAAAATCAAAACCTAATAATGTAACAATTGGAATAATAGAGTTTCTTAGAATATGAACGTTATAGATCTTAGACTCTTTCGTACCTTTTGCACGGGCTGTACGAACGTAATCTTTTCTAGCACTTTCGATAATATCGTTACGTAAATATTGTGTATAAGAAGCTGTGGAAAGTAAACCTAAAACTAAAGCTGGTAGCAACGTGTGTTTTAGCTTACTAACCCAATATCCAAATCCTGCTTCTACTCCAGAACCAACTGATCCAGTTGCTGGGAACCATTGAAGTTGGATTGAGAAGACATAAATACATACAATAGCAGCTACGAAACTAGGAATTGCTATTCCAAGGTAGTTAAATCCTGCTATCAAATTATCACCTAATGTATATGGTTTACGACCAGAGTAGCTTCCCATAATAAATGCAAAAATGTACGTAATAACTAAAGACATAACAGCTAGTAATAACGTATTGGGGATTCGAGATGCGATTAAATCGGATACTTCACGTTTGTGTCTAAATGATTCACCCAAATCACCTTGTACTAGGCCACCTACCCATCTTGCATATTGGACAGGTAATGGATCATTTAATCCAAGCTGTTCTCGCATATCAGCAATATAATGAGGATCTGAGTTAAGAGGATCAATTTTTCCTGACAGTGGATCACCTGGCATTGCTTTTGCCAAAGAGAAAATCACTACAGAAATTAAAAGTAGCATGGGGATCATGATAAGAATACGTCTAATCGTATATTGAAGCATGGCTTATTCTCCTTCTGTTTCAGTCTAGTCCATATCTCGCCTACTTTCATTTAAGCGATGGAATTTCCATAAGATGATGTGATTCAGCCATAAGGCTGAATCACCATCACAAGGTAAATCTATTATTCTGTAACAGACCATAAGTGGTAGTCAGATACACCGAATGGCGTTACTTCTACACCTTGAACGCGTTTGTTGATTGCCCAAGGGTCTACACGTTGTTCGAAGAAGATTACAGGAAGCTCTTCGTTAACAAGTTTTTGCCAGTCGTGGTAGATTGCAGTACGGTGCTCGATAACATCTTGACCTTCAGCTGGTAACGTTGTACCTTTTTTGATTAGAGCGTCAGACTCTTCGTTATACCATCTCCACATGTTCCAAGTATCCGTAGATAACCAGATACCAGCTGGATCTGGATCAGCCGCTAGACCCCATGCACCCATGAACGTTTCAACAGATGGATCATCTGCTTCGATTGTGTCATAGAATAAGTTGAACTCTTTAAGAGCTCCACCGTTAAGTTGTGCTTTAATTCCAACTTCACCCCAAGATTGGATGATGAATTGTGCACGTGCTTCTGATGTTTCTGCTCCGCTCATTGCGTCGAAGTTTACAGAGAATTGTTCTCCTTTTGGATCTTCACGGAAACCGTCTCCATCCTTATCTACATAACCAGCTTCATCAAGAAGTGATTTTGCTTTTTCCACGTCATACTCGTACGTATTGATTTCGCTATCTGGAATAGCAGCCCATGAGATGGATGGGAATGGCGCGTTAAGCGGTTTACCAAGTCCATTAGCAAATGCATCAATGAACGCTTGACGATCAAGTGCATGCGCTAATGCATGACGTAGTTTCTTTTCTTGGAATTTAGGGTTGTCAGATACAACCATACCTTTATCGTGATCATATTTACCCCAATCAAATGCGATGTAACTATAGGACATTGCATCAGCTGTTACAGGGTTTACGTTTTCTAGAGTAGAGATTGTAGCCCATTGATCTTTTGGTGCTTCAATGATATCGATTTCACCATTTTGGATTAAACCTTGTGCAAGCGCTCCGTCGATGATTTTATAAACTACACCATCAAGTTTTGCTGCACCTTGCCAGTAGTCTTCATAGCGCTCAAGTTCAACGCTCTCACCTGGAGTGATAGATTTGATTTTGAATGGTCCAACCCCAATAGGAGTTTGACGAACTTGTGCAGAAGCTGCTAAATCAGCAATAGCTACACCTTCATAGTGGTGCTTTGGCTCTGGAATTGTCCATAGATTTTCAACTAGTACAACAGATGGTTCTTTAAAGTTAACTGTGAAGCTGTAGTCATCATGAACTTCAACCCCAGAGATAGTCTCAGCAGTTCCTTCTTTATACTCATCAATACCAACGATGTTTGATACGTTTGCGAAACGAGGTCCAGTGTAGTCTTTGTGACCGATGATTTCCCAAGCGAACACCATATCTTTCGCTGTTAGCTCTACACCATCGTGCCATTTAACACCTTGTTCTAGAGTAAACTTAACAGATTTGTAGTCTTCTGCAACTTCCCAAGAAGCTAAATTAGGAACAGCTACTAGCTCGTCATCTAATTGAGTTAAGCCTTCATGCATGAATTGAAGAATATTTGCATCATCTTCCCCTTCATAGAACGCATAAGATAATACTCCAGCAAATGGTTGTGTGTAACCAAATGTTACTGTACCGCCTTCGACTGCAGCTGGCTCTTCCGTTGTACCTTGACCATCATCCGCTGGCTTTTCAGGCGTTGCAGCCGGTTCTTCACTACATGCAGCAAGGAATGCTGATAATGCTAGTACACTAGTACCTAAAGTTAATAATGATTTCTTTTTCATTGTATTTTTCCCCCAGAATGTTTTTAAAATTTAATAAAGTACACAAGCTACACTATGGCCCGGCTTCACCTCCTTTAAGGCTGGTCTTGCTGCCTTGCACTCCTCTCGTGCCTCTGGACAACGAGTATGGAATGGACAACCAGTTGGTGGATTTAATGGGCTCGGAACATCCCCTTCTAAGACAATACGTTGTTTACGTTTGCGTGGGTCTGGCTCCGGTATAGCTGAAACCAATGCTTTCGTGTAAGGATGCAAAGGTTCTTTATATAAGCTATCTTTATCAGCAAGTTCCACCAACTGACCAAGATACATTACTCCGATACGATCACTCATATGTTTTACAACACTTAAATCATGAGCAATAAATAAGAATGTTAAGTTGAATTCATCTTGTAACTCTTTTAAAAGGTTTAGTACTTGCGATTGAACGGAAACATCTAGTGCAGAAACCGGCTCATCCGCAATAATAAGTTTTGGCTTTAGCGCTAACGCACGAGCGATCCCGATACGTTGACGCTGACCACCGGAGAATTCATGAGCATATTTATAGTAAGACTCTTCTGGAAGACCTACTCTTTGTAGAAGTTCTTTCACTTCGCCTTCTAGTGATTTCATGCTCTTTTTTGTAAAGTTTCTAATAGGTTCGGATACAATGTCTCCTACCATTTGCATTGGGTTTAGAGAAGCATATGGATCTTGGAACACCATTTGAATATCTTGTCGAATTTCTCGTAACGTCTTTCCTCTTAAACTAGTAATATCTTTTCCATCAAACTCAATGGCACCTTCAGTAGGTTTAATTAGTCGCATAATTGTTCGTCCTGTTGTAGACTTACCACAACCGGACTCCCCAACTAGTCCCAAAGTTTCTCCTTCTAGTATTTCAAAAGAAACTCCATCAACGGCTTTCACATGACCTACAGTCTTTTTTAAGATTCCGCCTTTTACAGGGAAATGAGTTTTTAAATTTTTAATATTTAATAATACTCTTTTACCTTCAACTACTTTTTCTTCAAGATTTACTGTCATCGCGCTGCTGCTCCTTCCTTCTGTTGACTAGTCTCATAAAGTAAACAAGCTACATCATGATTTGCTTCAACTTCACCAAGAGCAGGTGTTACTTGTAAGCACGACTCCATTGCCTTCGGACAACGGTTAGCGAAACGGCAACCAACCTCTGGCATATTTTTTAGTGAAGGAACAATACCACCAATGGAACTTAACGTTTCTACTTCTTCGTCCATTTTTGGAATAGCTCCTAACAGTAACTCTGTATAAGGATGCTTAGGGTTATGGAATAGTGTATCTACGTCTGCACGTTCTACGATTCTGCCAGCGTACATAACTACTACTTCATCACACATTTCTGCTACAACACCTAAGTCATGAGTAATTAAAATGATGGACATTTCATTTACTTCTTGAATTTCTTTAAGTAGTTCTAGGATCTGTGCCTGTACCGTTACATCAAGCGCTGTTGTAGGCTCGTCAGCGATTAATAGTTTTGGTTGTAGTGCAATTGCGATTGCAATCATTACACGCTGTCTCATACCACCAGAAAGTTGGTGAGGATACTCATCAACGATTTTATCTGGGCGAGAAATACCTACTGATTTCAATAAAGCAATACTTTTTAATCTAGCTTCTTTTTTTGAGATGGATAGATGGTTGAATAAGACTTCCTCTATCTGATAACCAATCGTGAACACTGGATTTAAAGATGTCATTGGTTCTTGGAAGATCATAGAGATATCTTTTCCGCGAAGCTTTAACATGTCTTTTTCCGTTTTACCTGCAAGGTCTTGACCTTCAAAGTCAATTTGACCACCTTTTATTTCACCAATACCTTTTGGTAATAATCTCATTACGGATAAAGACATTACACTTTTACCGCAACCAGATTCTCCAACAATTCCTAGTATTTGGCGTTTTTTAACATTGAAGGAAACGCGATCTACTGCGTTGTAATATTTACCATCGATTTTAAAAGCTGTTTCTAGGTCTTTTACTTCTAGGAGTGTTTCGTTAGAAGTACCTTTTCTTGCAACTGTCATGAGATCACCTCAACCGCTAATTTTCTGTCAATTCGTAACATTTGAATAAAATATTATTACAGATATATTACACTTGCAACACTTTTTTGAAAATTTAAAAGTTTCTTTCTAGGAAAAAACAAGAAAAAGCCCAATATAATGGGCTTTTCCTACATAAAAAAATTTTTCAAAGAAAATGTTTAGAATCTAGTGATAACGCTATCTTTGTCGAAAAAGCATTCTTTTCCTGATACCTATCTACTAGCCAATACCCTAATTCATACCCTAAATATTTTCCATAATTACCCTTACCGAAGAGTATTTCGTCATGAATTTTACTGTTTTTCTTTTCATCTATGTTTGGAAGAATATACTTATTCCACATTTCTAACGCTTCTTCTTTAGATAACTTTGTTTTATATTGAACAAAGTTATCTCCACAATATTCTCTCACAGCATGTTCGGCTAGTCCTTCCATTACACATGAATCTAGCAAAGTAAAATTCTCTATCGTTTTTGGAAGTTTATTTAATCTCTGATAATGATGATATTCGTGAACAAACAGCGCTTCTAGTTTTTTTCCATTAATTTGTTCTGCAGGTAAGAATAAGAACACTGCCTCTTTAAATGTTGCCCCTCCTGCAACATGACTCTTGTTACTTTTTAAATATTTAGCGGAAATTGGATATATATAAATAGGACAATCTACTCCACTCCACTCACCTTTATATTTAGATTCAAAATAACGGATTTTCTCCCACCATTTTTGTTCTTCCATCTTTTCTATTATTTCTTCTAAAGAAGATACTCTTTGATCCATTCCATAAAAAGATAGCTGCTTTAATTGTTTTTGGAATGGAGTAGGTAGTTTATGTACTAAAGAAGTACGCATATATTCGTTCGTTGGAATTACGGTCACCATAGCCACTCCTCTCTTTCCTTCATAGATATGACAAAACCCGCTTTCCAATGAAAGCGGGTTTTAAAGAAAGAAGTTATATCTTTCTAAATATGATGGATGCGTTATGTCCACCAAATCCTAGAGAGTTACTTAATCCAACTTGCACATTACGTTCTTGTGCTTCATTTGGTACGTAATTCAGATCACAATCTGGATCTTGTTCTTGCAGGTTAATCGTTGGTGGAACAATGTTGTCACGGATACTTAAAATAGTGGCAATAGCTTCAACACCACCAGCAGCTCCAAGTAAGTGCCCAATCATCGACTTCGTTGAGCTAACTGCTAATTTGTAAGAATGCTCTCCAAACACAGACTTGATTGCTGCTGTTTCAAAACGATCGTTATAAGGTGTGCTTGTTCCATGAGCATTAATGTAATCTACCTCTTCTGGCTCTAATCCTGCATCCTTGATTGCCATCTTCATTGCCCTAGCTCCACCTTCACCCTCTGGAGAAGGAGCAGTGATATGGTAGGCATCTCCAGTACAACCGTATCCTACAATCTCTGCATAAATGGTAGCTCCTCTAGCTAGTGCTGTTTCATACTCTTCTAGAACTAAAATCCCAGCACCTTCTCCAATAACAAATCCGTCTCTATTTTTATCAAACGGTCTACTTGCACTATTAGGGTCGGGATTTGTGGATAAAGCCGTATTTGAGCTGAACCCAGCTAGACTCATGTTCGTGATTGGCGCTTCTGCACCACCAGTAATCATGGCATCTGCATCTCCTCGTTGAATTACCTTAAAGGCATCTCCAATAGAGTTAGTACCTGTTGCACATGCTGTTACTGTACACGAGTTAAATCCTTTCGCTCCGAGCATGATAGAAACTTGTCCAGTAGCCATATCTGGAATCATCATTGGTACAAAGAAAGGACTCACTCTCTTGTAACCACGGTTTAGAAAATTTTGATGTTGTTGTTCAAATGTTTCCATACCACCAATGCCAGAACCAATCCAAACACCAACGCGTTCTGCATTTTCCTCTGTAATTTCTAATCCTGCATCTTTTACCGCCATCATTGATGCTGCAATAGCATAATGAGTGAAACGATCCATTTTACGTGCTTCTTTACGTTCTACATATTCTTCTATAGAAAAGTCTTTTAATTCCCCAGCAACTTTTGCAGGGAAATCGTCTGGGTTTAATCTCGTAAGTGGACCTATACCACTTTCGCCGTTTTTCATTTTCGTCCAAGTTGTTTCTGCATCATTCCCTAAAGGGGTAACTGCTCCGACTCCTGTTACGACTACTCTTCGCTTCATTATGGTGAGCTCCTTTCACTAGTTACGTTATTTTTCCCATGTAAGAGCTACCGCTCCCCATGTCAATCCTCCGCCGAATCCAACAAGCACTACTTTATCATCTTTTTTAATTTTACCGTTCTTTACTTCTTCATATAAAGAAATCGGTATCGACGCTGCAGATGTATTACCATATTTATGAACTGTTTTAGACATTCTTTCTTCTGGTAGATCCAGACGTTGTCTAGCAGCCTCCATGATTCGAATATTGGCTTGATGAGGAATTAAGAAATCGACATCCTCTTTTGACCATCCAGCTTTCTCTGTTACTTTTACACAAGAATCACCCATTTGTCTAACCGCAAACTTGAATACCTCTCGCCCGTTCATAAAAATGGTGTCTTCTGGAGTTTGGTATAGATACTTTCCTCCAGTTCCATCAGAACCAAGGTCAAAAGCAAGTAATCCTTTTCCTTCTTCTGTTTTACCGATTATGACTGCTCCCGCTCCATCTCCAAATAAAACTGCAGTATTACGATCATTCCAATCAATAATCTTTGAAAGTTTTTCAACACCTACTACTAAAACATAATCATATGTCCCCATATCCACAAATTGTTTTGCAGTAGCCATTGCATACATAAATCCTGAACATGCTGCACTCACATCCATTGCAGCCGCACCGTTTGCTCCTAATTGCTCTTGAAGCATACAAGATACTGTTGGAAATGGTTGATCAGGTGTAACGGTTGCTACAAGTATTAAACCAATTTGGTCAGGAGATATGTCAGCATCTTCCATCGCTTCTTTCGCAGCTCGAAAGGCAAGGAAGGATGTATCTTGCTCATCTAACGCTATTCTTCTCTCTTCTATACCAGTTCTAGTACGAATCCATTCATCAGATGTATCCATAATTTTTTCTAAATCTTTATTCGTTACAGTATTTTCTGGAACATACATCCCAATACCTTTTATTCCTGCACCCATTCCATACACCTCTCTTTTATTGTATATGTACTATTATGACTTGGTACTAATTTTAAAGGATAAGAACTTGCTATGCAACTATTTTATTTATCTATCTCTTTAGTTAAATGTCTAACTCACAAATGAAAAGCTGCATATTGTATGCAATAGGAGGTGTTGACATGACAGAAAAAAAGAATATTTTTGATCAGCTTATGGGAGCAAAATATACACGTGGAAATCAAGAAGTAAATCAAGTTGAAGAGCCTTCCGAACATTCAGAAGAGGAACTGCTCAATCAAGTTCCTCTTCCGAAGTGGTTGGAAGATGTCGATATGGACCAGTTATTAGAACACGGCACAACCCTATATTCTAGTTATGAAGAGTTGAAGCCGTATATTAAGAAGTACGGCCCCAAAATATTGTCTTACTTAGCAGAAAAGATTGAAAAATCATAGAGGTTGGTGCGTTTGAAGTTTTGGTTGGTATCTTGGTTTCTTTTTTGTATATGCCAAGGGACCATAAAGTCCTTTTTCCTCTTTTCTATCCCTTGGAGCATGATCATTAATACAAAGGAGACTCATCTAAGGGCAAGCCACATCACGTGGCTAACGATGAGTTGTTACTGGTCACGTAACAAAAAAACTACGAAGCAAGTCATAACGCTGACCTGCTCCGTAGTTTTATTTCGGTAATTCACCTGTTTTTTTATACTTTTCTACATATTGGTTTAATTGCTCTGTAAAGTCTTCTTCTAACAGCGGGCTAAATTGTCCTAACGAAATCACTCCGTCTTGCATGTCAAAAGATAGACTCCCATGCTGCAGTTTATCTTCCATATATTGCTTAGCTACAAGGTCATATAGTTTATCAACATGTTGAATCGTACTTGTTAGCACCATTGTTTCGCTTATATCAGCTTGATCAGAAACATATCCTATGGCGTAGTTACCGTCTTCTTTTACTTTTTCAATGACAGGAATGTTAAAACCATCGCCTGCTGGATAAAAAACATCTGTATTCGTTTCCTTTGTAATAGATTGTAGATGAGTCATCGCAACTTCTTCGTCATCCCAATCTTCTGTAAAGTAAGCATGTACTTTTGTTTTAGGATTATGATATTTAGCTCCATCAATAAATCCCTCTACCTCTGGTTGCCAAGGAAAGGCAGCAATTACCGCTATTTCTTGAGAAGAAGAATGCTCGGCAGCGACCATTCCTCCAAAATACCCCATCGCATACCCTTCAAAGGATAAAGTTGTGGTGTTTTCTTCTGTTGCTTCTCCGTTAAAAGAAATAAAATGAATTTCTGGATATGTAGAAGCTATTTCATTAAATATATCAACATACTCATTTCCATGTCCGAAGATTAACGTAACGCCCTTATTATGTAGTTCTTGAACAGAGTTTTTAATATCTATTTCTTTGACAATCTCTTCTTTATAAAACACTTCAAAGCCGTAACGTGACTGTAATTTTAAGAGTCCTTTATATCCCTTTGTTCCCCATACCTGATCGTTAACCGTATTTGGTACCAACAATCCTACTTTCTGTTTTTCCTCATCTGATGAAATGACAGAGCATCCAGAAAGTATGAAAAGGAGAAAGCTAAGGACAAGATTCATCCTAGTTTTCTTCATCCGTTACTCCTTTCGTTTATTCAAATTAAACAAGCAATTAACTAGTTAATTTGGAAAGAATATCGACTTATCGGTAACACGACAAACACAATAAGTCGATGTTCCATACTACTTGAAATAAATAACCTACATGATATTGTACCTTTAACAAACTAAATAGAAAAGAAGAAAAATGTCTTTTCACTTCTTTTTATCAATTCGAATTTCTAATTCTTTACTCTCTCTTGCAGATGATAAACTCAAACAATACGTATCACCTGGTTTCAAATTCTTTATGTTGGCAACGATAAAATCACTAATTTTATCATCAAAGTTTTCTAATGAGCGTTCAATAGGTAAATCAATCTTGATTGCATTCTTATTGTTTTCTTTGTACGTTAAGAAAGAATTCTCAATTGTCCACTTGTGGTTATACGCGTTTTCCTCTTCATCCGATACCTTAAATAAAGCATTTCTCCCATAATACATCCAAAATTCGTTTTCTAATTCTTGTGTAGACGTTACTGCATGTACCTCTTCTCCTTCATTTAATAGGGAATGGATTAATTTTTTACCTACTAAAGATAACGGGTGATGAATTTCATGTACCATGTGAGTTCCTCCAATTTAAAGCACTTTTTCAAATTTCCTCATGAAATAGATCATTTTTCTCATTAGTAAGATTCTTTTCTCTGGCATGATATAATGAAACTCCGTTGTTAAACCGTTACTGGTTCTTTTTTCAAAAATGGTTTTCACATGAGCAATTTGCCCTTCATACTTACCTCTTTCTACTATATGTGCTATGAATAGTGGATTATCTCCAACAGACCAATTATTTTCAAGAATTGTACTAATTGAACCCATCGTACTTTCTACTGATTGTTGATGCGCTATACTAACCTCTTGCAACCACCTTTTAAAAAACAGACGTTGGTGTTTCTCTTGTTCCGCGTAATGTCTTAAGGATACACAAGGAGACACGATACATATGCTACGTATTTTATCGGAAAGCTCATGCAATAACTTTGGTAGTAGTAAGCTTCCCATGCCTTCTGTAATAATGTGGATGCGATGGTTTAAAATTTCTGTTTTTATCATGTATTTATACAATAAAATTACTAGTTCAGCTGCCTTATCGCTACCCCAATGTTTTCCGTACAAATTAGATGTAAAAACGGTGTATCCGGCGTCTAATAATTCTTCAAGCATTTGATTTCGTCCATAATGTTGTAGCCAAAAGCTAGATTTTTCATCTACAAAATGCTGGGTGTCACCAATTATGAGAACACCAAACCCACTAGGTTTCTCCGGATAATGGACGATGCACCATTCATTAAATAGCTGAAATGTGCGCTGTTCCATTTGCGTTCCCTCATTTACAGTAAAAGTCCATTTAGTATATGAAGGCGCTTAAAAAACGTGTCTTTTTATTATGTAATGTGGTAGGATTATGGACAGATACTATTTCTATTGATAGACGCAAAGAGGTGAACAAGGTGAAATTCTTCTTTACATTTTTTTGGACATTCTTGTTAGTTCAAATGGCTACATACGTTGTTAGCTCTATGAGTGGTTCTCCATTTAACTATGTTATTGGAAGCATCGTTGCGGTAGCAGTTACACTCCTACTTTTCATCATTTCTTCCATAATTCCTAACGAAGAAGTTCAGCATTAAAAAAAAACTGTGCTACGAAAATTAGCACAGTTTTTTTTATGACGACATTTATATTTTATCTGTGGTAAACTTCCTAAGGTATCTTTATACTTTAGGTTTATACGTCCATACACGATCATCGTTGGATGTTTCAGGGAATCGATCTCCCGCTCTAAGTTTTACTTGTTTAGGGTGTTGAACCATACTTCCAGTTTCACCAATTTCCACATACATTCCGTTGTTAGGTGCTTTTTGACCAGACTTAAATTGATGTGCTTGTCCCATTTTCCTCTCTCCTTCTCCTGTGAGATAGTATTAGGATAAGCAATCTACACATAACTATTCATGAACTTGGAGGTAACAATGGAAACAAACATAATTGAGGTTTTAAAATATTTATTATTAGGGCTTTTTCAAGGTTTTACTGAGCCTATCCCTATTTCATCTAGTGGGCATTTACAGTTCGCGCAATACTTTTTAGGAATTGAAATTGACGGGCTATCTTTTGAGTTATTCGTAAATACTGCTTCCCTGCTAGCTATTTTAGTTATTTATCGGGAGGATTTAGTAAGACTAACGGTAAATGGGATAGGATATCTTCGAACAAAAGATGTGGAAAAAAAAGATGACTTTCAGTTTATTCTATACTTAATCGTTGGAACAATCCCTGCTGCGGTAATAGGTGTATTATTTGGAGATGTTTTTGAAAGTTTATCAAGTAGAATATATCTCGTTGCCTTGTCGTTAATTGTTACAGGTATCGCATTGTTCTTAATTAGAAATTTACGCGGAAAGCGTGGAGATGCAAGTTTAACGATAAAAGATGCCATTATTATTGGTTTAGCCCAGTGTGTGGCATTAATGCCTGGAATCTCTCGCTCTGGAGCTACCATTGTTGCTGCTATGGCTCGAGGGTTAAAGCAAGAAACAGCTTTGAGATATTCTTTTCTTCTATTTATCCCAGTGAGTCTTGGCGGAACTGTTCTTTCCTTTTCAGATATTTTAGGTGACCCTGATTTTAATTCCAAGTGGTTACTATATGTCGTAGCATTTATTGGATCATTTGTCGCTTCTTATTATTCCTTGAAATGGTTTATGGGAATTATGGCTAAAGGAAATCTAATTTACTTTGCAATCTACTGTTTTATCGTAGGACCAATTATTTTCTTCCTTACTATATAAGAAAAAGGTTACCCAATTTAATTGTTGGGTAACCTTTTTTCTTATCTAATCCCTAATGCAATTTTCGCATAGCGGGACATGTTATCTTTTGTCCAAGGCGGATTCCAGACAATATTAACATCCGTTTCTTTTACTTCAGGAATGTCGTTAAATGCTGCTTTAATTTGATCGACGATAGTACCTGCTAATGGACATCCCATAGATGTTAGCGTCATTGTAACTGTCGCTACTCCTTCTTCATTTACATCCACATCGTAAACAAGTCCTAAATTGACAATATCAATATTTAATTCAGGATCAACCACTAGTTCTAGGGCACCCATTAAACTCTCTTTTAATTCTGCATCCATTCCTATCACTCCTTTATCTTTTTATATGATAACAAAGATTTCGTGTAAACAAAAGGAAACGGTTTTAGCTTAGATGTTAGACGTCTAGTAAAAAAAAGAGTACACTTTAATGGACTAGAGATCGGTAACTATTTATACAGGAGGGCGTTTTTATGGAAAAGCACTTAATATGTTTAGATTTAGACGGAACATTATTGACGGATGAAAAGGTCATTTCCCCTTACACAAAAGCAGTACTAAAAGAACTTCAACATCAAGGACATGAAATCATGATCGCCACAGGAAGACCTTTTCGAGCAAGCGAAATGTATTATAAAGAGTTAGAATTAACTACACCAATTGTCAATTTTAATGGAGCTTTTACGCACCATCCACAAGATGATTCGTGGGAAGCAATACATACTACTATTGATTTACAAACCGTTCACCAAATCGTGAAAGCATGCGAAGACTTTTCATTCCATAATATGTTAGCGGAAGTAAAAGATCATGTGTTTATTCATTATCATGATGAAAAATTACTGAGTATTTTTTCTGAGAATTCTTCCAGTTTACAGACTGGACCAATCCAAGAAATCTTAACAGAAAATCCCACATCTCTCTTAATACATGCGGATGAAGAAGATGTGCCTTCTATAAGGCAACATTTGAGCAATGTCTATGCTGAAGTAGTAGATCATCGTCGCTGGGCTGCCCCATGGCATGTCATTGAAGTTATCTCTAAAGGAATGAATAAATTTGAAGGGATTAAAAAAGTAGCTATGCATTATGACATCCCTCATGATCGAATTATTGCATTTGGTGATGAGGATAATGATTTGGAAATGCTTACGTTTGCAGGAACTGGCCTTGCAATGGGAAATGGTACGGAAGAAGTAAAAGCTGTTGCAAATGAAGTAATTGGTTCTAACGAAGAAGATGGTATTGGTAACTATTTAGCAGAACGATTTTCCATAAACATCTAAAATCTTGGCATTGTTTGGAACGGTTAACTTTAACGCTAAGATCCATACTAAGTTAGGAACAGGTTAACTGTTCAAACTTGAAGAGGCGGTGTTGATCATGGGAAAAGGTAAAGGATCAAGAAGATTTAGCATTGATTCGAAAAACGCGGTTCAATTGCACGATCAAAAGTTTCCTTATCATATGACCTATGCGGAAGCAGAAGCCATGAAGCTTAGCTCAAATGCTAACTCAATAGAAAATCTCGGAGGTGGGAACTAATGGGCAACCAATTATTCCAACAGGCAAAACAACATGTCGAAGAAGCATGTCAGTGTGCTACCGGTAACCGAGATTCTTTTGAAAAGGCTTATGCCAAAGCGCAAAACTCTCTCTCAAGTGCATTTGCCAACTCCACAGATGCTGAGAAAAAGCAGTTACAAGCATACCAGAATGAACTGGATACACTTGTATAAATCTTTTTCCTTCATGTAAGCTAATGCCAAAAGCCATCCAATGCTTAATTATTGGATGGCTTTTTGAATTTTATTAGGTAAATTCTTTTTATTTAGGAAGTTCTTTCTTCCTTCGTGAGTTTTAGACGCCCTTATTCTCTCCTCGCATGCAACTTTCTCTTCCTTCGTGAGTTTTAGACGCCCTTATTCTCTTCTAGCATGCAACTTTCTCTTCCTTCGTGAGTTTTAGACGCCTTTATTCTCTCCTCGCATGCAACTTTCTCTTCCTTCGTGAGTTTTAGACGCCTTTATTCTCTCCTAGCATGCAACTTTCTCTTCCTTCGTGAGTTTTAGACGCCTTTATTCTCTCCTCGCATGCAACTTTTTCTTCCTTCGTGAGTTTTAGACGCCTTTATTCTCTCCTCGCCACTCATTTCCTCTACCCAGGTGACTATAGAGCTCTTCTATTCTCTTCTCAACACTCATTTCCTTGCCCCAGATGAGTATAGAACGCTTCTATTCTCTCCTCAACACTCATTTCCTCACCCGAGTTGAGTTTAGGCACTAGTTATCCTTACGAAAGAATCCAAATACTCCAGTCGTCTGCACTATATTAGTAAACGCATTTGGATCTACTTCCTTAATAATTTGTTCCAAGTAATAAAGCTCATAACGAGTGATAACCGTAATCATCATTTCTTTCTCTTCTCTACTAAAAGCACCTCGTGCAGGGACAACTGTAATTCCTCGCGTTAATTTTGCATGAATAGCCTTTTGCAATGCGTCCGTTTTCTTTGTAATGATCATTGCTGTTAATTTCTCATGTCTAGTATGAATAGCATCAATTACACGTGTCGAAGCGTATAACGTTACTAGTGTGTAAAGAGCTTTCTCCCAGCCGAACACCTCTCCTGCAGTTACAATAATTACTGCATTCAGAAGAAAGAAATAGATTCCCACAGGACGATCATTTAACCTCGATAAGAACATTGCTACAATATCCATACCACCAGTAGATCCACCATACCTAAGTGTTAATCCAACTCCAATTGCAGCAATAACTCCTCCAAAAACCGCGTTAAGAAGGATATCTGGGGAAAGCTGTTGAACAGGTATAATCTCTAGGAATAAAGAACTAAAAAATACCGAAATAGCACTGTAAATAGTAAATGCTCTCCCTAACTTCATCCAAGCTAAAATAGTTACAGGTATATTTAAGAGTAATAATAAAATACCAGTAGATAAAGAAATGTCCGTAAATTTTGCTAAGATACCTGATATTAACTGAGCAAGACCAGTAAATCCGCTAGCGTAAACATTTGCAGGTATTAAGAAAAAGTTCATTGCAATCGCATTTAATATAGCTCCAATAATAACAATCACAAACGTTTTTCCGTATGTATTCCATATAGTAGACAAATAATTCTCCTCCTTCTTTCCAGTCAATCTAGGAATTATACAAGATAATTATGATATACTTCAATATATAACTTGTCCTAATTTAGGCAAAACACTTGAACTGAACTCATAATCAATAAACTATACGTTTAGCTTATCCAAAAAGGAGGATGACCATGACTTTACAATTACTTGCTGATAGTGCTTGTGACCTACCCTTATCATTTTTCAAAGATAATAACGTCACCTTATTACCATTAAGTGTACAAATTGAAGAAAATCATTATTTAGATTTGGTGACAATTCCACCAAAACAAGTTTTTGAAGAAATACGAAATGGCGCTCTTCCAAAAACTTCACAAGCTTCACCTCAAACCATGCTAGAGGAATTTACTAAATTAGCTCAAACAAATACATCAGGATTATACATAGCTTTCTCATCTGAACTATCTGGAACTTATTCTACTGCTGTCATGGTAATGGAACAAGTGAAAGAAGAGCATCCAAACTTAGACTTAACTATTATTGATACGAAGTGTGCCTCTTTAGGTCATGGCTTACTAGTCAAACACGCCGTAGAAATGCTAGAAAAAGGAAAACAAAAGGAAGAAATCATTTCTGAGATTTCCACATTAGCTCCAAAAATGGTCCATTTGTTTACCGTAGAAGACCTCGAATTCCTTGCAAGAGGTGGGCGAGTATCCAAAGCATCTGCTTTTGTAGGTGGTTTACTAAATATTAAGCCACTTTTACATGTGGAAGATGGGAAATTGGTTCCGCTAGAAAAGATTCGAGGGAAGAAAAAAGTATTAAAACGCATGGTTGAACTTGCGGTAGAAAGAGGTATCACCACTTCCACTGGACCGATAGCAATTAGCCACGGAGACGAAGAAGAAACAGCTCTTCAATTAAAAGAACTACTTCAGGGAGTGGTAACTGACCGTGAATTCTATATCAACACATTAGGCGCATCCGTAGGTTCACATGCTGGTCCTGGTACGTTAGCTCTCTTTTTCATTCCAAGTAACTAACTTCCATGCATAGTCATAGCAGAACATTCCATAATAAGAACATCTTATAAAATGGAGGTTTTGACATGTCACATACATCTGATAACGATAAAAAAGCGAAAGATAACCAAGCAAAACAAGAGCAAAAAAATCAGCAATATCAAGAAAATGCGCAACACGGTAAACATTCTTATTCCAAAAAACCCGATCATCTATAAACACATTAAACACTCTAGGGTTCCCCAGAGTGTTTTTTCATAGGAGGTACAAAAAATGACTAAAGTTGTCATCGTAGGTGCAGTTGGCGGAGGCGCTACAGTAGCTAGTCAAATAAGACGTTATGACAAAGAATGTACAATAGACATCTTTGAAAAAAACGGATATGTGGCTTTTTCCAATTGCGGAATGCCTTATGTAGTTGGTGGAGTGGTGGAAGATAGAGAAGAAATTATCCCTGATCCGGAAGATTTCTCTAAGAAATATGATGTACGATTACATCTCCATCATGAAGTCATAGATATTCAACGTGATTCAAAGGCCGTTATTGTGAAAAATAATACGACAACTTTTGAAATACCTTATGACACGCTTATTTTATCACCTGGTGGTCATGCTGTATTACCTGACATTCCAGGTAGTACTCTTCCTCACTGCTTTAGATTAAGAACTATTGAACAGATGGATCACATTCTTCAATACATAAAGGAAAACACACCAATATCCGCTGTCATTGTGGGTGGTGGAGCAATAGGTGTAGAAATGGCTGAAGCACTTCAATTACTGCAGATTGAAACCACTATCATTGAACGAAATAAACATGTTATGAGCAGACTAGACCCTTTTATATCAGAAGGTTTAGCAAAAGACTTAGAATCTAAAGGTATCTCAATCATTACGGAAGATGAAGTGATAGAAGTTACTGAGGATAATCAAGTAGCAACTAAACATAACGGCAACTTACAAGCGGATATGGTCCTTTTTTCCATTGGAATTCAACCAAATACTGATTTAGCTAAAAAAGCAAATCTCACAATCGGTGAAACTTCAGGTATCAAAGTAAATAATGTTGGGCTTACCAGTGATCCGAGCATTTATGCACTTGGAGATGCTGTGGAAGTTATCCATACCGTAACTAATCAACCTTTTAGAGTTCCATTAGCTTGGCCGGCTCACAGACAAGCATTTGTTATTGCCAATAATATAGCAGGAAACAACATTGCCTATAGCGGTTCGCAAGCAACTAATATTGTAAAAGGCTTTGATTACGTTGTCGCTTCAACGGGTGCCACATCATCCCAGCTGAAAGAAGCCAACATCCATTTCGGCAGAATAGAACATGAGTCTAAACAACATGCTGGATATTACCCTGGTGCACATCCTATTAGAATAGTAGTGTTTTTTGACAAAGCGACAATGAAGATTTTAGGAGCACAAGTTGGCGGAACCACAGGTGTCGATAAACGAATTGACGTATTGTCTGCCTTTATCTTATTAGGTGGTACAGTAGATCAGTTAGCTCAATTGGAAATTGCTTATGCTCCCCCTTCTCTTCTCCAAAAGATCCACTGAATATTGTGGGCTATAAATCACTTGATGTGTAAGAGCATTTTGAACCCAAAAAGGCTGGGACAAAACCCGAAAGTGACTGCACTGGGATTTCCGCTGCAGGGGGACGCTTTCCACGGGGCGGGTTGCTGAGCCTCCTCGTCGCTGAAGAACACTCCTGTGGGGTCTCAGTAACCCACTTATCCCGTAGGAGTCGCCCCCTTCCGCTCCAATCCCAAAGATATTTTCTGTAAAATCACTATCTCTGCAGAATTATTAACAAAAATACAAATTAAAAAGATACATTCGCTTTTTTGGAATGTACCTTTTTGATTTTTGTCCCAGTCTCTTTTTATTAAATCTTAGAGCATGATTCTCTACAAACAATATTATAAGGAACAATAATTCGTTTCGTAGGTTCTGTAGGGTTCTCTACCTTTTGAATGATACTTTTACCAGCTTGGTAACCAAGGTCAAAGATATTAATATCCACAGAAGTGATCCCTGGAGAAGCCATTTCCGCAAATAACACGTTGTTAAACGAAACAACAGAAATATCTGTTGGCACTTTTACCTTCACTTCAGACAAAGTGTTTAACACACCTAACGTCATTAAATCATCAATAACCACAAGAGCAGTAGGTGGTTCCTCTAGAGCTAATAACTCACAAACCGCCTCTTGGCCACCTTCTTTTAGAAATTCTTCATAAAGAATGTACTCTTCTTTCAACGCAATCCCGGCATCTGATAGCGCTTTCTCGTAACCTAAAAGACGTTCGACAGTTACGACTAGTTCACGATTACCTCCGATAAAAGCAATACGCTCATGACCTAATCCTAACAAATATTCTGTTACATCTTTTGCAGCTCGGAAGTTATCGTTATCAACATGTGTAATTTCTTCCACAAACTCATACGGCTTTCCAATCATCACAAATGGGAAATGGCGTTCACGTAAGTACTGTAGTACACGGTCTTCTACGCGTGAATATAGTAATACTACTCCATCCACTCGTCCACCTTGTACCATTTGAACGACACCCTCGTAAATCTCCTCATCCGTTTGGCCTGTGGTTAATTGCACTGCGTATTGTTTCTCATGTGCTGCTTCACTTATCCCACGCAATACAGTAGGGAAGAATGGATTTTGAAAGAATACATCCGTTGAACCAGGAGTAATTAAACCTAATACCTGTGTAGATTGATTTGCTAGGCTTCTTGCAATAAAGTTTGGATGGTATCCAAGTTCTCTCATTGCTTCCCTTACTTTTTCTTTTGTCTTTTCACTAATTCTAGGGTTATTTGCAATCACCCTAGAAACAGTTGACGGTGCTACATTAGCTAATTTCGCTACGTCTTTTATGGTAATCCCCATGTTCATCCCCCTTGCCAAAGCTAATTACTCCATTAACTAGCTTGTTTCTTCCCCTTTTTCTTTACAATGTATAAGAAAACCATAAAGAGTACGTATACACCTACTAGTACTATTGCATACCAATAATTAATCCCTCGATCTTCAAAAGGCTCATAAATTTGGCTTGTTTCACGTTCTAATGTAATTTTATACTCTCCATTTTGTTCTTTCACTGTATCTGTTGCTAGCAAGCCTTTCCATGAAAGGTTTCCCCCTACTGCATCTGCAGAAATAGCAACCGTTTTTGTTTCAGACGTATCATTAATTGCAATCAACATTGTTTCATCTTCGGTAAATCGCTTATAAACAGCTACACCCATTTCTTCCGTGATTAATCCCATATCTCCTCTTCTTAACGGTTCATGCGTATCACGTAACTGACTTAGTGTGCTGATATAATCAATTAGATCTTCATCGATATTAAATTGCATCATTCTTCTATTATCAGGATCATCTGCGCCATTTAGTGCAATTTCACTACCATAATAAATAATTGGTATTCCTGGAATTGTGTACATGTACGTTAGCGCTTGTTTCCACCTTGTCCCTGGAAACTGTTGCTTAGCAGTCATTTCCCACGTCATTCTTTTCATATCATGGTTATCAATGAAAACACCCATTTTGTAGGGATCTTGGTAAAACGATTTACTATAATTCCACATCGTAAATAATCGTTCCATTGACTGATCTGGCTCACTAAATACTTTTCGTAATTCCTGGTTTAAAGGAAAGTCAACAAATCCATCAATACCAGTGTCCATATATTCTGCAATGTATCTAGGGTCTTCAGACCAAACTTCTCCAATAAGATAAAAGTCTTCTTTTTCTTCTTTTACCGCTTTAGAAAACTTTTGCCAAAATGATTTAGGGACATGTTTAACCGTATCAAGTCGATAACCGTCCACGTCAAATTCATTAATCCACCACTTAGCGTTATTTAATAAATATTTTTCTACTTCAGGATTCTCTTGCGCTAAATCTGGCAAATCATAAATCCAACCATTTTCTACATCGGTTTGATTTTTATCATTAGTTATCCCTTTTTGTTCATGGAACCAAGAAGTTTTTGCAGGGTCATTCGCCCAAGGATGGTTAGGTCCAACATGATTGACCACAAAATCTAACAAAACTTTCATGTCACGCTTATGAGCTTCATTGACAAGCTCCTTAAGTTCTTCTTCGGTACCGAAGTGTTCTTCTACCCCATAGAAGTCTTCAATCCAATACCCGTGGTAACCTCCAGGCTCATTATTAAAGACTGGTGTTAGCCAGATTGCGGTAAAACCCATCTCTTTTATATAATCTAATGAATTAATAATACCCCTAAAGTCTCCACCGTGATAAGCTCTTGGATCATCTCGGTTTACTGCAATATCATTTGACTGATCCCCATTAGCAAAACGATCCACCATTAAGAAGTAAATTCGTTCGTCCTGCCACGTTCTTTCTTCTTCTTCAAGCGCTGAGACACTCGGCGCGTAAAAAAGAAGAAACGGGATCAAAAGAAGAGTAAGTACTCTTTTTTGCATCTCCGCTTCCCCCATTTTCTAAATTAATTAACCCTTTGTTCCTCCAGCCGTTAGTCCTGAAACGAAGTAACGTTGGAAAGATAAGAATAGAATTGCAATCGGAATTGCGATCAGTACGGAACCAGCAGCAAATGTTGTAAACTCTGCTCCGAACTGCTTTGCTACCATGTTGTAAAGACCTACTGCTAAGGTGTATTTACTTTCTGAACGAAGTAAGATACTAGCAACAATGAAGTCTGTGAACGGTGCAATGAAGGAGAATAGAGCGATAACTGCTATGATCGGTTTAGCAAGTGGCATAACGATTTGTATGAAAATACGCAAATGCCCTGCTCCATCTATTTTAGCTGACTCGTCTAACTCTTTCGGAATTGTATCTAAATACCCCTTCATTAACCATGTATTCATTGGAATTGCTCCACCAACGTAGAACAAGATTAAACCTAAGTGAGTGTTTAATAATCCTGTAAGTCTTGCAAGGATAAAGATAGCAATTAATGCTGCAAAGTTAGGAATCATTTGTAGAATAAGGAATGTTAATAACCCATTTTTTCTACCAACAAAACGGTACCTTGAGAATGCATATGCTGTAAAACTAACCATAATTACGGTAAAGATCATCGTAAGTGTGGAAATTTTTAAAGAGTTTGCATACCAAATCAGATAATCACTTTGTTCTCTATCAAATAACTTCTCATAATGAGCTAGTGTAGCATTTTCAGGAATTATACTTGAACCTGATAAACTTTGACCTGGATTAAAGGAAGATCCAATAATCCAAGCTAGTGGGTACAAAATTATTGCAAACATAAATGCAACGACTAAATACGACAACGTGAGACGAACGATTTTCTGCGTTTTATAACTCATATTACATCATATCCTCTTCTTGGAATGATTTAGTGCGTTTGAATTGCCATAATGCAACTGTAATAACGACTAAAGATAGTAACAGGGTAATTGCTGCTGCTTTAGAATACTGAGCGGAAGTCATCGTTAAGTTGTAAATCCACGAAATTAATATATCCGTTCCTCCAGCATTCTGGTTCGGGATAGCAGGTCCACCACCGTTAAATAAGTAAATTACGTTAAAGTTATTAAAGTTAAACGTGTACTGTGTAATCAGGATTGGTGCTGTTGCAAATAACACTAAAGGTAAAGTGATATTTTTAAACTTTTGGAATGCAGATGCACCATCTACAGTCGCTGCTTCATATAATTCTTCTGGAATAGACTGAAGTACACCAGTTACCATTGCGAAAATAAATGGGAATCCTAACCAACCTTGCATTAGAATCAATGCTATACGTGTGAACATTGGATCCGTCATCCATGGGTATTCTACGATCTCTTTTAATCCAAAGAAAGTTAAAATATCTCTATTAATTGTTCCGAAAGACTCATTGAACATTCCAGCAAAAACTAAAATGGAAACGAAAGCTGGTACTGCCCAAGGAATAATGAACACTGTACGAATAATTGCTTTTCCTTTTAAGTCTTTTTGATTTACAAGGATAGCAAGGAATACTCCTAATGCAACTTGAAGTGTTGTCGCTCCAAAAGTCCAAACAATTGTCCAACCTAGAACGGAGAAGAACGTATCTCTCCAAATTGGGATTTGGAAAATGTCAACAAAGTTTTTGAAACCTACCCAATCTACCAACGCGGCAGGCGGAGTATGGTATAAATCATAGTTAGTAAAGGCTAATAAGATAACGAATATGATCGGGAATATAACAACAAAGATTAGTAATAGCAATCCAGGTGACATAATTAAATATGGGAAACCAGAGTCAACTACGTTGCGATACTGTTCTCTTAATGTGCTAAGTTGCTCCCCTTCATCTCGCTTCAACCCATTTTTGTAAGCATCTCGAAGGTTGAATAAATAAAATCCTATAAACATAACGAGGATAATTAAAGCCAAGATACCTAAGATTAGGTAATAAACGGAATCATCTCCTACTTGTGTTCCAAGAGTAAAGATACCCCACATTCCTAAACTAATTGTATCTCCAAATACAATTAAAAATGATGCGAATAAAACTAGGAAGATAATACCTTTTAATAGTTGCTTATTATACAGTTGTCCTAGCCCTGGAATAATGGAAAGGGCTGGCGCTACTTTGCGGTGGTTGGTCGCATAGGATTTTTTCGACATCCTATATTCCCCTTTCTGTAATGAACTTTGAAGCTTCCAATTTAAAAGCTTTTTCAAGGAATAGGTAGCTCTTCCTTCAAAAAGATGTTAAATTTTGTACTTTATTTCACAATATCTAGTAAATAGAGAGCAGTACCAATTGGTACCGCTACTCTATTATAACTTATTAGTTAGAGTGGTTAGCTTGAATGTTTTGGTTGATTTGCTCAACTGCACTTTCAAGAGCTGCTTGTGGTTCCGCTTTTCCTGTTACCACTGTTTGTAGGGCATTAGCCATTGGACCCCAAACTTCAGACATTTCTGGGATGTTAGGCATTGGAATAGCATTTTGAGATTGTTGTGCTACTGCTTTAGAACCTTCGTCTTCAGCAATTGCAGGATCTTCTACTAACGCAACGTTAGTTGGTACTTCAAACGTTGTTTGGAAACGAGCTAAGCTGTTTTCATCAGTTGTCATGAATTCAACAAACTTTTGTGCCCACTCTTTGTTTTTAGAGTAGTTAGACACGTGCCATCCTTTAACTCCCATGAACGTTGTTACAGCCTCTCCGTTTGGAAGAGTTGGAAGTGGAGCAATACCGATATCGATTCCTGCATCACGGTAACCTTGGAATGCCCATGGTCCGTTCATAACTGCAGCAACTTTTCCTTCGTTGAATAGACCATCAAGAGCTGATCCACCATTTTCCCCGATGATACCGTTAGGGAATAATTTTTCTGCATACCATTTTTGAATGTACTCTGCACCAGCAACAGCACCTTCATTAGCTAGACCTACATCATCACGATCTAAAGCACCGTCGTTCTCAGCGAATACATAACCACCAGATCCACCGATGATACCGTGAGCGAAGTAGTAGTTATCCCATAGAGCTAAGAAACCATAGTTTCCATCTTTTGTGAAGCCTTTAGAGAACTCATAAAGCTCATCCATTGTAGCTGGAGCTTCAGGCATAAGAGCTTTGTTATAAATAAATACTGGTGTTTCTGAAGACTTTGGAAGTCCATATAATTTACCGTTGTAAGATTGAGCTAAAATAGACGACTCAGAGAAACGGTTTTTAACTTCATCAGTAACAGTTAGTTCAGCAATGTGACCTTCAATTGCAACTTGACCGATTTGGTCATGTGGAAGAGTCACGATATCAGGACCAATTCCAGATGGACCATCTAAACGAAGTTGATCACGCATTTTTGTAGCCATTTCAACTTCTTTTACTTCAATTTCGATTCCGTGCTCAGCTTCGAATGCTGCAGCTACGTCTTCTAACCAACCTGATTTCTTTTCATCTTCCCATACTACTAACTTTTCTGGTTTGTTCTCTTCAGCAGCTTCTCCGCCACCTTCAGAGTTTCCACCTGTTGATCCGCCTGAATCACGGTCTGGACCACAAGCTGCTAATGATCCAACAGCTAGCAACATAGCAAACAATAAAGATAAACTTTTCTTCTTCATGTTTGACCCCTCCTAAAACTTTTGGCTCTCGCCTTCTTTTTTATTGTGAAATCGATTTCTCCCTTTAATCTTCCTCTTAATCGCAAAATAGTATACGCTTACATTTCACTTTCAAAAGAAAGTTGTGAAAACGATTGCACAACCTACTTTTATTATAACTACTTATTTCAATTTGGCAATACGTTTTTTACATTTTTTTTAAAAGTTCGTATTAAAGTTGTAACATTTTATCTACTTTCATTCCAATCCCCTCTAGATAACTAGCAATTTTACCAATATGTATTGTGCATATTGCTACTTCTTCCCCAATCGAATTGACTACAAGTTACTTTACAAGTACTCTAATGGATGAAAGCGAATTCAAGGGGGAATTTTAAATGATTATTGAAGCTGTCTATCATCGACCAGGCGATCAGTACGCATACGCTTGCACAGATGAAATGTTACATATAAGATTACGAACAAAGAAAAATGATGTAGATGAAGTGGTCATGCTTGCAGGAGACCCCTACCATTGGGAAGACGGAAATTGGCAAAACCAAGAATTCTCCATGTGGAAAACTGGTACAGACACTTTCTATGACTATTGGTTAGTAACAATCTCACCACCGTATCGACGTCTTCGCTATGGTTTCTTATTAAAAGATGAAAGTGAATCATGGTTCTATGGTGATAAAGGTTTTAGTAAAGAAGTTTCCACTGATATCGGGTACTTCTTCTGTTTCCCTTTCTTAAATGGCATCGATGTTTTCAACGCTCCTGAATGGGTAAAAGATACGGTTTGGTATCAAATTTTCCCAGAACGTTTTGCGAACGGAGACACTTCCAATGATCCAGAAGGAACACTCCCATGGGGAAGTGAAGAACCTACTCCTGAGAATTTCTTTGGTGGAGATTTAAAAGGTGTAACAAAAAACATCGACTACTTAGTTGACTTAGGTATCTCCGGCATTTATTTCACACCACTATTTAAAGCATTTTCTAACCATAAGTACGATACAATTGATTACATGGAAATAGATCCTCAATTTGGGACAAATGAAGATTTAAAAGAAATGATTGAAACATGTCATAAGAACGGTATAAAAGTAATGTTTGATGCAGTATTTAATCATAGTGGGTACTTCTTCCCTCAATTCCAAGATGTCTTGGAGAAAGGAGAAGCTTCTATTTATAAAGATTGGTTCCATATTAAAGAATTCCCACTAACGACCGAACCTCTACCGTCTTATGATACGTTCGCTTTCACTCCGTTTATGCCGAAATTAAATACGGAGCACCCAGATGTGAAAGAGTATCTGTTAGAAGTAGGCCGTTATTGGATTAGAGAGTTTGACATTGATGGCTGGAGGCTAGATGTTGCCAATGAAGTAGATCATGCTTTCTGGCGAGACTTTAGAAAAGAAGTGAAAGCAACGAAGCCTGATTTATATATTCTAGGAGAAATCTGGCATGATTCTATGTCATGGTTACGTGGGGATCAATTTGATGCAGTAATGAATTATCCTTTTACCACAAACGTCCTGAACTTGTTCGCAAAAGAAAGCATCTCTGCTAAAGAATTTGTAGAAAACATGACTTCTGTTATGCATATGTATCCTGAAATGGTTAATGCTGTTAACTTTAATTTAGTTGGTAGCCATGATACGCCTCGTATACTTACCGAATGTAATGATTCGATCGAGAAAGTCAAACAGATCTTCACTATCATGCTCACGATGGTTGGTACTCCATGTATCTATTATGGAGACGAGATTGCCATGACTGGTGAACAAGATCCTGGTTGTAGAAAGTGTATGGTTTGGGAAAAAGACAAACAAAATCAAGAGATGTTCCAACATGTCCAAAAGTTAATTAGATTACGAAAAGAAGAACCTTTACTAGCTAACGATGGAGTCCTTTCGTTTTTACCAATAGAAGATGACAATCCAATTGTCGGTTTTACCAAATCGAATGGTACTGAGACGATTCTAGTATTAATTAATACGAAAGACGAATCATATGATTATTCTATCCCTTTCAATTGGTCAAATAAGGTTGTGAAAGATGTTTGGAAGCATACTGAATTTGCTGCAGACGCAAATCACCTTACTGCTACTATCGGAGCTATGAACTTTGTTATTTATAAGATTGTCGAGGAGCAATAATCGTTTTATATATTCGATAACCAAATGTTTTAAAGGTGTTCCATTATTCGGAACACCTTCTCTTTGTTCTTTGTCATCTTAAGAAGGAGATTACAATTTATGAAAAAAGTAGACGGGAAGAAATTAACTCTTTTCGCATTGACATGGCCTATATTTATCGAGATTGCGTTACATATGCTGATGGGCAATGCCGATACATTAATGCTTAGTCAGTATTCAGACTCATCGGTTGCAGCAGTTGGCCTTTCTAATCAAATATTATTTTTAGTGATTGTTATGTTCGGATTCGTAGCAACTGGTACGTCGATTTTAATATCTCAATATCTTGGAGCAAACCAAGACCGAAAAGCGAAAGAAGTAGCGGTAATCTCGCTCGGTGCCAACTTAGCGTTCGGATTGCTACTGAGTTTAGCTTTATATTTCTTACAAGAACCAATATTACGTTCCATGAATGTACCTGATGAATTATTTTTAGAAGCAAGTGATTATTTAGTCATTATAGGTGCATTTTCATTTGTTCAAGCTCTCATTATGACGGTTGGAGCTGTTGTAAGAAGCTATGGATACACTCGTGATATTATGTTTATCACAATAGGAATGAATATTGTGAATGTCATAGGTAACTATTTTGTTATTTTTGGTCCTTTTGGATTCCCTGTTCTCGGGGTAGAAGGCGTGGCGCTATCTACTACCATTAGTAGATTTATAGGGTTTATAGTAGCGATTGGAGTTCTTATTTACCGAGTTCCTGGTGCCCTCCCCTGGATAAGTGCACTAAAACAACCTTGGGAACATTTAAAAAATTTGCTCCGGATTGGTATTCCAAGTGCAGGAGAACATTTATCTTATAACGCTTCTCAAATTGTCATAACTTACTTTATCGCAGCCATGGGAACGGAGGCTTTAACAACAAAAGTTTATGCTCAAAATGTTATGATGTTTATCTTTTTATTTGCAGTAGCTGTAGGGCAGGGTACACAAATTCTAATCGGCCATATGATCGGCGGAAAGCAATATGAAGAAGCGTATGAAAGATGCTTGAAGAGTTTAAAGATAGCAATTTTTATTTCATTTGCTTCAGCCATAGTATTCTCACTCTTCGCCAAGCCTGTATTAGGAATTTTCACATCAAACGAGGCAATTTTAACTACAGGATCCATCTTAATCTACCTTACTATCTTACTGGAACCTGGACGCGCATTTAACTTAGTAGTAATTAGCTCCCTTCGAGCAGCTGGAGATGTTAAATATCCAGTCTACATCGGTATTGCATCCATGTGGGGAGTGGCTGTTGTACTCGCATACACACTCGGTGTGTGGGCCGGATTAGGACTAATCGGTGTGTGGATTGCCTTTGCAGCAGATGAATGGCTCCGAGGTATATTGATGTTACGTAGATGGAGAAAACGAGGTTGGGTGAAGATGTCCTATACTCAGTAAAGTTATCTCAGCTCGAACTAAACTTAATTCGTTTAGTTCGAGCTTTTTTTGTTATGTGTCCAGTAACAACTTAAGAAGGACCAATTGATGCGAATAACTCACAAATCAGTTTCCTTTATATGATAATTTAGACCCTTATTACCTATCTCTCTCTAACTTTCTTTTCCTTATTTTCACTTCTTGATGGAACATCCCCTATTCCCAATCAACCAAATACATAGGCTCCATAAAACATTTGTCGAAATTTCTTCATGTTATATTTTATAACATGTTAAGCGTTTACAAAGACAAACATACCAAAAAAGATGTTGAACTTTTCTGAAATTATGAATATAGTAAGTCATATAGAATCTCATGTCAGAAAACCTAACACAAGGAGGACACTATGAAAAAAATCGAAGCGATTATTCGTCCTGAAAAATTTAAAGTTGTACGTGATGCTTTAGCCCAACATGGAATAAGCGGTCTAACTGTCTCAGAAGTAGCTGGTTGTGGAAATCAAAAAAGTAAAAAAGGGTTTTTCAGAGGAACAACTTTTGAAATTCAGCTAGTTCCTAAAATTAAAATCGAAATGGTCGTATCCGCTGATCAAGTGGACTCTATCGTAGATATTTTCTTAAAAGAAGCAAGTACAGACACAATTGGAGACGGAAAGATCTTTATCTCACCAGTAGAAGAAGTCATTCGCATTAGATCAGGAGAACGAGGTCAAGAAGCCATTTAACAAACAACAAAAACGAGGAGGAATTACAATGAAATCAAAAATTTTATCTGTCTTATCCATCTTATTTTTAGGAATTGTCACTCCTACATTTGCTGCCACTAATACCGCTGAATCAGTGCAAGCATCTCTTGATTCTACTTGGGTCATGATAGCAGCTGTTTTAGTGTTTTTTATGCACGCTGGATTCGCCATGGTTGAGTCGGGCTTTACTAGATCGAAAAACACGTTAAACATTCTAATGAAAAACGTATTAACCATCGCTATCGGTTCCCTTCTCTACTTTATCGTTGGTTTTGGCATTATGTTTGGAACAAGTGGTTACGGTATTGTTGGTATTGATTCCTTTTTATTAACAGGGCGTGAAGATATTGGCTTCTTCTTGTTCCAAGCAGTATTCGCAGCAACATGTGCTACCATTATTTCTGGAGCAGTAGCCGAACGTATGAAGTTATCCTCCTATTTAATTTTAACGGTATTTATGACAGGTCTCCTATACCCAGTTGTTGGCCATTGGATTTGGGGTGGCGGATGGATTTCTCAATTAGGATTCGTTGACTTCGCTGGTTCAACAGTGGTCCATTTATCCGGTGCTGTTGGTGCTGTTTTAGCAACATACTTTTTAGGTGCACGTATCGGTAAATATGATGGAGGAAAAGTTCACGCTATACCAGGACACAATATTCCAATTGGTGCTTTAGGAGTGTTCATCCTATGGTTTGGATGGTTCGGATTTAACGGAGGAAGTACTTTAGCAGCAGATACTTCATTAGTTCCAATGATTATTGCAGCAACCCTTCTATCAGCATCAGGCGGAATTATTGCTTCTGCACTTTATTCTCAATGGAAATATAAACGTATAGATCCATCTTTAACATTAAATGGTGCTTTAGGTGGTTTAGTTGGTATTACAGCAGGTTGCGCAAACGTAAGTTTATTCGGAGCTATCGTGATCGGACTTATCTCTGGTGTAATTTTAGTAGAAGCAGTTCAATTTATTGATCGTAAAGCAAAGTTAGATGACCCCGTTGGTGCAATTGCTGTTCACGGTGTTTGTGGAATATGGGGTACTTTAGCAGTTGGTTTATTCCACACAGAAGCTGGATTACTATACGGCGGTGGCATTGAATTACTTGGTATTCAAGCACTTGGTATCATTGCAGTTATCACTTGGATGGCTTTAGGAAGTGGGATCGTGGTTTATGTTATGAAGAAAACAACCGGCATCCGAGTAACTACAGAAGAAGAATTAACTGGTTTAGACTTCAGTGAACATGGTTCTAATGCTTATGAATTAAGAGATTCTATTCTTTCAGACTTCTCTTCCTACGAATCATTTGATGGTTTTAATTCAACATTAGCAACTAGATTAAACACTCTGGGTACCTCAGAACAAGCAGGTACGTCGAAGTAAAAAGATAATATAAAGAAAAGAGTCTAGAATATAACTAATAAAAGGTACATTCAAAAAAACGAATGTACCTTTTTTGTGTAGTATTTGACTTAGTAAGAATGCAGTATTATTGCACTTACATATTAAATCTTTGGGATTGGAGCGGAAGGGGGCGACTCCTACGGGAAAGGTGGGTTACTGAGACCCCACAGGAGCGCGAACGCAAAGTGATGCCGTGTCCAGCTGCAGGTGCGCAACCGCTCTGAAAAGTCCAAAAGCCCTCCGGTGGCTGAAGAGCTGCCTCCTCGGTCTTCCAAACTTTTCTGCCGCGGCTGAACGCGCGCCTTTCGCTTTTCGTAGTGGAAAGCGTCCCCCTGTAGCGGAAATCCCTGTGCAGTCTCTTTTGCTTTTGTTTTTCACCTTTTACATTGAAGCTAAAATAGAATCCTTCGCTTCACTAGTCACATAATTCTTTTGTGTAAATACATTATACGATTCTTTACGCACTTGACTAAGAATAGCTCTATACAACAGTGCAGCACCTTTTACTGGTGTCTTAGAATGGATAGGATATAAGTCCATCATTTCTAAAGACTTTTCGTAATAATCCTCCGCTAAATCTGCTACCTCTTCCCATACCTTGACGAAAGATTCGTTCACTTCATGCTTTTTCAACTGCGTCAATGTATAACCATGTTTCTCAAGAATCTCCATCGGAATATATACACGATTACGGTTAAGATCTTCGCCCACATCTCTTAAAATATTGGTTAGTTGCATTGCATATCCAAGATAAATTGCTTGATTCTCAAGTTTATTAGCTGATTTAGGAGCTAAGATTGGTAAGAGCATTAGTCCAACTGTAGATGCCACATGATAAGAATAATCTAAGACATCCTCTACTGTCTCATACACTCTATCTTGAATATCCATTTCTTGGCCAATAATCATATCTTGAAATGCTTTCGTATTCATTTTATAACGAGAGAAGACATCTTGTAGTGCTACCCATTTAGGATCATTAGAGTTGTATTCACCAATCAAAAATCGATTGAATTCTTCTTTAAATACTTGTAACTCTTTTACTGGATGATTCCCTTCATCCACTATATCATCCACATGTCGGCAAAAAGCATATACTGCCCAAACCGCTTGTTTCTTTGCTTTTGGCAATAAGGAGAAGGCTCGGTAAAATGTTTTGGAATGATGTTTGATAATTTCTTCACATTGTTGATAGGCATCTTGTAGATCCATTACGCTTCACACCTTTCTCTTCGTACTCGGTTTTTCTAGTTGAGTTTCTATCACCTCACTTACCAACTTCGCCCCCATCATGACAATCGGAATACCTCCACCCGGATGAACGGATGCTCCGACAGCTAAAATAGAAGGATGTTGAGGGAACGGCTGCACTTGTGGGCGGAAGGCAGCAGATTGAAACAATGATGGAGCAATCCCAAAGCTCCCACCTTCGAATAACCCATCTTTCATTGCTTCTTGTGGGGTACGAATTTCCATCCACTCTATACGTTCCCGAATATCATCCAATCCATTTTGTTCTAATCTATTTAAAATAAGATCTTTAAAATCTTCTTTTTCCTTTTCCCAATCGATTTGGTTGCCAGAAGGCACAGGAACTAAGGTGTATAATACACTCTTCCCTTTGGCAGCTAATGATGAATCCACTTTAGAAGGGTTAAATAAGTAGATAGATGGATCTGTAGGAACTTGTTTCCACTGAAAGACTTCTTTCATATTTTGTTCAAAGTCTTTTGATAGATAAAATTGATGAACGGATAAATCTTCTTTTACTCCTTTTATACCCATGTATACAAGAAAACAACCAGAAGATGGTTCAAAATTTCTATCTGCTGTCCCCTCTACTAATTTTTGCGCTACAGGGAAATCACCGTTAATGATGATAAAGTCACTCTCTACCTTCTCTCCATCCTCTAGAACGATTGCATTCGGTGGTTTGACAGAATGAACGGGTGTATTCGTGAAAATAGATATACCCAACTCTCTCATTTTCACTTCTAGTTTTTCTACAAGACTAGCGTAACCACCCTTTATATAATAAATACCATGTTCATGTTCACTGTAGGACACTAGGGAATAAATAGCAGGTGTTCGGTAGGGGTTACCACCAATATATAACGTTTGAAGGGCATAAGCTTCTCGCAATTTCGGTTCATTAAAGTAGGTCTTTAATTGTTGGTACACTTGTTGATAAGCCTTCAACTTACTTAACGTTTGAATAGAAGTTGGAGTGAAAAAATCTCTTTTTCTCACAAAAGAAGTTTCTAAATATCTTGGTTTCCCTAAATCAAAACGAAATTTCATGTCTTTCATAAAACGCTTAAACCCTTTTACGTCTTGCGGAAACAATTTTTTCAGCTCTTCTTCTTGTTTAGCAGGGTCTCTATATTTGGTATAGGTTGTTCCATCTTGATAATGTATGCTGTATAGCGGATCAATTTCCAGAAGCTCTACTTCATCTTCTATCCCTATATCTTTCAAAATCTCTTTAATCGTATCAGGTAGTAATACAATTGTTGGACCTTGATCTATTTTGTCACCATCTCTCTCAACAAATCGAAGTCTTCCACCTAAACGTTCACTAGCTTCGTAGACAGAAACTTGCAGACCTTGCTTCTGTAATAGAAGCGCTGAAACGAGACCACCTATACCTCCACCGACAACAGAAACTTGCTGCATCATGATATCACCTTCTCTGTTACTCGATCCTCTTTGATTAATAAGTCTGTTGTAATTCTAGCTGATTCTAATATAGTAGGTAGGCCACTTCCCGGGTGAGTACCTCCACCAACCAACCAACATGAACCTAACTCTTCAAATTTATTGTGAGGTCTAAGAGCCATCATTTGCGTTAATTGATGCCCCAAATTAAATGTCGCTCCTTTATAGACATATAAATCTCTTTGCCAATTTACAGGACTAATAACTCTTTCTACTACAATATGCTCCTGTAAATCTTTTAATCCTAGCTTCTCCATAACTGTTTGAAGAACTAACTTTTTAAAATCATCCTGCACTTCATCCCATGCTATGTCGCTTGAATTATTCGGTACTGGAGCCAAAATATATAAAGTTGAACTGCCTTCTGGAGCTAGGGTATCATCTGTTACGGATGCATTTTGAACATAAATAGAGGGGTTTTCTGGTAATGTATAAGTTTTCGTGATTTCTTCTACATTTTTCTTATAATCTTCTGCAAACAATACAGAATGATGAGGTAATTGCGCATACTTTTTATCAATCCCCAGGTAAATCATAAATGTAGAGCAAGAATAATGCTTTTTCTCTAATTTTTCGGAAGAGAACTTCGTTAACACACCCTCATCCACTAAATTTGTCATGACATGAGCAAAATCCCCGTTAATAACCACTTCGTCCACTTCTACTGTTTCTCCATTATCGAGTAGAAGACTTTGAATATTTTTGTTTTTATCTACATGTAATTTTTTCACACCGTTAGATAAGTGAATAGATCCCCCATATTCTTTTACCACTTTCGCCATCGCTTCGGATAATTGATTCAAGCCACCAATCGGATGATAAATTCCATATTCATGCTCCATCCAAGACAAAATAGAAAATGCACCTGGACATTCCCATGGGGACATTCCTAGGTATTTTGATTGAAAGGTAAATGCAAGCTTTAATTGTTCATGTGTAAAATACTCACTTAAAACGTCGTACACACTTTTCCCTAATGAGAGTTGGGGAAGCGCACGTAGCACATTCCAAGATAAATATTGATGGAAAGAATCCATTTTATTTTGCAAGATAGGCTTCAAGCGATCCATTTTCTTTCTTGTATCATTCATAAAAGCATCATAATTTTTTTCGTCTCCAGGAAAATGAGCAGCGATTTCTCTCTTCATTTTCTTCGGATCTCTATACATATCCACTTCTTTATCAGAAAAATATAATCTATATAAGTGCTTTAATTCTTTTAAATCAATATAATCATGTAGGTTTCTGCCAGATGCTTCAAATAACTCCTCCGCAATCTCAGGCATACTTAAAAATGTAGGTCCTATGTCAAAGGTGAATCCATCTATTTTCATAGCGCCATTGCGTCCACCGATATATGCTTGTTTCTCGTAAACATCTACTTTATATCCTTTACTAGCTAGTAGCATTGCAGCAGCTAAGCCTCCAGGACCAGCACCAATGACAGCAATTTTTTTGGGCATATTTGTTCCTCCATTTCTCCAACTTTAGTCAGAGGAAATAATTATACAAAAGTTATACAGATAAGATATTTTTATTATACACACGTGTCGATTACATGACAACGCTGAACTCGCTCTCAAGACAATTTGTTTTAAAGGTTATGTAATTAGTTACTTTAATAGACTTGCTCGTCCAATTTAGCTAAAGGAAGGACACCGCTTCATCACTATAAAGATAACGAAAATAGCTAGTATGCAGATCACCCATTATGCATACTAGCCTTATTTTTATGATTCTATAACTTTAACATTATAATGTTTAAACCAGACATCAATTTGAGCTAAGTGTGCAATTAGTTGTGGTCCTGTCATTAACTGACCAAACCAAGGCACAGTAAAGGCTGAACCGTTTGTTTCTATAATGTTCTTAAGCTTTTCTTGATCAAAAATCTCATGCAATACGGATGATTTATCTTCTAAAATACTAGAAAGCCATTTTGTTACTAATTCCGTATAGCGAGGATTATGCGTCTTTGGGTACGGACTCTTTTTTCGATATAAAACTTCGTGCGGTAAAATATCTTCTAAAGCCTTTCTCAGTAAACCTTTTTCACGGTTCTCATGATTTTTAAAACTCCAAGGTACATTCCATACGTATTCCACCAAACGATGATCAGCGAAAGGTACCCTTACCTCTAAGGAAGCTCCCATACTCATTCGATCTTTTCGGTCCAGTAGAGTAGTCATAAACCAAATCATATTTAAATACGTAATTTCTCTTCTTCTTGCTTCTATAGGAGATTCACCGTCTAATCTCGGTGTTTCATTAATGGCTTGTTGATACTGGGTAGAAACTAACTCTTCCAAAGAAAGTTTCTTCGCCCACGAATCACGAAGTAACCCCTGTCTTTCTTTCGTTGATCTCATCCAAGGGAAACCATTTCTGTTGAAATCATCTTCTCTGTGAAACCACGGATACCCTCCAAAAATCTCATCCGCACATTCACCAGATAAGCCTACAACAAAATCTTTCTTAATTTCCCGACAAAACCATAGTAAAGAAGAATCTACATCTGCCATACCTGGTAAATCTCTTACTAAAACAGATTCTTGTAGATTTTCTACTAATTGATCTTGTGTGATCACGCTTCTCGTATGATTAGTTTTAAATGTGTTACTCATAATGTCAATCCAATATCCATCAGCATTCGGCTGAAAGTCATTTGCCTTAAAGAATTGATCGTTCCCTTCATAGTCAATGGAGTAAGTGTGCAATGGCCCTCGCCCTTGTTCTTGATAATAGTTAGATGCAATTGCCGTTATTGCAGAAGAGTCCACACCACCAGACAAGAACGTGCATAATGGTACATCAGTGACTAATTGTCTTGTCACTGCATCTTTTACTAAAAATTTCACATTGTCTACCGTAGTTTGGAAAGAATCTGTGTGTTCCCTGCTCTCTACATTCCAATATCTCCATGTCTTCAAGCCTTCACGAGATATACGGAGTGCATGAGCTGGTCGTAATTCTTTCATATCCTTGAAGATTCCGCTACCTGGTGGCCTTGAAGGACCCAATCCAAGCATTTCCCCTAAGCCTTGACGATCAACAGCTGCTTCCACACTAGGATGTGCAAGAATTGCTTTTATTTCGGAAGCAAAGAAAAAACCATCTTTGTTTTCTAAATAAAATAAAGGTTTTACTCCTAAACGATCTCTTCCGATAAACAACTGTTCTTTCTTAGAATCCCATACCGCAAATGCGAAAATTCCGTTAAAATGCTGGACACATTCTTCCCCCCACTCTATGTAGGATTGTAGAAGAACTTCTGTATCTGAATGACCACTAAATGAATATCCTTTAGAAAGTAAAACTTTACGAATATCTTCTGTATTATAGAGCTCCCCGTTGTAACACAATGTATAGGTGTGCCCATTTTTCATTCTTGTCATTGGTTGTGTACCACCTTCTGGATCCACTACGACTAAACGTTTGTGTCCAAAGGCAGCATGCTCAGAAAACCATGTGTTTGTTGCATCTGGTCCTCTTTTCTTTAAAGTCTTAGTCATTGCACTTACGATTGATTGCTCTTGTACGATGGGTCTTGAGAAGTTCACCCAACCTGTTATTCCACACATGAGTATCATCCTTTCGTCAATCTTTCCATACCCTGTATTAGCAATTATTGAATCGCCCACGTCTATTGCCTAAATCAGTCTATGCAATGAGGAATATGATGGTTAATCAGTGGAGAAGATGCAATCAACCACTCTACACATTGTATGGGTAATTTCATTAGGCATGACAAAACATATGTAACCTGGCTTATTAATGGAGGAATTTTTATGAATACAAAGGAACGATTAAAATTAATTGAACAACAGAGAAGGTCCATTTTAGAGGGACAAATTGAGGACATTGAGACATTTGGTCTTGCATTTGTAGATGAAAGTTCTGATGAATTTATCTCCCTGCACGAGTTAGTAGGGCAAAAAATAGAAGTTTTTCATCAAAACTCCTGGTTGTTAGGTACCATTCAATCAGATCTTAGCATCCATACGTTAAGTGACACTATATACTTACAAGAAGGTACGAAAGCAAAGTTAAAGAAACCGTTACCTTTTTCGTTAACAGAACTTTTATTTCAATTACCTGCTGATATATTTGTTCAGTTTTTAACTTCATTAAATAATTTAGGCTTTTCCATTTATGACTGTATATACAGTCACAATTTCTTATCCTATTTATCCAAAGCAAGGCAAAAGCAAGGTGTAAACTTTATGACGTTTGATAACGGAGAAGAAATCTGTGTCGTCCAACACCACTTTAGTTACTATATGAAGCAAAGAGATCGCTTCGAGTTTACGAATAGTACCGGGAGAAGGTTAGTAATTGAAAAGAAAAGCTGAAAGATTTAGTAAGGATACTCTTCTAAGTACAGACCACATCACGTGGTCAACGATGAGTTGTTACCCCTCACGTAACAAAAGCTGAAGGCGCGCGTTCAGCCGCGGCAGCAAACTTGAAGCAACAACAAAAAACCCTAAGTGATCCACTTAGGAGTTTTTTGTTAGTCGTGAAATTTCATAAGCTTTTAACCACTCAAGCAATGCATCCAGCGGCATTGGCTTTGCAACATAATACCCTTGTGCTAGAGAACAGTTTAATTCTTCTAGTAATAATTGTTGCTCCAGCGTCTCTACCCCTTCTGCAACCGTTTCTAAGTTAAGTCCTTGCGCCACTGTGATGACTGATTGAACTATTGCTAAATCTGCTGATCCACTTTCTAAACTTTGAACGAAGGACTTATCCACCTTCAACGTACTGATAGGCAAGTTTTTCAAGTAACTTAACGAAGAATATCCTGTCCCAAAATCATCTATCGCTACTTTCACACCTAATTGCTTTAATTTTCCTAGCGTTTCAATCGCTCGGTCAATATTTTGCAACATCGTACTTTCTGTTAATTCGAGATGAAATAGATTTGGTGGAACAGCATATTCATGTAAAATCGCTTTAATCTCATCTATAAATGTCACAGACTGAAATTGAATGGCTGATACATTTACAGAAACAAATAAATGGTCATATCCTACCTTTTGGAGAGATTTCCAGTTACGACATGCTTCTTTTAAGACATATTTCCCTATCGCAACAATCAATCCTGTTTCTTCTGCTAGTGGTATGAATGTTGCTGGAGAAACAGAGCCATATATCGATGAATCCCAACGTAAAAGTGCTTCACACCCCACAATTTGTTGGCTTTCTAGATGATAAATCGGTTGGTAAAAAACGGTTAGTTCTTCTTGATCAATTGCTTTTCTAAGATGATTCTTCATCTCTAAACGGTGCACTAAACGATCGTTCATTTCTAGATTAAATAAGACAGCTCTATCTCCACCAAGCTTTTTGGCTTCACTCAACGCTACATCAGCATTATGCATTAACGTGGTAACATGTTCTCCATGTTTAGGATAGAGAGAGACTCCAATACTAGCGGTGACAGTCACTTCTTGATGCAAGATTGTATACGGTTCCCTTATTACCTCTAATAAGGAGTTAGTTAGTTCGTCGTATTGTAAATCAGATATTTCATCTAAGATACAGATAGTGAATTTATCATTACCAAAACGCCCAATAAAAGCATTATACGGAATTATAGCAACCAATCTTGAAGCCAATTCTGTTACTAGTTCGTCGCCAGCACGATGTCCAAATGCATCATTAATGGTTGAAAATTGATCTACATCTATAAATAAAATAGAAAGAGAAGGTAAGCCGTTATGAATCTCTTTTGTTACTAAATCGGAAAAATATGCTCTGTTAGGTAAGTTGGTATCTTGGTCATAATAGGCTAATTGTTTTATCTTTAACTCATTTTTTCTTTGCTCTGAAACATTTCTTCCTATTCCATAAACACCAACACATTTTCCATTTACTGTTATCGGGATATTCTTTATATGGAATACATGCTTTTCGCGAGTAGCAGTTCGAATTTTTATATCATAGAATTGTTCCTGTCCTTCTATTGCTTTAGAGAAGTTATCAACGACCATCGAAATGTCTTCTGCTCCTATATATCTTAATGCTAATTTCCCAATGACTTCTTCTTTTTCAAATCCAAATATCTTTGTAAACGCTGGATTAACACTCGTGAATCTCCCTTTTAAATCCGTTGAATAGACAAAGTCTGTATTGTTATCAAATAGAGAGCGATAATATTCTTCGGACAACTTGATGGAACTTGTAAGATTCTCCACATCATTTGATGCAGCTCTTATTAAATTGGTAAAAGCGATAGATCGATAATCATTTTGTGAAAGTTTATACGTTTCCTTGGTTGCTAGCATAAGATTACTTGGTCTCTTTTGATTTTCAGATATCCCTACATAAGCTAGTGAATGCGCATACAATTGTGTCGGTGTTTGTCCAACTGATCCAATTTCGCCATACGACACCATTCCACTTGTTGGGGATAGTTGTTGCATATTTTTCACTTCTTCTTCTGTTACGTTCTGAAATGATTTCTTTCTAGCAATACAGTTAAACATTAGAATTGTTTCAGGTGGATTTTGGGCTAGTTTCTTCACTTGATGGGTAGACGCTTGAACCATATCTTCTACATCAGGAAAAGCAAAGCGAATCTCTTCTCCTTTTACAACACCTCTGTTTAACAATAGAGAGCCATCTTTTCGAACTTTTATTATAAAAAGAGCCACAGATAAACCTGAACGAGGTACGATAAAAGGGAATTCTAAACTTGACTCTGGTAGTCGATTGATAAATGTTTTTCCTAAATACCTTTCTAAAATCACAACAGGCTTTTCTCCGTTTATTTCTTTCAGTATCCTGCCAGTTGCAGAAGTAATCGTAAAAGGTGATCCTATTTTTTGCCAAGCTGCACCTATGTAAGTTTGGACATCAAGCTCCTTACCTTTTAACCAACAAAACGCAACCCCTTCTTCATCTATCGCTTCATTCGTTACGACGATAGATAGATGAAATTGAATCCCATCACTTGATACTCCACCAATAACAGGAACATGAGGAAGTTTATTTCTAATGGAAGATAACAATAAGCCTGATGAGACTTTTAGATTACTACATATAACCATTAATAAATTAGCATCCTTAGGGATACGAGATAATAAATCTTCTAATCTACTTTCTAATGACTTGATGGGTTTGGAAGATAGCATGGCAGTTTCCACAGAAGCATGTTGAAAGGAGCGTAGCACAATAACAGGCTTGTCCTCCGTAAGCATACCGTTCACTACACCACCATCACTATTACTACCAATTATACGAACATTGGGAATACATTCGTTTGCCAATTCTTTGATCGCAGTAAAGGTTTCTTTGCTTGCCTTATTCCCTATAATTTGCATGAGTATAGATGAACCAACACCTATTGGAAGGTTAAATAACTCCTGTTTGAATTGTTCTCTACCTTCGTAATAGATTACATCTGTTTGTATCAATCGTCTCACCACTCTTTGTATACAGTCTTTTTTCAAACATAGCATAAATTTGTTTATCCTCCTATAGGACTAGCAATATCTTCACTCTATTTATCGGACATTTCACGACATTTTTTGACAATTTTATTTTATTTTTTAAACAAAAGCCTATTTAGTTTAAACAACATCACTAAGCTTTCAACGATTTATTTTTGTTCACATAACAAAAAAACGTCAGTAACCCATACTGACGTTTTTCCTACAGTTCTATTTAGTACCAAATTCCTTGAGGCAAAATTGTACCTAAGTAAATAGTTACAAGTAACACTACAACTAAACCAATAAAAAATGGTCTTGCATTTTTCCCTTTCTTTAAGCGAACTAAGCTTAACTCAAAGAAAGTGATCGTTGCGATACCTGATAGAGCTTTAATCCCGTACATCATGTGGTTAGCATTCTCGTTACCAAATGGATAGATTAGTATACCGGAGATAATGATTAAGATGTACATTAAACGAAGAATCATATGAGTAATTTTAGATCCTTTTTCTGCTCCGCGAGTAAAAAGAACCAATGCTACGGCATATAGAATAATCGCTAAAGCCCACGTAGTAATATGTAAATGTGTAGTAGCCATTGAAGCACCTCCAAATTGTGTAGTATTTTTCTTTTTTATCCTACCATAATTATTCTACATCGGTCACTTTTCAACTTATTTTAAATACGTAGCAAGTCTCCAGAGACGTTCCATCGGCCCTTGTTTGTATTTTAACAGGATAAAATAAGCAACAATAACTTGTATTGCGAAAATTCCTAGCGCTAACCAACTTCCTGTTGCTAAAGAAACGCCATCATATAAACCAAGGCCATAACTGTAAAAAATCAGCGTTGCAATAATGGATTGTGATAAATAAATGCTTAACGACATCTTACCTGCTGTAGCGAACGGCTTTAATATCTTGATAGACCAAGAGAAATTTTGCAACCATTTAAATGTAGAGATATATGCTGCCGTTAAGATAGGACCACCAACATACACAGCTATTAACATCATGGCCATTTTATTATCCATCCATACCGGTAAGGATTTTAACACCACGCCCATAAGCCAAAATACACTTGCCCAAAAACCCCATTTAATATCTTCTCTAATTAATAACTTTGATTTCATTATGGAGGCTCCCATTAAGACAATTGGAAGTAACAGAATAAGCTGAAGTAATAGCATACCTGGCGAATTTGTTTGCCACCAATCCGTCATTCGTTGCGTAAAGATCTCCATCCATGTTCCGTACTTATATGCTGCAATGGAGTTTGTAACAGAATTGACATCAAGGAACTCCGAATAATCTTCTATAAAGAATAGGGAAACAGCTCCAAGTATCATAAATGATGTTGTAACACCCCAAAGTGTAAGCGCAAAATTTCGTAGGAAAGCATACGATTTCTTGATAAATAAAAGCAACAAAATACCCAATAAAGCGTACGTAAATAAGATATCTCCTGACCAAATAAACCAACCATGTACTAAACCAATAAATAACAAAAAGGTAATTCTTCTCGTCATTATTAATTTATATGGACTCTCTTTATCTCTTAATCTCTCCACCATCATCGCTATCCCAAAGCCAAATAACAAGGCAAATAACGGGTACATACTAGCTTGAAAAAATACCTGAATAAAGGAGTATGTCCAGTATTCCGATCCCTCCCACCAGGTAAATGGCTCAATGTATTGGATAGGCGAATGAAATGACAACATATTCACTAGAAATATTCCAAGCAAAGCAAAGCCCCTAAGTTGATCTACCACTTCAATTCTTGTGTTGTTCACAATGGTTTCTCCCTTCAAATAACTTCCATAGGCGATTGTATCACATTATTTCATTCTACTCATACACTGCACTATACGAATGTCTCGATTTATGAAGTGACATACTTTCATTTTATCAAAAGGATGTGACCGTTATGCCAGCCATCGTCGGTATCGTCCAGGTGGTGAGTATCGGTTCCAGTGGTGTATTAAATATTGGAGATGTTTTTCAAGTGCAGCCTGTTTCAAGCGCTAAAACATTTGCCGGTGCAGGATCTTTCAATACTGGAGACGGACTTTATGTATACAATGCATTATCTAACACCAATACGTATGATCAAGACGCTGTAGATCAACCTATTGCGCTAAATGTATAAATTCAGGAGGATTGCGATATGGCACAGATTATTGTTCATCAATCTATTCATATACAAACAATTCGGGTAGGCGCCGTGTCTAATTCCTCCGTTTTTCAAATCGGAAGTGCTGGAGTGATAAAGCCTACAGCCAATTTAAATAATACAGGTCAATACCAAGGTCCAGCACCTGAGCCTAAAGGTTTTACCATCGTTACAGATTCTCAGAAAATTTCAGAAGAGATTGGAAGTTCAGAGACATTTACGCCTTTAACTTCACCTAGAGTAGAGGGGTAATGGAAAGGAGGGAGAAGGGAACATGGATTATACTGCATATGTTCAGCAACTTTATCAAACGATTCAACAGCAAGCTAATAAAATAAATGAATTAGAGAAGCGCTTAGAGATTGTGGAAAAGAAAGCGACTGAATTAGTTGATCGTCCCGCTATACGTGTAGATAAGATTGAATATAAATTTGATCAGTTAAAAGTAGAGCAACTTGATGGTACGTTGAATATCGGGCTTAATCCAGCGGACCTTCAATCTCTTGCTAACGATTCAGATGTTTCTCTACCTAATCAAAACCAACATAACATTGATCCCGCGACTGTTTCAGAAAAGATTTCTTCCACATTAAAGTCTTATACCCAAGAAGAGCTTCCCTTGGTGATAGAAAAAATGGAGAAAGAACTATCGCGTTCTTTATCTCCAGAATACCATGAGCACATTCAACAAGATTTGCTAAATCAAATTGATAGTCGAGCAGATTTTTATCAGCGAACCACAACGAGACATCCTCAAGAAAATGCTGAACAATGGACCACTCGTTTGATTGAACAAGGCAAACAAGATATTCATTCAGCAGTGAAACATTATATTATGCACTTGCCGGATGCAGTGAAAGGATGAATGGAATGGAATTTTTTGTGACCAATTATAACTTGTGTGTTGACACAGTCAACATGACAGCTGTTGCATCATCTTCTGTTTTTCAAATTGGTGACTCCAATGTCATACAACTGGTATCGACATTTGATACCCCACCGGAATCCCTTATCATCGGACCTTTTGTTCCACTTACTCCGAAAGGTTAATGGAGTATGAGTTATTGTCCAAGGACTTCTAACGTAAAATCGATCTCTTCAACAACCTTAACCTTTAGTTCTAACATGGTTATTGGGGATATTAATCAAGCAAATTTAACTTCATTCGTTCTAGCCGTTCAACGGGAGCAAGAAATATTTTATGCGCAAGAAGGAGATTTTTCTCAATTACCATCGTTTACTCAGCCCATATTTATTGAACCATTAACGGAAATCATCCAAGTGCGTAGACTAAACCAAGTACCCTCTATTCGGGTATCAAAAGTTCATATCACAGGGATATCGTTTTCTTCTTTAGTACAGGTAGGCAGTACCAATTGTATAACAGCACAGAATAGAACAAAGCACACTCGACAATTAGAGGGCGAAACAGGAGAGTAAATGAGGTGATTATATGCCAGCTTTAATTGGTCCCGTTCAGATTTTAACCATCGGCGGTGGAGTAACCCACTTCGGTGATACCCTTATCATTTCACCGAAAAATGCAGTAAAAAGCTTCAATGGTGCAGGAGGAGGAAACACCGGTGCATTTATTATTACCACAAGTGTTATTAGCTTAACTAACACGATTGATCCTAATGTAGTTGATCAGCCTATACTAGGTAATAACTAAGTATTTTGTTACCTCCCATTATGAGATGGGAGGTTTTTTATTTGTGGATTTATTGCAGGGCACTTGGAGCTTCAATTTATTCTTCTCGTGGTCCGCGGTATACCTAAAACGGTCTTACCCCTTTCTGCTATACCGCGGCAGCTTCCTCCGGTATACCTGAGCCACTCTTAACGGCTCCTACTATACCGCGGCAGCTTCCTCTGGTATACCTGAACCACTCTTAACGACTTCTGGTATACCGCAGCAGCTTCCTCTGGTATACATGAACCACTCTTAACCGCTCCTACTATACCGCGGCAGCTTCCTCTGGTATACCTAAACCACTCTTAATGACTTCTGGAATACCACGGCAGGCTCCTCTGGTATACATGAACCACTCTTAACGACTTCTGCTATACCGCGGCAGCTTCCTCCGGTATACCTGAACCTCTCTTAACGGCTCCTACTATACCGCGGCAACTTCCTCTGGTATACCTGAACGACTCTTAACGACTTCTGCTATACCGCGGCAGCTTCCTCTGATATACCTGAACCTCTCTTAACGACTTCACCTATACCGCAGCAGCTCCCTCCGGTATACCTAATCCACCCTTAACCATTCCTGCTATACCGCTAGACACCACCTCACTAACTCACCACACAAAAAAGAAAGCTGAGACACCAACAATGTCTCAGCTTTCTTTCATTTCTTTCCTTTGCGGCGCTCTCTCGACTTTTTCACTCTCGGCAACGTTTCGGATGGCTGCTTTTTTATCCATTTAATAAAAGAAGCTAGTTTTGGATCGTCTTGTAGTCTCTCCACTGTATAAAGTCTGACCGCTAATTCTTGATTTGTGTAAAGTGCATGAATTTGCTTATGACATGGGATACATAGCATGGCAGTCTCTAAAAATGTACCGCCCTCTTCTCTCGGAATGAGATGGTGCTCGGTTCTCTCTACCTCTTCTCTTTCACACATCTCACATGTACCTACAGAATTTTTCGCCATTAAACCACCTACTTACTCTTCAATAAGAATAATGTGCCCACCGTCAAAGAAAAATAATGCCGTTTGATGTACTTTGATATTCCAAATCGTTTCAATCGCTTTTCGATAAAGCTTTAATTGAGAACTATATCGCTCTTTCATTCTCTCTAACGTTTCTTCTTCTGTTTCTCCTTTAAATGGAAGCCACGTATCGGTCTTGTAATCCACTAACGTCCATTTACCGTCTACATTAAATAAGCAATCGACGATACCTTGAACAATGACCGTATCTTCTTGATTCAATAGGGCTTCACTAGTTTCTAATTGGCTAGCTGGAATTCCTAAGCTGAAAGGTACTTCCTTCATGACTCTGTCTGCAGCCATAGCTTCCAAACCTAACCAAGACTCAAAAAATGCTAAGATTCTTGCTTCTTCGATTGCTTCCATTTGCACTTCAGTAGCTAATTCTTTTTCGATGAGTTCTTTTTTTATCAAACACAAAGATTCTCTAGTTGGCGCTTGGTCAAAAGATAAGTACTGCATGACCAAGTGATGGGCCGTTCCAATTTCAGCAGAAGATAAGGCCTTTTCTCGCATGAATTTCGGTCGTTCGTAAAGAGGCTTTCTAATTCCGCCTTTCTGTAGCCAACCATGATCTTGATCTTCTCGCGTTGTTTCCATTATCCTCTTCAATTCTGTTACTGACTGCTTGGATCGAACAGAGGAACTTCTCTCATAAGGATAAGACCATGTAAATTGATCATACACTTTCTCTTTCCAGTCAGTAACTTCCTTGTCTACTTTTCCTTCTAGAAGAGACTTAATCCAACCGTCTTCCGCTACTGACTGTTGTTCATCCTCTAGCAGCAAGGACTGATGGTGAACAAACTTCAGGGAGAAGGAAGAAGGATGATTAAATTCTGTTCTTTCTACTTCTATCGGTAGATCGACTTCATGGTGCCTCATAATCGCTGGAGCAATCCAGTCTATTGGTCTTTTCGCTTGCATGCGATAGTATTCTGGCAATACCCATTCTTTTTCTTGAATCGGCTCTGCCCAGCTATACAAATCTTTTTCTAAATCTTTACTCGTAGAAATAATCGTTAATCTTTCCTGCGGCCTTGTTAAGGCTACATATAGAACGCGCATTTCTTCTGATAGCATTTCTAAACGCTTCTTCTTCTTTAATACTTGTTGTGGGAAAGATGGCATCGTGTACCGCTTTTCCGTGTTGACATAGCTAGTAGCAATTCCCGCTTCTTTATCGAGCAAATAAGATTTACGAATATCCATCATGTTGAAAGATCTTCCCATACCAGCTAAGTATACCACCGGAAACTCTAGACCTTTACTAGAGTGAATGGTCATAATCCTCACTACATCTTCTTGCTCCGATAAAGCACGTGCCGTTCCTAAATCATCGCCGCGCTCTCGCATTCTTTCTATAAAACGCAAGAATCTAAATAGCCCTCTAAACGATGTTTTTTCATATTGGCGCGCTCGATTATATAATGCACGTAAATTAGCTTGTCTTTGTTTTCCACCAGCAGTTCCACCTACAAAGTCATAATATCTCGTATCACGGTAGATTTCCCAGATAAGTTCTGCAAGTGACCCTTGACGAGCTTTCGTACGCCATTTGTGGAGCAGGGTAATAAATCGTTGTAAACGAGTCACCCATTCTTCATTGGAACCAGAAGCGACATACTTATTTACTGCCTCGTAAAAATACCCTTTCGGATGAGCATTTCTAATTTCCGCTAGTTGTTCTTCATTCAACATGACGATTGGCGAACGTAAAACGGAAGCCACAGGGATATCTTGATAAGGATTGTCAATCACAGATAGCAGACTCATCATAATCGTCACTTCTGTCGCTTCAAAGTATCCAGTTGAAAGGTTTGCATACGAAGGGATGCCTGCTTTCTTTAACTCATCTTGGATTGCAGCAGTCCACGTCATCGATCGCATTAAAATGACTACATCTCTGTAACGAATAGGACGATGTTGTTTCCTTTTTGCATCATACGTCTGCTCCCCGCTATCTAGCATCGTTTTTATCTCTTTTGCAATGTACCTAGCTTCTAATTGGGCTTGCGCTAAATCTTCTTCTGCGTCTTCTTCCGACACTTGGCTTTCTTCCGTTGATTGATCAATTAATGCAACTGTTACAGGGTGTTGCTCTGTCTCCGGGAAAGCCGCACCAGGAATTAATTCTGCCGCTCTTTCATACTCCATCTCTCCAACTGATTTACTTAATAACTGGCGAAATAGAAAATTGGTTCCTTCTAACACTTCGTATCTACTTCGGAAATTTCGAGATAAATCTATTTTCTGACCCGAATCTATCGCTTCATCAGTAAACCGTCCATACTTTAATAAGAATAAAGTAGGCTCTGCAAGACGGAATCGATAAATGGATTGTTTGACATCTCCAACCATGAATAGATTTCCCGCTTCTTCTGTTGGTTTTTTTATCGCTTGAATGATCGATTCCTGTACCATGTTGGTATCTTGGTATTCATCCACTAAAATCTCTTTAAATTTCTTTTGGTAACTCTGTGCAGCAGTTGGTTCTTCTGCTTGTAAAATAGCTAGGCAATAGTGCTCTAAGTCAGAAAAGTCCACGACGTTCTCTTCTCTTTTACGCTTTTGAAAAGCATCCGTAAATCGTTGAACCAGCTCTGCTAATTGAGCAATGTATGGCTTCATTTCTTGCATTTGTCTTACCCATGAAACGCTAGATAAAGAGAACCACTCTTCTTTCATACCCTCCACTATTTTCTTTGCTTTGTTTCGATAAGAAGTGGCGCGATCTTTTAAATCAGGATCTACATCTGCTCCCTTCACCGCCTTGGCTCTAGGGAAAGCTGCTTTCAACCAATGTTCTCTGCAATCATCCCATTTCCCCCCTAAGCTATGCTGCAAGGTTTGAATGACAGCAAGGTCTTGTTGCAGAGTTTCTCCTAGGGCAGCAGGTCCACCAGGCTTTAACGTTAATTCATACGCTTGTTGAAGCAAAGCAGTTGCACCTGAAAGTTCTAATTCCATCATCCGTTTAGCAGACAATGTTAAGTCATTCTCATCAAACGAATCATTCGTCACATCATATAAATCTGGTAACGTTTCAAGCCAGAAGAACGGTTTTGGATGAGATTGTGAGAATAAATATAATTGTCTTATCATACGTAATAGTTGATCATCAGAACGGTCATTCGAGAACATGTCTACAAGTCGGAAAAATACTTCAGCATTTTCACCTGAGTAGTAGGTTTCCATTACTTCTTCTAGCACATCATCACCCATCAATTCCATTTCTGTTTCATCACCAATACGGAAAACAGGGTCTAGTTCAATCATGTAATAGTATTTACGAATCACGTCTAAACAAAAAGAATGAAGGGTGGAAATGGATGCCTTGTTTAACAACGTTAATTGTTGACGTAAATGAGAAGAGTTAGGGTTTTTCTCTAACTCTTTCTCAATTGCTTCTCCTATACGATGCCTCATTTCTTGCGCGGAGGCATTTGTAAAGGTTACGACCAACAGTTCATCGACATTCATCGGCTCATCTTTATTCAATAATTTCTCAATAATTCTCTGCACTAGTACCGCTGTTTTCCCCGAACCTGCAGCAGCCGCAACTAGGGTGTCTTGTCCTTTTGAGTAGATTGCTTTCCACTGGTCATCTGTCCAAGTGACGTCTATTGGTTTTGGAGGTATCTTCATTCCGCACTCTCCCCTTCTACCATTTTCTTTAGCACTTCTTTATTACTTAAGGCTGATAGATTTCGATATTCATTCTCTTCCAACCCATGATCAAATTGACAGACGGATTTATACGAGCAGAATGTACACGGAATCTTCTCTTTTAACTTGTATGGCGTGATATTCACTTCTCCATTTGTCATGGAAGTACCGCTTTCTTGGTAAAGTCGGTGGACATGCGAACGAAGAGAATTCATCTCCATTTTGGTTGTTACTTTTGAAGCTGCTGTTAATGATCCGTCTTTCTTTTTGCCAATTGGAACATAGAGAGAGCTGCCTTGCTCCAGTGATTGATCCATTAAATCTACTACTTCATGATCATCTAAGACATAACCTTTCATCTTAAATTCTTTTAATAAGGCTTCTTCTATCTCCTCTTCTGTTAAGAAGGACTTTGTCTTCACTAATGGATTTTGCATGTGGAAATAAAGCATACCAGCAGGAGTGACATCTTCTCCTACTAATGGTTTTCCATGCTCTATCATCATGTCTAGGTACGTTAGCATTTGTAGAGAAATACCGTAGTACACTTCTGTTAAATCCAAGTCTTTTTTACTCGATTTGAAATCAACTATTCTAACGTACACTTTTCCGTCTTTTTCTGCTTTATCCACTCGGTCTATTTGACCTCTTAAGACCATGCTCTTACCGTTTATTAACGGAATCTCATCAGTAGAGAGCATCTTATTTGGCCCGAATGGTATCTCTAATCCAACAGGTGCGAAACCAGAGGATTGGGCTTGTTTGGTTAACGTATAAGAAGCTCGTTTCACAATTTCTTGCAGTTTGTACCTAATATACTCGTATCTCTTTGAACTAAGTAAGATTTGGTGCTGTAGTCTCGGTGATAAAACGCTAACTGCATCTACGGATAACTTGTCGATCTGCTTTTTCGATAATGAAGCCCAGCTCAAATCGTTCGCTTGAATTTGATCCGCAATGTATTTTAACGCGCCATGGAATAACTCTCCGATGTTTGGTGCTTCTAAGCGGTGGTATTGACGCTCTCTCAAACGCAAACCGTGTCTAGCAAAGTGAGAGAACGGACAGCTATTAAACAATTCCATCCTAGTTACGCTCGCTTGAATTTCCTCTCCATATAGTTTCGTGGCTGTCTCTTCAGATAGAGGTAATGCTTTATTTTGATAAGCTAAGCTACGAAAGACAATTTGAGCAGGGACACGATATGCTGTGTCTTCCGTGTAAAACCTTGCCGCTTCCCACCATAAGTCATGAATTTGATAGCCTCGTTTGGCAAACTGCAAGGCTGATGTGACAAACGGAATCGCTGTTCCAGGATGGCTTAAATAACTAAATTGCTGCTTCTCTTCTGCTTCAAATGGTTCCCCTAAAATCATTTCCTCTTCTAAACTAGGGAAAAGTTCCTTTAAGCGCTTAATGTAGAGAGAAGGTAATAATGGCTTCCCTTCTTCATTTGCCATGCTATACGAAACTACAAGGTTATTTGTTGGTAAACTAAAAGTTTTATACGCAATGTATTCTTCATCTGCAAGTTTAACCGTGGTAGTAGGAGAAACAGCGACACCAACAGACTGGAACCATTCTCTTTCACTATCAGATAACAAGCCATCATCTGTCCATTTAGCTGGTAACACGCCGTCGTTCACTCCAATAACAAACGCGGTATGTATGTTACGTAAACGAGAAGTCTCCATGTTGGCAACGATCACTTGATCAATACTTGGAGGCACTAAAGAAAACTTCATGGAAGCCATCCCTGCATCCATCATGTCTGCAAATGTTTCCACTGTAAGTTCTTGCTCCCCAAATATTTCAACAAATTGATCGAACAGCTCCATAACAGCATTCCACGCTTGTTCATGCTCCCTAGCATGAACTAAGTCACCATTTTCTTCAGCGGTTATTCGAAGTCGATCTAATTTTGCTGGTGCATCAATTTCCTCTAAGAATAAATAAAATACTTCTGCTTTTTCCGAACCTAACGTTGCTTGCTTCCATCTTTTTGCTAGACGTACAATTGGTGCCATAATGGTCAATCGCAGTTCATTTAACAGTTGTTCATGCTCTTTCTCATCGGAAGTTTGTGGTGTATTCGTTAGTTCGAGTCCTCTAGTATTTCGATAAAGCCAGCGATCTTTTTTAGTCCAATCTCGTCCTTTAATCCCATAGGCTAACACATAGTTCTCTAACAGGTCCATTTGATGACGCAACTCTTTTGTGGAGCGATCTAATGGAAATAGTAAGTCTGTTTTTACTGCACGAAAAACCGCTTCATATGACCAGTTTGTTCGTAAAATATCAATGGTCGAACGCAGTAATTCAATCAAGGGATGATGAAGCATGGGTCTTTTCTGATCTATAAAGAAAGGAATATCATAATCTTTTAAAATTGTCTCTAACAACTCTTGATACGCGTCTTGATTGCGGACTAAAATCGCCATTTCACGGTATCTGACACCGTGTTCTTTTGCTTCTTGTCGAATAAGTCTCGCAACATTCTCTATTTCTACTCGGCGATTAGCAGCTTGTATTAACTGAATTCCATCTTTTTTTAATGTAGAAATTGCTGGTCTTTCTAAAAACTGTTCTTCTACATGCTTTATACCTGCAGTCATTGCACGATATTGATTTTCTTCCTTCACAAGTTGATACGGTACTCCATTTTGCATACAGAGTTCTGTAAGCTTTGCGAAAGTTTCTCCTGTCATCCTAAACGGCTCTAAAGGAGAAACTGGTAATTCCATCGATCGATCGAGAGTTAAAGAAATAGACACTTCTTTACACTGTATTAATAGCTGCTCGAGAATCTGAAACTCTTGGGGTGTAAAGCTATCAAATCCATCAATAAAGATAATGGCATCTTGTAAAAAAGCTGATTCTTTCACGCCTTCTACTAGCCATTTAAAATAGTCTTCCGAATCAATGTAATGCTCTTCAAACAATGCATTAAATGGAGCAAACATTAATGCCAGGTCACTAAGCTTGTCCGATAAAGCCTTATTACCACCATCTAATGCTTTTTGTTTTAGTTGATCTAAGTCTTCCGCTTCCACACAATAACGTCGAAATTCGGTTAATAATGTTTCCACGTGTTGGACAAAACCAGGCTTGCCTGCCACTTTTCGGAATAAGGTTATTTCTTCCCGTTTATCCTCCATCACTTTTCGAATAAACATGGCAAGTCCTACAGAATTAACATGATAGCGAGTAAGTTTTCCTGTTTCCTGCAACACGCGATAAGCCAATCGAGTAAAAGACAATACCTGCGTTCGAATCATTCCATTTCTTGATGACTCTTCAATTAGTGCCTGCTCAGATTGAAAGGTCATTTGATCTGGAACTAGATATATTATGGAAGGCCCTATTGGATTCTCTTGCTCTAGGGCTGCTATTTCTTTCAGTGTTTTGGTTGATTTTCCAGTCCCACTTCTGCCAATATGTAAAGTTAATCCCATCTTTACTCCTCCTTAAATGTTATTCGTACCTTTTTTCCCTTTTGCACATAGGCTACTGTAATAGGATGGAAAAAGGAGGAAAGGTGATGAACTTCACCAAATACTTACCTGTCTACTTATTCCTTGTAGGATTACTTGTTGCATGTAATATCTATACTTTAATTCCTTTATATCCTGTATTATCCGACCAGTTTTCAAATGAGCAGAGTGCTATCGCTATCGGTAGCAGTCTCTTCACGTTGTCTTATGGAGTTGGACTGCTTGTATTCGGCTCATTAGTTACTCGATTTGCACACAAACATATTATTCTATTTGGTATGCTTTCTGCATTTATTACTAGTATTTTTGTCGGTTTTAGCTCAAGCTTAGAAGAACTTTATATCACAAGAACCTTACAAGGATTCTCACTCGGAAGTTTTGCTCCAGTCGCTTTTTCTCTTTGCTATGCTTGGTTTTCTGGTAAAATCTTACCCATTATGATTACCGCATTAAATACCAGTTTTTTAATAGCAGGGATAGTCGGACAGCTTTGGAGTTCTTATATAAGTCTTTCTCTCAGTTGGCCATATGTATATCTCTCTTTTGCATTAGTATATTTTTTGCTATTTGTTTTTGGTATCCCGTCAATTCCACTAATTCGTCCAAGCTTAAAAATAAAGCAACCTTCTTTCATAGAAATCGGTACCAAAATACCACTTCTTTTTTGTTACATTATTGTTTTCACCTTACTTGCAAGTATTGTAGGGTACTATGATGCACTTCAACGGTCGTTTACCGGTCCACCGAGTGAATTATTTCTTATTCGGTTTATTGGATTAATTGGTATCATTCCTTCTCTATTCAATCATATTTTTATTGAACGAATAGGGCTGTATAAAACTTTTTGCGTAGGACTTCTTTTTGGGTGTAGCGGGTTCACTACAGTATATTTTACCACGTCAGTCCTATCATTTTATCTTTCATCCATTGCCATCGTTGCGGCTATTTCCATTTTAATACCAACAATTATTTTATTGATTGGTTCCATTGAAGTAAAGCACCGAACTCGTGCAATAAGTTTATATTCATTTATTTTACTCATGGGCGCAAGTTTTTCACCGGTCTTAAATAATTGGTTACCTTTTTCTCATTCCATGCTTCTTTATACTTGTAGTTTCTTGGTTAACTTTCTTCTACTTTGGAGAATTTCGCTATCCCGTTCACGCAGTAAGGAAAAGAAGAACGGAATTTCACAACCTATATCCCACATTTCATCCTAGTTTACTGAAAAAATCACCATAAACACGTACTATATTGTGACAGGATGTTAATGAGGTGAGGACATGACGTCACTGAAAATGCTGACTGATGATCAATTAAAAGAAGCTTATAAAAAAGCACAAAAATTTGATTTACCGATAGAATTTCTAGAAATTTTGAAGATGGAAATTTTTTCTAGAAATACGATTGAGACGGAATATGAGCGAAAAAAAGTTTAACGGAAAAACCACGAAATGTCATTTCGTGGTTTTTCCGTATCATTCATGCTGTATTTATTTAGTTGGATTGAACCCAGCTTCAAAGTTATCAAACGGCCAATAACGGACACTTACTTCGCCAACTACATTTTCTTTTGGAATAAATCCGATATGCCTACTATCTTTACTTCCTCTACGGTTATCCCCTAAAACAAAATACATATCTTCAGGTACTTCGGTCTCACCGCCTGGCAACTGTTCCAATGTAAAGTCTCCAGTCAAGTAAATCTCTCCAGATGCTTCTTTAAATTCATCTAAATAAGGCTCAGGTAATGGTTCACCATTAACATACAATTGATCATTTTGATAACTTACCGTATCTCCAGGTAACCCTATTACTCGTTTCACATAATCATCTTCTTCTGTAGCGTGAAACACAATGACATCAAAACGATCTATACTTCCTACCGTATAGCCGATGCGATTGACGATTAATTTATCTTCATCTTCTAACGTAGGCATCATGGATTGACCATCTACCACATAATTCGAAAACAAGAATGAGCGAATTACTATAAATAATAATAAACCTACGATAATGGCTTTTGCCCATTCCCATAATTCTCTTTTCCAACTTGTTTTCATTATTCGTTCCCCTTTTCACGCTGCCCAACTTTTGTTTGAACTACCATTAATCGCTTTTCTACTTGCTTTCCAACTAACCATAGCAAAGCAATGATCACTAATAAGATAGCAGTTCTGATAGGTTGTTTTACAAGCGATGCAATATCGTAACCAATATAACTTAATGTAAAGATCATTACTAGTTTACCAAGCATTACCGCAAACGTAAAAGTAATAAACTTAATTCTAGACAATCCGGCAACCACGTTTACGACTGCAGATGGTGTAAACGGAAAACAAAGGATAACAAAAAGCGGTCCGAAACCTTTTTGTTCCACCCAAACGGTTAACCGTTGTATCGTCTTCTTACTCGTTAACCATCTCAATAATCGTGTATGACCGTAACGTCTTATTAATAAGAATACAACACAAGCTCCTAGTACAGAACCTATCCATGAAAAGATAAATCCCCAAAGTAAACCAAAAGCATTTACATTTACCGTCACGAAAATAATCAGTGGTAAAAATGGAAGGAATGCTTCTAAAAATGGTAATACTATAGCTACGATTGGACCCAACGAACGGTATTCGCCAATTAATTCTAGTAACTTGTCCAAAGTAAACAGTTCACTCAACCTAATTCCACCTAACTGTATGTACATACGTTTATTATAACAGGACTACCTTTATTTCTACAGTTATGCCCATTTTACAGTCAGTTACAACATACAATCCTTACTTGTATTTTAATCGCATATAGAATAAAATAAGAACAAACGTTCGTAAAAGGAGAGAAGATTGATGACTCGTTTATCACAACATGACCGAGATCAATTAGAATTGGCATTTTATTTACCCATGGTTCTAACCGTTTTAAACCGTGATCGTTCCATTTTAGAAGCATCGTCCTTAAAGTTACCAAACCCATATTTAACACTTATAGAAGAAACGATGAAGGCTGTTCAAAGGGATTTAAAGAAGGTTCGTGACTATATGAGGGAACATCAAATGAAAGTGGAAAAGCTAAAGTCAGATGATACCTTTACATCTTATTTGTTTTTATTTAGAGGATATGAAGAAGAGCATAACTATTTTAATCCTAGGATACGTAACAAAGTGGAGCAACTACTACGAGAATTCCTGCTACACCGCACTCTTCCAACGATGACAATTAAAGATGAAACGGGCTCCTAGAATTTTTAGTTATAAGAAAAGATTGCTGTTTTTTACTTTTTTCTTGTCTGTTTAAGTAACTAATTTGCAGCATTGCTGTTTTTCTCATTTGCTGCTCAAATGATGCATAGGATATTGGCAATTGAATGACTTTTTTATCGGTAAACGTTACAGAAGTTTCTCCGGTTGGAGTAGATTGATAGTGAGTAACATGATTGACTGCTACCCAAATACATTGAGGGTGAAACGGAGATTTCGTTGGAAACATAAATATGTCGCTCTCTGGAGAAATCATGATGGGACATTTTTTCGTCACTTGAATCATATTTTTCGTACCATGTATTCTACCATCTAAAGATGAACCATAGTATTCACAACTAAATTTAATTACATCAATCGGTTTCATTGGATTTAAAAAACTCCCTTGAGCTGAAATTACCTCTGTGAATATTCGATGTCCGTATTCTAATGGTCTAAGTAACATAACATCTCCTGAAATATGCTTCCTGTCAGTTTTCATATGTGACATTCTCTTTCCTCCTTTATGTTTTCCGTTTTTACGGATAAATTTACCATATCATAAATGTGAATAGGTTAGATGCATCAATATGCATTTGTAACACAAAATATATTTTCAGAATTTTTAAACTATAATCCTTGTCAAACTTTTTGTCCGTCAGTATAATAAAGTAAACCTCCTTCAAGTGGAAGTCTTCCCTATCACTTTTTACAAAAATTAGATTTCGTTCCGGTTGAAGGCAAGGATTCTAAATCTGACTTCAGAGGTGATCGTCAATGAAAAATGAAAAATCGTACACAGAAATGATGAAAGCCCAAGCGATGTCGCGCCTACAAGAAAGAGAATCCTATTTATTCCATTTGTATCTAGACATGTTCTTACGTGATGTCTTGTGGACACATAACGAGCAACTTTTACGCAAAGACATTGACGCAGCTCTTGATGCAAAAGATTACGAAGCATTTCAGTCCGCGACGTCAGCTCTTCAAAAACACCTTCTCGCTTATGGCTCGTAAACTCCTCCTTCAGTAATCTCCTTATCGAAAGTGGAAGATCGCTTTCGATTTTTTTGTGAGAGAAGCTTCTACCCTAAAAGCAGCTCTAAATAAAAAGACTAAAGATAAACTATGTCTGTTTACCTTTAGCCCCATTTATTATTCCTTATCAGAAATCAATAAAATTCTTTCTACCATTGGAGGATGACCATATCTGAACCACTTTACTAGTAGTGGAGGATTCATCTCACCTAAACTTGAAAGAGTTAGTTTTTGGAAAGTTGAAACAGCTGCTTCTTCATTCCCAGTCACGGATAATGCATACTGATCAGAACGTACCTCTTTAGTTCTACTAACCCAATTCTCCACAGGACTGATCGCAAAACTTAAAAGGGACCAAGTAACTAATAAAATTGGTAACACACGTAGTTGATTACTTTGGTCAAACCCTACAAGAGACTCTTTTTGTTCAAATCTCGTTAACACTCTAGCGCTTATATACAATCCTAAAAGTGTTAAAAATAAATACGACGCTAATCCCCAGTATATATCCTTTTCTCGGTAGTGACTGATTTCATGCGCCATAATGAACAAGATCTCCTCATCTGTCAAGGATTCAAGCGTTGTATCCCACAGCACAATTCGAGCATTACTCCCTATACCAGTTACATAGGCATTCATAGCATTGGTTTCTGCCGACTTATTTACTTGATACACATGATCGGTAGGAATTTCTGCTTCTTGAGCCATTGCTAAAATCTTCGTTTCTAATTCCTTATCCTGTAGTGGACTAAATTCGTTAAACAATGGGTCTAACACGACTGGTTGAATAAATAATAAGAAAACAGTAAACGGAACAGATAGTAACCATGCAGGGAACCACCAATTCTTAGGATACTTCCTCATCAACATAAACAAGACTATAAATACGGGCACCATGATAATAGCGTCTACCCAGAAATTGATAATCTCATCTTTCATCCAATCTTGAAACGTCTCATTACTAATATGATAAAGCTTGGAAAAATGGTAGCTAGCATAACTAAATGGAAACATTGCCACAAAAGAGAGCAAGGATAACGTAACTGTGTACATCGCCGTATGAAATGCTTTCCACTTGGTAAATCCTTCCGAAATATCTTCTAGCTTCTTTGATAAACCAATAAAAAACACACCTAATAAGAATACCCATTCAAAAGGAGTGGCAAGAAAGAATAATAAATTTTTTACTGTAGAATATTCTTGGCTCAATGTCCATTCTCGACTGTTCATAAAGCTGGATGGATCTGCAGCTGTCCCCTTCACGCTATCTGGAACTGTACCATCATGTAAGAAGTAAAGATAAATATACATTGCAATCCCAAACAGGACATAACCGGTAAGTAATCGTAGTAACCATTTTCGTCTCATCTATGTTCCCCCTAACCTACTTGTCTATTAATATGTAGACAAGTAGGGGAAGGATTAGAACCGTAATTTAGTTTGTTTGAAGACATTATAGAATTGACACAATTAAATGCATCACACTAACAAACGCAATTGATCCAAGAACCACCACTAGGACATTCGCACCTAGCCATGCAATGGTAATTGCAAACACTGCTCCTCCTAATCCGAACCAGATGGATTCATGGATTAGTAAGATTCCTGGAAAGATTAAAGCTCCAAGTGTTGCATACGGCACATTTTTTAATACATTTTCTACGAACGGCGGTAGAGGCTTTTCTCCCATCATAAACACAGGTAAAACTCTCGGAATATACGTTACTAATGACATACCTACTAAAATAGCAAAGAAACTCCAGTTCATTGTTGTCCCTCCCCTCTACTATAAGCCACACATTCTACAAGAATAGCGGAAGTAAGAGTGGAGATCACAATGGCCCATCCAGGCTGAACGATTGCGCTTAAAGTCAACATAGAATTAATAAGTGCAGCCGTTACAGCAAGTGTAATTACTTTAGTGGAAGTCTTAAATGACGGAACTAGTAACCCTACAAACATTGCGTACAATGCGATGGACATACTCTCTTGTAAAATTGTAGGTAAGCTAGCACCAATCGCATGCCCTACACCTGAAAAAATCACCCAACTACTGTAGGAAACAAGCATAACACCCGCCGTAAAACTAGCGGAAACTTTACCTGGTTGTAGAGATAATACAGAAAAGGTTTCGTCTGTTAATCCAAAACTAAGCAATGCTTTTTTCGCTTTTGACTTTTCGTCTATTTTTGCCTGCACACTAGCAGACATGAGGAAATGTCGGATGTTTACAATAAATGTAGTGATGATAATGCCTATGACACCAGTACTTAGAGCAATTAAATTCAATGCAATAAACTGAGAGGCACCAGCAAAAACAAGCAAACTCATAAAAACGGCTTCCCAAACTTCCAATCCTGTACTTTTTGCGACTAGACCAAAAGTTAATGCAATAGGCATGTAGCCCATAGCAATAGGTAGACCCGCTTTTATCCCTTGATTAAACGTCGTACCAGAATCGTTTGCTCTCTCTATATCCAAGGCCGAAGAAGGCTGCATAGTCATGTTCCCCCTACTTTTTTGTTTCATTATTCTACATGTAAGGGTACTGGTCAAGCATACAATTTCTTACTTTCCTAAAAAACTTGGAGACCGTTTACCTAAGAATGCATCTAATGCCTCTACACGGTCATGGGTATCTAGTAAACTTTCATACGCCATCCATTCCACACGCAAAGCGTCTTTCATTCGACGGTCCCGTCCCCCTATGATGGAACGTTTTGCTTGTTGGACAGCTAGTGGCGCTCGATTAGCAAGTTCTTGGGCAAACTCTAAAACTTTACTTGCCGCTTCCTCTCTAGTATAAATTCGGTGCACTAATCCACAAGCTAAAGCTTCTTCCGCACTAGCAATTTTCCCAAAGTAGATCCACTCTTTTGCTAAACTTTCTCCAATCAATCTTGGAAGACGCTGCGTCCCACCTGCACCCGGAATAATAGCTAAGTTCGTTTCAGGTAAACCAAGTGATATCTCCTTTACAGCTAATCGAAAGTCACACGCTAATGCCAATTCTAACCCACCACCTAATGCTACTCCATTTAAAAAAGCGATGGTTGGCTGAGGCAACGTTTCCAGCAGCATAGTTAGCTGTTGCGTTGCTAATACATTTCTTCTCACTTCCTCTTGAGTAAGGTTTACTCTCTCTTTTAAATCTGCACCAGCGCAGAAAGATTTCTCTCCAGCTCCTCGTAAAACAACTACTCTAGTATACGTATCCTCTCTAATTTCTTTTAATAACGTACTTAGCTCTTGCATGACAGGATATGATAAAGCATTACGCTTTTCCTCAATGGATAACTCTAGTATTTTAACGTCATTCACTTGGTGTGTTTTTATATACGTCATTTTCATCCCTCCACTAAAACGTATGGAGCAGAATCCTTTGTTAGTACACAAAAAAAGAGCCTTTACAAGAAGCGTTACACCTCTTCTAAAGACTCTTCATGATTAGGACACGCCCAGTTGTTCTTTTAGGGCACGACGGAGAATTTTCCCCGTTGTATTTTTAGGTAGTTCATTAATAAATTCTATGGAAGAAGGCAGCTTGTACTTCGCTAAAGATGCTTCACAGTGCGTCATTACTTCGTCTTTAGTTAAGCCGTCTTTCCCCACTACGAAACATTTAACTGCTTCCCCTAACTCTGGGTGTGGTACACCAATTACTGCAGCCTCTACTACATTAGGATGACGATAGAGAACTTCCTCTACTTCACGTGGATAGACATTATACCCACCAACGATGATCATATCTTTTTTACGATCAACGATATAAAAGTAACCCTCTTCGTCTTGCTTTGCCATATCACCCGTGTATAACCATTCATCCCGAATCGTTACAGCCGTTTCTTCGGGCATTTTATAATACCCTTTCATAACGTTAGGGCCACGAACAATCAGTTCTCCCACTTCTCCAACGGGCACTTCTTCCCCAAGTTCGTTGACCACTTTATTTTCCACATTCATAATGGATGTGCCAATGGACCCTGGTTTTCTAGGACGATCAATTGGATTAAAGCATGTAACGGGTGCAGCCTCACTTAGTCCATATCCTTCAGATATTTGCACATCAAACTTCTGTTCAAAATTTTCAAGTAAGGCAACAGGTAACGACGCACCACCTGAGATACAAAGTCTCATGGACGTAAAGTCTTCTTGTTTGCCCTCTGGATACTGGAATAAGAAGTTATACATAGTCGGAACACCCGCAAAAATTGTTGCTTTACGTTCTCTAGCAATCTCAAACACTTCTTTTGGACTAAACTTAGGTAATAATAAGAGTGTTGCCCCGCGTAGTAACGGAGCATTTAATACCACCGTCAAACAGAAAATGTGGAACATCGGTAAGGTGGTAATGACACGATCTTGATCTGACATTGATAAATAATCTCCGATGTCATGAGCATTAGATAATATATTCTGATGCGTTAACATCGCCCCTTTTGGCTGACCAGTTGTACCTGACGTGTATAAAATTACTGCGACGTCATCAAGCTCATTCACTGGACCAACATATCCTGGACGAATAGCAGATAACAGACGTGTAAACGATTTCATTTTTTTGCTAGTGAAAGGATCCTGATTTGGACTTGTTTCACACACAATAAAATGCTCAATTGATGGGACCGTCTTTTCAAATACCTGCATCATTGGCCTCACAAGATCTAAACCAATTAATGCTTTTACATCACCATTTTGCAGAATATATTGGATCTCATCTAGCGTGTAAATTGGGTTTACTGGAATTACAGTAGCGCCTACACGTAAACATCCATATAAGCTGATAATAAAATGGGGTGAATTTCCTAACAATAACGCAACGTGATCCCCTTTTTTGATACCCATTTCTTCCAGTTGAAAAGCAAAAGTAGAAATTCCTATCTCTAGCTCACGATAAGTTGTTTCTTTCCCCATAAATTCAAATGCAGTTTTATCTGCATACTGCGACGACACTTGCTGTAAACGTGTGCTGATCGTCATTCTCTTTCCCCCTTTTCATAGTAATCCCCTTGTTCGTACGTAATGAATGAATGGTCACTCATTTTAATTGAAAGAACATTCACATTTATTATACAAAATAGAATGATAGAAAACTAGTGTTAATAACAATGAGTTGTTTCTAGGCACAAAACAAAACCGTCGCAAGCTCCAGTTTTACGACGGTTTGTTGTCTTTAATAGATTAAATCTAAGAACTCTTCTTTTGTAATGTTACCAAAGTAATGTTTGATATCTACTTCATGTAACGCTTCTTCCAACGCTTGTCTTGTGTACGAAACGCCAATTAATTTTTCTTGAATTTCGCTAACATCTCCTACACCAAAGAAGTCACCGTAAATTTTACAATCTTCCACTGTTCCCTTTTTCACTTCCAAGCGGACATCTATTTGTCCAACAGGGAAACGATGTGCATGTTGTAAATTAAAGGATGGAGATTTACCATAGTTCCAATCCCAGTTTTGATAACGTTCAGCAGAAATTCCTCGGACTTTTTCCCAGTCCGCTTCTGTCAGTTCATATTTTGGAACATCTTCTACTTTCACCACTTGGAATATAGCTTGTAACAGTTTTTCTTTAAACTGTTCCATCGTTAATGGTTCCTGCAGGAATTCAGAGATATTTGCTACTCGACTTCTTACAGACTTAATTCCTTTAGATTCAATCTTATCTTTCTTCACATTCAATGCAGAAACCACGTGTTCCATTTCTGAATTAAATAATAGCGTCCCATGGCTAAACATTCTACCTCTAGTGGAAAACTGAGCATTTCCCGAAATCTTTCTGCCTTCTGCTAAGATATCATTTCGCCCAGATAATTCAGCATTAATACCTAACTGTTTTAGCGCTTGTACTACTGGCTCGGTAAATTTTTTAAAATTGTGAAAGCTGTCTCCATCATCTTTCGTGATGAAACTGAAGTTTAAATTACCAAGGTCATGATAGACCGCTCCACCGCCGGAAAGCCTTCTTACAACCTTTAAATCTTGTTCCTCTACATACTTTGTATTGATTTCTTCAATCGTGTTCTGGTTTTTACCGATAATGATAGATGGTTCATTAATGTAAAATAATAAATAACTTTCTCCATCTAGCCCTAAGTTTTTCAGGGCAAATTCTTCAATGGCCAAATTTATTTGAGGATCTGTAATCCCTTTATTGTCGATAAATAACATGTCCTTCTTCCTTTCTATTACATGAAAATAGTTAAACCTGTTGAGGCCAACTGTACCTCTCCATCAAAAATCTCTTTTGCCTCTCGAACTAATTGATCGTGTTCACCAAAGTGAGGTAAATGAGAAAGCAACAGCTTTTTGACATTGGCTTGCTTCGCAATAGTACCCACTTCTTCACTTGTCATGTGACCTGGCTTACTTCCATCCATTCCTTTATAAAAATTGCAATCCACGATCAGCAAATCTGCATTTTTACTGAAAGCAATAAAGTCTTCTGTAAAGGAGCTATCTCCAGTGTAAACGACAGATTTTCCGTTGTACGAAAACCGCATTGCTAGACATGGAACTGGATGAATAGTTCTCATAAAAGAAATGGAAATATCCTCTATTGTTACGCCGTTATTCACATCAATTGGTACTCCAGCTGTAACGCCATTGTGAGTCAGATCATCGAAGTACTTATACCCATTTTCTTCAGCATAAATAGGAAAGATATCTTTCGAGTGCCCCAATGCCTTTTGGATAATAAATACATGCTGAAGTGCACCCACATCTGCAGAATGGTCCGCATGATGATGAGTGAGAAATAAGGCATCTAACTTTAGTGGATCCACAAACTTTTGCAGCTGTGATACAACAGCACTGCCACAATCAATTAGAAACTTCTTGTCGGCTACTTCTAATAAATATCCTGTAGTTGCTTCTCCAGCCTTAGGATAACCACCCCAAAAACCAATAACAGTAAGCTTCATCTTATGCCTCCCTTAACTTTTCTTCTTGTCCATAGTTTACCGCATTTTTGAGGAATAGCCTAATTCTTCGTTTTTTTGAAAAAGGCATTGACCTTTTTCTATCTGTTATAATACAATGAGTTATACAGAAACAATTATATAACAGAAGAGGTGTTCAAACGATGTTAACAAACGTAATGGAGTTTTTCCGAGAGCTACCAAAGAAAACTTGTACCAAGTGTGGAGAGCATATTGAAGAACAACATGAATGTTACGGTAATGTTTGTGACCACTGTTTAGATGTAAAAGAAATTTTGTAAGCGTTTTATGAACATTTTGTGAAATGAAGAAAAAATCCTTTTGCTACCTATATTCGTGCTAGAATACGATTAATAGGTAATGCAGGAGGATTTTTTATGTGGAAAAAAGGTTTTATACTAACGATGGTCATGGTAATTTTAGCTGCTTGTTCCATTAGTGGCGGCAATCCAATCGAGCGTTTTTCTTATACAGACCAAAACGGTCAAACATTCGGAAGTGAGCAATTGGACGGAAAAGTGTGGGTCGCAAACTTTATCTTCACCAGCTGTACCACTGTCTGCCCACCAATGACGTATAACATGACGCTACTTCAAGATCAATTAGAAGAAGAAGGAGTGGAGGATGTCGAGTTTGTCTCCTTTAGCGTTGATCCAGAAGTGGACACGCCGGAAGTGCTGACGGAATTTATTTCTGACTACAATGCAAACTTCGAAAACTGGCACTTCTTAACGGGATATTCCCAAGAAACAATCGAGAGTTTTGCTCGAGATGAATTTGGTGCACTAGTCAAAAAACCAGCAAGAGGAGAAGTCATTCACGGAACTTCCCTATACGTAATGGATACTAAGGGTGGTGTTATCAAGGACTTCCCACTAGTAGATGGGAACGGAGAGAACGTTCCATTCGATGAGATCGTGAAAACGATAAAGAAAGCGAACTAACTTGCATTGTGCAGCCACCTCTAGAGATTGGGGTGGCTTTTTTGTTTGGCATTTTTTTGTGAGGGGGTTGGGTTGGCGGCTTAAGCGCTTTTGTACATGGGGATGTGCTCATTTCCCTACGGCTCCTACGACTTGTACCTGGTTTCGGTATCTTCCTCTGGCGGCTTAAGCGCTTTTGTGCATGGGAATGTGCTCCTTTCCCTCCGGCTCCTACGACTTGTACCTGGTTTCGGTATCTTCCTCTTTCGGCTTAAGCGCTTTTGTACATGGCCATGCGCTCCTTTTCTTGCGGCTTCTCTGACTTGTACCTGGTTTCGGTATCTTCCTCTGGCGGCTTAAGCGCTTTTGTACATGGCCATGCGCTCCTTTCCTTGCTGCTTCTCTGACTTGTACATGGTTTCGGTATCTTCTTCTGGCGGCTTAAGCGCTTTTGTACATCGGAGTGCTCTCCTTTCCCTGCGGCTTCTCTGACTTGTACCTGGTTTCGGTACCTTCCTCTGGCGGCTTAAGCGCTTTTGTACATCGGAGTGCTCTCCTTTCCCTGCGGCTTCTCTGACTTGTACCTGGTTTCGGTACCTTCCTCTGGCGGCTTAAGCGCTTTTGTACATGGTAGTGCTCTCCTTTCCTTGCTACTTCTCTGACTTGTACATGGTTTCGATATCTTCCTCTGGCGGCTTAAGCGCTTTTGTCGCCTCCTACCTCAACTCTTCACGGCGACTTAACTCCTTTGTCGCCTCCTGCCCCTACTCCTCACGGCGACTTACCCACTTTGTCGCCTCCTACCCCAACTCCTCACGGCGACTTAACCACTTTGTCGCCTCCTGCCCTAACTCCTCACGGCGACTTAACCACTTTGTCGCCTCCTAACCCAGCTCCTCACGGCGACTTAACCACTTTGTCGCCTCCTTCCTCAGCTCCTCACGGCGACTTACCCGCTTTGTCGCATCCTGCCCCAACTCCTCCTGGCGACATAAGCGCTTACGTCGCCACATCAACTCTAGCCCCATTCGGCTTAAGCGCTTACGCCGCCAGTCCCCACACGTCCCCCTTCCAAACAAAAAAAAGACCAGGGTCTACTCCCCAGTCTCTTCCACCATGTTCACCGCTTCCAGCGCAGCTTTCTTCCCTTGATCGATACAATCTGGCAACCCCACTCCACCGAATGAGCTGCCTGTAATCCATACTCCTGGCCACTTGGCTTTTAGCTCCGCTTCTAGTCTTTGCACTTTTTGCTTGTGTCCTACTTGATATTGAGGCATTGCTTTTTTCCACCTTGTTACGTTAGTGAACAGCGGTTTTGCTTCAATTCCTAGGATGTCCTTTAAGTCTTCGAGCACAGCTTGTTGAATCTGGTCGTCTGATAAATCCACAATTGCTTCATGACCAGGTTTACCAACGAAACACCTTAACATGACATGTCCTTCTGGCGTACTGTGCGGCCACTTTTTATCTGTCCACGTGCATGCCTTGATGGAATAGTCACTTTTTCTCGATACGACGAACCCTGTTCCGTCAAAAGGTACTTGAACGTTTTCCGCTTTGAAGCCCATCGCTACTGTTGCAACACTTCCTGAGGGTGTTTCTTTCCACTCTTTCAATGAAGTAACCGTCGGAAACAGTGTATGAAGTGCTTGTTGAGGTAAAGTTGAAATGACTGCATCCGCTTCCATCGTCTCGTCGTTAGACAATTTTAGTTTATAGCGCTGGCCCATTCGCTCTAGATCAACTACCTTCGTTCTACGATATACGGATTCTTCTTTTAACCTACTTGATAATTCATCTATGAAAGATTCTAATCCGTTTTTAAACGTTAAGAACTGCCCTTTCTTCGGAGCATTCTTAGGTACATTCGCTCGCGTTTTATTAAGCCCTTTAATTAGACTTCTCTCGCGTTCTTCCATTTTCATGAACTGAGGAAACGTAGCTTGTAAACTAATATCATCAATTTTCCCTGCATAAATGCCTGAAAGAAGTGGCTCTATTAAATTTTCTACTACTTCATCACCGAGTCTTCTTCGGAAAAATTGACCGATAGATATATCTGCACCGGTTGCTGTTTTTGGCAAAAATAAATCGTAAGCAGCTCTCATTTTTCCTGGCAAACTAAAAAGTCCAGACGTTATGAAAGGTCTCCATTCCGTTGGTACTCCCATAACAGCCCCTTCTGGAATTGGATGAAGTTGTTTATTAACCAAAACGTAAGATTTTGTAGCACTATTTCGTACTAGTTGATCTTCCATCCCAAGTTCTTTCGCTAAAACGGTCATACTTTCTTTTCTAGCAATATAAGAATCTGGGCCACGCTCGATAAGAAAACCGTTTTGGTTAACGGTTTCTATTTTTCCACCAAGACGGTGACTTGCTTCTACTAATAAGACTTCTGTGTTGGCAGATGCTTCTTGTTGAGCGTAATACGCTGCGGTAAGTCCTGTTAGACCGCCTCCAATTATGACTATACGCTTCTTCTCTTCCACGACCTCATCGCCTTTACTAAATTTTTAGTTCGGTCTCCTCTAAAAGCAGATCACGTGACAAAAGAGCTGTCCAGAAGTGAATTCTAGACAGCTCATTTGTCATTGACTACTTGTTTAAATGCTTTAAAACTACCGTTGCCATCGCATCGATGAATTCCGGTTGTGAGTTCGGCATTTCTGGACGATAGTATTTTACACCTAATTCATCCGTTACAACTTTACACTCATAGTCGTTATCATAAAGTACCTCTAAATGATCTGCTACAAAGCCCACTGGCGTGTACACAAATGCTTCATATCCGTGCTTTTCATATAAGTCTCTTGTTAGGTCTTGAACATCTGGACCAATCCATGGATCAGGAGTGTTCCCTTCACTTTGCCAACCTACAGCATAATGAGGTACGTTTGCTCCTTCTACAATTAGATTTGCCGTTTCTTGTAATTGATTTGGATACGGATCTCCAGCAGCAATGATTCTTTCTGGTAAACTGTGAGCTGAGACAATTAGACAAGTTTTTTGACGCTCATCTTCTGTCATTGTTGCGTATGTTTCTTTTACTCTGTCTACCCAGTACTGAATAAATTTAGGTTCATCATACCAGCTTTCTACAGATGTAATCGTTGGTCCACCTAATTTTTCAGCTGTTTCTTTCGCTCGTCCATTATAAGACTTTACAGAGAAAGTAGAGAAGTGTGGTGCTAGAACGATAGATACTGCTTCTTCTATACCATCTTTATGCATTTGCTCAACTGCGTCTTCCACAAATGGCTCTATATGTTTTAATCCTAGATACATGACAAATTCAATGTCATCTTGAACGGAATTTAAATGATCGCATAGACCATTTGCTTGATCTAACGTAATTTTAGCTAATGGAGATATACCGCCAATAGCTTCATATCTTTCACGAAGATCTTCTAATGCTTCTTCTGATGGCTTTCTACCATGTCGAATGTGTGTGTAATATCTCTCTAAATCTTCTTCCTTATAAGGCGTACCGTACGCCATTACTAGTAAACCCATTTTACGTTTCACGTTCTTCACCTCATTAAACAGTTTTCGTTATTTTGGCATGTTTCATCCAGTAAATCGAGATTTAATGTGTTAAGAAAGACGCTTTGCACTATATTCGTGAACGAACTGTGTCAAACGTTTTAATGTGTCTGGATTAACGGTAGGAAATACCCCATGACCTAAATTAAAGATGTGCCCAGGCGTTTCAACACCCGCATCAATGATTTCTTTCGCTCTCTCTTCAATTACGTCCCAAGGAGCTAATAAAATGGCAGGATCCAGGTTACCTTGAACAGGTTTAGTAATACCTTTTTCCCTTACTTCTTGAATAGGTAATCGCCAATCAAGCCCTACTACATCAATAGGAAGATCATTCCACTCATGAACAAGGTGGCTAGCTCCAACTCCATGCATGATTAAAGGAACGTTTACTTCTCTTAAGTTTGAGAAAATTTTGTCCATCGTTGGCTTAATGAAACGACGATAGTCTTGTACGTTAAGTGCACCAACCCAAGAGTCAAAGATTTGGAAAGCACTAGCTCCAGCTGCAATTTGAGCTTTTGCATACGTAATCGTCATTTCTGCTAATTTATCCATTAACAAAGCCCAAGTCTCTGGGTGCTCTACCATAAACGCCTTTGTTTTATGATAATTTCTAGACGGTCCACCTTCAATCATGTAGCTTGCAAGTGTAAAAGGTGCACCTGCAAAGCCAATTAACGGTACGGATAATTGCTCTTGTGTCAGTAATTTAATTGTATCTAGCACGTAAGGAATATCTTGTTCTGGTGTAATTGTTCCTAATACTTCTACATCAGCAACTGTTGTTATTGGATTGTGAATGACTGGTCCAATTCCAGATTTAATTTCTACATCTACACCAATTGCAGGAAGTGGCGTCATTATATCTTTATATAAAATTGCAGCGTCCACGTTATATTGTTCTACTGGTAAGCGTGTGACGTAAGCACAAATTTCAGGATTTTGCGTGATTTCAAATAAGGAATATTTTTCTTTTAATGCTCGATATTCTGGTTGTGAACGCCCTGCTTGTCTCATGTACCATACTGGTGTATGAGTTGTTTTTTCCCCTCTTGCCGCACGTAAGAACGTGTCATTTGTAATTTTCATCCCTGTTGCCCTTCCTTTCTAACTAGACCATTTACTCTATGTATGTACGAGTATCACTATAGCCGTTTTCCCAAGTATTGTATAGGTTTACAAAGGAATTGTCATAATATCTCCTATATTAGCGTAAAAGTTTGAAGGAGAAAAGAACCTTGTTTATATTTATTATAAATAAACAATCACTTTATTTTGTAACCGTTTCCTTTTTTGCTAATATATAGATGCAACCCATAATTTAAAATGAGGTGAAAAGTATGAAGGTATACATGACAACTGGAACACTTGATTTTTTATCAAAAAAGAAAACATCTCATCCTACAGAAACAATGCTACTTCTTCAGCGAAATGGAGAAGGTCTACTTTACCATGAAGGTGCAGATAAAACGCTTTTTGAAACACCAAGAAATTATGAGTCCATCGACTCTGTTGGAGATCCAACGAAAGGAGCATTTGTGGTATTTAACAATATTCCTGTTACAGACGAAGGTCGTCCAGTTTTTGAATACCGCTTTAAAAAACGCGCAGGATTAATTGAAAAAGAACCAGGATTTGCTGCCATTCGAGTATTACGACCACTAGCAAGTGATACATATATCATCGCAACTTTTTGGGATAAAGAGGCATCTTTTAAGGATTGGCAATCTTCTCAAGCATATAATAAAGCTCATGAGAAACGCGGAACCGAAAATGGAGTAGACAAAGAAGAACCATCTATCTTCTTGCGTCCATCTTATGTAACAACTTATACGGTTGTTATGGAAGAGTAGCACTTGATTAAGAACAGAATGAAAGCTGCCATCGTTTACTTGGCAGCTTTCTTTTTCTCTTTCAACAGATCGGCAAAATACTTTACTTTAGCTTCTTTCACCACTTTTATTAAAAACACAATGCCAATAATATTTGGAACAACGATTAAGAATAAAATTAAATCCAACAATTCCCAAACGAATTTCAATCCTCCCATGGCACCTACCACAATTGCGATTAAATAAACAACTCTCATCACATACTTCACTTTCTTTCCAAACAATAGCTCTGCCTGGCTTTCACCGTAGAAGATAATGACACCTACAGTTGCAAGTACGAAAAACACTAATAAGACAGAGAGAGTTACCGCACTGAATTGATCAGGAAACGTTTCTTTAAAAGCTTTAGTTACCATGGAAGCAGCTTTACTAGGTTCTAACTCTTTCCATACACCAGTGATTATAACGGTCAATCCAGTAAGTGTACAAATAACCAATGTATCAATCATTACAGCTATCATACCCCAAAATGATTGTTTGACTGGGCTATCTGTTTCAGCAGACGCATAGGCAATCGCTGAAGTACCCATTCCAGCCTCACTCGTATATAATCCCCTTGCTAAACCCCATCTCATAGTCTGTACAATGGAAGCACCAGCGAATGTGCCTACTGCTGCAGAAGGAGTGAAGGCATCCATGACAATCATCTTCAATACAGAACCAAACTTATCCCCATTCATGATAATAACTGTAGTAGTTAACCCAACATATCCAATGACAAATACGGGCAGTAATTTAGAACTTAATTTTCCAATCCTATCTATTCCACCGAATACGATAAAAGCTGTAACAATAGCAAGCACGATTCCAATCCATAATAAAGAAAAACCGTGTTCGTTCTCTAATTGTACACTTACACTATTTGCCTGAACCATGACACTTGGGACAATTTCAATCATGAGACCAAATGCGTAAAACCATGCCAGTTTATCCCATTTTAACCCTTTGGACAAATAGTAATATGGCCCGCCTACCCACTTATCTTCTTTGTTTTTCTCTCTATACGTCATCCCAAGCACAAGCTCAGCAAAAATAGTAGACATACCGATAAGCGCAACTGTCCACATCCAAAACAAAGCGCCTGGTCCACCAAAAGCGATTGCCACTGGTACACCAACTATGTTGGTTGCTCCTGCAGTAGCGGATAGAGCGGAAGTAAACGCGGCAAAAGGCGATATACCACCACTTGAAGCATCTCCCTTTTTTCCTATTTGACCTAGCGTCATTTTGATAATATGAGGAAAATGTCTAAAAGGTAAAAATCCTAACCTTACCGTTATGTACAACCCAGCAAGAATAAAAAGGGTAATCATCGGAAATCCCCAGATAAATTCAGCTATTTTAGAGATCCACTCTTTTGCTTGTTCCATTTCTTTTCACCTCTCTACTTGTATTAGTTTCTAGTAGAGAGGGGAAATTTATGCTTACCAAAAAAGATGTGACTTTATAAGTAGAGGAACGGAAGAACCAATTAAAGCCATTCCTGCTACTCCATTCATAACCTTCAACAAGCGATCATTCACTAAATTTCTGGAGAAATGCACGGTGAAAGCAACATTTAAGTTCCAAAGAAATATCCCTAACAAAAGGGAAGCACATGCAAATAAAGCATGCCCCCAACCATTCCCCATTAGTTCCTGAATCGAAGAACCAAAGATTCCAAACCAAAAAACAAAATTAATAGGGTTAAACAAAGCTATACCGAATCCAGACCAATAAGAAGTTGTAGATTTGTTTGGTGAATCCTGGATGATAGGTTCATTAGAGAATGACGTTTTTAAAGTAGTTATGCCTAAATAGACTAGCATCCCAAAACCAATTACATACATGCAAGTTTGAACTAGTGGGTGTTGTAAAAATGGTGCGATTCCAAAAAGGATAAATAGTAAAAAAACGATATCAGCTGACATCCCTCCTAACCCCACTAACCAAGACGAATAAAAACCGTTTGATAAACCTCTTCGAATCATCTCTACATTTATCGGCCCAACCGGAGCTGCCAAACTAATTCCTAATACGACAAAATGAATAAATGAAATAAAAAGCTCCAATATCCTTTCCCCCCAAGCTTGTCCTATTCTTACTTGATACTTATTCGAGAAAATAGTTATCATAACAAGTTTCTTTTTTTCGTATAGTGTATTGTTACTGCGTCTTAATAAAGGAGGGAACAACTCAACATGGCTCGTACACCAATCAAGCAGCTTTACCCTCTAACAAATGTTCCTACATGGGGGAAAAAAGTATTTCAATCATTTGCAGATGACTTATTATCTGAAGATAACCCTTTTCCTTGCATCCTAGGAGTTGAGGGCTTAAAAAAAGGTTCATTACGATTTTGTTTTATTGATTCCTGGAATAAAGAAGAAGATATAAAAGAATTGGCATTTCACCTACGTAAATATGTCGAAGAGTCTAGAGATTTAGGCAAAAACACTTCTTTTGTAGCGTTCTTTCAACCAGAGGAAACGCAAACTATGCAAGTGTATGAGAAGCAGTTTTGGAGTGTATTAAACGCTCTACACGAGATAGATTCTGAGCCTTGGCCTGCAGATATTCCAATGGATCCAGACAATCACTTGTGGGAATTTTGCTTTAACGGGGAGCCAATATTCGTTGTATGTAATACTCCTGTTCACGAGAAAAGATCTAGCCGAAAAGCTGCGACGTTTATGATTACCTTCCAACCTCGCTGGGTTTTTGATGGGATTAATTCAGACTCTATTGCAGGTAAAGCCATAAAAAAAATGGTGCGTGATCGATTAGTTCGATATGATACCGTTGCCCCACACCCTGAGTTAAGCTGGTATGGAGATAAAGAAACACGTGAGTGGAAGCAATATTTTTTAGCGGATGAGAATAATCAAGTCCCTGCCCAATGTCCATTTCATGCAGCTATGCAACAACAAGCACCACAAGCTCCCGTTGAAAATAATGTAAATGAATACGTTAAATATAGAGTAGAGACAGCGTTTGACGAAGCTGCTTTTGAACGAAACGTCGGTGGAACGCTTCAAGAGGTCGTGGATTCCTTATTACCTGTTGAGGGAACTGGATATGTCGAAGTACAGACGGACGCACCTAACAAAGCGCATCCTTCTCACACTCACCCAACGAATGAAATTTTACACATCTTAAATGGATCTATTACTTTCACTGTCGATGACGTGGAAACAGAGTGCTTCCCTGGAGACAGAATTTACTTACCAAAAGGGACTGTACATAGTTCCGTTTCTGGACCTGAAGGATGTCTTTATGTCATTGCCATCCTAAAGGAAAACACCTTATGAAAACAGCTTTATTACAAATTGACTGGCAACAAGCATTTAGAGATCCATCTTTAGGTGACTTATCACACGGCTTTGCAGAGAAGAATGCAGAGAAGATTCTTCTTTCTTGCAGAAGTAATCAGATTCCGGTTTATCACGTACAGCATGCTTCAAATAATCCGAAATCGTTGCTTCATCCTGATAAAGATGGGTTTACCCTTATACCAGAGTTAAAGCCCGTTAAAGGAGAAAAACTCTTCGTTAAGAATGTAAATTCAGCTTTTATTGGTACTACGCTAAATGAAACACTAGAGAATGATGGTATTACACAGTTAATCGTAACTGGAATGACAACCAATCATTGCGTCTCTACCTCTGTACGAATGGCTGGGAATCTGGGTTATGACGTTTTATTAGTTAGCGACGCTACAGATTGTTTTGGATTGTCTGACATAAAAGGTGACTGGATTTCAGCAACAGAAGTTCAAAGGGTAAATCTCGCTTCTTTACATGAAGAGTTTTGTAGAGTGATACCAACATCCAATTTACTTTCTTCAACGTTTATGTTTTTATAAACCGCTTCTAAGCGGTTTTTTTCTTTTTTGTCATTCACACTTCTCCTTTATTCTCATAAGTTGTAGTACATCGAATTAGGGCATTTGCCTAACTTGATCTACTTCTTAAAAGGAGGATTCACGTTTTATGACATTGACATTATTACACGGACTCTATGTTCTCTTTATTCTATTAATTATTGGATTTATGGTATTTCGTAAAGATACAACTATTGTCACCATCGTTGGAATCTGGTTGATTGCACTATACGCCACCTCCTCTTTAACCATGTCTGTAAGTTCTATTTTTTCTAGCTTTATATTCGCTATAACAGAGCTTTTACCAACCATTCTGGTAATTAGTATTATTGTAGCTTTAAGTAGAGTTTTAACTGCTTCTAAAGTAAATGACACCATGATTACGCCTTTCACTAAATTAATCCGCACACCAGCTTTGGCCTATTGGGTAATTGGCATACTGATGATGATTATTTCTTGGTTCTTCTGGCCATCACCTGCAGTAGCGCTTTTAGGAGCTGTACTTCTTCCAGTGGCACTTCGTGTAGGGTTACCGGCACTTGGCGTTGCAATGGCAATGAATTTATTCGGTCACGGAATCGCTCTATCAAGTGATTTTGTTATTCAAGCAGCTCCAAAATTAACAGCAGATGCTGCAGGCCTACCAGTTTCAGAGGTAATGGCGGCAAGTATTCCTTTAGTGTTTACAATGGGACTTGTCACAACTGTATGCGCTTTCTATTTTTTAAAGAAAGATATGAAAAAAGGTGTACTAGTAGCTGATCCTACTGTTTATAAATCACCTTCGAAAGATACTTTGTCACCACTCTCTTCTTCATGGAGAAAGTTTTACGCTATTTTGATACCTGTACTGTTCGCTTTAAATATCTTAGCAATGTACTTGTTTTCCCTTCAAGGAGGAGCAGCAACTGCTTTAATCGGTGGCACATCCGTGATCTTAGTATTACTTCTCTCCTTAAGTGCACATAAAGCTAAAGGTTTAGAGAAGACGACTAGTTATTTAATTGATGGTTTCCAATTTGGGTTTAAAGTGTTTGGTCCTGTTATTCCAATTGCCGCCTTCTTCTATTTAGGAGATACTGGATTTGAAACAATGATTGGAGCTTCTTTACCAGACGGATCTAGTGGTATTGTGAATGATTTAGGTTTAGCTCTTGCAGGTGCAGTCCCAATTTCCGGTCAAGTGGCAGCAATAACCTTAACTGTTGTAGGTGCTATTACAGGTTTAGATGGTTCAGGGTTCTCAGGTATTTCACTAGTGGGCTCGATAGCCGACTTATTTGGAACGGCAATCGGAGCAGGTACGGCAACGTTAACTGCGTTAGGGCAGATCGCAGCAATTTGGGTAGGTGGCGGAACCATAATCCCTTGGGCACTAATCCCTGCCGCTGCAATTTGTGGGGTTGATCCTTTTGAGTTAGCACGGAGAAATATAAAACCTGTGTTCATCGGTCTAGTAGTAACAACAATTGTAGCGATGTTTTTAATCTGACTGCTAAAATCCCTTGGTGATAGACACCAAGGGATTTACTTTTTAAATTTAAGGAAAATTCTATCCACTGTAAGAATAAACTTGCTATAATAATAAAAATATTTCTACAATTTGGAGGAGTCCTTTGTGCTTACAACTATTTATACGAAGCTTGAATCCTATTTTAACGAGATGGTGCTACATAGAAGACATCTGCATCAGAATCCAGAGCTTTCTTTTAAAGAAACCGAAACAGCTGCTTATATTTCAAGTTTCTATAAATCCTTACAAATTCCTTTTAGAAAAAACGTCGGCGGCAACGGTATTGTTGCAACGATTGAAGGAAATCTAGAAGGACCAACCATAGCGTTGCGTGCGGACTTTGATGCGTTACCAATTGAAGAAGAAAATGATGTACCATACCGTTCAAGAAACAAAGGTGTGATGCATGCTTGCGGTCATGATGGCCATACAGCGGCATTGATGGTCCTTGCAAAAGTTCTATGGGAAGAAAGACACTCTTTCCCAGGAACAATTGTACTTCTCCATCAACATGCGGAAGAATACGCCCCAGGCGGAGCAAAGTCCATGATTGAAGATGGTTGTCTAAATGGCGTAGATGCTGTTTTTGGAACACATTTATGGGCAAGCGAACCTACTGGGAAAATACAATACAGAACCGGCCCAATTATGGCGGCAGCTGATCGTTTTGAAATCACCATTCAAGGTTCGGGAGGCCATGGTGCTCAACCGCATAAAACAAGAGATTCTATTCTGATTGGGACTCAAGTTGTCAATACGCTGCAACAAATAGTTAGCAGACGAATTAATCCTTTGGAACCAGCAGTAGTTAGTGTTGGCTCATTTATTGCAGATAATGCCTTTAATGTTATTGCGGATAAGGCAACAATTATTGGTACAGTAAGAACATTCAGTGAAGATGTCCGAACTCAAATAGAAAAAGAAATTGAAAATGTGGTAAAAGGACTGTCTGTCATTCATGATTCTAGTTACGATTATGTGTTTGACAGAGGTTATCCGGCCGTAGTAAATGAAGCTTTAAGTACGGAACTATTTGTGAATGTAGTCAAAGAGAATTTACCAGGAATTTTGTTAGAAGAAGCGGAAATGCAAATGGGTGGCGAAGACTTTGCGTACTATTTGCAGCACGTTCCTGGAACATTCTTTTTCACAGGTGCTAAACCTAAAGGAGTGGAGTTACCATTTCCACATCATCATCCTAGGTTTGATTTTGACGAAGATGCAATGCTTGTTGCTGCGAAATGCTTAGTAACCATTGCACTTTCCTATAAACATAATCAAGAAAAAGTTACTTTACATGTTTAAATCCTAATAAAAGTACTATACTCATAAAAAATCCCACTACCATTCTTATGGTGTGGGATTTTCTTCTTCCTTCCATTCTTCAATCCAACGAATCTGATAACATTTCAATGTTACTTCAGCCAATTGTTGTAGAAGTCGGTAATTGACAACCGCTCCCACTATTGCACCTACACCTGGTAACAATTGCGCTAACTTCACCAAGTCAATATGATCTCGATATTCTTGCTGGAACTGTTCCCAATCCTTATCCGTCCATTCTAGAACTGTCTCATTCCAATTCTCTATCCTTGTCAACATTTCTTCTTTTATATGATCTTTCGAGAAAGCAAATAAGAAGATATGTAAGACAAATAGTCGTTCTTTATGATCTCTCACATTGTATCCAAATGCGTTAGCCACCTCATATAAAAATCTAATTTTTATTGATAGAAGTAATGGGAAATCTGCCATACCTGTAATAATTCCACCTAGACCTGTTCCAGCACCAGTTAACGAAGCTGTTCTTTTATACCGTTGACTAATGGCAGAAATAATCTTTTCCGAGTCAGCTGTTCGATATGGCTGAGCTATTTCTGTTGGTATCCACTTACTGCCTTTCCATACCGTCTCAATCATTGATTTAACGGATGCCGTGATTACTTTGTTCACTTTTTCAGGTATCATATGATTCATTTTTGTTTGAATTTTTTTTGTTTGTTTCTCTAAAATCCACGTCTTATTAAACTGACGCCTCTTCCACTGCTCTACTTCTTCTATCAAGTGTTCTTTTTCTTCCAAAACGATTCACCTTCCTCGTTTGTTCACTCTTCAAACCTTTTAGATAACCTTCTTGGAGCATAGATACTTGTGAAGAAAATAATAAACACTACATAAATTCCAAGCATAAGTATGGCATGTTGGTATTCATGAATAATAAGATGAACGATCATATAAATTAGTGCCTGGAAAGATAGTATGGTTTTTACCCAAAACAGAACTGCTTTTTGCTTTTGATCTGATTTAACAGGATAGAGTTCCTGCAAGACCATCTGATCGTGAACATGAACTAACGGTAGTAACTGTATCGCCGTTAACCACATAAATAACAGTGCAAGACCACTTCCTAAAATAGGTGAACTAATACCAACTAAAAACACACTTCCAAGAACCGTTAAACGAAGAATTAATCCAAACCATTCATCTTGTCTTAAGATGGTTCTTCCAATTAGATAAAAGTATGGCTTTTCTTTTACACTTTTAAAGATGGTGAAAACAAAGTCAAGATAGGCTCTCCTTTTAGTGGATCCTTTAATTGCTGGAACATCCGTAAATAAATTTGCTAAACGATAAAATCGTAACCAATGTAATCGTTGTTCTTCCACTAGTCTCTCCCAAGGTAAAAACAATTTTTGACTTTGCTTTCGTTTAACAATTAACAAAATACTGTAGAAAACTGCTCCTACCACAATCCCGACTATCCAATGGACACCGAAATATAACCAAAGAAGGAAGATATTCATTACCGTTCTTAAAATGGTTACAAATAGCATTTCTTTCTCTAGCTGTTTTCTTTCTGTTATGTATAGAACATTGCACAATTTTAAGGTTGCTAACAATATGATGGTCAAAAGCCTTACAACTAACGGAGTTTCTAAAATAGCTCTTTCTAAAGGAACTAAAACCAAATACAAAACGGTTACCAATAATGTTTGTAACAGGACACTTACACGCATCGCTTGCTTAAAATACGACTTCAGCCTATTTTCCATTGGAGTCCAGTACACCATATCAGCTTCTTTTAATAAAGAATAAAACGGGCTATACGTCACTGCTATCCCAAGAACACCCGCTAACACCCATTCAGCAGGAAAGCTTGCGGTCAATGTTTCTATCCATTGTTGATAATAAAAGGCTAAACCACCCAGCGCGAAAATGAAAACAACGAGCAAATGGTCATTAAACATATATCTTCCATAACGCTTTAATTCTTTTAACGCTTCTTCTCTTCTTTTTTGCCACAAATTATTCATAACGTTCTTCTTCCTTTGTTAATTCCACATACAAATCATCCAATGTCGCATTTGGCATACCGAATTGCTCTTGTAGTTCTTGAAGGGTACCAAAAGCTTTCACTTCCCCTAAATGAAGGATGATAAACTTGTCACAATATCTTTCTGCCGTTGCCAAGATATGCGTAGACATGATAATGCCTGCACCATTTTTCTTCACTTGGTCTAATCGTTCTAAAAGAACATTGATGGCAAGAGGATCTAATCCCAAGAAAGGTTCATCTATTACATACAGGTCCGGTTCGACTAAAAATGCACTTAAGATCATGACCTTTTGCTTCATTCCTTTGGAAAAATGTGCAGGGAACCAGTTTAATTTAGACGTTAAGCGAAATTCGTTTAATAAAACTGGTAACCGCTCTTCTACCTCTTCTTTTGATACTCCATACGCTAAAGCTGTTAGTTCTAAATGCTCTTTAAGTGTTAGTTCTTCATATAGTACTGGTGTTTCGGGTATGTAAGTAAATTGCTGACGATATGCCTCTATGTTTGCTTGTGGTTGTTTCCCGTTGATTGCTACTGTTCCTTTTTGCGGCGACATTAAACCGATAATATGCTTAATCGTAGTACTTTTACCAGCTCCATTCAAACCAATTAAGCCAACTAGTTCTCCAGCATTGACTGTCATATTAACATCATGTAATACAGGCTTTTTTGTGTACCCACCTGTAAGGCTCTTTACTTCTAATAATGGGGTCATCTGATACTCCTCCAAAAAACTTTATTTTCCTCTGCATGATTTTTCTCTTCTTGTCCATACTATCTCTTGAAGGGGTCATTCAACAAGCGATAACGGGGTGGTTGTTAAAGACCAAGATCCATTCAAGCTAAGTTGACCAATCTGTATTGGAGATGGTTACCTTGCACGGGGATTTGAAAAGACATTTCATTAACAAAACAATTCATTAAAATGAGGTGTTTGTTAAAGATAGTTAGTGATGTTTCCTACACTATTGATTTTATCAAATCGATATAGGAGATGGTTACAAACGGAAATGATCGATTGACTCCATAGTTTTTTTTATACAATTAATCCTAACAATGGGGTGAACGTTAAAGAGAACAACTAGGTTAATCTCATCTACCCCCTTCAGAGAGGCAAGATTCTATCCGTGAATCTTGCCTTTTCTATTTGACTAAAAAATAGTGAAATGCTTTAAAATAATACACATATGGTAAACTTATTTTATACATAGTTGGAAAGGGGTTAAATCATGAGTAAAGAGTGTATTTTCTGTAAAATTATTAATGGCGATATACCGGCAGCAAAGGTATATGAAGATGAAAACGTCTTGGCATTTTTGGATATTAGCCAGGTTACGAAAGGTCATACACTTGTTATCCCAAAGGTGCATCAAGAAAATATTTATGAACTTGATCCAGAAGTTGCTGCGAACCTTTTTAAGGTCGTTCCCAAAATTGCAAATGCTATTAAAAAAGCTTACAATCCAATTGGCTTAAATGTATTAAATAATAACGGTGAAGAAGCAGGACAATCTGTCTTCCACTACCATCTTCACTTAATTCCACGCTATGGTAAAGGTGATGGATTTGGAGCAGTATGGAAATCTAACCAATCTGATTATACACCAGAAGAGTTAGCCACTATTTCTTCAGATATTGCTAAAAACCTATAAGATGAACTATTCCACAAACGAGAGGATAATCCTTTCGTTTTTTCTATGTATTTATTATCAGAATTTTATAATATTTAGCAAGCTTCTCCTCTTCCTAATTTAGATAATATGTGTTAGGATGGTAACAACCTCGCTACAGGCAAGAGTGCACTGTGGGAGGAGATGAGTTCTACAAATCAGTTTAGTTGAGGAGAGAGTAACATGAAAACAAAATCAATCGTACTACTAGCTTTACTTTTAGGTATTGGAGCTGTACTTCACCTTGTTATACCGGGTGCAATTTTAGGAATGAAGCCAGATTTAATGTTAACCATGATGTTTCTAGGTATTATTTTATTCCCTACCGTTAAGCACGTTGCAGCATTAGGTGTTGCAGCTGGATTATTATCAGGCTTAACGTCTACATTCCCTGGTGGTGGATTTATCCCAAACCTAATTGAGAAGCCTATTACTGCATTTGTCTTTTTTGCTGCATTATTACTAGTTAAGAAAGTAACAACTTCTACAATTGCTTTAACTGTATTAACAGCATTAGGAACTGCTGTATCAGGATTTGTCTTTTTAGGAATTGCATTTACGATTATTGGCCTTCCTGGACCATTTTTAGCATTAGTGACAACAGTTGTTGTTCCAGCTGCTATTGGAAGTGCTGTATTGATGTTTATTCTTTACCCGATCGTAATGGGAATTCTAAAGAGAACAACATTGCTAGAAGATTCGTTACATCCAGCAGCATAATACGCAGGGACTCGGATAATTCCGGGTCCTTTTTCTATTGTTTCGATTCTTGGTGTTAGAGCATGTTTATTCGCATCTACGTGGCGATTTCTTCCCTCTTCATGAGTTTTAGAGCCTCTTATTCTCTTCTACGGAGGGATTTCTTGGCCCTTCGTGAGTTTGAGAACCTCTTATTCTCTTCTACGGAGGATTTTCTCAGCCCTTCATGAGTTTTAGAGCCTCTTATTCTCTTCTACGGAGGGATTTCTTGGCCCTTCGTGAGTTTGAGAACCTCTTATTCTCTTCTACGGAGGATTTTCTCTGCCCTTCATGAGTTTTAGAGCCCTTTATTCTCTTCTACGGAGGATTTTCTCTGCCCTTCATGAGTTTTAGAGCCCTTTATTCTCTTCTCACCATCGATTTCTCCGCTCCAGATGAGTATAGAGGCTCTCTATTCTCTTCTCACCATCGATTTCCCCACTCCAGATGAGTATAGAAGCTCTCTATTCTCTTCTCGACTTCGATTTTCCCGCTCTAGATGAGTATAGAAGCTCTCTATTCTCTTCTCACTATCGATTTCTCCGCTCCAGATGAGTATAGAGGCTCTCTATTCTCTTCTCACCATCGATTTCCCCCCTCCAGATGAGTATAGAGCCCCGCTATTCTCTCCTCGCCATCAATTTCCACAGCCCCAGATGAGTTTAAGCAAAAAAAAGCTTACAAAAAGTCAGTTACCCAACTCTTCGTAAGCTTCTCTTCTTACCAAATCGCTTCTACCCACTCCGGACGATCGATGAATGGATTGCGGTTTCCTTGATATTTGGAAAAAATAATTTCATTACGATTACGCTCAAAATCATCTACAGGATCTTGTGCATGCCATTGTTTTAAGACACTTAATTTACCATGAAACGGAGCAGATCCGTTATTAACATATTCATTTAGCTCTAGATCTACTTCATCGAATACGTCTCCCTCATAGCGAACTGCCATGTAGAATAACATACGTGCCACGTCACCTTTTACTGCGTCACGAGGTTCCCATGAATCACTATCCGTATAATTACCTAACGCTTCGGAATGTTGAGTACCACCGTAATCAAAGTCCTTGTTTCCTCTAGAGCTGTTAACTGAAACATCTGTTGGACGTAAATGGTGTAGATCTGTTCCTGCACCCATCGTTGTGCCAAAATCACCGTGAGACTTTGCCCAAACATGTTCGCGGTTCCACTGATCTACAAGTCCGCCATTGTCATATTTACTTTGAGAACGACCTGTGTATAAAAGAATTACATTATTTGAGTTTCTAGGATCTTGATCTGTATAACGTAAAGCATCCCAAACGTTATCATAGGATAGCTCTGTATGATCATCAATGATAGTATGTAAAGCTGACTTTAGCGTTGCACCAGTTTTACCTTCCGCAGTATTATAATAAGTTCCTGTATCTGTTGAACCACCGCCAGTGGATCCACCTGATGAACCTACTATCTCCATTGCAGTCACACATTTTACACCTGCTCTAGAAAAATAACTGCTTAAGCAACCTGTTACTTTGATTTGTTTGCCTTTTAGTGTTGGATTCGTTTTCAAACCGAATGTCGAGCGAAAATTTGAAGGAATTTGCACATAAGCCATTTGGCTAACTTGAGTTTGAGACGCTGAGTCAGCAAGTGCCAGTGCATAATCATCTGAGAAGTTGGATGTTTCAATAGCACTATAAGAAATCGGTTTCCCAACTACATACCCTTGAACCGTCTTCGTAGTACCATTTTGATTCGTTATTGCTTGATATACATCATAAGGAGAACTCCAAGTACCTGTTCCAGCAGCATTTGCTTCTGGAGTAACAGAAATACTACTAATAGTGATTCCTGCAATAATAAGTCCAGTAAAAAGTCGTTTCTTCCACACTTTCATTTTCTTGAACATATTCCACTCTCCACATCCATGTTTTGGTTGGCCAACCATAAATTTAAATTATCATGAACGTGTAAAGTTTTTTCATCATTTTTGTAAATATTTTTAAAACTACAAAAAATGAATCTATTTACCTAAAAAAGACTTAATTCTCCCAGACTATCAATTTGGGTAATTAAGCCTTTTTTGTATTAATTTATTTCTCCCAAATCATATCAACATGGGGAATACCATCTTCATCATATTCATCTGAGATAGTAGAGAAGCCATGCTTCCCATAAAAGTTTTGTAAATGCGCTTGCGCTTGAAGTTTTATTATAGAAGGTTCCCACTTCTCCTGCATTACTAACATGCACTCTTCTATTAATATATGGCCGACATTTTTACCACGGAAATCCGGATTCACTATTACTCTTCCAATGGAGGCATAAGGTCCTTTTACACCTGTTGGAATTAATCGAGCATAAGCAGAAATAATGCCATCTTCCATTTTCCAAATATGAAGTGCTTCTTTATCCACTCCATCTACCTCTTGATATGGACATTCCTGTTCTACAACAAATACGGAAGTTCTTAAAGCTAATAAATCATATAATTCATGTACAGATAACTCTTCAAATTCTTTCACAAACCACGTCAAGGTTTACCCCTCCTTGACCGTCATTATACTACTAAGGGGTAGGTCCTTGTAAAAAGATAAGCAAAAATCCTAAAAATAAAAAGATAATTCCTATAGCTGCACAAAGCACTGCATGTTTTTTGGCAATATGTTTAGGTGGATACAAACTTGGTCGAAGTGTCATACGAACAAAATGGACAGCAACGCTTAGACCAATAAATGATATTAAGAAGACAAAAAAGATCATCCATTCCACGACCATCATCCTTTTCCGTAATTTTTATTATTCTATTCGCAAATAGCTAGAACAATGTGTAAAATAAGTATTAGCTTAGGTAACAGGGAAAGGGGAAAATACTATGAAAACTTCATCTTTACTACTAGGCCTCTTTGTCGGAGGATTAGCTGGAGCTGTCACTACGTTACTATCAACACCTTCTTCTGGTGAACAAGTAAGACATAACGTAAAACGAAGTGCAGAAGAATGGAAAGTAATGTTAAAAGATGTTAATCAATCCATTCAATCACTATCCTCTTCTATTGCATATGCAACTAGAGAAGGAAAAGAAACCATTCAACAGCTTGTCACGGACATAAAATTTGCTGTACAGGATTGGAAGGAATCAGTAGACCCTCATCAACATGCTTTAAAGGAAGAGATGGATGATATTCAATTCGCTCTTGCACAGTTAGAAAAGGAACTTCAAAAATTGGACAACCTAGAGAATGATAAAGTAACAGTCGAATAATAAATGAAACACAAAAGGCCTCCTTAAATGGACGGCCTTTTTTCATTTTCAGAAGGTAAATTCTTTAAAACTCTTTAAAAATAGCAAATTCTACAATTGTTTCTAAATATTTTGTAAATTAAGTCTTTATTAATCTTTGTTTTATTGGCATAATAAGATTAGATACGAAAAGAAGGTGATATAAATGACGGATCGTGTTTTTACCATGAAAGAAGCTATGCTATTTTCGCAACGTATGGCTCAATTAAGTAAAGCACTTTGGAAGACGGTCGAAAAAGATTGGCAACAATGGATTAAACCCTATGATTTGAATATTAACGAACATCACATTTTATGGATAGCGTATCACTTAAAGGGCGCTTCTATTTCCGATGTCGCTAAGTTTGGAGTCATGCATGTATCCACTGCATTTAACTTTTCAAAGAAACTAGAAGAACGTGGTCTTCTTACCTTTTCAAAAAAACAATCTGATAAACGAAATACTTATATTGAACTGACGTCAAAAGGGGAAGCGCTTTTATTGGATTTAATGGAAAACTATAATCCAGACGAACACTCTATTTTACAAGGGGCTTCTCCACTTAGAGATCTTTACGGGAAATTCCCAGACGTTATTGAGATGATGACGATGGTGAAGAATATTTATGGGGATGATTTTATGGAGATTTTCGAGACTTCTTTCCATAATATCGAAACAGATTTTGTAGAATCAGATTCTGGTAAAATACAAAAAAAGCATCAACCTAATTCAGATGCTTCTTAAATGCAATCATCATTTCTTTATATAATCCATGTTTGATACATGCATCAATTACTTTTAAGTTAAATGTTTTAGGAAGTCCATTCACAAATTCCAGGAAAAGCGGTGTGTAGTAAACAGATTCCGCTTTTTTTTCTGTCTCAAATTTTTGCATCAACGATTGGCATAAGGTTGTGAATTCCATATATTCTTCCTTGGAAACGCCATGTTGAACAACAAACTTATACAACCCCGCCTTAGGATTATCGATGTACTCAACAATTAGTTTTTGATGAAATTCAATTCGCTCTAAACGCTTTTCTAAGTTACTCAACAAAATCAACCTTTCTACCTTCCTATAAAGTCCTATTATCTATTAAAAACCTATTGATTTTCAACTACAATGAGAGTAAAGTAGGAAAATGGAAGTTTCCCACTAAACAATGCTTTATAGGAGGTTGCTTTTTGTGCACTGTTATCAACCTTATCGTAAACAAAAAGTTCATTCAAAAGATCGCATGATTATCTGGTCCCTGCTTATTGCAGTAATAACTTTTTGTGTCATATATGTACCTGTCCATCTTTGGAGTCAAACACCAAATAGAGATGACCATGTTCTAATTCTTATTATTGGGCTTATACTATTATATCCCCTTCACAAGTTTTTTCATATATTACCCATCATTCATTTATGGCATGATATGAAATTTTCTTGGTCAACGTTAGGTAAATTTGTTCCACTCTTAACAATACAGGTTAGAAAACCGTTAGTTAAATGGCATTACTTAACTAGTCTTATGTTCCCATTACTAATAAACAGTTTAATTCTTAGCTCGCTAACTTTTGCTTTTCCAGCATATTCACATTATTTCACTATTTTACAAGCTGTCCATTTTGGAATATGTGCACAAGATTTATTTATTTTAAAATCCATTGTTACGTGCCCTAACGCTTCTTATATAGAAGAAAACAGTATAGGCTTTGAAGTTTTAGTTAACGAAGCATCTTGACTATTCTTTATACTCATTTTTTGGTATGGTAAAGATGTACTGAAGATAGGAGGGGATAGAATGCTTCCCGTCTTTCTAATATACGCGGGTATTATTCTGTATTTTATTAATCGATTAACGTTTCAACTTTGTTTACAAAAAGAGGTCCCAGATGAAAAACAACCAAAGGTTTTTCGTACAATAAATATCCTAATCACTATTTTGTTACTATCAACTTACGTGGATATCAAATTTTAATTGATGCCTCTAATTCAGTAAAAAAGCCACACAGAAAAATTCTTTTCTGTGTGGCTTTTTTACTTGAATAACAGTGATAATGTAAAAGATTTTCTAAGGGGTGCTGTTTTTATATTTTTATAGCTGATCATTAAAAGTAAATTAATTCTCAAACCTATATAAATGCAGTAATTTATTACTTCTACTATATATAGGGATTGGAGCGGAAGGGGGCGACTCCTACGGGAAAGGTGGGTTACTGAGACCCCACAGGAGCGCGAACTATCGCGACGAGGAGCCATGTCTAGCTCCAGGTACGCAGATGCTCGGCGAACTCAGATGGCCCTGTGGCGGCTGCGGATGGACCTTCTGCTAAGAACCGGTGACATCACGTCACCAACGCAGAAGACAGTACGTCACGTACAAGCCCTCGGTCCCTCCAAGTTTGCTGCCGCATCTAAACGCGCGCCTTTCGCTTTTCGAAGCCCCCTGCAGCGGAAATCCCAGTGCAGTCATTATTTGTTATGTACATAACAAAAGACGCCCCATTACTGGGACGTCTCTTCGTTTAGATTAGTATAACCAAGCTGCACCGATGATGATTAATAGAATGAAAAGAACAACCACTAAAGCGAAACCAGAATTGTATCCGTGTGACATGTGTAATCCCCTCCTTCCCTTTTTACCATATTCGAGTGATGACCTTATGGTTACTTATTTATTACAACCAAGCTGCTCCAACGATGATTAAAAGAATGAAAAGAACAACGATTAACGCGAAACCACTTCCGTATTGTCCACCCATGTATAACACCTCCAAATAGAAAATTAGGATTTTGTTTGCGGTTTATTCCTTAGTTTAAATAAGCTGCTCCAACAATGATTAATAAGATAAACAGAACTACAAGTAACGCAAAACCAGCATTATATGAGTTTCCCATTTTTCTTACCTCCTTTACGTTTTCCATGCATCATATGCAAGAAATTCGAATGGGTTTGAGCTATCGCCTATTTCCTTATTTATCGAAATGTTTTCGTTCTTCCAAAAAGTGTGCTATAGTACTCTTTGAAGATTTAAAGACATTTCATCAGAGTAGGAGTTGTTCATATGAAGAAGTTTGTATTATCTCTTTCTTTAGCAGCGGGTGTAATTGGACTAGCTGCATGTAACGGAGGAGACGGTGAAGTACTTGTTTCCACAAGTGCAGGAGATGTAACAAAAGAGGAATTATATAGCGAACTAAAAACAGTTGCAGGCCAACAAGCTCTTCAACAACTAGTAATTGAAAAAGTCTTAGCAGACAAGTATGAAGTAACAGAAGAAGAAGTAAATGCAAAAGTAGAAGAAGTGAAACAAGAACTAGGCGCAAACTTCGAGATGGCTTTGGCACAAAGTGGTCTTGCTGACGAAGATGCATTAAAAGAAACATTCCGTACTGGTATGCTTCAAGAGAAAGCTGCAATTGCAGACATTGAAGTAACAGAAGAAGAAGTAAAAGAATTTTATGAAAATCAAAAGCCTGAAATTCAAGCTAGCCACATCCTAGTAGCAGATATGGATACTGCAAAAGAAGTTCAAGGTAAAATTGATGCTGGTGGAGACTTCGCTGAGCTTGCAAAAGAGTACTCTACTGACCCAGGAAGCGCTGAGAATGGTGGAGACCTTGGATTCTTTGGAACAGGTGTAATGGATCCTGCGTTTGAAGAAGCGGCATACGCGCTAGAAGTTGGTGAAGTGAGCGAACCAGTTGAAACTCAATTTGGCGTCCACATCATTAAATTAACAGATAAAAAAGAAAAACAGCCATTTGAAGAAGTAAAAGAAAAAATGGAAAACGACTTAAAAGTTTCTAAATTAACTCCAGACGTAATCCAAGCTGCTATGGCTCGTGAATTAAAAGCAGCTAAAGTAGATATTAAAGATGAAGATCTAAAAACGGCTCTAGATCAATATCTAAACTTCGAAGCACCTGCTGAAGGTGGAGAAGGTCAAGGTGGACAAGAAGAAGGTCAAACTTCTGAAGAATCTACTGAAGAAAAGTAATGTTCAATTAAAAGAGGACCCACACTTAAGTGTGGGTCCTCTTTTATATATGGTTAGTTACTACCAACATGCTCTCTCTTTTTACTTCTTTCCTCTTCTATACGCTCTAAATAAACTTCTCCCTCTTTCTCTATCCAAGCATGTTCCTCATCTCGTTCTTCCCTAGCTGAGCGAACTGCCATGATGGCACTAAATACGATCCCTGCTACAACGAAATAAATCCAAAATGGTAGTGTCATTAGTATATACTCTCCTCCATCATGTAAATTCTCTAAAAACATGAGATAGTAGAATATATGATAGAGAAAGAAGAAGTAGACTTATTAATTATGAAAAGTTGGTTTGTAAAAATTTCGGTTATCTAGTGCAAACACTCTTTCAGAAAACTCTCCTGGTTTCACGCGCTCTAAAGCTCGGTCTAGCATATTCATCTTCGCATCAATATTATCAATATAATGTAAGATTTCTGCTTCTTTTACCATCGGTGGTTTTGGTGAGCCCCACTCAGCTTTACCATGATGACTTAAGACAAGGTGCTTTAAGATCATCACTTCTTCTCCTTCAATCGACAGCTCGATCGCAGCTTGACTAATTTGCTCCACCATGATGTTAATATGTCCTAATAGATTTCCTTCTACTGTATAACTTGTAGCTACAGGGCCTGACAGCTCTTGTACCTTCCCTAAGTCATGTAATATCACTCCTGCGTAAAGTAAATCTCTATCTAACGAAGGATATAAATCTGCAATTGACTTAGCTAACTTCAACATGGAGACCACATGATATGCTAAACCTGATACAAATTCATGATGATTCTTTGTTGCAGCTGGGTACAAGAAAAAATCTTTCTCTACTTTTTTGACTAAATGTCTAGTAATTCGTTGAATCGCAGGACTCTTCATATCAAAGATATATTGCGTGACAATATCTTGCATTTCTTTTACTGCAAGAGGAGCTCGTTCTAATAAATCCCCTACTTCCACACCATCTTGCTCGTTTGTAGGTCTAATTTGTTTCAACTTTAACTGCAAGCGTCCTCTGTATTCATGAATCTCACCAGCTACTTGAACAATTGTTTGCGGTTGGTACGTTTGCTCATCTTCTGAAGAAGCATCCCAAAACTTTGCTTCAATGTCACCTGATTTATCTTGTAAAATTAACGTCAGAAATGCCTTACCGTTACTTGCAATTCCTTTTGTTTGTGATTTGACCAATAAGTATAATTGGACTTGTTCACCAACGTTATATTCCATTAATTTCTTCACTTTCTTGTCCTCCTCTAACGTTAAAATCTGTATATTGTTCCTTCTCTCATTTAAAGTACCCCTATCCCTTACAGGACGAATTAATTAAATAGAAGAATGAACGTTTGTTACTTTGTTTTGAGAAAGCCAAGCTCTCATAGCTATTAAACCAACAAACATAATAATGGCACCTAGTAAATAAGGTGAATGAATATTCCACTCAAATATGGTACCTGCAATAATTGGACCTATCACATTCCCTAGACTTAAAAAGGAATTATTTAATCCCATCATAGCTCCTTGCTGATCACCAGCTAGTTTGGAAATATAAGAGTTTAAAGATGGTCTTAATAGAGAATTTCCAATAAAGAAGAAAGAAGTAGTAATGATTACCCATAAGAAGCTATTTGCCCAAGTCATCACTACAAATCCAATGCTACTAATAAGTAGTGCAAATGTTACTACTTTGGCTTCTCCGAATTTTTGGGTAAGTCGCCCTACACCAACGCCTTGAACTAGAATTCCTACGACTCCTGTTATAAGCAATATAGTTCCTACATCTCTCGTACCGTATCCATATCGTTCCAACGCATAGTAACTAAATATGGCTTGAAAGTTTGCTAAACCGAAGCTCATAATAAATACCAATATTAGTAAGAAACCAACAGGAGATTGAAGAGCATCTCTCATTTGTCTCCATTGAGGTACTCTCTTTCCAGTCTGAACAGTACGTTTTTCTTTCGCATGAGACTCCGGTAAAACAAAAATGGAAACAATACCTGCAATAGTCGCCGCGATTCCGGCAAAAATGAACGGGTATGCCAAGTCTATTTCAGCAAGTGAGCCACCTACTGCCGGTCCTACTACGATACCAAATCCCATTGAAGCACCAAGAATCCCCATTCCTTGACCTCTTTTTTCTGGCGTTGTCACGTCAGAAACATAAGCCATTGCAGTTGGCATAATGGCAGATCCAAAAATCCCTGCTAGCATTCTTGATAAAAATAACATCCATAGGCCAATTGCGTACGCAAAAATAAATTCAGCTGCCGCAAAGCCAAATAACCCAATTGTAATCAAGGGTTTTCTCCCAATCTTATCCGATAGCCTTCCCCAAATCGGCGCAAACAGAAACTGCATAAAGGCAAAAACAGCTACTAGTAGTCCTAAAGTTTGTGCATTTGCTTGAAATTCTTCAATATAAAAAGGTAGTACTGGTATAACTAAACCAATTCCAAGCATAACGATAAACAAATTAAAACTAAGCAGGACAAGAGGGACGATTGATCTTTGTTGTGCGTTATCTGCTTTCATCTGCATCCTATCCCTTTCCAATAAAATCTCTCTATCATTGTACTGCTTTTAGAAGAGAAAAGCGAATAAGCGTTTACACTTTTACTACAGTAGATTCTAGATTCACATGGCACTCTTTCAGTATTTCGTGATCTTGACAAGTAAAATAAATTGTCTGAATACCTTCTTTGTTTAACAACGTAAATAGCGCCTCTCTACGTGATGGATCTATGTGTACAAAACTATCATCCATTAATAATGGGAAACAACCTTTTTCATTTAACTCCACAGCAAGTGCAATTCGAATAAGTATATAAAGGAGCTCTTTCGTTCCTTGACTCATTACGTTTGGCGTCATCCAACTACCGTCTTGCCTTTGAATAGAAGCAACTTGGTTTTGGAACATAAACGTATGATACTTTCCTGCTGTCACCACTTGTAGATAACGGTTTACAAATCCCATGACAGCTGGTAATCTTTCTGCCTCTAGCTGTTGAATGGCATGTTGTAGACTCGCTAAGGCAATTTTTGCTTTCATCCACTCTTTTGTCTCTAATTTAATCTTTTCCTCCATCATTATCAATTCTTGTACTTTCAGAAGATAGGTTCCATTCTCTTCTAATCTTTTTACTTCTTGTTTCACTTTAATTATCTCTTCTTGTATCGTTCTTACATTTTCCTGTAACTCCGCTTTTTCTTCTTTCTTCCCTCGAATTGCTTGGAGTAACTCATCTTTGGTTGAAAAGGAAACAAAGCATTCATATTGACGGTCAGTCACTCGCTGACGAATTTCCGAGAGCTCTTCTTGTTGACTACGATACACCATCCATATTTCTTTTTTCTGAAGGAGCTCTTGTTTAGAAGAAACCTCGGCACTAACAAGTTCTTCCTTTAGTTGATTGTCTAGTATACTCTTCCTAGCAGTCATTCGAACTATTTTGTCTCGCCAATCTTCTATCAACTCTTCTTTTTTTGCAATCAATAGAAGTTCTTCTTCTACTTTTGCCATGGAATTTTTCAAGTCATTTCGAATTTCCTGTAACGGTCTGTCACCTTGAATAAAATGAATTTTAGATAATATACTTCTCCTATCATTTACGTAATTTCTACGTTCATTAAGTTCAGCAATGACTTCTTTTTCTTCCTCTATTAACTGCGTCATTTCTTGTAACTTGAATAAAATAGAAGGAAGTGCATCTAGCGGTGTATTTGCAGGTAACTGAAGCTCTGCCAGTAATCGCTCATAATTCCGCTCCCACTTATCTATCTTTCTCTTTACTCTTTGCTGATTTTCTTCAAGTAGATGCATTTTTTCTACTACTTGATCTAAAGCAAACAGAGCAGCTTTCCAAGTGGAATCAAATTCTTTAGAACTCGCTTTCTTTCCTCTATTCAACAAATACATTGTCACTATTACCATACTACTTATAATAGAAACACCAGCTGCTACGAATTCAGATAAAAGCAAACATATTATACTAATAACTAGTAGTATAGCTGTTGGTAACAGTATTAATTTCAGTGAGAATTTCTGCAAAGAATTAGTCTTTCCTTCAGCACGGTCAATTTCTAACCGGTTAATCCTATTTTCCAACTCATCTTTTTCACTAACTAGAGGCCTTTTCATTTCTTCTAATTTTTCAAGCTCTCTAGCATTTACTTCCTTTTCACGTTGCATTTCCCGTACTTCTTCTTCCATATACACTGGAACGGTTACGTCAAATGTCTCATCATATCGGTTAATTCCGATTGATTGTAAAACTTGATTGATTCGTATATGTAACTTTTGCTTTGTATTTTCTAGTGTTTCTATTGATGATTGTATCTCTAACTGTTCTTCTACACCTTCTAAGGATTCCTTAAACAGGTGTAATTGTTTTCTTTTATCTTCTTTCTGATGTACGTGTTTCTCTTCCACTTCCACCTTTTCCAAATAGTACTCCAGTTCCTCCAGAAGTCGGCTTTTATCTGCCTCCAATTGCAAATAAGTATTGACCTGTTCCGTTACATCACTATCTCCTGGCGCTTTATCCCCTACTTGTAAAGTATGATAGTCGGAGAGCAGTTCCCACTTTTCTTCCGTTTGTTCTAATAGGTGCAATTGTTCTGTCAGTTCCGCTAATTCTTGATAATGTGTCGTTACTACCTGCTCTTTTTCTGGTGTCTTTGCCAGCAACTGTAATACTTCTTCTTGATTTTTTTCCATTTTGCCAATTTCTTTTTTCACTTGTTCTCTATCTTTCAACAAAGTATTGATGAGTGGTTTTCTACCTTGTGGTTTAAAGCGATCATCCATTTGTTGCGTTAGATTCTTCTCTGCAGCCTCTAGTTCATCTCTTCCTATTAATGCAGTGGTGAATAATATTCTAGATAATTCTTGTTCATTCACTTTTTGTACTTGTTGAAGGTCCAACACATTAAACGTAAAAATGGAATGGAATGTTTGTGCCGTCACACCATTCAGCCATCGTTCTCTCTCTTCTTCCGATAAGATTCTTCCATCTTCACTCGTTAGGAAAAGTTCTTTTTCCTTACCAACTCGTCGTTCTAGCTTGTATGTACTTCCATCGCTTTTTTCCATTACCAAATAACCACTTACAGGACGGTCAAACTCATAGCCATCGATCAGACGTTTCGGTTGTGGTCCATAAAGTAATTGAAAAATACCATGTCTTAAAGTGGTTTTCCCTAACTCGTTATGCCCTACTGCTACCGTTAAAGAAGGAAAAACAGGCAGAGTGAAGTCTTGAAAATGTCCACAGCTATAAAAATAAATTTCTTTTATTTTCATCGACTAACTTTCACCTCTTCCAATAACTCAAAACATGCTTTTAAAGACTCTTCTTGTAACCCTTCTTCGTCCATTTCATTTGATAAAAGAGAATAGATAGAAGGTTGATAATATATTTCTTTCACCAATTCTATTACTTCTTTTTTAGGTAGATCAGTTATATAGGAAGATATTGCTTGATGGAAATCTGATGAATTATCCACTGAAAATACCTTCTTCGTACTGACATGTTCAATCCAATACCCTTGTTCATAAGAAGATAAAGATTCCTCAAACCACTCTAGTAAGAAATTTTCCGTTAACGGTTTACCGAATAGATCGGTAGCATCCTCTGAAATAGTTAACTGTAAATGAATCATCCAGAAAACTTCGTTGGAGATAATCGAGGAGACTTCTTTCTTTATTTTATCGATCATAAGCGAAATAGTACCTTCTGCTCTGAGATCTACTACAACCTTTTTCCACACAACTGGACTTGTTGAAATAAATTCTGTAGATACTTGGCCATTCTTAAACTCGACTAGTATTCCGCCCTTTTCGCCTTCTTCTTTTCTATTTGCTCCTTGGATAGAGCCGGCATATTGAATGATTGGTTTTTGATACAAAGTCAATGTTTGGTGAATATGTCCGAGAGCCCAGTAGTCATATTGTTTTTCTACTAGCGATGGAATCGTGAATGGAGCATAATTATTCGACTCTTCACTCCCTTTTTCTTGACCGTGAAGAATTCCAATATGAACTCCACTAGGACCTCTTAAAGGGTAATGTGATAGTTTGTCTTCTTTTACATGTTGAGAATAGTAACTAAATCCATGAAAATACACTTCTTCTCCAGAACTTGCTTGTATGGAAATAGTTTCTACCTGTTCTTTAAACACATGCACAAAATCTGGGACAGTGGCATGTTGCAAATAGAAACCATCGTGATTTCCGAAGCAAAGGATGATTTCAATCCCACTTTCGTGCAGTTGATCAAACATTTTATGTAAGAAATAAATGGCTTTTACGCTTTTTAATTCGGAGTCAAAAATATCCCCACAATGACAAAAGCATCTACTTTTCGTTCAATCGCAACGTCCACAAGCCTTTGAAGGGATGTGTATGTGCTCGAGTGAAGTGTTTCCACTATATTGTCTGGCAAATGTGAAAATCCTTTGAAAGGACGATCTAAATGAAGGTCTGCGATATGCATTATCGTAACAGCCATGAGTGAACCTCCTACCGAATGTATGTTCCATAATTATAGCACATTTAGTAGATGGTACGAAATATTTGGGAGGATACATACAGAAAACGAGGCTGGGACAAAACCCAAAAGTGACTGCACTAATTCTGCAGTATTATGTTCTTAAATACAACGCAAAAAAGGTACATTCGTTTTTTCGGAATGTACCTTCTTTGTTCTGTCCCAGTCTCGTTTCTCGTTATCTATTAAAGCAGCATTTATCGTCTAGCGGAGATCCCTTTACTGGTAAATTGTTAACAGGTAAAAAGGCTCTACCATTATTATTTTAACTGCAACGCTTTCTTAATATCCTTAAATGATGCTGATTTGCCGTACATTAACACCCCACCACGGTAAACTTTTGCACCGAACCAACCTAATAAAACAATTGTCGCTACTAAAATACCAATACCTAACCATACTTCATAGACTGGCACTTCTATCATTCCAACTCTTAGGAACATAAGCATTGGTGTGAAAAACGGAATAAATGAAGTAACCGTCACAAAACCAGCTTCCGGATTCGACAGTCCGTTTATAGCTAACATAAAGGCAATCACGATGAGAATGGTCATTGGTGCAATCAGTTGTTGAACCTCTTCTATTCTACTCACTATCGAGCCAAGGAAAGCAGCTAGTGTTGCATACAATAAGTACCCTAAAACAAAGAAGATAAATCCATACAAAATAGTGGACACAGATGTATTTCCAAAGCCAAAGAACTCATAAAAACCACCTGTCATGTCATCCAAACTCATTTGTAACGATGCATATCCAACCGCTAATATAATTGCAAGTTGAGTCATACCTAACAATGCAATACCAAATACCTTTGCAAACATTTGTTGAACAGGAGATATACTAGAAACCAAGATTTCCATTACTCTCGAGGATTTTTCATTCGCAACTTCTGTCGCTACCATGGAAGCATATATGATGACACTGAAATAAATGATGAAGAGAAGAATATACACTAGTCCACGAGCCTCACTAAGCTCTTCTTCAGACTTTGCCGCTTCATTTAAGGCTTCCCTCTCAATAGATACTGGAGTATTTAACTGCGCTACTTGTTCAGCGCTTAAATTTAGTTCTCCAGCCATTTCCATTGTATACACTTGTTGAAGACCTGCTTGAAGTTTGTTATACAAGCCTTCATTTGTAAAAGATTCCACGAAAAAAGTTGCTTGGAACGGTGTAACATCATTATTTACGACCAATAGTCCATCAATTGTGCCGTCTCTTACTAATTTCTCTTGCTTTTCTTGGGATTCATCTACTAACTCTATTTTCAATTCGTTATCTATTGCTTTTAGTTGTGCTGCTACGACAGAAGCGATCTCTGCATCAGCACTAATCATGTGAACGACCTCTTGATCTTCTTCACGGTCAAATACATCAATGATGGTAGAAAGATTACTTAATACAATAATAGCAAGTATGAAAATGGCCGTTGTGATAATAAATGATTTTGATTTTAATTTGGTCAAATACGTGTGACCTAAGCTGGTAAAAAACTTATTCATCTTTTCCACCTACCTTTGCAATAAAGATGTCCTGTAACGAAGGCTCATCTAATTCGAATTTACGAATAAAAGAGCGTTCTGCCGCAATTTTCAGTAGATCTTGTGAATCTTCTTCTCTGGCAATTTTATATTCTAGTCCTTCTCCGACACGTTTACTGTCTAAGACAAGCGGATGTTCTGTGAGGTACGTTAAGTCATCATCACTGTAAATTCGAAGGGCTTTTTGTCCGAAGGATCGTTTTATCTCTTTCAACTTTCCTTGAACAATTGGTGTTCCCTGACTCATAATAGCTAAGTTTTCACATAATTCTTCTACATGATCCATTCTATGACTGGAGAAAATGATGGAAGTTCCGCTATCTCTTACTTCATGTACAGCAGATTTTAATAATTCAACATTGACTGGGTCTAATCCACTAAAGGGTTCATCTAATATTAAAAGTTCCGGCTTATGCAACACAGATGCAATGAATTGAATCTTTTGCTGATTACCTTTAGATAGCTCTTCTACTTTCTTATTTTCATATTCAGGGACATTAAATCGATCTAACCAGTAACGCAATGATTGAATAGAGGCTTCTTTTTTCATACCTCGTAACTTTGCCAAATACACTAATTGTTCTTTCACCGTTAGTTTTGGATAAAGACCACGTTCTTCTGGCAGATACCCAATAATGTCTGCAAGATGGTTCCCAACTTTTTTGTTGTTCCATAAAACTTCTCCATCCGTTACATCCAACAAACCTAAGATCATACGGAATGTAGTTGTTTTTCCAGCGCCATTTGCCCCAAGCAAACCAAACATTTCTCCTTTTTCTAAGCGCAACGTTAAATTGTTAACTGCTGTAAATTCACCAAAACGTTTTGTGACATTTCTTACTTCTAGTGTCATCGTATCACTCCCTTTTACCTATTTACGTTTGCAAAAAGAAAAGAGTTTCAACTTTTCTTCTAAAAGTTTATAATTAAATAAAGTGAATCACTATTCATTTATGGAGGGGTTGTAAAATGACTACGTACAAACTAACAATTTACGGACTTTCAGAAGGGGAACATTTAGAGGAGACAGTTGAAGCTTCATCAGAAGCAGAAGCCAAAGAGCGTGGAAATAAGAGATTAGAAGAATTGAAGGCACTAGATGCTACTTACAGACTTACCTCATCAGCTGGGAAGTTGATTTTGTTTCATTCGTAAATATGGAAGATGGTGGGACAAAAATCGGAAAGGTACATTCGAAAAATGAATGTACCTTTTTTACGTTGAATTTGCTTTTGCAATACTGCATTATTAGTGCTTTATTAAAATGGAAATCCCTGTGCAGTCAATTTTGGCTTGTGTCCCAACCTATTTTTTATGTTATTTCCCCTCAAACTTCGGATATCGCTTCATTAGGAATGCATCAACACCCTCTTTATGGTCATCTGTTAAACGCATTTTCCATTGGCCTTGTTTCTCCATTTGCAATACTCGAAGTAATTCATCTCTATTCATGGATGCATAAATCATCTTAGTTTTGATCATGGCTAAAAGCGGCTTTCTTCTCCACTCTTTTAGTGTAGCACCTAAGTATTCTTCGACAGATTCCACTACCTCGTGAACTAATCCAGCTTCTTTTGCTTCTTGGGCCGTTAGTTTATTTCCAGCCCAAATCATTTCTTGCGCTTTTTTCGGTCCAAGTCGCTCCGCTAAGAAATAATGTCCTCCACCGTCAGGAATTAATCCAATGCCAATAAAGTTCATCGCAAGAACAGTTGAAGGTGTCGCTACTAAACGATCCGTTGCTAAAGCTAAGCTTAGACCTAATCCAGCAGCCGCTCCCTCTACCAAACTAATGGTCAATTTCGGCATCGTGTATAGTGTCACGACAATGTCTGTAATGGCAGACATAATGGCCGAAAACTCTTCTTCTGTAGATTCTTTCAGCAGCATATCCTTGATATCTCCACCTGCTGAAAATACCCCGTTGTTTCCACGAAGTACCACAATTTGTTGTGAATCGTCTCTACTCACAACATTTAGACAGTGTGCTAGTTCTTGAAGAAGTGTTTCATTTAATGCATTCATACTTTGTGGACGATTTAATGTAATCGTCGTACAGTTCCCCTCTGTTGACACGAGCAATGTTTCATACGATAAATGAATGACCATTCAATCCCCTCCTATTTATGTTATACCACAAAATGACATCGCTTTCAGTTGTTTTATAAAAAAAAGAGAAAACCACCTTTGAAACATAGGTAGCTCTCTCTTTTTATCTAGCGGGGTGCTTATACAGTCACAGAATCTCTAAACAACTCTTCTAGAATATCGATTTTCTTCTTACTGTATTCTTTGTATGTGTCGTTATACGATTTCGGGTCTTTTGGGTTTGCCAATTGTGTAATGACACCAGTTGTTGGGTGGACAAATTTAGAGGAAGCTCCACATCCAAGGCCGATGATTGTTTGTACTTCTTCCATAATCACAATGTTGTAGATGCTATCTTGTCCTTCTTGTGCATACCCTACGTTCTCTAAATTACCTAAGATGTTCTTCATTCGATACAGGTAATAAGGTGTATAGCCGTTCTCTTTCGTCCACTTTTCTGCCATGCTCATCATCTCTTCAATCTCAGGACGTGAAGCAACTGGATACTTCTCTTTATTCTGAGTCATTTCGGACGCACGTTTGAATGATAGTGTATGGACTGTTAATGATTCTGGCATTAATTTTTCTGTTTCATCAATAGTGTGTTGGAATTCAGGCACTCCTTCACCAGGTAATCCAATAATTAAGTCCATATTAATGTTTTTCATTCCCATGTTTCTCGATAACCAGAACTTTTCAATCGTTTCCTCCACCGTATGATGGCGACCGATTGCTTTTAATGTTTCTTGTGTATAGGACTGAGGGTTCACAGAAATACGATCAATGTTATGTTTCTTCAGTACTTCTAATTTGTCAGGGAAAATGGTATCTGGGCGTCCCGCTTCCACCGTAATCTCACGAATGTCTTTTACATCTGGGAAAGAGCGATACATCTCTGCATATAAAAGGTCCATTTGTTCCGCACTAATAGAAGTAGGAGTTCCTCCACCATAATAAATAGAAGTAATTCTAATTCCTTTTTCTTTTAACCAAGCACCCATTTCTTTTATTTCATAATGAAGTCCTTCTAAGAATGTATCTACTTTACCTAGTTTCCCTTGAATAGCGAAAGCCGGGAACGTACAGTATGCACACTTTGTGGGACAAAATGGAATACCAATGTAGATGCTAACTTCATTTTGAATGGTATAAAGATCTGGTATTACTTGCAGCTGACGGTCTACTATAGTCTGCATTAATGCAATCTTTTCCTCTGTAATCATGTATTGATCACGTAAGATTTGATGTGCTTCATCTTTTGTTAGACCTTGTTTTAAAAATTTATGAAGTAATTTTGTTGGGCGAACTCCGGTTAGAATTCCCCATGGTTGGATGACACCTGTTTCCTGTTGTAGCAAACTTAAGTACACATAAGAAACGGCAAATTTCACCTGTTTAAATTGCTCTTTTTCCGTCAATGATTCTTGAATTGTTCGTTCATGTTCTTCCTTGTAATGGTTATCTCCATGAAGTAATTCACCTGCCACGTGTACTTTTCCAGCGCTTTTCGTCACAGAGAAATGAATATTTATATCACTATTTTCTTGTTCTAACTGCACTTTGCAGTCTTCAAAAAATAGGTTAGCAATTAGTTGTAAGGGACGCTGAAATCTTTCATCATGCAGTCCATTAATTGATAGCTTCATCCTTCTCACCTTTCGTGTCAAAACTCTCTTAAGTTTACTGAATAGGCAGTGGGATTTCAAGCGTATGTATCTCTTCCCTTTATAAAAGGATACTCATGTCACTACAAACCACATCACAAGGTCAACAATGAGTTGTTGCTGTTCAAAAAAAAAATCCAAGGAGTTCATTCCCTCCTTGGACTACGTAAACTTATTTAAATTTTGATAAAAAGTCTTGGTGCTGCTGCTTTCGGAAGTGTTCTTTTACCATATATGCTACACCGTTCTCTTGATTTGATCTGGTTACCCAGTCCGCTGCATCTAATACTGTTTTAGAGGATTGCCCCATGGCTACTCCTAGTCCAGCCCACTCCATAAGCGGAATATCATCTTGGCTAGATCCAATCATGACTACTTTTTCTCTTTTTACTCCTAAACGGTCACAAATATATTTCACACCATTCAACTTAGATACACCCTTTGTGGTGATTTCCAAACGGTTATCCTCGCAAATGATATACGTAAACTCATCAAATAATGCATTTAGTGCTCCATGTACATCATCCAACGTATTACGATTTTCAAATGTCACTTCTACTTTGGAAGCTGCCATTGGAGTTTCTTGTAGAACATCGCAAATCGAGTCTACATATGTGTATGCATGAGTTAAACGATAGGCAGGCTGGAACACAGCTTTTGCTAACAATTGCTGTTGCAACGGAATTTTGTTAGATAACGTACGCTGTTCGTCCATTACCCTTACTTGCCCATTTACTTGCTCTAAGAATCTTGCTAGCTCATATGTTTTTTCTTCCGTTAGCTTTTTCACAGAAATCGGCTTTTCTGCATCAGAAGCAATAAATGAACCAGATTGAGTGACCAAAAATGTATCGAGCTTTAGTGCTCTAGCTACGCGTTTTGCAGAAGCAAAAGGACGCGACGTTACCAAAGTCACATAAATTCCTTTCTCAACAGCAAATTCAATGGATTCTCTAGTTGATTTATGCAAACGCCCATTATCGTGAAGCAGCGTACCGTCAATGTTCATTGCTAACATTTGATAATTCATTCTTGATCCCTCCTACATTGTCCATCCAGGTCACCCACAATGGGTCCTTAGTTACTCATATGTATGGCATGGACATTGTAGAAGTAGGAAAAGAAAAAAACTCCTTACAAAATGTAAGGAGTAACCAAATTATTCACCTAGTGAACCGTATAGTTCTTCAAGAGGCTTCATGATGATTTTGTTTAATTCACCAATTGCCATGCTCATGCGTTGTTCTGCTTGCATTAGCTGAGAGATTAACTCATGTTGTTGAACGATTGCAGCAGACTTTTGCGCTTGTTCTACTTCTTCTTGTGTAATTTCTTGGCCTGTCATTTGTTTTTGCTGCAGGTTCATTTGAATATCACGGAAGTTTTCGAAAATACGCTTTGCTGATTCATCTGCATTTACTTGATCATATAAACCTCTTAATTGAACATACTCATCACTTTCACGTAATGCTTTTTCTAATTCGTACGCGTAATCATATAAATTTGTAGCCATTTCAAAACTCCTCCTTTACCCACCAAGTGTATCCTCACTTGTGGAAATCCTTTACCATCATAACAAACTACACCTTACATGGCCAGGAACATGCTATTAGCTTATAAAAATAAGACTAGGATTCCTTGGAAAAGGCCAATTACTCCACCAAGTAAAGCTCCTAAAACCGTGATCATCTTAAATTCTTTTCTTGATATCGATAAAAGTAACTCTTCTAATTGAGAGACTGGTAGAGACTCCACTTGTTCTTCCACCATTTTATCTATGCGGAAAGATTCCATCATATGCGGAATTTGTCCAACACCTTTCTTCATAACCACTTCTACTCCGTTTGGAATCCAATCTTGTGCAACTGTCTCTTCAAAGGGGCGTACCCAGTTTTGGACCGGTGTATGCAAAAGAGAAGCAATCGGTAATTTTCCAACCACAAATGAACTTACTTGTTCTATGAACACTTCTCCTTTTTCTGGAGATACCCAATCTTCAAGAGGTGTCACTCTCCACTTTGTCCATCGACTCTGCATAAACCCTTCTACTAATTCAGCTGTTTCCTCGCGTCGTAAAAATTTTAACAACTCTGGTTGGATCTTATCAGACAAAGATACATTTCCGAGAAACATGGTAATCATGTTTCCAAGCATCCCTTTGTCTTTTAAAAAGTCTTGAATTAAGCCTTCTAGTGTGTCTTTTCCTTCAGGACTTGCTACATAAATTTCTAACTTTTTTACAATAGTTTTACTTAAACTTGGAAAAGCACCTGTAATTTTCTCTTCAAAGTCTTCCGTTAATACATCTACCAGCTTTTCCGAACGATTTGTTAACCACCAGCTGTTTCCACCTTTAACAAGCACATTTTTCAATTGAGTGACTATCTTTTCTTCCAAATCTTCTTTCGTAAACCACTTTCCCATTTGTTCAATAGTTGTTTCTTTTTCTAACCATTCACGAAACAATCTAGTTACTTGTGTGTTAACACTATGTTTCGTTTCTTCACTCATCCACTTCTTGATAAAGCGCTCTGGTGTCACCAAATGAGTGGTCACCATGTTCCCTAATTGCTTTGCGAGTTCCTCTCTTCTTTTTGGGATTAAACCTGGTGTAAAAGGTACTCTCATTTTGCCTATATATATAGGTTTGTATGGGCGAAACAGCATTTTGATTGCTAGAGAGTTAGTGAACCCTCCAATTGCTGCTCCGATACTAATCATTATTACTATTGTCATCCAGTCGTTCATTGTACATACCCTTCTTTCTCTAAGTCGGAACCTAACATGCTTTCCCTACATACGATAGGGTGATATTTGCCTATAGACGAGGAGCGAATGAAATGAAAGCCCTTCTGTCCCAAGACTTATCTAAACCAAATTGCTTTCATTTTACCATGACACATGCACTTTCAAAAGATTCTAACACTGTCCAAGTTCTGCGCATTGGGACATCTATCTTTTTTGGTGAGATGAAGGATGAAAATACATTTATTTTTGAACAAAAACAATGGAAAGATGTCCCTACCTGTTTATCACATGAGTTACATGTTTCGATACGTAATAATGAGATTGTTGTGGAACCTGTATTAATGATTTTAACAGACAGTAGAGTAGGATCAGCCAACTTTACCTCCTACGAATCTTTTTACTTAGAAATGTTAGAATACGGAAACAGCATTGGTGCTGTTACGTATATTTTGCCACTTACTGACTACCACTTATATAAAGAATCCAAAGGTTTCATTCATATAGGTGGGGAATGGAAAGAAGAATTTGTTCCACTGCCAACAACTGTTTACAATCGCGTGCATAACCGTAAGATAGACGCTAGCCAGGGGATGGACCTTCTTCGAAAAGATTTTCAGGAAAAAGAAATTGCATTCTTTAATCACCAGTATGTGTCTAAATGGGAAGTTCATAAAGTTTTATCGACTGAACCATCTTTTAGAGCCTATCTGCCTAAAACCGAATACGCTCAGTATGAGTGTATTTACGACTTTCTACACGAAAAGGTTTCTTTCTTTTTGAAACCAGCTTGGGGTTCTCTAGGGAAGGGCATTCATTATGTGGAGTTTAATCAAAATCTTTCTCACTGGTTAATTACAGACGGGAATAAAGTGCAACGTTATCATTCTATCCAAGAGGCTTGTACGTATTTAGATAAACTTGTCGCTAAGTCTCCTCATATTCTCCAACAAAAAGTATCGTTAGTAACCTATGATGATAGACCCGTAGATTTTCGCATTCACCTAATAGCTTCTACTACTTCTGAATTCGAGGTTACTTCCATAATTGCTAGGGTATCAGCCAAAAATAAAATAGTTTCTAATTTATCACAAGGTGGCGAGTTAGGGAAGTCGTTAAATGTTCTAAAAAGTTTGTTTGATTCAGAGAAGGCAAAGACCATTTACTCGCTAATGAAAGAACTTAGTATAGAAATGGCTTCTCTGCTCTCATATGAACTTGATGGGAGCTACAGAGAGTTCGGCATCGATATGGGAGTAGATGTAAATGGAAAGCCATGGTTGATTGAATGCAATATTAAGCCTTCTAAGCAACAGGATATCGCTACTGGAATTAGAGCCTCTACAAAAGCAATTTGGAAAAGTCTTTTTGAAAGGGAGAAATTAATATGACACTCGGAATTCTAACTCTATCCCTCCCCTCCATATCTTCTTACTTAAGGGATATTGTTATGGCAAGTAATGAAAGTAGCTGTAAAGCTGTAATAGTTTTAGTAAAGGATATTGATCTTGACTCACCTACCGTAGAAGCTTATGGTTGGGATCAAGCCAAAGATCACTGGCTGAAAGAAACCATTCCACTTCCTTCTATTTGGTATGATCGATGCCTTTACGGTGAAGATACCACTTCTCAACAAGGACGAGAAATAGTAAAAAAACTCAAGTCTAACCCTGACCAGACTTTCTTAGGTTATGGATTACCGGACAAATTCAGGCTATATCAACAATTACGTACACATCCTATTTTGCAACGTTATTTGGTCCCTACCTTTCTACTAGAAGACTTGTTTCAAATAGAAGATCTATTACTCTCCTATGATGAATGGATTATGAAACCTGTAAATGGTGCACATGGCTTTGCAGTTTATGCTATCCAACAAAAAAGAGACGGAACAATCAGAGTACAAACCACTAAAAACGATCATTTAAAGACCGTTTATGTTCCTTCCATTGATGAATTTTATCGTTGGTTTAATCACCTTTTTTCTCAATTTCAATGGATCTTCCAACCCCGAATTCCTAGCGTAACGAAGCAGAAACAGCCCATTGATATTCGCGTTTTTCTCCAAAAGGATGTTAAAGGGGATTGGGGTATCGTACAAAAAGGTGTTCGTTTAGGAAAAGCAAATGGCCTATTAACGAATTTATCTGCTGGTGCCTCCGTCATTCCTTTTCAAGAATGGCAAAAATCAGTCCATTACGACATAGCTCAAAAAGTAGAAGAACAGGTAAAGGAATGTCTAACTTTATTACCTTTAGAATTAGAAGAAGCTTTCCACTCTTTATTCGAGCTTGGTGTAGACATATTGCTTCTTCCAACTGGAGATATAAAAATTCTTGATATTAACTCTAAACCTGGCCGTAAAATCCTCTCTATTTTGTCACCTGATTTATATGAAAAGCAAAAATTCGCACCGCTTTTATATGCTAACTATCTAGTATCTACCAAATTAGAAAGGAGCTAATGATATGCTACAAGCAGTCACCATTTCGAAAGCTCCCGGCAAAGGGGTTATCTATTTGCCAGCTACTATTCAAGAGAGCATACCTGTTACAACCGTTTGCTTTGGCTCAAAGTCCATTCCATGTACGACTGTCCGAACGAACAATACTTCTATTAAACTCACAGAAGACCTTTGGAATAGTTTATTACTTCCAATAGATTTAAGCAGAATTCACTTCTCTATTAAAGACACCACTTTGCATCTAGGACCATTGGTTGGGATTTTCACAAGTGGGTTTACTCCTTACTTATTACGCCCAATCGGAGAACGATCTCGCTTCTTTTCGAAATTGTTAACAGCACAGAAAACAATTTCTGTCTGTGCTTATATTTTCGGTGAGGAACACATTGATTGGGAGAACAAATTAATTAATGGATACTACTTCACAGAAGAAGATGGATGGAAGCAAGCCGTTTATCCATTTCCATCCGTCATTTACGATCGACTACCAAACCGAAAAAGTGAACGACTCAAACGCTCTAGGATAGTGAAGGAACGGATGGAAACAGAATTTACTATCCCTTGGTATAATCCTGGCTTTTTTGATAAGCTAGCGATTTTTGAAAGATTAGATGCAGAAGAGCAAATCCAGCATTACCTTCCAGAGACGCAATCGGCAGAGTCTATCTTTCAATTAGAACAAATGCTTCGGAAATATCCTTCCATATATGTCAAGCCTATTCATGGAAGTTTGGGAAAGGGCATTGTACAGTTTTACTATGAAAAAAAAGAAGGAATGTACTATGCACGTTACGAAAGAAACGAAGTACAAAAGTTACAAAAATCTGTCGCACTTGAACCCTTAATTAAGCAAGCCTTGCGCGGCAGACCCCTTCAACGATTCCTTGTTCAACAAGGTATTCCACTACACATCAACGAAGGGCAAGTAGTTGATTTTCGCGTGCATACAAATAAGGACCAACATGGCGTCTGGCAAGTTACTGCAATTGCAGCCAAGCGTGCAGGTTCTGGTAGTGCAACTACTCATGTGAAAAATGGTGGAAAAATCGTCTCTCTGCAAGAGTTATTCGAAGATCTCTCCACTCGACAAGAAGTGCAAAAGAAGTTAAAAAAAGCTGCCTTAGAACTTTCCTTATCTTTGGAACGCCAACTTTCTGGCGTCATCGGTGAAGTAGGATTTGATTTCGGAATGGATACAGATGGGAGGATATGGTTTTTCGAAGCAAATTCTAAACCCGGAAGGTCTATTTTCAGTCATGTAGACCATCGTGAATATGAATGGTTAACAAGGAAGCTTTCGTTAGCTTTTAGTATCCATGTGATGAACCAACAACTTAATCACGACCTTGCAGGACTAAAATTATGAATACGGCTTTTTCGTTAGGGATGCTCGTGCATAAAACAGAAAAGGACAAATGGATTACACCTATTTCCCTTTTTCAGAAATTAACAGAGTACTGTTCTTCGCAAGGCGGTACCTGTTTTCTTTTTACTCTTCCACCAACGAACAATACTCTCATTGTGGGCCGCTATTTGAAAGATAAGGAAACTTGGAAACAATCAACTTTTTCTTTTCCAGATGTCATTTACAACAGAGTTGCTAGTAGAAAAGTAGAAACGACGGATCGATGGCATTCGTTTAAACGCTTCTCTAGTCAACAAAACACTTGGTTCTTTAATCCACATTTTTTTGAAAAAATAACTGTCATGAATACGTTAAAGGAAAATGAGCAACTTGCCCATCACATACCTAAAACTCTTAAACTAAAAGATATTCCACAATTAAGGAAGTTCTTAAAAGAACATGGAAGTATCTATGTCAAAAGTAGCCAAGGTAGAAAAGGAAATCATCTCTACAAATTAAACTGGATCGATGAATCTTCTCTCCTTACTCAAAGTACAAATGAAACCACCACTGACACCTATACCTCCATTTCCAAGAAGCTTCATCTTAATGAAACTCACTATCTCATGCAAAAAGCAATCCTTCCTGACATAAGGGATGGTCTTCGTTACGACTATCGCGTTCTAGCTCATCTAGTCCGATCTAGTCATCGAATAACTGGAATAGGCATGCGAGCATCAGCTGAAAATGCTGTGACCACGCATGTACCAAGAGGTGGAATGATCCTCCCTTACAATGCCTTCTCAGATAGTGAAACAGAAAAAGTACTAGCAATGATTGTGGAGGAAATAGGAAAGACCTTAAGCGAGAAGTTTGGAGATATCGGAGAATTTTCCGTTGATATCGGTAGAGACCAAAACGGTAAGTTGTGGATCTTTGAGGTGAATGCAAAGCCTATGGTATTCGATGAATTAGAAATAGAACAAGCGAGAGTGAAAGAACTTGTACATCAAGCGAAAAGATACTCGATGTTAAGACAAAAGTGAGGCGGAGTTACCTGCCTCACTTCATCATGCCTAAAATTGTTCCAAAGCGAATCGCATGCTCTTGCTCATCTGTCATGGCTACAAACAAAGGCTTATAAGCTTCCTGTGTCGGAATTTCTAAAATCATATTTCTGTACATTTCCGCTGCTTCTAATTCACTTTCTAGTGATTGTAAAACAGCTGCTCGAAAAGAAACCATTTCTTCTTCTTTCTTTTCAACCGGAGCAAAGCTTTGTGTGTAAGAGTAATATAGCTGCTGTAACGACTCGTAATGTCCCCGTTCTTCCTCCATTGCAATCGTAATCCAATCAACAAACAACGGGTTATTTGTTCGGTCTTTTAATAGTGAGTAGTAGTGGTAAGCTTGATATTCATTTTGAATAGCCATCGCTAGTTGCTGAATAAACATGTGCCACATTCCCCTTCTTTTTGACAATATGATGCAAGAAGAATTGTTATGATGATAAACTAGAAGTAGATAAGGGGGAAGAAATAATGTTTACACATTTCCAAGTCAAATCTTTATTTGAAAATAGAGAGATTCCAGGCTGGTCGTTTTCCTTTTTTGCACAAGGGGAAAAAGTTCACGGTACATATGAGAAGGACGGCACAATTAATTGGGGAAATGAGCCTCGAGAGCGAAGTGACGCGGAGAAGTTTGTTCATGAAATGATGCTCTTTCATGTGTATGAAAAATAATAAAAACATAATCACCATCCATTCTGGCAATACTAGGAACACACTTTTCTAGGAGGGATTTTGGTGAAAAAAGAAAAACCTGAATTTTTACCCGACACAGAGCACTCTGGAAGAGATAAAGCCTATATAGATGTCGACCGCTTTATAAATGAAGGCATGGGTGGCGGAAGTGTCTTTGACAGAGAAGAAAGCACAAACATCCCAGAATCAGATGTCATCGTGGATCAAGAGGATCCGCCTCACAAATCACAATAATTACTTTGGAACGGGCATATAGATGCTCGTTCTTTCATTTTTCCCCTATACCCAGTAGAATAGGAAGAAATATCTTACGTCTTAGGAGTATGTAATGAAAGTTAAATTGTTAAAACGCGATCCATATCTAATTACTGGTACTCATATTCATAAAGATTCCTCATTATTCTGGATTTATGACGACAACCAATATATAGGTCTACATAAAACACAATTTAGTGAACAAGAACAGACATTTTTACTAGAATGGTTTCCACTTCCTACAGACACCTTTCCGTTGTCGCCATTTGCACAAACTTGGAAAAACTTTTTAGAAGGCGATTCATCCACTTTTCCTGTAGATGAGTTTACTTCCTATCGTGTAACACATTATCGTTCTTCTTCTAACACCACATCAAAAGAAAATGTGTTGGACATCATGCAATCGCTTCTTCCAGAAGACACCGTTCTTATCCCACAAACTCACTATTATGGTTGGATCGTAGAATACGGTGACTCACCCTTTTTAGGTGAAGAAGAATGGCAAGCTTGGAGTCAAGCAATGGAAGGCGACTTCTATCATCGAGTATCTTTTTTTATAGGTGATCCTTTACAAGTAAAAGAACATGCGGATTTACACATACAACTCGATGAAAAACTGTTTGATGTTGGAGTTTCCCTACAGCATAACAACGTAATTTTTAATCGTGCATCCGTACTACCTTATTATTTAATGGCAAACTATCCTGTTAAAGAACGAAACGCACTATTTGAACGAATCCTTCATTTGTTCTTAGAAGAGCCAGAAATGGTCAAGACGATAAAGACATATATTACCTGTCAACAAAATACATCGCAAACAGCCAAAGCTCTATATATGCATCGAAATAGCCTACAATATCGACTGGATAAATTCACAGAAAAAACAAGTGTTGATTTAAAATCGTTCGAAGGTGCTCTACTAACATACTTAGCTTGTATTCATATGGAAGTAGGTAAAATTGATTAATGTGCACAAACTGCCGAAAAAGTTCGGCAGTTTTTTTGTGCATGTTGTCCATAGAAAAATGTAAGGGCTTTCTGTAAACTAAAAGTCATAAGAAAACGATTTCATAGTCGTTACGAAAGGAATGTTTTTCATGGCAGAATTAAAATTACAAAATATTTATAAAATCTACGATAAGAAGGTAACAGCAGTTACTGACTTCAATCTTCATATTCAAGATAAAGAATTTATCGTTTTCGTAGGACCATCTGGTTGTGGTAAATCTACTACTCTACGTATGATTGCAGGTCTTGAGGATATTTCTAAAGGTGAATTCTACATTGATGAAAAATTAGTAAACGATGTTGCTCCTAAAGATCGCGATATCGCAATGGTATTCCAAAACTACGCACTATACCCTCACATGAGCGTATATGACAACATGGCTTTCGGATTAAAACTTCGTAAAATGGATAAAGCAGAGATTGACCGTCGTGTTCAAGATGCTGCGAAAATCCTAGGTCTTGAAGCACTTCTAGATCGTAAACCAAAAGCATTATCTGGTGGTCAGCGTCAGCGTGTTGCTCTAGGCCGTGCAATCGTTCGTGATGCAAAGGTATTCTTAATGGATGAGCCATTATCTAACCTAGATGCAAAACTTCGTGTACAAATGCGTGCGGAAATTGCTAAACTTCACCAACGTCTACAAACAACAACTATTTACGTAACACATGACCAAACAGAAGCGATGACAATGGCAACTCGTATCGTTGTTATGAAAGACGGAGTAATTCAACAAGTTGGTTCTCCTAAAGAAGTTTACGACAAGCCTGAAAACGTATTCGTTGGCGGATTTATCGGTTCACCAGCTATGAACTTCTTCCATGGTAAATTAGAAGATGGACAGTTTGTTGTTGGAGACAAAACAATCGCTGTTCCAGAAGGAAAAATGAAAACATTACGTGACCAAGGTTATGTAGGAAAAGAAATCATCCTTGGAGTTCGTCCAGAAGACATCCATGATGAGCCAGTATTTATCGAAGCAGCTGTAGGTTCTACTTTCGATATCGATGTAGAAGTTGCCGAGTTAACTGGTGCTGAGTTAATGGTTTATGCGAAAATCGGTGGTCAAGACTTCGTTGCTCGTGTAGACTCTCGTTCAGATATTAAACCGAATCAAAAAGTTCAATTAGCATTTGATATGAACAAATGTCACTTCTTCGATAACGAAACAGAATTACGCATTCGATAATCTTACCCCCTAAGAATGATCGATAAATAAACCATCCTCCTTTTAGGAGGATGGTTTTCTGTTTGCTATCTAAATTATTCCATCAATTCCACTTATCCCTATGCACCCTCTTCTTATCTTTGCATTTACTATATAGTGCTAAAGAAGCAAAGAAAAATGACAAGCCATGTCTTGAGGGGGCTACTAATTATGTTATTTCTAGATAGAACTATCCTTTCACCAATTTTAGAAAAATCAATTAACCAAATGGATATTCCCGTCTATACTCCTACTAGTGCCCCTATTTATCCAGTAAAATTACTGACAAACTCAGAAAGCTGCTTAAAAGTTATCGAAGATCTCTATCCTACTCACCCCCATATCCAAGTTTCCCATGTAGTAAAAGATAAGGCTGCTTTCCGTCGAGCTCTTTCTACCCTTTTACCAACATTCTTTTATCGCCTTTCTACATTAGAAGAGTTGACCACCATGTCTGTCACTTCTTTACCATTTCCGTTAGTTCTAAAACCTAACAAAGGGTACTCGAGTGTTGGGGTTAAAATAGTTCAAACCGCTGACGACTGGAAGGATACGTTAAACGAGTTAAAGGACATTCAACAGTTGAATAACGCAGAACAGTTATATGATTCTTCCGTCCTCCAATTAGATCAGATCATCGTAGAAGAATGGATTGATGGTCCAGAGTTCGCTATTGATTGCTATTTCGATTCAAATGGAAATCCAGTAATTCTATCTATTCTTCAACATTTTTTTTCGAATTCAAAGGACACCTCTGACAGACTTTATGTTACGAGTAACAAAATCATCGAAGAAAATTTGGAAGAATTGAAGAATTTTCTTTATAAACTCTACCCACTGTTTCCCGCTTTGGACTTTCCTTTTCACATAGAAGTTCGTAAGACAAAAGATGGATTCATTCCGATTGAGATTAACCCTCTCCGTTTTGCTGGAGCAGGTACAACCGATATCGCTTACTATGCTTATGGAATAAATACCTCATCTGCTTATTTTCAAGATCAAATTCCTGACTGGAACAAGTTGATACAGCTTCCGTCCACCATTATCTATGGATTTGTTGTTGCTGAACTCCCTGTAGAGTTCCCTTTGAATAAAAAGGATACATTTCAGCATGAACTGTTCCAGCAACAATTCAGTAATTTATTGGAGTATAGAGAGATAACAGCTACCACAGACCGCACTCTCGCCATAATCTTTTTTAAAACATTAGATGAAGCTGAATTACAATCCATTCTTACGTTAGATATACTAGCTTTTTTTAAATAAAGGAGATGTTACTTTGAAAAACTTATTACATCCTAAAAAATCACTTCGAGCACAATTATTTATTGGTTTCCTACTTCCTTTTGTCGTTATTAGTGTCATTACTTTTGCTTATGTTTGGTCTATTAAGGAATACATTATTACGGAGCATGTTCTTCCTCAATTTGAGGAGATTCTGCAGATTCAAGGACAAGCTCTCGCTGACACAATCGATCAAGAAGAAATTAATCAATTACTCGAAGGCGATTTCGAGAATTCTTCTGTCGTCTCCTTTTTGAACACGTTTATGGAAGGGAAAGATAAAATAGAGTATGTGTATGTGTTAAGTAAGCAGGATGGTAAGGATTATATCGTGGCTTTAAATGGAAGCCCAGATCTTATGGTGGAATATCCTCTAACGGAAGACCAAAGTAAAGCATTTAATGAAAAGGTTCCAGTTACAACAGATATTTATGTAGATGAATGGGGAAGTCACAAGTCTTACTTTATTCCTCTTACCGATGCGGATGCCATTATTGGAATTGATATGAGCACACAATTTATAGAAGATTTACAAAGAAATATCCAGGTTTTCCAGGCTGTATTCTTCATACTTTCCATTATCTTAATCTCGATTATTGCTTTTATCTTGGGACGACATTTGACGAAGCCAATCAAGTTGCTTCTTCAATCGATGACTAAAATTAGTAATGGTGATTTAACGGAAAATATCTCCATTAAGCGAAAAGATGAAATAGGTATTTTAGCTAGCAATTTTGAAGAAATGCGAAAGAATTTAGTGAGAATTATTCAAAACGTTATCTTCAATTCGAAACAAATAGACGAAAACAGTAATATTTTGGTTAGCTCCTTTGATGAATTATCAGAGGCATCTTCCTTAATTGCTGTTGGCACTGGAGAAGAAGCGAAAGCAAGTGAAGTTCAGGCTTTACACATTAATGATGTCTCTGAAGGTACTACTTTGATGGCAAAAAAGATTGATTCTGTAAATAATAGAACGAAAGCGATTGACGAATTTGCTAAAGAAACTGGAAATGTTGCAAAGGCCGGTACAGAGCAAATCCTTTCTATTACACAACAAATGAGCAAAATCCAGAAAAGCGGAAACGAAAGTCAGAAACGATTAACTATTTTAGGGGAAAAAATGGATCAAGTGCATCAATATACTCGTCTAATCAAAGATGTTGCCGATCAAACAAACTTATTGGCGCTAAATGCAGCAATTGAAGCAGCTCGTGCTGGCGATGCAGGTAAAGGATTCTCAATCGTTGCGCAAGAAGTGCAGAAGTTAGCTGGTCTAACGGAGAATAATGTAAGAACTATAAATGATGCACTCAACGAAATTACAAACCAAACGACATTAATGCACCATTCCAATAAAGAAGTGAATGATGATATTGAAAAAGGCGTATACATGGTCCAAACAAGTGGAGAACTTTTTACAAATATCTATAATTCCGTAGAAGCTTTAACAAAGAAAGTAGAAGACATTGTGAAAAACATGGAGGACATGAGCAAGGTATCAAAAGACTCCGTTAATGCATTACATGAAATTGCAGCAATATCAGAAGAGCGTGTAGCGACAATGGATGAAATTTCGGCTTCTTCCCAAACGCAAAACCATACAGTACAAACCTTAAAAAAGCAAAACCACCAGCTAAAGGAATTGGCGCAATCTTTGCAGGAGGTTGTGAAGAGGTTTAAGGTGGAGTAAGACTAAGGATACTCAGTTAAGAACGGACGACATCACGTCGTCAACACTGAGTTGTTACTGTTCACGTAACAAAGGCGGAAGGCGCGCGTTTAGCCGCATCATTCTTCTATCGATGATGCGGCTTTATTCTATTCTATTCCACTCTAATCCCTACTACACGATCTCTAAAACAAGATGTACACACCAACAGATGTTCACACTCTAAAACGTTATCCTCATATAAATCCGTTAAATACGCACTATACTTATCTTCATAATCCATTCGCTTCCCCATATCATTCATCTTTCCTCCACATTCTTCGCAAAAGAAATCAATTTGATTAAACCCATTACATACATGACAGATCATTTCATCTACTCCTCTAACCTTTTTGTATAAGATTAGCGTTTACGGTAAATCATAATTTATGTAACGGACGATTCTTATGAAAATAAAAAATATTTCCAAAAAGTAACAGTATAAGAGTTCAAAAGCAAACCATACTAAGAGTACAAACAGCAACAAGCAATCAACTTTTACTGGGCCAAGCTACACTAGGTAGTAGTCAAAGACGTTGACTTGTAGGTGCAAACCCTACTGGCCCAACCACACTACATGATCTTAAGGAGATGAATCAACATGACAAACCAAACACGTAACAGCTCTAATGATTTAGTAGCTCCTGGCGCACAACAAGCTATCGATCAAATGAAGTACGAAATCGCTAACGAATTCGGAGTAAACCTTGGACCAGATACAACAGCTCGTGCTAACGGTTCAGTAGGTGGAGAAATCACTAAGCGTTTAGTTCAAATGGCTGAACAACAACTTGGCGGTAAATCTCAATACTAATAGTATGGCTATTCCCCTAGGTTTCGACCTAGGGGTTTATCTATTTTATTCTCTCCTAGCGGCAATTCCTCTTCTCCTTCATAAGTTTAAACGCGTCTTATTCTCTCCTAGCGACAATTTCTTTTCTCCTTCATGAGTTTAAACGCCTCTTATTCTCTCCTAGCGGCAATTTTTTTTCTCCTTCATGAGTTTAAACGCCTCTTATTCTCTCCTAGCGACAATTCCTCTTCTCCTTCATGAGTTTAAACGCTTCTTATTCTCTCCTAGCAGCAATTTTTCTTCTCCTTCATGAGTTAAACGCCTCTTATTCTCTCCTAGCAGCAATTTTTCTTCTCCTTCATGAGTTAAACGCCTCTTATTCTCTCCTAGCAGCAATTTTTCTTCTCCTTCATGAGTTTAAACGCCTCTTATTCTCTCCTAGCAGCAATTTTTCTTCTCCTTGATGAGTTTAAACGCCTCTTATTCTCTCCTAGCAGCAATTTTTCTTCTCCTTCATGAGTTTAAACGCCTCTTATTCTCTCCTAGCGGCAATTTTTCTTCTCCTTCATGAGTTTAAACACCTCTTATTCTCTCCTAGCGGCCAATTCAGTCCACCCAGACGAGTTTAAGCATCTTCAAATCAAAAAAACTACCACCTATAAAGGTGATAGTTCATGAATGTGATATTAATTGTAAGAATCTTCTCGTTCTTTCTTCTCTTGGCATTTCAAAAATTTGCTCCGGTGGCCCTTGCTCAACAATATGGCCTCCATCCATAAATACTACGGTATTCGCAACTTCCTTTGCGAATCTCATTTCGTGAGTGACTACAACCATAGTCATACCTTCGTTAGCTAAGTCTTTCATCACTTTTAACACTTCCCCAACTAACTCTGGATCTAAAGCGGAAGTCGGTTCATCAAAAAGCATTAGTTTAGGCTTCATCGCTAATGCTCGTGCAATTCCTACACGTTGCTGTTGACCACCAGAAAGCTGGAATGGATAAGCATCTAGCTTATCTCCAAGACCTACTTTTTCTAATAAACTCTTTGCTTCTCTCTCCACTTCCGCTTTATTTCTTTTTTGAACCTGAACTGGTCCCTCCATTACGTTTTGAAGAGCCGTTTTATGTGGGAACAGATTATACGTTTGGAAAACCATGCCCGTCTTTTGGCGAAGTAATCGTACATCCGATTGCTTATACGAACGATTGTAATTAACCTCTAAGGAATCTATTTCAACTGTTCCAGCATTAGGCTCCTCCAACGCATTAATACAACGTAAAAATGTAGTCTTTCCGGAACCAGACGGTCCAATAAGAACTGTTACATCTCCTTCTTTAACCACAAGGTCTAAACCTTTTAACACTTCTATATCATCAAATCGTTTCTCTAATTTATTAATGTTAAGCATGAAACTCACCTCCTATTTCGCTACATGACGATCTAATCGTTTCTCTAACATACCTTGGAAAATAGAAAGGATAAAGCAAATAATCCAGTACAATGCTGCTGCAGTCATATACAGCAATAAAAATTCATACGTCGTTGCTGCAATTTCTTGTGCTCTTCTGAACATTTCTGTAACTAAGATTAATGATGCTAAAGACGTATCCTTCACTAAGCTAATAAAAGTATTAGAAAGCGGGGGTAAAGACACACGTGCCGCTTGAGGGATGATAATTCTCTTTAACGTTTGACCATATGTCATACCAATAGAATATCCTGCTTCCCATTGTTCTTTAGGAATGGACAGAATAGATGCACGTACAACCTCGGAAGCATAGGCACCCACGTTTAAAGAAAAGGCAATAATTGCGGATGGGAAAGGATCAATTCTTAACCCTAAATTAGGTAGACCATAAAAGATAATAAATAATTGAACAAGTAATGGAGTTCCACGAATTGCTGAAACGTACACCCTTGCAATAGCTCTAAATAAAGTAATTCTAGATAACCTTGCCAACGCAGTAAGTAAGGCAATTGTTAATCCAAGTGCAAACGAGATTAATGTTAGTGGAATAGAATGCGTAATCGCCCCCTCAATCATAGGAGGGAGCGATCTCAATACTAAATCAATTGTTGCTTGTGGATCCGCTAAAATACTATTTAGAAACATCTTCTCCGAACCATTTCACAGAAATTTCTTCATAAGTTCCATCTTCTTTCATTTCTGCTAACGCCTTATCTACTGCTTCCACTAACTCTTCGCTACCTTTACGGAACATTAGACCGCTTGAAGATGCATCTTCTGCCTCAGCAGCAATCTTGATTGGTGCGTTTGGCTGTTTTTGTTGATAATCTAAAATAGATAATTTGTCATTAATTGTTACATCTACACGACCAGCTGCTAATAATTCAATTGCTTGAGCTAACCCTTCTACTCCAATAATTTCAGCACCATATTCTTCTGCTATATCACGGTAATTTGAAGTTAATGACTGTGCTGCATTTAAACCTTTTATGTCCTCAAAAGCAGCGACATCTGAATCAGCACCTGTTACTAGTACAGCTGCGGAAGAAATATACGGTTCAGAGAATAAATACTTCTCCTCACGGTCAGGACGAATTCCAACTTGATTTGCAATCATATCAAAACGCTCCGCATCAAGCCCTGCAAACATAGCGTCCCATTGTGTCTCCATGAACTTAGCCTCTACACCTAAACGCTTTGCAACTTCTTCCGCAATTTCTACGTCAAAACCAGTTAGCTTACCAGTTTCATCGTGGAAAGTAAAAGGAGGATATGTGCCCTCAGTACCAACTAGTAATTCTCCCTCTTCCATCACTTTATCGTATAGAGTACCCTCTGCATTTGTTTCTTGATCATTCGTTGAAGAACTAGAGCCAGATGAATTAGATGTTCCACAAGCAACTAACGCTAAGCTTGCAAATCCAATCATTAACCCAGATAGTAATTTCTTTTTCATGTTTAAACCCCCATTAATCTTATCGGAATTATTAAGTACGTTCCAAATCATATGACGTAAGACTCATAAAGTCAATGCATTTGCTCAAAATTATCTTTTCCTGCAATGAAATGTGATATGTGTAGTAATTTAGGGTAAAGTGTAAATAATGACAGGAGGAATTAACATGAAAGTTGCTTTATTCGGAGCGACAGGTAGAGTAGGTCAATTAGTACATCAAAAACTAGGAGATGCAAATGTCGAAGTTACAGCGTTAGTTCGGGATCCATCGAGATTACATTCTCCAGCTAAAACCATTGTAGGTGACGCTAGGAACTACGAAAAAATTGTGGAAACACTTCAAGATGCTGATGCAGTTATTTCCTGTTTAAGCACAGATAAATCAGATGTCCTAAGTGATGTGACACCAAAGCTAATACGTGCAATGAAGCACGCTCACCTTCAACGCATCATTACGATTGGAACAGCTGGGATCTTACAATCACGCGAAGAGCCTCGCAAGTTGCGCTTTCAAACAGACGAATCCAAAAGAGGATTAACTAGAGCATCCCTCGAACATGAAAAAGCCTGGCAAGCACTCCTTTTGTCAAATTTAGACTGGACAATTGTTTGTCCTACCTATTTACCAGATGGAGAAGAAAAAGGAACATACCGTGTAGAAGAAAACTTTCTTCCCCTAGATGGAAAATTGATTTCCACAGCTGATACAGCCAATTTTGTTTGTGAAGTGTTTAAAAAACAATTGCATTCCAAAAAAAGAGTAGGCATCTCGTATTAGAGATCCTACTCTTTTTTCTTGAATTAGCTAGCAATATTACCTTTCTGTAACTCGTACATTTGATAATACTTTCCTTTTTTCTCCATCAATTCATCATGTGATCCTTTTTCAACTATTTCTCCTCGATCAAGAACGAGGATTTGATCTGCATTTTTTATGGTCGATAAACGGTGAGCGATCATAAATGTTGTTCGTCCTTTTTTCAACACTTCCATCGCTTCTTGTATAATTGACTCCGTTTCCGTATCAATACTAGATGTCGCTTCATCAAGTATCAGTATTGCTGGATTAAAAGCAAGTGCTCGGGCAAAGGAAATTAACTGTCGTTGACCAGAAGAAAGCGTACTACCTTTCTCAATAACCGGTTCGTCATATCCGTTTTCCAAATGTGTAAATACTCGATCCGCTCCGACATCTTTCAATGCTTTTTCGACTATTTCCCTGGAAATTCGAGGGTCATCGAGACTAACATTCGACGCAATAGTTCCAGTAAATAAATACGGATCTTGTAATACAATCCCCATATGATCTCGTAGTGTTTGTAATGGAATGTCTTGAATGTTCTTTCCATCAATAACTATTTCCCCTTTAGAACTGTCATAAAAACGGAACAAGAGATTCATAATTGAACTTTTCCCTGAACCCGTATGACCTACAAGTGCTACTGTTTCCCCTTTTTTGGCTTCAAATGAGATGTTCTTAAGAACATAATCATCACCCTTATAAGCAAAAGATACATCCTTAAACGCTACATTTCCCTCGTATCGTTGCATCTTTTGATCTTCTACATCCACCCCATCTTCATCCATAAGCTTGAAGACACGTTCTCCAGCTACTAACGCTTGCTCTAGGTTAGCAAGCTGGTTAACAATTCCACTGACAGGATGAAAAAGACGAGATAAATACTCAACAAATGCATATAAAACACCTAATGTTACGAACGATTGAATTTGTAAGGAGCCTGCCCCAAAATACCATACAAGAGCAAATAGTGCTGCAGTTCGTAGGATATTAACCATGTTATGAGATAACAAAGAATTTAAATTCAAGAGCTTATTTTGATATTCAAAATGAGTCTTATTTAATTCTTCAAACTCTTCGTTCGTTTTCTTCTCTCTTCTAAACGCTTGAATAATGGTCATACCGTTTATTGATTCATTTACCATCGCATTGATTTCACTGTTTTTAGAACGGATGACACGGTTATATTTTGAAGCGTACTTTCTATAAAACCAGATCCAAACCACTAAAATTGGAATCAAAATTAAAACAATCGATGCCAGTTGAACGTCTAAAATAAATAGAGCGATATAGATACCTATCATGTTGATTGCACTTGCAAAAAACGTAGAAAGGACGGTTACATATAGATCACGAATAGCTTCTGTATCATTCGTAATTCGTGCAACTACTTTTCCCGCTGGCAAATTATCAAAGTACTTAATTGGTAAACGAGAAATGTGCTGGAACACATCGTTACGCATTTTTTGAATAATTCGGTTTGCTGCTTTTTGTAAATAATATCTCTGACCATACTGGAAAAATGCAGCGAAAATTAATAATCCAAGATAAAAACTAAGCCATCCTGCAATTCTTTTTACTTCTGGCTGGAAAAATCCAAATAACTCTGTTGCAGGAATTTTCTGTGCTGAAAAGTTTTCTACCCTATCGTTTTCAGAGATTGTTAATACCCCATTCTCAAAGGAACGACCACCTGTTAGTGGTACTGGCTCGTTAACAAAGATAAAGTCTCTTTCAACTTGAACCACACTTACCTCTGCACCAGCTTTTTGAACTCCTGATGCATATTTCTCTCTAACATAATAGTTGCCATTAAATTCAACAGTATCTGTTGCTTTTTCATTTACCTGGTACCAGTTAGATTCTATTCCTAATACATGATCGTCAATGACGATTTTAGCAATGTATGGTCCTCCTAATTCCGCTGCTACCGCTATGGTAAGCATGAATAAGGCGAACACAATCATCCCTTTCATGTGCAAGGCATATTGTGTTAATCTACGTCCAACACTCATACCTGCACCCCCTCTTCTACATTTCTTTCAATTTGTTGACGAACGAATTGCTCTTGATACCACCCTAGTTGAGCAATTAGTTCTTCGTGTGTTCCTTTTTGAATAACTTTTCCTTGATCTAGTACAATAATTTGATCAGCGTGCTCTACTGCTGATAATCTATGTGTTGTGATTAATGTTGTTTTACCGCTACGCTCACCCTGGATATTTTCAATAATACGTGTTTCTGTTTTTGCATCCACCGCTGAAAGAGAATCATCGAGAATTAAAATATCTGGATTTAAAACCATTGCACGAGCAATGGAAATACGTTGCTTTTGCCCTCCAGATAGTGCCACACCTTTTTCTCCTACTAATGTTTCTAGTCCATCTGGTAAGAAGGTTAAATCTTTATCAAAAGCTGCTAATTTAATCGCATGCTCTAATTCATTTTCAGTAGCATTCTCATACCCAAACAAAATGTTCTCTCTTACCGAACGAGAGAATAACACATGATCCTGGGGAACATAACCAATCTTAGAGCGCACGTGATCTTTCGTTTGCAGGGTGATATCAACGTCTGAGATAGATATTGTACCTTCGCCGTTTGGATACTCTCTAAGAAGTTGTTTTAAGAAAGTCGTTTTTCCACTTCCTGTTTTTCCAACAATGCCGAGCGTTTGACCGGCTTGAATACTAACGAATACGTCCTCTAAATTTTTCACATTAGAGGTAGGATATTGGAAAGTTGTCGAATCAAATGTGATAGCACCTAGTTCTTTCGTTTCTTTCGGCTCTGCAGGATCCTTCACGTCTTCTTCGTACGCCAAGTTCGTTTGTACACGGTCTAAAGAAGCATTTCCGCGTTGCATAATATTAATTAGTTCTCCAATTGCAAACATTGGCCAAATCAACATGCCAAGGTAAACGTTAAAGGATACTAATGCTCCAAGCGTTAATTGGTTATTAAAGACTAAATATGATCCATACCCCAGTCCAATGATAAAACTAAGCCCAACTACCACTTTAATCGTGGGGTCAAATAGTGCATCTATCTTTGCAACAGAAATGTTCTTTTGAAAAACTTCTTCCGTCATATCTTTAAACTTTTTCTCATCTGCTCTCTCTTGCACGTAAGCACGAATAACCCGAACGCCAGCTACAGATTCTAAAACTCTATCGTTCAGTTCCCCAAACTTATCTTGAGCTTCCATAAACCTTGTATGAATTTTTGCCCCGTATATTTTCATCAATACAGCCATAATTGGCAATGGTAATATCGCCGCTAACGTCAATTTCCAACTAATTAAAATACTCATTGTTGCTAGAATTGTAATCATAAACAACGTAGAGTCTACTAGCGTTAAAATTCCAAATCCTGCTGTTACAGATACAGCTTTTAAATCATTCGTAGCAAGAGCCATTAAATCACCTGTACGATTCTTTTCGTAAAACGTAGGTGTCATACGTAAAAAATGACTCATCAGTGTAGAGCGCATATGACGCTCTAAAATAAATGCTCCTCCAAATAATTGATACATCCAAATGTACGTTGACAAGTAAGTTAACACAGCAATCACTGCTAAATAAACTAGGTATCTTACTAATCCGTCCCACGTTAACGTGTTCATTTGAATATCATCAATCGCTGCTCCAACTAAATAAGGTGGTAATACTTCAAAAATGTTTACTACCATTAAAAGAGCAACCGCTATCGCATACCGTTTCCAATGCTGTTTAAAAAACCAGGTTAATTTCCCTAATACACTAAACAAGTTCCCAATCCTCCTCTTTTTTCAACCCATTCATTAAAACTCTCACTAGCCACCTTCTGCCTCCACTATAGAAAACCATGTACCTCTTGTACGAACACTCATTTTTATTTCCTCCTTTACTTTTATTGATTTATGAAAACGAGAACTCTCGAAATCAACTAAATTTCCCACTCTAAAATGATAAAAAGACGCACTGCGCTATGTGCAGTACGTCTAAATATAAAACGGCACTAGTGCGATACGCACCCATGCCGATTGAGTATACGAAAAGAATAGCAAATAATTCGTTAAAATAACTCATTTGGATGGTGCAATGTCATATTTAGTTGATTCATTTTTTTCAAACGTTTGATCATGACACACACCTCCTTAAAAGTTTTTGTTTTGATTACTTTCTTAGACTAACAAAAGCCAAGAATGAAAGTCAACGGATTTTTCTAAATTTTTCATATTATTTTTCAAAGGTACCTTTTTGCTTCATTTGTCCATTCCACATATGGACAATCCCTTTCGCCATTACCCCTCTTATTTCTAGAGTTGTTTCATCTAAAAACACCATATCAGCATGATAACCTGTTGTGAGCTGTCCTTTTTGGGCTAACTTTAAATGTCTTGCTGGATTAGAGGTAATAACTTGTATAGCAATTTCTAGCGGAACACCTTCATTTAGTACCGCTTCTTTGACAGCCTCATATAGACTATGCATTTTCCCTATTTGTAGACCGAGTAATTCGCCCTTTTTTGAGAAATGAGGTAAACTTGCTTGTCCATCAGATGTAAAAGTAATTTGGGAGATTGGAACATCTTTTGATAACATTTCTGCTAGCCCTTTAGAGCATGCAACTTCACCTTCTTCTAAAAATGTTGGAACAGTGCTTGTGGTAAAATCAACTACACCACCCTGTTTAGCAAACTCCATAGCATCTTCGAATAAAGAGCGATTCCTATTTATATGAGTTGGATGGAACTGCGTAATAGGAATTGGTGAATTTTTCACTATATTCCACAACAATTCAAACCCATCTGGTGCATCTCCTAAATGAATATTGACTATACCTGCTTTTCCAGAAAGCATACCAGCTACTCTGGCTTCTGCTGTTACCTTTATTAATTCTTCCATAGTAGGTTGGGAAGAACGGTGATCTGCTATCGCAATCTCTCCAACTCCTATTATTTCTGGTACGAATAATAGATCCTTTTCAATAGAGTCTGTCAGCGTTTTTACAGGAATTTGATAAGACCCTGTATGGATGTAACAAGTCATTCCTTCTTCTGTTAATCCTCTAGCTTTCGCTAAAAGAGAAGGCATTGTTCTTGTAATGCCATCTGTACCGATAACCCCTACTGCTGTCGTAATACCGTAACGTGTGAAATCTGTCAGTGAGGCTTCTGGTGTTCTTGTTGCATAACCACCTTCTCCTCCACCACCAATTAAGTGTACGTGACTATCAATAAAGCCAGGGACTATAAGTAGTCCCTCAGCATCAATTGTGGTTAGGGTTGTAGCTTGCATGTTGATCTTATTATCTATTTCTTCTATTACACCATTTGCTACTAAAATTTCTTTTGCTCCCACCTTTTCAGGCGCAAAGACGGTTCCATTTTTTATATAAGTTAACAAACACAAACTCCCCCTTAGTTATTGAAGAAACGATCAATCCACTTCTCAAACTTTTCTCTTTCTTTTTGAAGTTCTTTCTCAATTTTCTTCCTCTCTTTTTCCCATCGTTCTCCCCAGCCGCGACGTTCATCTTGTTCTTCTACTTCTTCTTGCTCTCTTCTTGTATTTGCAACTTGTTCGTTAATAGAAGTTACATCAAAGGCTACTGGCTCAACGCTCTTTGATGCCTGCTCCATGAGTCGATCAAAAACTGGCACGACACCTGTGGAACTTGCTCCAGATAGGTAACGCTCTTCACTTGTATTATCAAACCCAATCCATACCGCTCCTACAAGATTAGGCGTATATCCAACAAACCACTGGTCTTTCGTTCCATCCGTAGTTTCAAAACCTAATTGTGTGGAACCTGTTTTTCCAGCAACTTGGTGACCAGGCACGTTTACACCACTACCAGTACCTGTTTCTGTTACATTTAATAACATAGCATTCATTTGATCCACTACTTCTTTAGAGGTAACTTCCGTTGACCCCTTTTCAAACTCAGCCAATACTTCACCGTTTGCGTTTTCAATTTTACGTATATAATGGGCATCTTCTCGATTCCCTTCATTTGCAAACGTGGAATATGCTTGTGCCATTAAGAGTGGTGATACACCACCATTGGTACCTCCAAGAGCCAGACCTAATTGCTGTTCTTCTTTTTCTACATTAAATCCTAATCGCTCTAATGCGTTCATGCCCTTACCAGGTCCAATCTCATTAAATAACCATACTGTTGAAGCATTTAATGATTTTTCTAAAGCCGTATACATCGTTACATCTCCATAATATTGTCCCGAGAAATTCTTTGGAGAATATGTTCCATAGGAGTGTTGCTCATCTTTCAAAATAGAGAATGGAGTATATCCTTCTTCTAATGCGGGTAAGTAAACGGCAAGTGGTTTAAACGTAGATCCTGGTTGCCTTGATAACTGCGTTGCACGATTAAACCCTCTAAATACATGTTCCCCACGACCTCCAACAGATGCCCTTACTCCACCTGTTTCAGGATTTAGAAATACCGCTCCACTTTGCACCATTTCTCCACCTTTATCAGCTGGGAAAATAGAGTTATCTTTATATAATTCTTCTACACCAGCTTGCATTACAGGGTCTAATTCTGTATAAATCTTATAACCACGCGTTAACAACTCATTCTCCGAAAGGCCATATCGCTTGATAGCTTCTTCAATGACTGCATCCACATAGCTTGGGAACATACCTTTGAGTGGATCTGGTTTGCCTTTTTTGAACACAAGTTCTTCTTTCAATGCTTCAAAGTACTCTGCTGAACGAATTAAGCCAAGGTCATACATTTTCTCTAAGACGATATTTCGTCTAGAAATAGCTTTCTTTTCATCCGCATATGGATTTAAAACAGAAGGAGCTTTGATAATTCCAGCAATAAGGGCAGATTCAGAAATGGTTAAATCTTTCGCATCTTTTGCAAAATAGGTTTGTGCCGCTCGCTGTATACCCCACGCACCTTCTCCAAAATATATTTGGTTTAGATACATTGTCATGATTTCTTTTTTGGAATATTGTTTTTCAATCTCTACTGCTAAAAATAATTCTTCTACTTTACGTCGTAAAGTCCTTTCGTCTGACAAGATCGCATTTTTCGTTAGCTGTTGAGTAACCGTTGATCCTCCAGCGACCACACCACCAGATGTCATATTTGTCCATGCTGCACGCAATATTCCTCGCACATCATATCCACCATGTTCATAGAAGCGTTCGTCTTCTATGGCAATAACAGCATTCATCATATGTTCTGGTATTAATTCTTGCTCTACGCCTTCCATCCTATTGGCTGAAACCTTACTTGCCAGTTCTTCGTTAACATCATATAATTCTGTTGCCTGAGCAAGTCCTGCTCGTAATGAAGATAAATCTGTTCGTTGTATCATAATGAAAAAGAATAAGAGCACACTTAAAATAGCTGCACCTATAAATAATAATGACCATTGAGTTAGGTGGTATTTCTTCCATAGGATTTTCCCTTTATCCCACCATTTTTGTATAAAGCCTTTCATTTTGATCTTCCTTTCAATTTACTGCTATACTTTTCGTAAAATATTTGTAGAAAATGACCGTCCCTTAAAGGGATAACCAATCCATATTTTTCGTTAGAACACTTTTAGATTATACTAAAGAAAAGCATGATATAAAGGATGAACCTATATGGGTAGAAATAAAAAAATAGATTTACAAGAATTAATGGAGGAAACAGAAGCACTCCTTTTAGACAAAGGGTACGAAGGATTCCATTTTAAAGCTCTTTCTGAGAAACTCTCTGTTGCTAGAAGTACTCTTTATGAGTATTACCGTAACAAGGACGAACTAATTACAGCTTATATGTGTGACTTAATGAAACGCATTATGAAAGATACTTATAGTATTGACCAAAGCCAGGAAACTGGATTAAAGAAATTACACAGTTTACTTCAACTTTTTCTAAAACATTCTCAAATATACTCCATGATTCAAATGCGGCCACATATAAAAGAGTCTTCTTCCCCGTTAGTCTCAGAACATTTAAGAGAACTAGATCAGTCACGGATGCAACTGCTAGTGATTTTACATTCTGCTATTGAAAAAGGGAAGGCTGAAGGATCAATTAGGGCAGATATTCAAACTTCTCTCATTGCAGGCCTATTTTTCCATAGTGTATTAATACCCAATCGATCCGAGATGCCACAAGATCAATGGGCATCTATGTTATTTGATTTATTAGAAAATGGGATGAAGGCATCAGACTAGATTTTTTATCAGGAGTTGATTACGTTGCAAACAAGCTTGTTACTACTAAGAGATACTTTTCGTTTACATGATCATCCTGGACTTTATCATGCTGTTCAATCAGGTGAAGTTATTCCTCTTGTTGTGATAGACAATGATAGTAACTTCTCCTTTCCTATTAGTGGCGCAAAGGCATGGTGGTTACATCATGCTATTTTGTCGTTCCAACAAAGCTTAGAAAAAATAGGAGGAAAACTTTGGTACCGTATGGGTGATACATTGGAAGTGGTAAAATCTTTTGTAGAAACAAAGAAGATTCACCAAGTAGTCTTTCACTATCAACTCCACCCAGAAGGATGGGAAAAAGATTTAGCATTAGCCGATTGGCTAAAATCCAATAACATCACATATAAAATATTCGATGGTACAACAATTTTCTCTCCATGGGAAGTCTCCAAACAAGATGGGACCCCATATCGAGTATATAGCCCTTACTTCCGAGCATGTATGGCTCAACCTTTACCAAAGCCTTTAAAAGCTGTAAAAGACATTACAGTTCCAAGTGCATTCCCTTTACCACAAGGTGATATTTCAGACTTAGGACTGCACCCCTCTATTGCTTGGTATAAGGAAATGGATAAGAAATGGACCATATCAGAGGCATATGCCGTTAAGTTAGTAAAGAAGTTTACAGAGTATGATTTGGGACGATACAACCAGTTACGAGATTTTCCCGCAGTTGATAAAACATCTACCATAAGTCCTTACCTAGCGACAGGTATGCTTTCTGCAAAAAGTGTCGCTTCTTATATTACAAAAAAAGGGGATGGTCGAGAAGAACCCTTCATGCGTCAGCTGATATGGAGAGATTTTGCTTACCATCTTCTATACCACTTCCCAAAAACAATCAAACAACCATTGAATCCAAATTTCGAGAATTTTGCTTGGGAAACGGATAATCAAGTTTTGGAAAAGTGGAAAAAAGGAATGACAGGGTATCCAATTGTTGATGCAGGTATGAGGCAATTATGGAGAACTGGACATATGCACAATCGAGTACGAATGATTGTTGCTTCTTTTCTTACCAAACACTTATTACAACCATGGCAAATTGGTGCCGAATGGTTTATGGACACACTCGTAGATGCTGACATTGCAAATAACACGATGGGATGGCAATGGGTAGCTGGCTCTGGAGCTGATGCTTCTCCATACTTCCGAATCTTTAACCCGACTGTCCAAAGTAAAAAATTCGATAAATCAGGGGAGTATATTAAGAAGTGGGTGCCTGAGTTAGCGGGTATACCCGAAAAGTATATCCACGAACCTTGGACAGCACCAGATCACATTTTAAAAGATGCTGGTGTGAAACTTGGGGTAGACTATCCGAGTCCAATGGTAGACCATAAAGCTGCTAGAGAACGAGCTTTGGCCAAGTATCAAGAGATTAAGTAGTAGTTAGAAGATAAACGATGAGTACACGTTGATTTTTGCGTGTGCTTTTTTTGTGCGCTCTACTCAATCCACCCCTTCCTTAAGCACATACTATTAGTAATTCATCAGACCATGGAATAATCACTCAAAAAATCCACAACAAAAAAGCACCAAGTCCAACAACCAGACCTCGCGCTTCCACTCAACCTATATAAGTAGCAAAATCAATTAGAGGAGTTCTTCTTCTCTTTTGCTGACTCTTCCTCTTCCATTACACCCTTCATACCACGTTTGAATTCGTGTAATGTTTGTCCTGCCGCTTTACCTAACTGCGGCAATTTGGATGGTCCAAACAATAACAATGCTACAATTAAAATTATGGCCACTTCTCCAAATCCTAAATTCATGGGAGGTAACCCCTTTCATTCATCTTTATCTTGAGTATACTCCCCTACACATAGACAAGCAAGAGGCTATGCAGAATGTTCCACTCCACACAGCCTCTTTAAGTATAAGTTACGCTTCCCCGCGTTGTTCTTTAATTGTTTTTCGCTTTTCACTTTCATTAATCCATAAAGCACATGCAGCGTCACCAGAAATGTTAACTGCTGTTCGTGCCATATCTAGTAATCGATCAATCCCTAAGATTAATCCGATACCTTCCACTGGTAAATCAACACTTGATAATACCATGGCTAGCATGATTAATCCTACGCCAGGCACACCTGCAGTACCTATACTTGCAAGTACAGCTGTTAAAACAACTGTGAGTAATTCACCTGTAGTTAAATCAGCACCATATGCTTGAGCGATAAATAACGTTGCGACCCCTTGCATAATAGCTGTTCCATCCATGTTAATCGTTGCGCCTAATGGCTGAACGAATCCAGAAACAGACTTAGATATTCCTAATTTATTTTGTGCAACTTCCATAGAAATAGGTAGAGTACCACTTGAACTTGAAGTACCAAATGCAACACTCATTGCTGGAGAGAAGTTTTTAAAGAACCAAACTGGACTCTTTTTAGCTAAAAACTTAATTGCACTTCCATAAACAATTACTAAATGGATTAACAATGCTCCTAATACTACAGACATATAAATAAACATTGCTTTTATGGAAGACCAACCTTGGCTTCCGACAGCAGATGCAATCAAGCCAAACGTTCCATATGGAGCAAGCTTCATTACCAAGCCTACAAGGAACATCATGATTTCATTGCCTTGCTCTACCAATTGATGTATGCCTTTAGTTTTTTCACCTAAAATTGCAAGGGCAAAACCAATAAATACAGCAAATGTAATGATTTGCAGCATGTTGCCTTCTGCCATAGCCTGTATAGGGTTTGTAGGAATGATGTTTAATAATGTATCAGACACTGGTGGTGCTTCTTTCGCTTCAAAGGAAGCACTATCTAAGTCATAGTCTCCTGCTAAACCAGGCTTCACAATGGAAGATAGGGTTAAGCCAATTACGATAGCAAATGTAGTCGTAATCAAAAAGAACCCAATCGTTTTTGCACCAATTCTCCCAAGCTTTTTTGGATCTCCTAATCCTGCTGTACCAAGTATGATAGAAAACAGTACAATAGGAACAACAAGCATCGTAATTAAGTTTAAAAAGATTTTCCCTAAAGGTGTTAAAACGTACGTATTTGCAATCGTAAATACGTCTCCCCCAATTGCATTTAAAATTAGACCAGCTATTAGACCGAATAATAGACCTAATAAAATATTTCTAGTTAATTTCATCTATTCTCCTCCCATCAAATTGAAATGGTAATGTCTGGTCATTCCAGGTGTACAAATGTCCACTGTATAAAACCCTGTTTTCTATTCTATCATATTTTGTTTGTTTTTGTAGAATAAAGATGTTCTGACTTTTCAGTCAAGTTAACAATCATAAAAGAGAATCATTACGTGGCTAACGATACGTTTTTAGTTCATAACAAAAAACTATACAACCTTTATTACTTTTTTTAATAAAGGTTGTATAGAAATGTATGTTCATACAATCAAGTAAAGTACTCTAACGAAGCTTTCGGGAAATATTTTTCAATATATCCTCCCAACACTTCTTTCATCTCTGCCTCTTCATCTTTTTGATAAATGTATTTCCCGATACCGTATTTCCCCCACTTATATCGACGTTGTTCTTCATCTAATTCAAGCTTAGTCATTGGATAATTCTTCTCAATAACTCTTTTAGCAGGTTTAGTAAAACGATGCTGGATTAATTCAAATGTTAAGTCTTTTTTTGCTTTGTCTGGTAATTCTGCTTCTAGCTGTTCAAATAACTTCTTATATCCGTCTTGCCAGCCATCATGCAAATATATTGGTGCAATGATGAATCCAAGTGGATAATCCGCATCTGCCACTTTGGTAGCTGCTTCAATTCTTTTTGCTAATGGGGAAGTACCTGGCTCGAAGTTTTTAATTACATAATCTGCATTCATACTAAAACGGAATCTTGTTTTCCCTTGATGGTCAGCATCAAGTAAATGATCAACATGGTGAAATTTTGTCACAAAACGAAGCTTCCCGTGATCTGACTTACCAAAGTATTCAATCGCTCTTTTTAATGTATGTGTTAAGTGGTCTATCCCAACGATATCTGATGTACAAGATGCTTCAAATCGTGTTTCCTCTGGAGCACGCTCTTTCATGTAATTTTCAGCAGCATCAAATATCTCGTCCACATTTACATATGTACGAATGTAAGGTTTGGACCCCATCGTTGTTTGAAGGTAACAGTAATGACAATGCCCCATACAACCTGTCGCAAATGGAATGGCATACTCAGCGGAAGGCTTAGAAGTATCAAACTTTAACGTCTTTCTAACACCAACCACCAACGTTGATTTTGCTACACGATACTTTTGAAAGTCATTATCACCAGGTAAATTACGAACTTGGTTATGAGATGTAGTATAAAGGATCTCTTTTCCCATCTCTTTAAATTTTTCTAGTAATTGCTTTCCTAAAGGATAGTCTAGAGCTTTCGGTTCAAAATAAATTAATTGCGGAACAAATGGTTTCATATTTTCCTCCTAATGAAGCTGTTCTCCAAAATAATAAGCATAAGCTTGTTCCGCTTCATCTTCTGATGTATATACAGCTGTTTCAGATGTTAACGGGTAAAATTCATCATATAAAAATAATGCTAATTGACCTGGAATCTCCGGATCGTTTACAACAGCTGCTTGCTGTACATTTGCTACGTTTTGCGTATGTGGATTGCGGTACATGACATACACCACGTCTCCCATTTGGAAACCTTGTGACCCATAATCATTCATAACAAGACACCCCTCTCTTTATGTAAACATAGTTTTTACCATTATCACGTTCTTATCTATTCCAAATAATACAAAAACCATCTAGCTTAACTAGATGGTTTCAGTAAATTAATTATTTCTTTCTTAAACGCTTGAGCCTCTGGACTAAACGTCCAATCTTCTTCTCGTTGTTCTTTGTTTGGTAAAACAATTTCATTTAACACTGTAGCTGGATTATTGGATAATACAATTATTTTATCTGCCATCAACAGAGCTTCCTCTATCTGATGAGTAACAAAAAGTATGGTTCGCGGACTATCTTTTATCGTTTTCAATAACCAATTTTGCATATCTCTTCTCGTAAATTCATCCAATGCAGAAAACGGTTCATCTAAAAGCAAAAGTGGAATATTAGAAACTAGTGCTCGGATAAAAGAAACTCTTTGCTTCATGCCTCCTGAGAGTTGGTTTGGAAAGGCAAAAGCGTACTCTTCTAAACCAGCCCTTCTTAAATAACCTAGAATATCTTTTTCATTTATGGGTGTCCCACTTAGCTCCATAGGAAGGGTAATATTTTGCATTATTGTTCGCCAAGGAAACAAGGTAGACTCTTGGGGCATAAAAGCGATGTTCCCTTTTTCTCCTACAATCGAAGCTCCTTCCAATAGAACATCTCCACTGTTTGGAGAGAGCAATCCACCTATTATCTCAAACAACGTACTCTTCCCACTACCGGAAGGCCCAACTATGCACGTAACCTTATCTTTTTCAGCAGTAAACGTAATATCATGTAAAATTTCCTTTTTACTAAACGAAAACGATATACTATCGACTCGTAACATCTGTCTTCCCCCTTCCAGTTTTTCTTGCCCAGAAGGATTCTACCCACTTAATCAGAGAGACGTAAAACAAACTAATGATAACCACCACTACTATGGCAACAAAGACTCGGTCAGTTCTAAAATTTGCTGATGCTAAAGTCATAAACACACCAATTCCTCTTTGAGCTCCAAGCCACTCTGAGATGACTGCACCCATTACACTGTAGGTAGCAGCTATACGCAGCCCTGAAAACAAGGAGGGTAAAGCAAACGGCGTTTCCACTTTCCAAAATAACTGTTTTTTTGTTCCACCAGACATCTTCATAAACGTCACATAAGACGAAGGGGTTTCACGTAGGCCACTTAAAAATGAAATAGTAACTGGGAAAAAACAAACTAAAGAAATAACAATAATTTTAGGAAGGGCTCCAAAACCAAGCCAAATCACTAATAAAGGGGCAAGAACAATTATCGGAATGTTTTGCGAAACAACTAAATAAGGCATCATAACCTTGTCTAGTATTGGCCAATAATGAATGATACTTGCTGTAAGGATGCCAATTATACTGCCTAAAAGCAACCCAACAATAGATAAGAAAAGGGTAGATTCTATGTGCTCATATAGATCTGGAAATACTGTGATGCCAGTTTGTACAATCATACTTGGGCTAGGCAACAGCCACTTTTCAATAGAAAATAGAACTGTTGCACCTTCCCAAAGCATTAAAAGAGCAATTAGTAAAGCTAGGGATATTCCATAAGTGGATAACCACTTTTTCATTAACGGTACTTCTCCGTTAACGTGGATAGGGTTATGCCAGTAGGTTGATACAGTATTTTCATTTGTGTAATGACATTATGACAGCCTAGCTCTACCATTTTTTCATTCATTCTTTCCACAAGTGATAATACCTCTGTCATTTCCCCTTCTATGGTTGTATCTAAAGGATTCACTTGATATGGTAAACCAGATTCATGAATCAGTGTTATTGCTTCATCCACAAATGGAATAACGTCCTTTCCATTAGGTGTTTTGGGAATAATTTGTACCGAAACTAATGAGTTAGCCATTATTGTGCCTCCTTAGGAAGAAAGTCATTTGTAAAGGCTTCCTCCGCAATAAATTCTCCAGTTAATAACTCGTTTTCTTTCATCCAATTAGCGTAGTTAGTCCAAACAGTTTCTTTTTGCTGCCCCCAATACTCTGCATCACGAGCATACTCATTCGCTAACCATTTCTGACTTGCTTTTACTAGTTCTTCATTTAAGTCAGGTACTGCATCAATTAAGTGCTGAGCAGCGTCTTCTGGATTTTCCATTGCGAAATTATACCCCGCTGCTGTTGCTGATAAGAATTTTTCAATTTGCTCTGGTTCTTCTTTCACCTTATCTTCACTCGTAATAATTACTGGCGTGTAGTAGTCCAGATTATCCGAGAAATCTGTTAAATACAGCATGTTAACTGGTTCGCCTCGGAGTTCTGCTTCGATTCCAGTCCATCCATAGAAGATCCATGAAAAGTCAATATCTCTCTTAACTGCTGTAAAATAATCTGCATTTCCGATGTTAATATTTTCGACTTTAGACACGTCTACGCCATCTTGCTTCATCACAGCGCCTAACACCGCTTCTTCTACCGGAGCTCCGAATCCACCGTATCGTTTACCTTCAAAATCTTTAGGTGACGTAATATTTTTATCTACAGGTGAAGCAAAACCTGACGTATTATGCTGAATAATCGCAGCAACTGAGACAACAGGTATGTCTTCAGTTCTGGATAACGTGACGTTTTCTTGATAACTAATACCGAAATCTGCTTTTCCAGATGCTACTAGCGCCTCTGCTCCTGCTTCTCCTGGTAACATGATGTCCACTTCTAGCCCTTGCTGCTCAAAGTAGCCTTCCGCTTCTGCAACATATAATCCTGTGTGATTCGTATTTGGGGTCCAATCTAAGACTACTGTTACTTTGTTATCTTCCTGACTTGCTTGGTTTCCACAAGCACCCACTAAAATAGCGCTTGCAATGGTAATTACAGAAAAAAACTTTCTTTTCATCTTTCTCCTCCTGTTCGAACGTTCGCTACAAATGGTTTTCCTCACTTAATATGGGCAAACGAAAAAGCGCCCAAAACCATTTGGGCGCATATGTATGAGGTAATTAACATATGTTCCCTACGCTGGTCTTAGCCAGATCAGGTTCTAAGGGTCTCCGTCTCTCGGACATGATCTCAACTGGCATCACCAGTTCCCCCACACATCGTTCTTATTATTTTTTTTCAGTATCCCATAAAGTAATGATTTCGTAAAGAAAAAAGGATAGCCCATAGGACTATCCCGTTTTCTGCAGAAATTCTCTCGCATACTTTAAAAGGTAGACTTTATTAGTCTAGGTAAGCTGCTCCAACGATAATTAAAAGGATGAAAAGAACAACGATTAATACGAAAGTTGAACCGTAGTTATTTCCACAACCGTAACCGTAACCGAAACACATGAGCAATCACCTCCGAATGAGTATTGCCGTGAGCTTTACCTCACATTTATACTTTATTCAGATGGCTCAATAGTGTATGGACTTATCCCCATTGTTACTATGAAACTTTACACATTCGTTAATTAGTCCATGAATTACTTCTGAGTCAATCCACTCTTTACAACGATTTTGCGCCTTCCAATCTTCTTTTCCTTGGTAATAATCCGCGTAGTTTTTCATGATTGAAAAGAAAAGACAGAAGAAAACAAACGATTGACTAGGGATGCTTTTCATTACCCATTCCCGAAGCAGTATTGCTTTCTCTTCTTGATAAGCGTTCTTCTTACATTCGTTTACCCAAACATATGCAATATCATAAAGTATAGGTCCATAGCTCACTAAACCAAAGTCGAGTAAGAAAATAGTATCTTTGCTAACAATCCAATTGAAATAATGAGGGTCTCGATGAATGACGCCATATTGTTGATGATTCCATTGATACGTGTACATATCCCAAAACGTTGAATTTGACTGGAAAAGTAGTAGGTATTCCTTTAACCAATCTTCCAACGTCCATTTCTCTTGTCTAACGATATAATTTGGAATCGGAAATTCTTTTATAATTTTCGTGCCTAAAGAAGAAAATGTCTGTAAAACAGCATAAATCGAATCCACATCTTCTAAGGTGCTACTTCTTCCATCTACCCATTCAAAATCTATCCATAATTCAGATGGGTCTGAAGAAGAACAAATAATACGTGCAGTAGGAAAGTGAAGTTTATTAAGATTACTCGCCCAAAATCGTTCTTTTTCCCATATTTGTCTACTCATATAATACTTACGGATAGCTGTTTCCACGCCCTATCACCTCTATACCTCTAGTGTGTGTAAAGAGGGATTAATCATGTATCAAAGTGCTGGAATCAACTTAAACCGAGAGCACATTGCTAAAAAACACCTAACAAAAAAGCTAACATTAGATGTAAACAATCCATGTTAGCTTTATCCAATAACTTCAACAGCATTTTTGTACATCGGTAGCAAAATGGTGAACGTAGTGCCTAAACCTTTTTCGCTTTTTACTTTTACCTTACCACCAAAGGAATCCACGATACTATAAACAACCATCATTCCAAGTCCGGTTCCTTTTTCTCTCGTAGTAAAGAATGGTTCTCCTAAACGATCCACTTGCTCTTTCGTCATTCCTACCCCCGTATCACTAACATTTAGGTAGACATAGTCCCCTTTTCGTTCAATATGTAAGCTTAACTTCCCACCTTCAGGCATTGCTTCAATGGCATTTTTCGCAACATTTATTACACATTGCTTAAATTTAGACCTTTCCCCGAACACCATATATGGTGCAAGTGAAAAATCTAATTCTACTGAATTCATGTTGGCTAGAGGTTGCAAGATTTCTACGATTTTTTTAATTTCTGATGAGACATTGATTGCTTCTTTTTTATCCTCAGCAGGCTTAGCAAACGTTAAATAATCTTGTATTATTCCCTCTGCTCTGTCTAATTCTTTAATAGCAATGTCTAAAAACGTACGCATTTTTTCAGGAGAAGTATATCCTTGTTGTAACAATTGCATAAATCCTCTACTTGCCGTCAATGGGTTTCTAACCTCATGCGAAATACTAGCAGCTAAGTGACTTATCACGGCTAACTTTTCCGATTTTATTAGTTCTTGGCGTAAATGATAATTGTTTAACACGATTTCCACTATGTAGATGATCATTCCCATAGAAACTGGCGGGAATATTACTAATTTCAATAACAAGTTAGCGTCTAAGTGACTTGAGTTAAATAATGTAATGATGACTAAAATAAAAAGAGAAAACCCAAGTGATACCATTGTAGATCGAATAATCTTCCTTTTTAACGTAAGTTGCAAAAATTTTCTCGAGAAATAAATTAGTATGGGAGTTAATAACAAATACATTAACAAAAATGTTAAATACCCGTCTGCTCCAAAGAATATATATCTTGCTATCAGCGTTAAGAGAAAAAGACCAACTGCTACAATAGGACCACCATATAAACTTCCAATTATTATTGGAACTTGACGTAAATCTAGTATGAATGAATCAAACTTATCTAAAGGAAAAACCATACACCACAAAATAGATATCGCCGAAAAACCAAAGATAGCTTTTGTTTTGGCATAACGGATGTGGGAAGATCTTTCAAGCCAAATCTGAAACACAAAAAGACTGGCAAAAATAGACAAAATATTCATTATCATTACTTCTGTAATAAACGCCAATTTCGCCACCAGCCTTCCACAAATCTAAAACTACTTACCACTATATATATTTCGACATTTTTCCATTTATTCCTCCACAAAAAATTAAATTTTGCAAATATTTTTCACTTCGTAAACACATCGACACTACTTTACACCTAGTGATATGTATTTATTAATAATAAAACAGGCTCGAACAAAAACCATATGTGACGGCACGGGGATTTCCGCTGCAGGCGACGATTTCCACGGGGCCATCTAAGTTTGCCGAGTATTGCGACAAATAGCTCCTCGTCGCTTAAGTACACGCTCTTTTGGGGTCTCAGCTACCCACCATTCCAATCCCAAAGATTTAGTCTGTAAATGCACTAATTCTGCAGAATTTTTTAACGAAAACAACAAAAAAAGGTACATTCTTTTTTTGAATGTACCTTTTTTTTGTTGTTCCAGCTTCCCTTTACCTAATCCAACTTCACATCTTTTAAAAATAGATTCTTTGCATTATCATAGAAAACTAATTGATGATGTTTCTCAGGGATTAAATCTCCAATGAACTGCGCGTAATCTTTTATTGGAGCAAGCGGCCAGTCTGAGCCGAAAATTAACTTTTCATAGTGATCACAAAAACGAATAGCGTGTCGAATGTGATCTAAAAAATGATCCTTAGAATAATCGTCTAAAGTAGCCTTCGTTCCAACAATCCATCCCGATAAATCTGCATACATGTTCCTGTTCTTATATACAACTTCTGCACCAGTTAATGTCCACGGATCACCCAAATGAGCCATCATGAAATTCACATCACGACGCTGAACAGCAACCTCGTCTAGTGTTAATGGGTGAGAATATTTTAACAACCCTCGCTCTGAGTATGTATCTCCCGTGTGAAAAACAACAGGCTTATCATATGCTGCTGCCAAGTCATATACTGGTTGATAAATATCATCGTACGCATAGTAAGGATAGTAGCCTAAGTAAATTTTAATTCCTACTACATGTGGTTCTTTTAAAAGCTTCTCCAAATCATCCAATGCTTTTTGATTTAGTGTTTTCGGATTAATTCCGGGACACATTCCTACATTCGGTGGGAGAGGATCCAAATCTAACCCCATCGGAGAAGCTGCATGATAATCAGGAAAACCCATATCCGGTGTCTCTGTTACTCCCATTCCAATACAATAAGCAATATTTCCGTCTCTCATCTCATTCACTAATCCATTTCCAGAATAATCAACAAGAGAAAGCTCCCTAGCCGTATGGCGGAAGCTTTCAATTGCGGAGAAATGGATATGAGCATCAATTATTCTCATCCCTTTTTCACTCCTATTTAAATGTAATACCTCTAAGTTGTTCCATATAAGGTCGCAAATCTCGGTTATCAAACAAATGAATTGTCGGTTGCACGTGTGTGGTCTCGCCTGCTTGTAATGTCCATTCCGTCTCCGTATTAACATAACACACTTCTTTTGTTACATACGCTTCTTTCTCGAAAACGTACTTCGGTTGAACAATATGAAGTGCATCAGCTAATTTTGCAGAACGAAGTCTAGCATATGGATCATCAATTAAAATTAATTCTCCTGCTCCTGCATAATATTCTTTCTGACCTCTAATTTTCGAATCATACGTGACAGTCGCTAATTCATCTCCAGGATTCCAGAATCCATCACAGAAAATTCTTTCTCCAGCAAATAACTTATCCTCACTAGCTCTCCATTCAGCTAGTGTCGTAATCATCGGTAACCCAGGCAAGGTTAAGAAGAATTGTTGTAACGTCGTCCCTTTAAATTTTTCATGGTGGACGATTGTCGTCGTCACCTCTACCCCTGACCACTCATTTCCTTTGGAGTCAAGCTTCGTTACTGCTTTTACCTCACTTACTTCCTTTTGCAACGAGAAGCTGTTCATTCCTCCGAAGCGGTAGCGCAATCCACCTGTCCAAGGGTTCCACCATGCTTTCATACTAGGTGTTGGGTACGTGTGATGCAACCATTCTTCCCCTTTATAAACAATGGAATAAACCCCAGCCATGTACTCTTTATGCACACTAAATTGCAGGTCTCCATTGGTTACCTTCCAATGCCCATTTTCCACTTCTTCTACAGAAACAGTCGATGTATTTGGTTGGAGATAAAGTAGTGTTTCTTCCACTTTTGTATTAGGTGAAGTGAAAGATGTGTTGACTAACGTGATTGGTTCCATTTCAACTTCAACGGAAACAGATAGATCTTCCTCACTATTTTGGATAGTGGTCCCTTCATTACCTGCTACTAATTCCCCAACCACTGGTACATGCAATCGTGATTTAAGCGAAACGGAAGGCTTATTGTCTTTAACAATGATTTGCCCGTCCGTTTGTTCTAACGTCAATGGTCCAACTTCTCGTAAAGGTTCTTGCTCTCCCATCACTTCCTCACGCCACTCTTCCCAACTGGAGAAGTGGTTGTAAGCTAGCGACACGGTTGCTAGCGGAATTGATGTTTGCACTGATTCTGGCACATCAATATCCGTTAGCTCAACCGCATTTTTCCACTCATCTCTTCTGTGGACAACATTTGCGCTCCATGCGAAACCTATCGTCTCTCCATCCTTTTCGGTGAATGTCCACGGCTCCGAGTAATGACGCTTATCCAAATAATCATTAAAAGCGACATGAGATTCTTTTAAGCGCAGGACTTCTTCTCCCATCGGAATATACGTGTACGCTACCAATGGAACAAAGCTTTGCACCCAAGATACGTTTTGCGCTTCTTGGCTTCCGTCCAACACTAAACGATAAGACATGTCATACAAGCCAAAGTTGGATAAGAATACCTTACTCTCTATGTGAAGACCTGGTTTTAAATCAGATGACAACACAGATACAAAAGTAATCCCTGCATCCGTTTTTTCTACCTTAATTTGACCGGCTTCTTTCTTTGTCCATTCGTCTGCATAAGGTTTCCCAAGCTTTGGTGCAAAAAATGGCAGTGCATGATCTCCTTTACCACGTCTACCTAAGGAGAGTGTATTATTTCTTTTTTCTAAAGAAGCGTAATATCTACCATTAAATATTAACCATTTATCCGTTGTTTCTGCTACAAATGAATCTGTTTTGGTTGGGAACGCAAAACGAAGTCTCGTTTGGAATGTTATTTCTTCTCCATTTGTGCTGAACGTGCACATGATTTCTTCGTTAAATGCTCCACCTTTTAACAAGGACGTAGATAAAGGAATGCTAGTTCTTTGCTTTTTGTTCAAACTCATTTCAATACTTTGGTCATGTAAAGTAAGAATATCGTTAGATGGAATTGATACTTTTAGCGTTCCTATTTCTTCTACTAAGCTTTCGACTTCTAAAAATAACTTAGGATTCTTGTTTGCTTCAAAAAGTTGATTAGTAGATGCAAGTTTAATCGATACCGGTAGAATTGGATAAACTCCGAGTCCTAGTGAGATGTCATATCCATCTAACGTCACGGTCGCTTCCATTGTAGGATGTGTTTTCCAATCATTTGGTTCTTGCTCGTAATAGTGAACAGTAACAGGAGCTGTAAAAATGACCTCTTCTTCTACTAAATTAGTAAAAGAAGCTTGGTGTTGGATTGCCCCTTCTTGATTTGCCTGAATTTGAACGGATATAGCATTTGGACGCTTGTTTTCCACTTTGTATTCCATCAGTGATTCTTTGTTCGCTAATGTTTTAAAGGACGGATGTACCATTTCCACTTTGAAGTCATTCGTCTCTACATAGCAAAGTTTTCGGCTCGTTCGCTCAAAACGAACTTTGACGAAAGCATCGTCAGCTGACCACTCATATTCATAGAATGTGTACCCGTTATGTTTGTAGCCGTCTGGTTTTACTTCGAGCGCTCGCTTGCTTGTGTCATACCATGAATACTTATCAAAAAACGGCTTCAAGCATTCTAACTGAAGAATGGTTGGGATAAAGTTCATCAAATGAACAGAGTCATCTCTGTCTTCCCAAAAGAATCCACATTTTTTGTAAAGTGGAACTGCTTTCGTGTTACCTGCCCATGTAAATAGATCCAGACGAGGCCAACCTAATTCCACTGTTTTATTGACGGCATTCAGCACCAGTTGTTTCCCAAGCTTATGGCCGTGATAGTCTGGGTGAACATTTAATAAAGGAATATAAAGCGCGTTACTGTCTTCACGGTATTCAGATAAGCTACAGTAACCTGCTACCTCTCCGTCCACTAAAGCCAGGTATAGAAATAGATTCGTAGAGTTCGATTCTTTTTCTAGCACTTGAGCTGCTGTCATGACAGAATCGTCTCCACCCCAATTATCTCTACTCTCATTCCACATTTTCGCTACACCTTCTGCATATTGCGGTGAGAATTCTACGATTTGTACGTTCGTTGTTTTCGTTTCCATACGTTCCTCCTGTAAACTAGGTTTCTATATGTGTAACTCCCTCTGTACCTTTTTCTACTTTTGTAAACTTCATCATATTGATCTCCTCCTTTGTATATTTGGCAAAAGTTGCCTACACTAAGTGTACTGATGATGGAGGAAATTGTAAAGAAAATTCAAACTTACTAAAATAGTATGATAGTATTTGAAGAAAATCTATGGAATTGGAAAGGATACATGGAAATGATTAGAAGACTTACACCTGAAGACGCAGAGAGAGTTGCTACTTTACGATTAGAAGCGTTAAAAACGGCTGCGGATGCGTTTTTGGCGACATACGAAGATGCGGTCAATGATACGAATTTTGTGGAGAAGTATCGAGGACGATTGGCTACTTCAGATGAGATGTTTACGATTGGTTACTTGGAGGAGGAAGAACTTGTTTCGGTTGCTACGTTCGTTCGAAATTCAGCTACAAAGATGAGGCATAGAGGAGATATTTATGCTGTCTATACTTCGTCTGCCGTTCGTGGAAAAGGTTATGCGCAGCAAGTAATGGAGTTTTTACTAGAGGAAGTATCTGGATTAGATGGGATGGAGCAAGTTTATTTAACAGTTGTAGAGGATAATCATGCAGCAGTAAGTTTGTATGAGAAGCTAGGCTTTAAAGTGTATGGTTTGGATCAGCGAGCAATGAAAGCTGATGATCGATATTTGAATGAAGTGTTGATGGTGAAGGAAGTTTAGAGGCTTGCGGATCACTTGTGATTAGATTTCTGGCTTCTCGTGGCCCGGGAGACGCTCTTGCGGGATACCTGAACTCTGTTTTCTCGCTTTTCGTGGTCCGCGAGTCGCTCTTGCGGGACACCTGAACTCCGAATTCTCACTTCTCATGGTCCGGGAGACGCTCTTGCGGGACACCAGAACTCTGTTTTCTCGCTTTTCGTGGTCCACGAGTCGCTCTTGCGGGACACCTGAACTCTGTTTTCTCGCTTCTCGTGGTCCGCGAGACGCTCTTGCGGGACACCTGAACTCTGTTTTCTCGCTTTTCGTGGTCCACGAGTCGCTCTTGCGGGACACCTGAACTCCTATTTCTCACTTCTCGTGGTCTTCCGCTCGCTCCCCTGATATACCTAAACCCGCTTCCATCCCTTCTGCTATACCGCGAGAAGCTCCCCTGGTATACCTAAACCCGTTTCTACCCCTTCTGCTATACCGCGAGACGATCCTCTGGTATACCTAAACTCGTTTCTACCCCTTCTGCTATACCGCGGGACGATCCTCTGGTATACCTAAACCCGTTTCCACTCCTTCTGCTATACCGCGAGACGGTCCTCTGGTATACCTGAACCCACTTCCATCCCTTCTGCTATACCGCGAGACGGTCCTCTGGTATACCTAAACCAGTTTCCACCCCTTCTGCTATACCGCGAGACGGTCCTCTGGTATACCTGAACCCGCTTCCACTCCTCCTGATATACCACGGCACTGCAAAAATAAGGAGACTCATCTAAGAGCAAGCCACATCACGTGGCTAACGATGAGTTGTTACTGGTCACGTAACAAAAAAGCCACCCAAAGCACTCAACAGTACCTGGGCGGCTCCATCCATTAAAGTTTCAGATTCTTCAAAGCATCAGCAAGAGCTGAGTTCATTGGCTCATCGTCTTCTTTTTTCTGCTTTTTCATATACTTAGCGACATCGCGCTTTCCTGCAGCATCGGATTTAGAATTTTTGCGACGCTTTTCGAAAGCTGACAGCTTCTCGCGGTACCCGCATTGACAGCTGAATGTTTGCCCTTCGCCTTCTCCTCTTAGGACCATTCGCTTATGACACTTTGGACAGCGAGCGTTCGTTTGTTTGGCAATATTCTTCTTCGCTCCACACTCTCTGTCTTGGCATACTAGCATTTTTCCTTTTTTCCCGTTCACCTCAAGCATTAGCTTTCCGCACTCTGGACAGTGAGTACCGGTCACGTTATCATGCTTGAACTCGGTAGTAGATTGTTTAATCTCCTTAACAATCTCTTTCGTGTATTGCTTCATTTCTCCAATGAAGCTATCTTTCGAAAGTTTCCCTTTTGAAATCCTATCGAGCTTCTCTTCCCACTCACCAGTTAATGCTGGTGAACGCAGGTCTTGAGGGGCCAAGTCGAGCAATTGCTTCCCTTTAGAAGTAATAAAAATGTCTTGCTGGCGTTTCTCGATTAGGAAAGTGTTAAATAACTTTTCAATAATATCCGCTCGAGTTGCAACCGTTCCTAGTCCACCTGTTTTTTGTAAAACGGAAGCTAGTTTTTGTTCTCCGCCTTCTAAGAATGCTTTTGGGTTTTCCATTGCGGAAAGCAAGGTTCCCTCTGTAAAACGTTTCGGCGGTTTCGTTTCACCTGAAGTCACAACTAATCTCTTAATAGCTAACTGGTCACCTTTATTCACTCTAGGAAGTTCCTGGCTTTTGATATCCGTCTCTTCCTCTTCTGTATCGCGGTCATAAATGACTTTCCACCCTTTTGAAACCGTTACATTCCCTTTTGCGACAAAAGTCTCTTCTCCAATCATCACACGAATCGTTGTCTGATCAAATTCATAAGCAGGCAGCAAGTTTGCTAAGAATCGTTTGACAATCATATCGTACAGCTTGAATTCTTTTCCTGATAAAGAAGCAGTAGCAGCTGAAACTTCAGTCGGTATAATCGCGTGGTGATCGGACACACGTGCATCATCCACAAAACGCTTAGATGCTTTCATACCATTCTTCTTTATAAGAGAAATAGCATGATTATAATCAGAACTTTTCAACGCATCTACTCGCTCCATTAACGTACCAACCATGTCTGTACTTAAGAATCGAGAGTCCGTACGAGGATAGGTTACGAGCTTATGTCGTTCATATAAAGCTTGCAGAGTGGATAGCGTTTCTTTCGCGGAGAACTGAAAAGCCTTGTGCGCATCTCTTTGAAGCTCTGTTAAATCATATAGGCCAGGCGCAAAAGATTGCTTACGCTTTGTCGCAAAATCCTCCACCACACTCTTTTGACCTTTCAATTTTTGTGAAAGCTCTTCCATCTTACCTTCTTTAAACGTACGCGTTTGATTTGTTCCCGCTTCTTGCCAAGTTAGTGAGAATTCAGGTGCCTCCGCTTTCAATCCCCAATAGGATGCTGGTTTAAAAGATTTAATTTCTTCTTCACGAGCGGCAATCATCGCTAGCGTTGGCGTTTGCACACGACCACAAGATAGCTGTGCACCATGCTTTGTCGTTAACGCTCGTGTGGCATTAATTCCAACAAACCAATCTGCTTCCGCTCTAGCAATCGCAGAGTGATATAAATCCTCATACGCTTTACCTGGTTTTAAGTTAGCAAAACCTTGTTTAATCGCTTGATCTGTTACAGACGAAATCCAAAGACGTTCGATTGGCTTTTTTACTTTTGCCTTATCAATAATCCATCGTGCAACTAACTCTCCTTCACGACCTGCATCTGTTGCGATAATGATTTTGGATACGTCTTTTCTTTCCAACTGATTTTTCACAGTATAAAATTGCTTAGAAGTTTTCTTGATTACAATAGTCTTTAACGCATCCGGCATTATTGGAAGGTCTTCTAACTTCCATGTTTGTAGGTGTTTTCCGTATGCTTCTGGGTCTGCATGCGTTACTAAATGACCCAAAGCCCAGGTAACAATATAATTTTTGCCTTCAAAAAAACCGTTCCCTTTCTGACCACATTGCAACACACGTGCAATGTCCCTTGCAACTGAGGGTTTTTCTGCTAAAACAACTGATTTACTCATCGAAACTTCCTCTCTCTATCTAATAGTGACATTATAACAGAATGTAGCAGTATTCACAGAACCGACGAATTCACGAAATTGACACCACTTCAAAGAATGTCATCTGTTGCTCCTATGGGAATTTATCAGTAAGATAGCAGTAGTAAAGAAATTTGGAGGACTTTTCATGAATCATTTAAAAGCGCTACGTTCCGTGAGTTTTCTTGAAGGAATGTCGTACATTATTTTATTGCTAATTGCAATGCCGCTAAAATATGGATTAGGCTATGATATCGCCGTTTCAATCGTTGGTGCTGCACACGGATTTTTATTCGTTTTATATTGTGTTGCTTGTTTAGTTGCGTTAATCAAAGATCGCTGGGGCATTAAGAGAACATTTATTGCCTTTTTATCCGCTGTAGTACCGTTCTACTTTATCGCCCACGATCATCAAATTCGTAAAGATGAAGAAGCACTGTAAGGAGGGTAAATAATGTCAATGAAAAAAGAGTTTAATTATGTACCATGGGTAGTAGCTTTATCAATTGCAATAAATGCCATTGTTGTTATATTGATTTTCTCACCAAAATTAGCTGTAACAGAGATGGATTTATCATTCTTACCATTGTTAAATGCCATCATGAACTCATTCACTTTTGTCTTCTTGTTAGGAGCATTATTTTTAATCATTAAAGGAAATGTCACTTGGCACAAGCGATTTATTTATGCAGCATTTACTACGACTGCTGTGTTCTTAGTTTCCTATTTAACGTATCACTCTACCTCTGATTCTACCTCTTTTGGTGGAGAAGGCTTAATCGCATACGTTTATTATTTCATCTTAATCACACACATTGTTTTGGCAGCCGCTATCGTACCTTTAGCATTGCTAACATTTGCCAGAGGAATTACAATGAAAGTTGATAAGCATAAGAAAATTGCTCGTTGGACAATGCCAATTTGGTTGTATGTAAGTTTAACTGGAGTAATTGTTTATCTAATGATTTCACCATATTATTAATGCTTAGCTTCAATGCCAGTGGGTATTGAAGCTTTTTAGTAGGAAAGGATAGAAGAACGATGACCGAAAAAGAGAAGATGATCCGTGGAGAGATGTATGATCCACAAGATAAGGAATTACTGGATGGCCGAATTCGTGCACGACAACTAACGGAACGCTTTAATGCCATGGGTGTAGTTCAAGCAAAAGAACGCATGGAAGTGATAAAAGAGTTGTTTGGGTCTACAGGAAAAGGAGCTTTCATAGAGCCTACTTTCCGCTGTGATTACGGGTACAACATTCATGTTGGGGATCATTTCTTTGCCAATTTTGACTGTATCATGCTAGACGTGTGCCCAATTAAAATTGGGGATAACTGTATGCTTGCTCCTGGTGTACATATTTATACTGCAACTCATCCACTTGATGCAATTGAAAGAAAATCGGGTAAAGAGTTTGGAAAGCCTGTAACAATTGGAAAAGATGTGTGGATTGGTGGCGGAGCAATTATCAATCCAGGCGTAACGATTGGTGATGGAGCAGTAATTGCCTCTGGTGCTGTTGTCACAAAGGATGTTCCAAGTTATACCGTTGTTGGTGGGAATCCAGCTATGGTGTTAAAAGAAATAGAAAAATAACACAAAAGACTCGCATTATCTGCGAGTCCTTTTCTAGCATTAGCTTCAGTCAGCTATTACTACCGTTACTTCTTTCTCATCTAAAAGAGGCTTCCAAACCGTAGTCCACTGCCCTTGTGAAAACACCATGGAAACAATAACTGGCTTATTCAACTGCTTCACTTCATCTTTTATCAGCGCTTTTTGGATAATGTCACCTTCTGAATTTCTCGATCCATTCACATACGTAGGCGTCAACACTTGAACGGTTTCTGCAGCACCTTGAGCAGGATAAGACTTTAGCAGATTGGTGTACGTCACTTTTAAAAGGTCTCCAATATGAGCTTTTTGACCAAGATTAAACCATACAGGCTGACCAAAAACTACTCCTTCAGAACTTTCTCTTCTTTCCACTACTAATGCTCGCGTATCTTCCACATCAATAACATAGCCGATCATCGTATTCAACTCCTCAGCACTTGCTACGTGTTGGTAGCAAAATAAAAGTAACATAATCAGGATAGTTCTCATTCCAACACCTCTACTCTTTTAGAGGTAGTATGTGCTAGACACATTAGAACTATGAAGGTAGATCATCTTTCTCTTTCCACCCATATTGATTTTGATATCGTTCATTCCTTCGTGCAAACATGTCAATAATGTTCACAACAATCGTACGGATTACGGCGAAAGTTGGTACCCCAATAACATACCTAACACACCCGCAATATTACCTGCTACCAGCAAGACAATGATAATTGTCGCTGGGTGTATTTGTAAGGACTTTCCTAAAATTAATGGAGATAGTACGTTTCCTTCTAATTGTTGTGCAATAGTGATTACTAGTAAAGCTAGCAATCCTTGTGTTGGAGACTCGAAGAATCCAACGATTACAGCAGGTGCCCCTCCGATAATTGGTCCGACGAATGGAATAATGTTTGTAAACACTACAATAATCGCCAAAACTAACGCATAGCGTAAATCAATGATTAAATATCCAATAAACGCTAACGTACCTACAAATAAAGAAACAATTACCTGACCTTGTATGTACGAAGCAAGCGTTTGAGAGGTGTTTCGAAGTAATCGAAGGATTTCATGCCTCATCGTTAACGGGAATAACTTCGCTAAATTATTGGGAATTCTGTGACCATCTTTCATTAAGTAGAAAAGTAAGAACGGAACCGTCACAACAATAACAGCAAAACTTGTCACAAAGCCAAATATTGCAGAAACACCCGTAACAACCTTTTGAGGAAGTGTTTCAGCATAGTTCACAACCGTTTCCTCAACATCTTCAATCTTTACATAGTCTTGATTTAACATCCACTCGTACTCTGTGGAATTCGCTACATCTTCTACCAACACTACCACTTGGTCTGCATACTTCGGAATGTCGTTTACTAACTGATTAATCTGCTCTGAAATGGTAGGAGCTACTAATCTGACAACTAACACCACTATTCCTATCACAGATAAAAACACAATCAGTATACTTACCAACCTTGGTACTTTTCTTTCACTTAGAAGATTCACCAACGGATTTAGTAAGTAGTAAAGCAAGCCCGCAACAAGGATAGGGAAAAATAAAGTAGAAAAGAACACTGCGATTGGCTGCAAGAAGAAAGAAACTTGCGAACCGACAAAAATAATTGCTAATAACAATAGAATCTGAATTAACCAAAATTGCAGTTTAGACTTTTTCATCGTAATCTCCTATAAATAAATTCTATACATCCATTTTACCTTGCTAGGATAATAACTTATACCCCATTTTGTATTATTTACTCTATTAAGCGTGAAAAAGTTTCATTTAAATAGGATACTTCGTTAACTACTAGTCATGTACAAAAAAAGCCTATCTTCCAAGAAGTTCTCGGTCGATAGGCAAATTTTATTAGTTTACTTGTAACACGTATAGTAAAACCGAAAAGAAATGAAGCACAGATCCAGCAATTACGAACAAGTGCCACACAGCGTGATGATGTGGGAAAGCTCTCCACACGTAGAAGATTGCACCAACTGTGTAACAAATTCCACCTGCTACTAATAAAACGACTCCATTAGGGTGTAATGTAGATACTAATGGATCCCATGCAAAGACAATTAGCCACCCCATAACGACGTATAGCAATGTCGAGATGAACAAGAATTTCTTTACAAAAAAAACTTTAAAGATAGTCCCGCCAATTGCAAGCCCCCACACGATTCCAAATAGTGTCCATCCAAGTGCACCTTGAACGACGACGAAAAGAAATGGTGTGTACGTTCCCGCGATAAAGAAATAGATGGAAGAATGATCTAAGATCTCAAAGACATCCTTCGCTTTTCCTTCTGGGAAACTATGAACTAACGTAGATGACATATACAAAATAAACATTGTTGCTCCAAACAATGTGAAGCTAACTACGTGCCATGCTGTTCCGTGAATGGAAGAAAAAACAATCAATAATACTAATGCAGCGATACTTAAGAGAGCGCCAATCCCATGCGTGACAGCATTAGAAATTTCTTCTCCTTTTGAGTAAACGTGTGTATTCGCCATATGGTCCCTTCTTTCTACAAACATTTCCTTCAATAAGTATACTCCTTTAGTGTAGGAAAGAACAACCAAAACCCTTATTCACCTTTTAGAAGTTGCTGTAAGTAGAGAGCTAATTCCTTCATTGCAAATACTTGCACTTTTTCTTCTGCCTCTTTGTTATAATTCGTATTCGTGTTCACATCATATGTGTAACGATTTCCTTCTTTATCTACAACCGATTCGATTCCAGCTACCTGTATATCATTTTCTTGTAAGAAAGCTTCATATTTCTCGATGATTGGATCATTAAAACCTTCTATAATGTCAAACTTCGGACGCTTCTCGTTCTCTCCAACCGGACAGAACTTATCACCAATCTGACAGGCATCCGCAGGACATAATTCAAATCCCTCAGACGTATCTACTCGCACTGCGTATAAAAACTTTCCATTAATAAATTCGCAACGAGTGATGTAGGATTCAGGTGACTGGACATACTGCTGTAACAAAGTAATTCCATCCACTGTATCCTTCCACACACCGCTGTCTACATATTGGTAGAATCCTTCTTTGGATAAAAACAACTGAACACCTAAACCTTTTCCTGCACGATTATGTTTCGTGATAAAAGATTGCCCATCAAATGCATCTACCGCTTCCTTTAGCGACTTCTCACCGACAGCTGCAACCGTCTTAGGCGTCAAAACACCATGCTTTCGAAGAGCCAAATCTTGCAACACTTTACTTACTTCTAATCGAATTGCTCCGCTTCCATTTACGACGGTTCTTCCATGTGCTTCTAGCCAGGCAATAACTTGGGTCGTAAATTCCGGTGCAAAGCGGTGTCCTCGCGTATGAGAAGAAGCACTCATTCTATTATAAAAGATTCCTTCAGGTGGCTCTTTAGAAAGGTCAATACTTCCCTCTGACAAATGCCACTTTTCATAAGGAGCTCCTAATTCATCTAGTCGGTTCGTTAAGTGAACGGTCCATTCATCGTTTTCATGTAATATATAAATCTTCGTCATGTTAGTCTCCTCCTGTCTTACACCCATGATACCTGTTTCCCGAATAGTATGTAAATTTTCTGCTCGTTACATAAAATCGAAAAAATATCTCGTAACATGAAAGAATACAGGTGCTGTATAGGTTAAACTATCTACCCGATTTAAATACTGATCTTTTAACTGATCAAATTTCGATCTGTTCCCAATAAGTAAGTCTCGTTTTAAGACAGAGATTGTCAACATCCCAAAGAATCCCGCGATACAAATTAAGGCACCAGACAATACCCCGTAGAGTTCATTTACTGGCGTGAGATGAGGATATAGCACCCACGCAAGTAGTGTGGTTACCAAAAGAGATGCAGTAAATCCTTCCCAAGTGATGGCAGGGTTAGCTGTAGGTACTACCTTGTGTTTCCCAAAATAAATAGATACATAGTTATGGACGATATCACTTACTTGCGTTAAGACAACTAGGTATAACACCAGTTCCGCGCCATACTGCGGTGTCGCTGTTTGATAATAAGCTAAATGACTTAAACCGAATACCATAAGCATCAGCCCCCATTGAGTAGAGCTAACGGACCTTAAGAATCCAAGTGTTCCATTACGGAAGACTCTAGCCATGGGTAATAACAGAAAAATATAAACAGGAATAAAGACGATATACATCCCATACCAATCTATATAAATCCAATAAAATTGAATGGGTATGGCCAAGTACGCCCAAATAAATAACTGCCTATCTGCTTTTCTCGTTCGCATCATGGAAAAATATTCTTTTAAAGCAAGGAAACATAAAAGCATTAAAGATAATAGCGAAATCGCTGAATGAAATAAGGTTGCAACTGTAAATATGGCAAGCATTCCCCACCACGTTTTAATGCGTAACATAATGGTAGAAAAATCTCTGTAAGGCTTTGTTTTTTTCATATGAGTAAAAACAATTGTTGCTATAAGCAGCCCAAGAGCTGCAATGGATAAAATGACTATAGATTCTGTCATGAAAAACCTCCCATTTCTTACAATGCACTTCAATAGTATAATAGAATAGAAATCATACGATTGTAAATGAAAGGATAATAGGAATGACTGGTAATACATACATATACATATTGCTTTCGGATACTGGAACGCTTTTTACTCGTTCGATAAAAGTATATACAAAAGCTCCATATAATCATGCCTCTATTTCTTTCGCAGAGGATTTGTCTGACATGTACAGCTTTGGCCGCCTTCAACCAAGAAATCCGTTATCAGGTGGATTCGTAAAAGAGGATGTTTGGACTGGAACATATAGTAAATACCCAAAAACTACGTGCATCATCTATCGATTAGAAGTGACGGAGCGAGAAGTTAAGAAGATGAAGAGGATACTAGAAGTCTTTATCAAGAATAAGGAGAAGTTTTCGTATAATTTACTTGGTGTTCTAGGCGTATCTGTTGAAGTACCAATCGAATCCAGAAAAGCTTATTTCTGCTCACAGTTTGTGTGGGAAATTTTGCAACGATCTGGTATACGTCTGTGGGATAAGATTCCTGCTTTAGTGACACCAGATGATTTCCGTAAAAGTGACAGGTTGGAGCCGATTTACGAAGGATTGTTGTTGGATTATCCTCCGAGGAAGAAATGACAAAAAAGGCTGTGACAAAAGAAATAAACTGTTATACCTTTTGGAGCCAATATTTATGACTTTAAAATTAAATTACTGCAGAATTATTGTCCCTACTAATACTACCTTTGGGATTGGAGCGGAAGGGGGCGACTCCTACGGGAAAGGTGGGTTACTGAGACCCCACAGGAGCGCGAACTACCGCGACGAGAGCGATGTCTAGCTCCAGGTGCGCAGATGCTCGGCAAACTCAGATGGCCCTGTGGTGGCTGAAGAGCTGCCTCCTCGGTCCCTCCAAGTTTGCTGCCGCATCTAAACGCGCGCCTTCCGCTTTTCAATACAGCAACCCGCCCCGTGGAAAGCGTCCCCCTGCAGCGGAAATCCCTGTGCAGTCACATTTGGGTTTTGTTCCAGCCTGTTATTGTATTCCAAGACCAAACGAGAATAACACGATTGCCAAAACCAAGCCTATTAGTGGCAGTAACACAGTGAGTATAGCAACCGGTAAATAGGCAGCCGCATGTGTCTCGCCGCAAATTGCTCTGATATTTGTCACCACATATCCATTATGAGGTAGCGAGTCAATCGCACCTGATGAAATGGCAACTACTCTATGAAGAGCCTCTGGGTTTACTCCCATGTCGATATAATGCGGAGCAATTAAAGGTAATGCAATAACTTGCCCACCAGAAGCCGATCCAGTCATCCCAGCAATCACAGATACTGCAATGGCTGCACCAATTAACGGACTTCCTGGTAAAGAAGTCATCGTATCAACAGCAACTTGAAACGCTGGAACCACTTTTGCCACTCCTCCAAAACCAACCACTGCAGCGGTATTCCCAATCGCAACTAGTGCTCCCATCGTTCCTTCGGAGAAAGCTTTCCCAAATGATGTGAAGTACTTTTTGTTAATAATAATTGTAGCAATCACTCCACCTGATAACGCAATGATTAACGCCGATTCCTTTAAAGAGTCGTGAAAACTAAATGAAAAACCGAGAACGACTAATAATGGAATCAAGGATAGGAAAGGATTCGGTAATTCACGGTCTGTCTCTTCTGGATCATCTTCTCTCACTTCAAACGTCTCTCCGTTATTAACTGCTCTATTAATCATAAGTTTCAAAAGTACATACCCTGAGATCATCATAAATAATGCAACAATGATACTAACTTCCCACCCCGCATAAGGTGAGGTGCCTAAATATTCTATTGGAATCCAGTTTTGAATTTCTGGTGAGCCAGCGGAAGTCATGGTAAAAGTAACCGACCCAAACGCTAAAGCAGCAGGGATAAACCGCCTTGGCAGATCAGCTTTTTTGAATAAGCTCACAGCCATTGGATATACCGAGAATGCTACGACGAATAAACTTACGCCACCATAAGTAAGAACCGCACAGGCTAATACAATGGCGAAAACCGCTTTCTTAATACCAAGTTTACCAACAATCCAATTGGAAACAGCATCTGCCGCACCACTTTTTTCCATTACTTTACCAAAAATTGCTCCAAGTAAAAACATAAAGTACCAAGAAGCAATGAACCCAGTAAAACCTTCCATATAGCCTGTAAAATAGTTCACCTCTCCTTCGCCAGCTAACTGTGGAAATAAAGGAATTCCGCTTAAGACAGCAACAAACAAGGCACATAATGGCCCAACTATAAGTAAATTCATACCTTTCATTGTTAATAAAATTAATAAAATTAGCCCACCAAGTAAGCCAATCATACTTAACATCGCAACTACCACCTCTTTTAGCATACGCACTTTGGTGATAGTTTGGCCAAGATAGACTAGAAGGATAACAAATTAGTAATTATTTTATGCAAGAACCAGTTTTAACCAGTTGACAAAACAAAAAGACCCAGAATGATTAAATCACCCCAGGCCACTCTTTTCTTCTATTGAAAGTTTCAAATTCTATAAATATAAGGAAATTCTTATAAACTTAAATTCCAAATCCCATGGAGAACAATGCAATTGCAATAATTACACCAATTAACGGAACAATTACCGTTAACGCAGCAACTGGTCCATATGCAGCAGCGTGAGACTCACCACAAATGGCACGAACTGTTGTAACTACATATCCATTATGCGGTAAGGAATCAAGTGCACCTGAGGAAATGGCAACAACTCGGTGCAATGCTTCTGTGTTTACACCTGCATCAATATATTGTGGAGCAATCAACGGTAATGCGATGGCCTGACCACCTGAAGCAGAACCAGTCATACCGGCAATTACGGAAACCGCAATAGCTGCACCAATTAATGGGCTACCTGGAATGGAAGTCATTGCATCTACTGTAACTTGGAACGCTGGTACTGCTTTTGCCACACCACCGAACCCTACTACTGCCGCCGTATTACCAATCGCTATTAACGCTCCCATCGTTCCTTCCGACAAGGCATTCCAGAACGATTTAAAATACTTACGGTTCAATACATAAGTAGCGATTATTCCTCCTAATAATGCCACAATTAAAGCAGATTGCATTAACTTATCGTGGAAAAAGAAAGAGAATGCTAAAACGACAAACAATGGAATCATGCCCATCACTGGGTTTGGTAAGTCACGTTCTGTTTGTTCAGGATCTGTGTCACGAGAAACGAAACGCTCTCCCTTTGCCACAGCCTTTGAAATCATGCGTTTTAACCACCAATAACCAAACACCATCATGAACACCGCAACCAGTAAACTTACTTCCCATCCTGCATAAGGAGAAGTTTCAAGAAATTGAATCGGAATCCAGTTTTGAATCTCAGGTGATCCTGCAGATGTCATCGTAAACGTTACAGATCCAAATGCTAACGCAGCTGGAATAAATCGTCTTGGAAGATCCGCTTTCTTAAATAGGCTAATCGCCATCGGGTAAACAGAGAATGCTACAACGAACAAACTTACTCCACCGTACGTTAACACCGCACACGCTAAAACAATTGCAAATACGGCACGTTTCATACCAAGTTTACTGACAATCCAGTTAGAAACGGCATCTGCTGCACCGCTATCCTCCATTACTTTACCAAAAATCGCTCCTAGTAAGAACATTAAATACCAGGAAGTAACAAAGCCAGAGAAACCAGACATGTAGTTTGCCACAAAGTTTGCTTGCCCTTCCGCTGCCAATTGTGGGAATAACGGCATTCCACTAAGAAGAGCTACGAATAAAGCACACAAAGGACCTGCAATTAATAAGTTCATGCCACGCATCGTTAAAAAAATTAATAAGGCCAATCCACCAACCAACCCAATCATACTCCACATATTGCATACCCTCCCTTATTTTTGAACTAGCGGAACACCAGTAATAGACTGTATTTCCTCAAACGTTTCATCTGTTAGAATTTCTACTAATGCTAATCCATTATCTGTCACATCGATTACCGCTCTATCCGTGATAATTCTATTCACCACCCCTTTCCCTGTTAACGGAAGCGTACACTCTGGAACAATTTTCGGTTCGTTTTTCTTATTTACATGTTCCATGATGACAATGACACGTTTTGCCCCATGCACAAGGTCCATCGCGCCTCCCATGCCTTTTATCATCTTTCCTGGAATCATCCAATTAGCCAAGTCTCCTGAAGCAGACACTTCCATTCCACCTAAAATCGCGACATCAATATGACCGCCACGAATCATGCCAAATGATTCCGCACTATCAAAATAAGATGCACCAAGAACCGCTGTAACGGTTTCTTTCCCAGCATTAATTAAATCAGGGTCTAACTCTTCTTCTGTCGGAAAAGGTCCGATGCCAAGTAATCCATTTTCCGAATGAAGCGTCACCTCTTTTTGGGGATCCAAATAATTCGCAACCAATGTCGGCATGCCAATTCCAAGGTTTACGTAATTTCCTTGACCAATTTCTTGTTCTGCTCGAATGGCAATTCGCTCGCGTGAAGAAAGTGTCATTGATTCGTTTCCTCCTTAACACGAACGGTACGGCGTTCGATTCTCTTTTCTTGTTTTGTTTGAAATAAGCCATCGACGTATATCCCTGGCGTGTGGACGTGGTCCGGTAGGAGGTATGTCTCAGAGATTTCTTCCACTTCTGCTAAGGTAATTTTTCCAGCAGCAGCCATTAGTGGATTAAAGTTTCTTGCAGTTAAACGGTATTGTAAGTTTCCTTTTGCATCAGCTTGATACGCTCTAATCAGACTGACATCTGCAACCAAGGATTCCTCTAACATATACGTTTTCCCGTTAAACTCTCGTAGTTCTCTTCCTTCGGCTATTGGTGTCCCCACACCAGCTTGCGTATAAAATGCAGGAATTCCAGCACCACCAGCACGAATTTTTTCCGCCAAAGTTCCTTGTGGTAGCAACTCCACTTCTAATTCCCCACTTAAAACTTGTCGTTCAAATTCCTTATTTTCTCCTACGTAAGAGCCCACCATTTTCTTGATTTGACGATTCCGAAGTAACAAACCTAAACCCCAATCATCTACCCCACAGTTGTTAGAAATGACTGTTAGATCTTTTACTCCTTTTTCTCGAAGTGCTAAAAGGAACTTTTCTGGAATACCAACTAACCCAAATCCACCAACCATAATTGTTGCACCGTCTTTTACAGCTTCTACTGCTTCCAGTGCGGATGGATAACGTACCTTCATTACTCGACCTCCTCTTTGGACAAAGTGCATTCGATAGTATATATGAAAGCGCTTTATATTTTAGACCGCCTACTATGACCACATCGTAAACAAAATAAATTTCCTAACATACTAATCTCTATGATTAATAGAATAGCAATGGTGGACAGCGTTTATCCTTTTTTATAAGAGGGAAAATTCATTACACATTTACGAGTGTTATTAGTTGATTTTAATCTTTATTTCTTTATAATAAAAATATAATAATAATTATTATTATTAACTGACAACTTATACTATGAACTCATAGGAGGAATTAAAATGGACAAACAGAATCCAGCAAGTGCAGGAAAATGCCCTTTTTCACACGGGAGTGCAACAACGGTAAAAGCAAGTACTACTCCAACCAAAAATTGGTGGCCTAATCAATTAAACCTTTCTATCCTTCATCAGCATGATCAAAAATCGAATCCTATGGACCCTGATTTTAACTATAGAGAAGCATTTAAAGAATTAGATTACGATGCGTTGAAAGCAGATCTTCATAAATTAATGACGGACAGTCAAGATTGGTGGCCTGCAGATTATGGTCATTACGGTGGCTTCTTCATCCGTATGGCATGGCATGCTGCTGGTACATATCGTACCGGAGATGGCCGTGGTGGCGGTGGAACTGGTGCGCAACGTTTTTCCCCACTTAATAGCTGGGCAGATAACGGGAATTTAGATAAAGCTCGTAGATTACTTTGGCCGATTAAGCAAAAGTACGGAAACAAAATCTCATGGGCAGACTTACTTCTTTTAACTGGTAACGTCGCGATTGAATCCATGGGTGGAAAAACGTTTGGATTTGGTGGAGGTCGCCCTGACATTTGGCATCCAGAAGAGGATATTTACTGGGGTTCTGAAACAGAAATGCTCGGTGACAACCGTTACTCAGGCGATCGCGAGTTAGAAAATCCTCTTGCTGCCGTTCAAATGGGCTTAATTTATGTTAATCCAGAAGGACCAAACGGCAAGCCCGATCCTCTAGCAAGTGCACGTGATATTCGTGAAACGTTTGGACGTATGGGAATGAACGATGAAGAAACGGTTGCCCTAATTGCTGGTGGACACACATTTGGTAAAGCGCATGGTGCTGGTGATGCAGCACACGTTGGTCCAGACCCAGAAGCTGCTCCAATCGAAGCGCAAGGTTTTGGATGGATGAGCTCTCACGGTAATGGTAAAGGTCGCGATACGATTACAAGTGGTATTGAAGGAGCTTGGACTGCCAACCCAACTGAATGGGATAATGGTTACTTTGAACTTCTATTTGGATATGAATGGGAATTAGAGAAAAGTCCAGCTGGAGCGTACCAATGGAAAGCAGTGGATCCGTCGGAAGAACACCTAGCCCCTGATGCGGAAGATGCTTCTATTAAAGTTCCAACGATGATGACAACTGCTGATTTAGCGTTAAAAGTTGATCCTTCTTACGAGAAGATCTCTCGTCGTTTCTTTGAAAATCCAGAAGAGTTCTCTGATGCCTTTTCTCGCGCATGGTTTAAGTTACTTCACCGTGATATGGGACCTCAAACTCGCTACCTTGGCCCAGAATTACCATCAGAAGAGTTAATCTGGCAAGATCCAATTCCAACAGTAGACTACACACTTTCTAAAGAAGAAGTGGAAAAAATGAAACTACTAATCTTGGACTCTGGTTTAACGATTGGCGAACTTGTAACTACAGCCTGGGCATCTGCTAGTACGTTCCGAGGTTCCGACATGCGCGGAGGAGCAAACGGTTCTCGCATTCGCTTAGAGCCTCAACGTAGTTGGGAAGTAAACCAACCGGAGCAACTTGCAAAAGTTCTTGGAGTGCTAGAAGAAATGCAAAGCCATTTGGACAAAAAAGTTAGTTTAGCAGACTTAATTGTTCTTGGTGGTACAGCTGCAGTAGAAAAAGCAGCTAAAGATGCTGGCTTTGACGTAGAAATTCCTTTTGCTCCTGGTCGTGGTGATGCAACAGCAGAACAAACGGATGCAGAAAGCTTTGATGTATTAGAGCCAGCAGCAGACGGATTCCGAAACTATCAAAAGAAACAATACAGTGTAAGCCCAGAAGAATTATTAGTAGACAAAGCACAACTTTTAGGATTAACAGCTCCAGAAATGACAGCGTTAATCGGTGGTATGCGTGTACTTGGCACAAACTTTGAAGGCACAAAACACGGTGTATTCACTGAACAAGTTGGTACTCTTACGAACGACTTCTTCGTGAATTTACTAGATATGAATATCGTTTGGGAGCCTGTTGATGGCACTACTTACAACGGTCGTAATCGTTCCACTGGTAAAGTAGAGCGAACTGCAACTCGTGTAGATTTAGTATTCGGTTCTAACTCTGTACTTCGTGCGATTGCAGAAGTATACGCACAAGACGACAACAAAGAGAAGTTTGTCAAAGACTTCGTTGCTGCTTGGGTAAAAGTAATGAATGCCGATCGATTTGATTTAGAGGCGTAAATTTATTAGCGGACAAAACTTGTTGCAGTTTTGTCCGTTTTTTATATGAAAAATTTGGTATCTAAAAGAAACTCTCACCCTACTAACTTAAATAAATGCTATACTATAAAATAAATGAATCGATTATAGGTGGAGTGAACGTCATGAAAGGTTGCCCGTTTTGTAAACTAGAATTGATTAAGCAACAGCGAGTTGTGTTAGAGAATGAACATTGTCGCTTCTTACAAATGCCGCAAGAAATCCTAGCTGGCTCAGGTGTAATTGTGCCAAAAGAGCATCGCGAAACGTTATTTGATTTAACAAAAGAAGAATGGGATGCCACGTATGACTTGTTAGGCCAAGTGAAAGAAATCCTAGATTCAGATTGCGCTCCAGATGGTTATACCGTTGGGTGGAACTGCTATCCAGTAGGCGGTCAATCCATTATGCATGCACACTTACATATTCTTCCTAGATTCAAAGATGAACCTTTCGCTGGTAAAGGAATTCGTCACTGGCTGAAAAGTCCAGATAATATGCGAAAAGGATAACTGGAGATACTAGAGGACCGCTTCCCATGGAAGACGGTCCTCTACTTCCGCTTTCACCACTTTTGACGACCTTCTCCGCTCGCTGACGGTCCTCTACTTCCGCTTTCACCACTTTTGACGACCTTCTCCGCTTGCTGATGGTCCTCACTTTCGGCTTCCACCACTTTTGACGACCTTCTCCGGTTGCTGACGGTCCTCTACTTCTGTTTTTTCCACTTTTGACCGCCTTCTTTGCTTGCTGGCGGTCCTCACTCTCCCCCAATCACCAAAAAAAACCGCTAGAAAAGTAGTCACTCCCTTTCCTAACGGTTTGAAAAAATTATTTATATAATCTCGCCAATGCTTCTTTCATTTCTGGCTTCACATTAATTTTTGGACGGGCAGACTTTGCTTGTAATTCCGCATCATCCATTGATTTTGCTAGCTCCAAAGAAAGCAAGGTTCCTATCGCTACAGTACCCGTACGATTGCTTCCACCTTGGCAGTGGAAATAGATGTTTTTACCTTCGTTGTAAGAATGAACGATTTCTGAAACCGCATGTCGAATCGACTCATCTTGATTTGCTGCATCGTCCACGATTGGTGTATGTTTGTGGTTTTCGAATAATGATTCGCCTGCTTCTGCACGTAAATCATACGCAACATCAATCTTCTCGTTTTCTAAAGCAACAGAAAGGTCATCTGCTCCACCGATATAAACTCGACCAGGAATTAGCTCTTGATAATTTTTCGTCATCGTCATTATTCTCCTGTCTTCGCAAAACGCTCGATTCGCTCACCAATCTCATCACGAACTCGTTGGAAGAATGCCCACTTCTCCTCTTCTGTTCCTTCTGCTTTCGCTGGGTCATCAAATCCCCAGTGAACACGTTTGACGTGAGGAGGTGTCACTGGACAGTGGTCTGCAGCATGCCCACAAAGTGTAACAACTAGGTCTGCATTATTTAAAATTTCAGGATCGATCGTGTCAGAAGTTTGATTTGTGATATCCATGTCAATCTCCGCCATTGCTTTCACAGCGTTTGGATTTAATCCATGCGCTTCTAAACCAGCGCTTTTCACAACCCACTCATCACCAAGAAGTTTTTTGCCCCATCCTTCTGCCATTTGGCTTCGGCAAGAGTTACCTGTACATAAGAAGTATAGTGTTTTTTTTGTCATTGTTATTGCTCCTTTTCAAGTGGATGTTTTAGATAATTAATAACCAAATATATAGACCAACCAAGGTAATAAATAATGTTGGTATAGTTAAAATGATACCTGTTTTAAAATAAGTACCCCATGAGATTTTGACGCCTTTTAGCGATAAAACGTGAAGCCACAGTAAAGTAGCGAGCGATCCAATCGGCGTTATTTTTGGTCCCAAGTCAGAACCAATAACATTTGCATAAATCAGCGCTTCTCTTATGACGCCTGTTGTATCTGTTTCTGCAATAGCAAGTGCATCAATCATAACAGTTGGCATGTTATTCATAACAGATGAAAGAATGGCTGCGATAAAGCCCATCCCAATCGTCGCTGCGAACAGTCCATGATCTGCCGTCCACTGTATTACGTCCGCCAATAAACTTGTTAACCCAACATTTCGAAGGCTATAGACTACCACGTACATTCCAATAGAGAAGAAGACAATTGCCCATGGAGCGCCTTTTATCACTGTCGGAATGTGCACTGCATCACTCTTGCGTGAGAACAATAGTAGAATCCCGGCAACCGTCAGTGCTACAAAAGAAACAGGTACTCCCGCAAACTCCCCGCCAAAATAACCAACAAGCAGAACTGCTAAAGCTACCCAAGAAAGCTTAAACATACGCATATCTTTAATGGCTTCTCTAGGTTCTTTTAACTGCTTTACATCATAATTTCCAGGGATGCTTTTTCGGAAAAATAAATATAAGACCAAGATACTTGCGCCTAATGAGAAGAAGTTTGGCACAATCATGCGAGATGCATATTCCACGAATCCAATTCCAAAGAAATCTGCTGATACGATATTTACCAAGTTACTTACTACTAGAGGTAGGGAAGTCGTATCTGCAATGAATCCACTTGCGATGATGAAAGGGAATATCATTTTTTCGCTGAAATTAAGATTTCGAACCATTGCTAAAACGATTGGTGTTAAGATAAGTGCAGCTCCGTCGTTAGCAAATAAGGCAGCTACGATAGCTCCAAGAAGGATTACGTACACAAACATACGAACTCCGTTTCCTTTCGCAGCTCGAGCCATGTGCAGAGCCGCCCACTCAAAGAAGCCAATTTCGTCTAAAATTAAAGAAAAAATGATAATTCCAATAAACGCCAATGTTGCATTCCATACAATCGATGTTACGTCGATAACATCTGTAAAATCTACCACACCTACAAGTAACGCTAACACTGCTCCACCGCATGCAGACCATCCAATTGATAGGCCTTTTGGTTGCCAAATAACTAACGTTAATGTAAGCAGGAAGATAAGAATTGCTAAAATGACAGGTGTCACAAAAATACCCTCCAATTAATCACAAGAAATACGTAATCCTTGTGCTTCTAATTCTTTTATTTTATGATCTTGATTTGGTAAGAAAGATAATACTTCTTCGACCATAAAGTAGTAATCTGAGTCTTTATTTAGTGAATAAAAAATCCACTGTCCTTTTCTAGTTTCCTTTACCAATCCAACATCTCGTAATTTACGTAGATGCTGGCTAATCGCTGGCTGGCTAGTTTGAAAGACTGCAGTAAATTCACACACGCAACAATCATTAGACTGTAACATCTTCATCATGGTTAATCGTGTTTTGTCACCAAGTAATTTAAGTACATTGCTTGCTTGCTCTATGTCTACGACCGTTTGTAACAAAATCGTTTCCTCCTCACTTATATAATCAACCGCTTATATAATAAAATAATTATATGTTTTTGTAAACACAAAGACGTAAAAAAAACAGTTTTCTAATGGTGGTTAGAAAACTGTCTTAGAATTATTTTGTCACTCTAGTCGCTTCTAATTGCTTAAGTAATTCAAGCAAACTCATGTCTTTCATGGAATTCAACTTAAAATCATGCTGTTCAAACGGCATATGTACAGTAACTGGATTTGGTACCACAACACAAGTAATTCCAGCTGCCTTCGCTGCTCTTAAACCGTTTAAGGAATCTTCAAACACAACCGCCTCCTTAGCAGATAGGTTACAATCCTTTAATGTCTTAAGGTACAGTTCCGGATCTGGTTTCACATTTTTTACATCATTTTTTGTATTGATTACCTCGAAGTATTCTAATATGCCAAGTTGCTGTAGGTATCCTTCAATCCAAGACCTTGATGAGCTAGATGCTAAAGCAATTCGAATACCGTTTGCTTTCGCTTCTTGTAGGTAATCAAGAACACCATCTCGTAAAACGGGATGAAGTAGTAATTCTTTATACAGAGCAAAAGAAGCTTCTTCCATCTTATCGAATTCTAATGATTCCCCAACCAATTCTCTTATTGCCGCTTCTAGGACATTATTACCCGTTCCTATACACGTAGAAAAACGTTCGATAGTTAGCTCTTTTTTATGTTTTTGTTCTACAACTTGTTTAAACGCTTCATACCAAATTGTCTCTGTATCAATAATTAATCCGTCGAAATCAAAAATGATTGCTTTAATCATATGTAATCTCCTCAATAGTTTTTTCTCCATTAGAAAAAGCTTATTATCATTCGTTTCTATCTTTAACCGTTTCTAAGACTTCTCTGCAATTCAATTAAAATGACAATTACTACTATTAGATTAGCTCCCAACAATGCAGGTATAGCTAAGGCAGAAGTTTCTGCAAGAAAGACTCCCTAAATACCACCAATACTAAGTGAAAGAAATAATACAATGAAAGTAGACATTACAACTCTTTTCTATACGAATAACACCATTTGTCATAGCACATCTTCTCTTCATAGAAACGATGAGCATCTATTCTTTGTAAGCCAGATTCCAATGCTACATACTTCGCACCGTTTTCCTTCGCTAAGGAGTGCAGCGCTAATAATAATGCATCTCCATACCCTTTTGAACGTTCTTTTTCATCCGTAATTAAATCATAAATATAAAGATGCCTTCCATTATAAAGGTTCGTGCGGAAAGCCACACCCGCTAAACCAACAATTTTATCATTCATTTGCCAACCAAAAAGTTGATATGCTTCCTTTTTCATTTGGGAAAATAAGGTCAAAAACTCTTGTAAGGAAAGATCGATTCTTAATTGATTCATAATCGGAAAAACATCGATTAATTGTTGCTCTGTTGTAAGTTCTATTAAATTTCCCATACCTTAATCCGCTAACCCTTTCACATAGAACAACACTTCTGGATTAACAACCATCCCCATTTTTTCATAAAGGGCTTGCGCTTTCTTATTCGATAAGTCCGTTTCTAACATGACATATCTAGCATTCTCTGATTGGCAGAAAGCAAAAGCTTTTTCCATCAATGCTTGCCCTACGCCACTTTTACGAGCACTACTTGCTACAAATAAATCGTTCAAAATGTATGCTCGCTGCATGGCAACAGAAGAAAATACGGGATACAACTGAACGAATCCAACTGGCTGAGCATCAATCATGGCAAGGAAAATAGTAGACTCTTTATTTATTATTCTTTCTTTTAAGAATGCTGTTGCTCCCTCTACATCACTTTCTTTTTCATAAAACATTCTATAGTCATTAAATAATGGCGCTAACAATCCTAATTGGTTTTCCGTTACGGTTATAATATTCATTATTACACGTCCTTTACTTGTTTTTGAAGAAACCTACAAGAGTAGTACCTATGCCTAAAACAAGGAGAAGTTGTAAAACCGGAGAAGGATTACCTCCCACGGGTGATACAACTTGTTGAAAGAAAATTGTCACTAATAGAATGGTAATACCTAATAGCATGAGTTTAATTGGATTGCCCATTGCTCAACCTCCTATTCATTTACATATTATCATGATACTGCTAAACTAGCGATAATATGGTGAGGTGACACATGTCTTTTAAACAATTTATGTTCTTTGGTGTTTTACTTAATGTTTGTCTAATCCTTAGTCCGATGGTTACTTCGACAACAGTAGATGATCAAACACAATTAGAGGAAGTAACATTCGGTTTTCCTTTTGCTTTCGTTAAACAAAATCAAACTAGTTTAACTCCCCCAATGCCATATGAGGCTACTCTATTATCTGCAAACGAACATCCTACATCTTTATTATTCGGGTACCTTTTCTTGTCTTTTATTTTGATGAATAGTGCATATTTGTTTCTAGCATTGTGGAGTTGGAGAAGAGGAGGAAGATAGGTGATTAAGAGGAAAATTTCTGCTGCAGCTTTAACAATGAGTATGTATCCAATCATTTTAGGATTTATACTAAATCCTTATGGTGAAAAATCATTTACCCCTTTTTCTTTATTTTTTTTAGATTCAATTTCTTACTCGGTTACCTATTGGATCTTCTCTTCTCCTATTATTCTTTTATACGGTGGATTCACCTCTTGGATTAGTGATTGGATTAGTCTAAAAGTTACTTCAAAATGGAAAAGAAATAATGCTTTTCACCTTTTTTCCTTTGTATTACATTTGCTGTTTGGCTCTGTATTAGGAAAGATCAGTTTAATCGCTGCTTTCTTATTCTTTGTTATGGATCGATTAATTGAATGGAAAGTAAAGAAAATAACCTGGCTGAAGACATTACTATTTTCTCTCGTCCCTATCCTTGTATTTCTTATAGTACTTTTCTTATCACGCCTTAAAGGATAAGTAGCTTGAAATGGCACTTCAAACTACTTATCCTTTTGTGATTTCTACCTCATAACAACCTAATCACTTTTCATCTTTCTCACAACAAACTTCTTTATCGTCATTGATCTCTACAATACTTAAAGAACAACAATCCGTTTTCTTCTCATTGTTTCCAAACAATAATGTCCATAAATTCATTTTCCTTCACCTCCTTATCCAAAAATATAAAAGATAAAACCAGACAATGTTGCCATAGTTATAACGGAACTGACAAAGATAATAACTAAATTTACTCTAAAGATAGATTTAAGTAATATGACTTCCGGTAAACTCGCTCCAGCTGAGGCAATCATCAAAGCCATAACAGGTCCAAGTGCCATTCCCTTCATGATTAAAATCTGTGAAATTGGTATCATACTAGCTAAGCGAATGTATAATGGAATTCCGATTACTGCAGCAACAGGGACTAGCCACCAGCTATCCTTACCAAAGGTTGTTGCGATCCATACTGTTGGAACTGCTCCTTGAATAATTACACCCACAGCAGCTCCAATCAATAAATAAGGAAGTACACTTTTCATTAACCCAATCGTTTCATTCCAAGCTGCTCTCCATTCAAAACGCTTCTCTCTTTCTACATAGCCCATTAAGACAACGTTCTTTACTGATTTTTCTAATCCTAAGGCTTCCAACATAAATCCTAAAACGACGGAAAACAAGATAGTGAGGATGGTATAAAGAAGTGCAACCTTCCATCCCAAAATGACACCCATTAAAGTTATAATCGTTGGATCTAGCACAGGTGAAGCAAATAAAAAGATCATCACAATCCCAAACGGCATTTTCTTTTTTAACATATTTACAATCAAAGGGATGGTGGAACATGAACAAAACGGTGTAACAAACGCAAATACAATAGCACCAGTAGCAGCAATCCCTCGATTTCTTCCACTTAAGAAACGTTCAATTTTTTCATAAGGAATGAATGATTGTAATGCATGGATAGCAAATGAAATAATAATGAACAAAGTGGATAGTTCTAAAGCTAAATAGAAAAAAGTTTCCCCAATTTCTCCCCACATAGTTACCCCTCCATTAATCAAAAAATATTGATGAATTAATCAAAAAAATTGATTTAACAGGCATATGTTTCTTATTTGGAAGGAAGAAACACACAACATAGTTCACTAGATAACAAAGATTGAACGCTCTGTTCGTTTAATGAATAATAATTCCAAGTCCCTCGTTGTTCTTTGGTGATTAATTCTGCATCTAACAAAATCTTTAAGTGATAAGATAATTTCGATTGCGGCATTTCCAGAATAGGCGTTAAATCGCAAACACACTGGCTCCCCTTAGTTGCTAAAATATTGATAATGTGTAACCTTTTCTCGTCTGCCAATGCTTTGAACTTTTGTTCGTAAATAGTGAAGTTCGTCATCTCACTCTCTCCTTCCATCAATTTTTCTTGATGTAATTCCATTATATTCTATTGGATGATTTTTGCAACTAAATTAATCAATTTTTTTTGATTAATATATTCAGAAGATGATTTTCCCCATTTTTTACATTCTAACTTATTCTTCCATGGCGGCTTAACTCGTTTGTCGACTTCCTACTCTTCCTAAAAACTCCGCTAAATTTTACAATCAAATTAAACCAAAACATTCCAACAAAATAAAGGGAATTTCCACTACATATCGAATATCTATTAAACCACTCCTAAGAAAGAGGTGTCCTCATGAAACAAATCATTGCACTTGGCGGTGGCGGGTTTTCTATGGAACCAGAAAATCTTGCATTAGACCGTTACATTCTTAACCAAGCTAAAACACCCTCCCCCTCCATTTGCTTTATTCCAACAGCAAGCGGAGATTCTCAAAACTACATCGATCGTTTTTACAAATCTTATCAACAACTGGACTGCAAGCCTTCTCATTTATCACTATTTAACCCACCCACACGTGACTTAGAAGACTTTCTTTTATCTAAGGACATCCTCTTTGTCGGTGGTGGCAACACAAAGAATCTACTTGCTCTATGGAAAGAATGGCACCTAGATATTTATATTAAGAAAGCTTGGGAACAAGGAGTCATTCTATCCGGATTAAGCGCGGGGTCCATTTGCTGGTTCGAACAAGGAGTGACCGATTCTTTCGGAGATGGGTTAGAGCCCATTGAAGCGCTAGGTTTTCTCCCAGGTAGCCATTGCCCACATTATGATGGAGAAATAAATAGACGCCCTGCTTTCCAAAAATTTATTCAAGAAAAAACACTTAAAAACGGCATTGCAGCTGATGATGGTGTTGCCATTCACTACATTGATCAAGCCATACACACAATTGTTAGTTCAAGGAAAGAAGCTCGTGCATATACTGTAACATTTACAGATTATCTTGATGAATCTGTCCTAATTCCAACTTATTTGGATCAAACAATTTCCCAATAAGGAGTGAGTTACTATGAGTAGAAAAATGTTCTTTATTAACTTTTTAGGTATCTATCTTTTACTAAGTATCCCTTTTATGTTCGGCGTAGGCAGTAGCATCACTTGGGTAGAAGAAGCTACTATGTTCCAAAAATTAAACTCTTCTTTATTTCATGGTATTAGCATGTATTTCATGCCAAAACTTATCTTTTCATTCCTAGCTGGATTGTTTTTATTTTACTTTGTTTCCTTAAAGAAAAAAGCCTGAGAACGCAATGTTCTTAGGCTTTTTTAATGGTTTACAATCTGACTATTTTCTCCTAGCCCACACAGTTAAAAGAATCATTAGCCCAGCCATAAGGAACAAAAACTTCCAAACTATCATTGGAATAGTAGTAGGAAAAACTTCAAAATTAGATTCTTTAAATTTATGTTCATATGTAGCTTTCTCGAAAACTCCTTTGGAAATCTCCACTGCAATTGCTTCACTTTTATCTATGCCGACTAAAGAATAATAAGCTGTGCCAACTGGATAAGCATTTGAAAAGTTACCTCCTAACGATTCCATATCAGAGTAGCTAGTGACTTCTCCAATTTTCTCTCCTACCTCTTCCACCGTTTCATCTTGTAAAGAATAAACATTTCCACCCCAAACAACCAATTCATATGCCCATGATGTTGCTTTTGCTTGTAAAGTCGAGAAGAATAAAGCGACTGTTAGACAAACGAAGATCTTCTTCATTAGTATTCTCCCATACTTCTAAAATTTCACTAAACTGCCCTGCAACAAATGATCAATTATGTATCATATAAAATCCCCAGTAACGTCTCCGCTGCTTTTCCTTCCAATTTACCATATCCTTCTGTTGAATTATTACTAATAATAGTAAAGGAATCGTCTGAATTTCTCCAAATACGATAGAGGATAGTTAATTTTTCCAAATGAATGCTTAACATTTTGTCTGGCTCCCTTGACATCTCCGCCTTAACGTTAGGGTCCCAATTGATCTCTTTCCACACTTCGTGGATGATTCTAAGTGCATCTGGATCTTCCATTAACAGTAACTCACCATTTCTATCTTCTAAAACGACTTCTGTTATAGGTAAAGAACCACCTGAATCACAAGCAAAAAGGGACAAAACTAACAGAACGGATAATAACGTCTTATATACTATGATCAACACTTCCAAAAAACTAGACGAATTATCTTTACATGTGTTTCACATTATGGAATTATTTATAAAAAACGAGGTGTGATAATGATTAGAAGATTAACCCTAAGTGATTTGGAAAGCTGTACTGATCTGTATGTAAAAGTATTCAATGCCGAACCTTGGAATGACGGCTGGAAGATAGCTGACGCTCAGGAACGATTAGATATTATTTTTTCCCATAAAACTTTCTTAGGGTTGGGATATTACCATGATGATAAATTACTTGGATTTCTCCTAGGCTACAAAGAAAAATGGATAGATAGCTACCACTTCTATATTCCTGAAATGTGTGTAAAACCATTCCAACAAGGAAAGGGAATTGGTACAAGTTTACTGGAGTATATAGAAACCATCGCAAGTGACGAAAAAATACAACGGGTATACTTACTCACTGCAAAAGAAGCCCCTGCAGAAAGTTTTTACATAAAGAACGGATTTTATCAGAGTCCTAGAATGATTATGATGGCCAAGAAGATGTAAAGGTAGATGCAAATCTAAAAAAGGTACATAAAAACAAATATATTTTTTCGATGTATTCTAGCTAATAATACTGCAGAATCAACGATTTTACAGAATATATCTTTGGGATTGTAGCGGAAGGGGGCGACTCCTACGGGAAAGGTGGGTTACTGAGACCCCACAGGAGCGCGTACTTTCGCGACGAGGAGGGATGTCTAGCTCCAGGTGCGCAGATGCTCGGCAAACTCAGATGGCCCTGTGGTGGCTGAAGAGCTGCCTCCTCGGTCCCTCCAAGTTTGCTGCCGCATCTAAACGCGCGCCTTCCGCTTTTCGATACAGCAGCCCGCCCCGTGGAAAGCGTCCCCCTGCAGCGGAAATCCCTGTGCAGTCACTATTAGTTATTGTCCAAGACTTTTTTATTACTTCTCAGGCCTGTAGACTGTAAGGAGCACTAGAACGCAACAACAATTCCACACCTTCTTCAAAATAAGGCATTAGCGAATTGGCCTCTTCTTTACTTTTCCACTCAACAGCTAGAATTTCTTCCTTTCTGGTGATAACTATCTCCTCACTAAGTACTCTACCTGAAAAAGTGAAAAACAAAGCATGTGCATCAATGTCTCTCATAAATACTTCATTAACAGAAACGAGATCTCCTACTTCCACATCTAATCCGGTTTCTTCTAAAACCTCTCTCTTAGCAGCAACTTTTAACGTCTCACCCTTTTCCACTTCACCACCAGGTAACGTCCAGACACCACTCTCATTCTCTACCATGAGTACTTTTTCTTCTTCATTCACCAACAATACGTATGCTACATCTACTCTTTTCAATTTCATCTCCCCTTAGCGACTCTTAACAACCATATGTACTTTGACTAACGGCCACTTTTCTTCCCAACACTTATCTCGTAAACGCTTTTCATAAATGGCTGATAACTCACCACCACTCTCAAAATCAGGAGTAGGTCTAATCTCCATGTTCCATAAATCATCCACACCCCACGGAACAGTTAAGATGACATTATTTTCTACATCTAATGAAGCCCCAATGGCTGTTGCTGTTTCTGGAAACTTCGAGATTGCATCGGTTGTTGAAATATATGGTGCTTGATTATTTACTACATGCATTCGTGCTTGGTTTTTCACTGACCAAGGGATACCTGGCATCAATGTATATAATTGTGACTCAAGTTCTTTTTCTGAATCCTCATTTACGTTTACTGGATCAAAATAAACAACATCTACATCAGGAAGAATCGTTGGAGCAGGAAATCTGTGAAGCGTGTCCCAAACTTTTGTCCGGATAAACCCTGCGCACACCCACCAGTCTGGGAGGTGCAATTGCTTTACGGCTTTTAACACATCCATCATCGCTTGATCTTTTTCGATTAAAGAAACAATTCCACCAGAATTTCTCATTCTTTCGCCACCTATGGATAACTTTTTGATATGATAGAGTTATATTTTACCATATCCACTGGAGGTACTCGTATGAATTATTTAAACCTACTTGTCTACTGGATCTTGTACCTTGGTTTTTCTTTTATTGCGTACTTTATTACAAGTACCATCTTTCACACAAACGATCCTCTTATCGCTTTCTTACTTTGTATGATTCTAACGTTTTTGCTATTTACCAATTTAGGTAAAGATATAACAGAAAAATTTAAAGATTAGTTCGAGGAGGGTGCTAGCCTTGCAAATGATAGGACAGTTACAAAAAGAAAGGAAATCTTTTTCTATTAGTATCCGTTTCTCCATGACGCTGTTAGCAATCCCTACATCCTTTCTTATTATCTTGCTGTATCAAAACTATGGAGTTTTTCCATTAACGTTCTTCATGAAAGACATACCCATGACTGCTTTACTTCTCACTCTAGTATCTATCATTTTATTTTCTATAGGTTTTCAACTTCTTTTAACAAATAAGTTTTCCAATTGTATTGGTAGTTGTTTGTGTCTGGTAGCAGGAATTATTTTATTGATTTTCTCTCTAAATACTTATGTTTATTTCGATCAGGAGGGTATCCATCATGCTGATTTATGGGATGTGGAAAAAACGAAAGTTGCTTGGGAAGAAGTTGATTATGCGTTAGTAACAGTAGAAAATCGAGAAGCAGTGAAGCTAACTTTTTATTACGAAGATGAAGTGTTTGTGCACGAATTAAATCAATATTATTCTAAAGACTCTTTAACAAATTGGTTTGAAACCGTGGGGCTAGAATATGATGAGAAGATCATTAGAGCTGAATGAGCTTATTGACCTTAAGCCTGAGAAAAATTTCATACTCTGCGCGTTAGTAAAATTAACTTATTATGTTAAAATTTACATACTAGTAGAATAAGTTATTTATAGGAGGAATTTGTATGAATAGAAATGTGAAGAAATTCTTAAATAAAACCTTTATTGCATTGCAAGTAGCTATATTCCTGTTCGCTTTATTCATCAGCTCTTCAACAATGGAAATCTTCAGCTGGTATGAACCGTTAACAATGGGTGCTTTCTTTGCATTACTTGTTGTTTTGCCTTTGCAAGCAATAGTGTCGATTGGCTTATCCTTTTCAAAGAAAAAAATTCAGCTACTTTCCTCACTACATTTACTTTTATTAACTGCTATGATGGTTTGTATGATTATGTTTCAAAATCAGTTATCATGGCTGATGACCTTGGTTTTAGTGGTGCAAGTAATTATTATCACTTTCTTCGTAAAGAAATTAGCAACCAAAGAAAATTAAAGAGGATTCTTGCGGTATACCTGATTGCCGTTTTTCTCTTTCTGCTATACCGCTGGACGCTCCCCTGGTATACCTGAATGCCGTTTTTCGATCTCTGCTATACCACGGCACGCTCCTCTGGTATACCTGTCTTCCGATTTTCTCTTTCTGGTATACCGCTGGACGCTCCTCTGGTATACCTGACTGCCCTTTTTCGCTCTCTACTATACCGCTGGACGCTCCTCTGGTATACCTGACTTCCGATTTTCTCTCTCTGCTATACCGCGGCACGCTCCTCTGATATACCTGACAGCCGTTTCTCGCTCTCTGCTATACCGCGGCACGTTCTTCTGGTATACCTGACTTCCGATTTTCTCTCTCTGCTATACCGCTGGACGCTCCTCTGGTATACCTGACTACCGATTCCCGCTCTCTGCTATACCACGGCACGCTCCTCTGGTATACCCGACTACCGATTCCCGCTCTCTGCTAAACCACGGCACGCTCCTCTGGTATACCTGACTACCGATTTTCGCTCTCTGCTATACCATGGCACGCTCCTCTGGTATACCTGACTTCCGTTTCCCGCTTTCTGCTATACCCCTGGACACTCCTCTGGTATACCTAACTACCAATTTTCATTTTTTACTATACCGCGGCATAAATCAAATCTATCTAAACAAAGTTACCTCTGCCTCAATTCCAAGTTGCACCATCATGTCAAAAACTTGCGCTCGGTGGTGATGGAGATGAGCAATGATTTGGGTGAACCACTCATACCGGCTGTAAACCTCACCCCAATAAGTCGTAAACTCTTCCGCTAATTCCTCTTCTTCTAAACTATAAAAATAGTCCTTGAGATACTTTATAAATCTTTCTAGTTCTTTAATCATTTCTGCTTTACTATTTATTTGTTTCCCCTTATAAAACACCATCATTTGTTCACCAGAATAGCCCTTAGCAATCAAACAATCTGCTTCACCAATAATGACGAGATGCGACAACAATTCTTTTAATGACCTTTTACCTTCAAGAGGTCGATATTCCAACTGATCCACTGAAATACTTTCAATCATCTTACCTATAGTTGCAATACAATACTCCACCTGTTTAAAGGCAGCATCTAAATACAAGTTAATGCTATTCATCTTTCGTCATTCCCTTACCTTCTTAAACGTTGTAGAACTTCTCCTTCAAGAAACCTCACCATACTTCTACCTTACTATTCTTTCTAAAAGTAACAATAGATACAATCATCAGCGCTAAATAAAAAAATAAGCAGCCATGAATCTGAGTGAGACTGATCAATGATTCTTCTCACATCGTTCACTCTTTAGTTACTATCACTCTTCTTCAAATAAAACTTAGCATTGATAAACATTAACGTTCCGAAGAAGAACAACGCTACGACCAACCAACTTGCAATGGCAGAATAAACTCCTTTTAATAGAAATTCACTCACAAGGACTACTGCAACAATGGCAATCATCAAATAATACATATTAAACACATATTTCAATTTAATCACTCCTTACTTATAAAGTAATGTAGAAAAGAATGAAACTTTTCATTCCTAAATATGGTATCTATAGTATAACAAAAAGGAGGCTTTCTTTTGCAAAATAAAACCAATTCCTTATCAGTCGCCACTTTATCATTCAGCATTCTTTCTTTATTCGTACCAATCGGTGGACTCATTTTTAGTATTGTAGCATTAATTCTCGCCAAAAAAGCAAAAGCACAAATTCAACAAACAGCAGAACGCGGAGAAGGACTTATCTTAGCTGGCACTATTTTCTCTTACGTCGGTTTAGCTATTCAACTCATCATTCTATTGTTAAGTATGTTCGGTATACTCACTTACTTTTCTGTGACAACAGGTTAGTATGACAAAGAAAAACAACAACAGCTGGTGGGATAACCTATTTCTAGGTGGATTTTGTCCTTTCTATTAGAAGCAGAAGAAGCTCGGCATGATGAAAAGAAATTCCACTCCATGCTTTTACAATTGTTGTTTGGAGTGATATTTACTGTCCTCGTCTTTGCGGTGGCGTTTTGGATTGTAAACTAAAAAAGTACTTCGGATTCGGTCCGAAGTACTTTTTTGTTATTGATACACTTCCACACCTTTTTCTACTAAGGCAGAAACATCTAGATCTGGCTGGCTTACCGATTCTAAATTTACATATCTTAAATCCGGCAAATCCAATAACGGTTCAATGGAAGTTATGGCTGATTCTCTTAGAGATAAGCCTTGTAGCGTGTCCATGTTACGTAAAGGCTCTAGATCTTTAATCGAATACGCTCCGTTTATAGTTAGGTCAACTAAGGATAAGTTCTCTACGAAGCTTAAATCTTTTAGGTTATTAGCTTGGCTTATAAATAAGTACGATAGTTTATCTTGCAAACTAATTTGTTTAATTAATGAATCGGACAGTTCTGCATTATCTAGTGCAAGCGATTTTAAATTTGGAGGTATCTTCGTTATACTCTCAATAGCTGCAGGATCAAAACTATAAATACTTAGTGAAATTAATTCATCATAACTTTCTAAAGAGATAGGTGATAGTAATGGTTTATTTAACTCAATACTAAGACTTTCTAATCCGCTCGGTAATTTGGAGAGCAGTTTATCTATATTCTTCATTTCTGATGTAATATTGACACTTTTTAGATTTGGTAAATTGGCATACTCGTCCCAATTAGTGTCACCATTGTAACTCGGCACATAAAAATTCTCAATGCTCGTTGGGAGATATGCAACATAGTTTTCCTCAGTTGCATTCCCGCTAAAGTTATTCAATTGGACATTCCTCAAATTTTTCATTGTTTTTAGAACGGGACCGTTAACAAAATGTTCTTCACTCATTAAACTTAAGTTCTCTATCTTTTCATGTCCATTTAAGGCCTGTATATCAATAGCTTCTCTTGTCATGATATTAACAGATATCAAATTAGGAAGATTTTGTATTCCTTCTAATGACGTTAAGTTGCTTTGCATGATAGAAAGGTCTATTAATGAATCGTTACTTCCTATCTCTGTTAGTGATTCTGCCTCGGACAAGTAAGGCAATTGCACTAAAGTAAGTTCTTTCAGATTTGATAAGTCTGGAAGTTCACTCACATACGGCGACTGTATTATAATACTTGTTACATTAATCGCATGTGACAACACAGAGAAGTCTTCGATGTCATAGCTATCAATCACTACTTCACCACTCAACCCTTCCATTTCTTCTATCGTTATTTGTCCATCATTATTTTCATCAATGCCTTGCTGTTTCAAGTACTCCAGCATCGCTTCGTCATGGATTTCTAATGGCTTTTCCCCTAAAGTGAAAATTAATGTTCCCCCGATTAGGAATAAAAATAAAAGGAGAAACGAAAACTGGTTTTTCTTTGATATTTTTATTCTTTTCATTTGCGATCCCCACCCTTTTATACAAATATGTAGATTATTTAATTCACTTCTTTTTTAAAAAGAAGATGATAGACAAAACAAAGAAAATAACCGAAATTGGTATAAAGATGATAGATGATATCGGAGTAAGGATTGGTAATATGAATAAGATAACCGATACTACAAGTAATGTAATTGCCATAGTGATCGCCTCCCTGCTCCAATTATACCTTATTTTCCCATGATATTCCTAGACAGTGGTATACTGAAATTGTTCTAAACTGTAAGAAAACTAGACTTAGGTGGGGAATGACAGATGACAAAAGCTATCATTTTTGACATGGATGGAACATTGTTTCAAACAGATTTAATTTTAGAGCGGGCTTTAGAAGCAACATTTCACATGCTCCGAGAGAAAGGACTTTGGGATGGACCTACTCCTTTGAAAGTGTATCAAAAGATTATGGGTGTGCCGCTTTCTGTTGTCTGGCAGACGCTATGCCCCAACCATTCAAGTGAAGTTCATGAAAGTAGTAATGACTATTTCCAAGAAGCGCTGATTGGATTGATCAAGCAAAAACGGGGAGCTCTTTATGATGATGTGGAGAGTACTCTTGAGGTTCTTTCACAAGAATATACACTTTTTATTGCGAGTAACGGGGTAACGGATTATCTTCAGGCAATTGTAGAAACGTATGAATTACATAAGTTTGTGACAAAGACTTATAGTATAGATTTGATTGCCAATGGGAGCAAAACAGATTTGGTTCGTTTGATCAAAGAGGAAAATGAGATCGTTTTTGGTTATGTAGTCGGAGACAGAATCTCTGATTTTGCGGCTGGTTCCGGTAACGACCTTACTTCCATTGGTGTAAAGTTCGATTATGCCCAAGAGAAAGAACTGCAACAAGCAGATATTGTCGTGGAGAGATTTGAGGAACTTATCGATGTTATCAAGAAGACCGCTCTCGTTTGAGAAAGCGGTCTTTTTAATAGTTTAGAATAGTAATGCGTCAATTGCGTATGCGCCAGGACCGATTAGAGCGATTCCCACTGCTACAGCAATAAGTGTTAAGTTATACTCATATCCGTTTGCAGTAGACCAAAGCCCGTTCGCTGCATGCACTTTAATGATTGCCACGAGCATCGTTACGGCAAGTAAAATCCCTGCCACTGGTGTTAAGAAACCAAGTGCGAACAGTAATCCACCAACAAATTCTGCTAATCCAGCTACTAACGCCATCGTAACCCCTGGCTTCATGCCAATCGAATCAAACCAACCGCCAGTTCCTTTTAAGCCATAACCTCCGAACCATCCAAATAATTTTTGTGCCCCGTGCCCTACAAATAGTAACCCTACAACTAAACGAATAAGTAATAATCCTAGATCCATCATTTTTCATTCCTCCAATGTATTTTATCTTGAATTCGAGATATATAGCTAAAAAAATATAGTTAGAAGATTATCATAAATTCAATTCCGAATTTATCTTGAATTCGAGATAATCATAATCCCAATTACAAACTTTGTCAACGCATTTTTTTTAAAAGTGTTATGGCTAGAAATCTGCTTACTTGGTAATCTATGCTAAAATTTAACTTTAGTGACGGTTGGCAAATAATTTTTTTGAGAGGAGCACAATCATTTTGAACATTAGAAACTCTGCCAAAGCAATTATCCTGGAAAGTAATAACATTCTTTTAACCAAAAATGAAGATCTCGAGGGGTACTTTTACCTCTTTCCAGGCGGTGGACAGGAACATGAAGAAACTTTAACAGACGCTATAAAAAGAGAATGCGTAGAGGAAATTGGACAAGTAATAACTGTGCTTGAGCTACTTCATGTTAGAGAATATATCGGGAAAAACCACGAGCGTGCAGAATTCGATTCAGGTTTTCATCAGGTAGACTTCTTTTTTTACTGTCAATTGGAAGAGACATTTGATTCAGGAGCTGTACCAATTAACCCGGATTCACATCAAGTAGGAGTCGAATGGATTTCCTTGGAGGAGTTAGAGAACTTACGAGTTTATCCTAAGGAGATTTGCAAGCATATCCTTGCACGTAATTCGGGTGGAAAGACAAAGGTATATGTTGGGGATGTGAATTAAGCTCTTTAGGTGCAGCTTGGGCGGTTTGTCGACTCGACTTCTTTTGGGCCATGGCGGCTTCCCCCTTTTGCCGCCTCCTCTGCTTTGGGGCCATTGCGACTTATTCCCTTTGTCGCCTCCTCTGCTTTGAGGTCAGGGCGACTTATCTCGTTTGTCGACTCCTCTGCTTTTGGACCAGGGCGACTTACCTCGTTTGTCGACTCCTCTGCTTTTGGACCAGGGCGACTTACCCCGTTTGTCGACTCCTCTGCTTTTGGACCAGGGCGACTTACCTCGTTTGTCGACTCCTCTGCTTTAGAGCCGTGGCGACTTATACCCTTTGTCGCCTGCTCTGCTTTTGGACCAGGGCGACTTATACCCTTTGCCGCCTTAATTCTATTAGTAATTCGCGGCTTAAGCGCTTTTGCCGCATGATAACCAACCCAAACTCTGCGGCTTCTCTCACTTGCCGCATGGGAACCTTCTCAAATTCCGCGGCTTCTCCCACTTGCCGCATAATAACCTTCTCCAACTCCGCGGCTTAAGCGCTTTTGCCGCAAAAGCAATTCGCCAGTCTAGGTCACTTCTCTACCTTGTCTCATTTCATTTAATTCCCCCCTCGTTATCTCTTTGCTTCTCTACTAATGCTCTAAAATACGACATTATCACAGGTTGGTCAGGTGGACTTAGCTTCGATGGTAATTGTGAAAAAGGAAAAAATCTTAACTCCGCAACCTCTTCATTTTGTTCTACTAGCAAACCAGTATAATCAGCACAAATATAAGTAGCAATTGCATTATAAACCTCATCACCATGAGGATATTTGTAATAAAAGTCCTTACCTGAAAACACGTTATATAGCTTCACCTCATTCGCTATCAAACCAGTTTCCTCTGTCAATTCTCTTTTTGCTACCTCTTCAAAACTTTCTCCTAATTCCATCGAGCCACCTGGCAACCCCCAGCAATTATTATCTCTTCTTAACTGAAGTAAAACTTCTTGTCGTTCATTTAACACCATTACGTTTGCTCCAACCATCATTAAAGGCTGAGTACCTACTACTTTTCTCAAGTTCATTATGTACCCCACTTCATAACCTCCGTTTAACGATTTAATATGCCTATAGCAACTCGAATATCTCCCCACAGATACGTTACTAGGTTCCATTTTTCCTCTGCAATTTCTATCTCCTTACGAGCAAAAAATTCTGCTCCTAAATACTCGTAAAATTTACAAGTTGGGTTATCTTCTAAAACATCTACAAACACCTTATTAAACCCTAATAAAGAAATGTGTGTAAATATTTCCATTAATAGTTTCTTTCCCAGCCCTAGCCCCTGGTATTCTTGCAATACATAAAGAGACGTTAAATCAAGAGATTCTTTATGATTATTTTCTTTTCCCACAATCAGCAAAACCTACTATTTGTCCAGTGTCAGTTTCTATGACAAAAATGTTCTCACCGTTATTTGTGATATTGTTCTGCCAAAGTTGTTTTCTTTTATCATAGGATAAATTATTGAGAAAAGTCTCTGGTAAAATATCTGTATACGTTGTTTTCCAACTGTCTACGTGAACTTTTGCAATTCCATTTGAATCTTCCATTTTCGCTTGCCTAACTAACATCAACTCACCTCGAATCATAATTAGAAATTTAAGGTAATTATAACATCTTATTCATAAAAAAAGAGCCCTCATCTCCCAGGCTCTAATCTGTCTTTCAACTTATTAAATTTTTCTATAATCACAACTGTTTGACCCAAACTAATGAAGAAAACAAAGAGCGCAAAACCGAGTTGGATGTACTTTGTTTGCCTTGCATATCGATTTATCGTAAGTGTTTGGTATTGAGAAACCAAAAAAGCAACGATGATTTGTAGGGTACTAATTATACCTATGTATTTTTTCATATTTCCCTCTCTAAACTATGACCTTTGACAGTAGCCATTTCTAGTTTGAGTAGAATTCTGGAAAATATACGAACTATCCTCTCATACACTTAAAAATCAGTACAACTGGAATCCTCTTTCGACGTTCAAACTCTGGTTCGTTTGAAAAATTCTCTCTAACCGGGAAACCTTCACGTAAATCTTTCACGTCAAAACCCGCAGTCCTTAAACAAGGAAAATAACTCTCAATTGTCCGATGATATTTTACCACTTGTTCGTCTATCCACGGTTCCGTTCTTTCGCCTTTTTTTAAAATAGTCGTCTACAATCCAGTTTTCTCGTCTTTCTCCAGACTGCTTACTAATGAAAGAAGAAGTAGTAACCGGATGTTGAATACTGAAAATAAAGTGCCCATCTTGATTTAAAGTAGAATAAATCTTCTTAAACAAAGCATTCAAATCCTCAATATAATGAAGTACAAACCTAGAAGTAACAAGATCAAAAGTCTTTTCCTCAAAAATAAAGTTCTCTAGTGTCTCACGTATAATGGTACTTTTAGTGTTACCAAGATTTCGTCGAGCCACCTTGCCCCCTCGACCGATTCCCATATACATCAAGTATAACATTTATTTCCTTCCATAATCAGACTTTCATTTCCTGAAATAACTGATATTCTTAACTATATATTTCCATGTAATAGAAGAAGAAATCAGTCATAGAGGGCAAATAAGCCTGATCAAACGTTTGATCAAGACTAATTCAGTGAAAGCAGGAAAATAAATGGTACCTAAATTAGAAACAGAACGCCTTATCCTTCGAGAAATTAAACAAAAAGATGCTCAAGCATTGTTCTCTATCTTCTCTTTAAAAGAAGTTACGCAGTATTACGGCCAAGATACGATGAAAAGTGTGGAAGAAGCAGAGAATCTAGTAGCTATGTTTCAAAAAGGTTATGAGGACAAACGCGGAATGCGCTGGGGAATCGAATTGAAAGATCGCCCTGGATTAATTGGTACAATCGGCTTTAACAATTTACTCGGTAAATATAAACGTGCGGAAGTTGGATACGAGATTCACCCTGACTTTTGGCGAAGCGGGTACACTTCGGAAGCAGTGAGAGAAATGGTAGATTACGGCTTCAACAAGCTGAACCTTACTCGAATCGGAGCAGTAGTATTTTTAGAGAATGAAGCTTCCAACAACCTGTTAAGGAAATTAGGATTCCAAGAAGAAGGCATCCTTCGTGACTACATATATCAAGATGGACAGCCAAATGACGTGTTTATGTATTCTATTTTAAAAAGCCAAAGAGACGATTCCTGAAGGAGAATGATGATGTTTGTTAGAGAATGCAATATAGATGATGCAGAAAACCTTGTTCAACTAATCGGAAAGGTAGAGTCTAGTTCTGAGTTTATGATGTTTGGTGCGGGAGAACGATCTGTAACCCCCGAAGGTCAGCGAAAGATGATTAGTCACTTTCAATCGAGTCCTAATTCTACTATTTTACTAGCAGAAAACAATAACAACCTTGCTGGATATTTGGTGGTGATCGGAGGCGATGTAAAAAGAAAGCAGCACTCAGCACTCGTAGTGATTGGCATTAATGAGAAATTTAGAGGCCAAGGTGTTGGAACTTTGTTATTTGAAGAAATGGAACGTTGGGCAAAAGACGTTCCACTCAACAGGTTAGAGTTAACTGTTGTTTGTGAAAACCTTTCTGCAGTTCATTTATATAAAAAGATGGGATTTCAAGTGGAAGGCACAAAACGGAATTCTCTTTGCATTGATGGAAAATATTTTGATGAGTTTTATATGGGTAAAATTATTTAAAGATCGCGGGCATAATTAGTAAATTATTACTATTATGAAAATATTTGAATCCCCCTCTATTCTAGTTTCGTATTACTAGATACGGAGGGGATTTTTTATGAGAAACAAATGGTTTTTAGCATTATCGATTAGTCTAGCTTGTATTTTTATTACAGCTTGTAGTGAAGAATCTGCTCAAACGACAGCTATTAAGGATGTTTTACAAGCGCAATTTAGCGCTCCAGATTTGGAGTTAGCGGAAATTATCTCAGAAATGAAACAAATCGATAGCGAGACCCACTCAGTTCAAAAATTAGACGAGTACAATAAAAATGTTTATGGAAATTACTTTGTTGAGGATGCATTTGTTTCTTTCATAGGATCAAATGGATATGCTTATGCGCAAACAGCAACGATGAATAACCACACGCTTAATTTAGAAAACGTAGAAATTACACAGGACAAAGACTTTCCAGAGTTGTATAACTTCGTTGCTGATGTGATTGTAGATAAAGATACCGCTGACGAAGTGCAGACAGAAGTGGAAGGTAAGGTGAGTTTTTCTAAGAAAGAAGAAGATAAAATTGAAGCTATAAAGTATACGAATGATAATGGATTGAGTGAGGTATTGAGGTAATTTTTGCAAATAGCTAACTACAATCTATAAGATAGCAACAATGGTTAATTTTTCTTCAACATTCCCTGATAATCTAAAAGCAAGGTAGGTGATACGATGAGTTATGACAAGGATATTCAGCACTCACTGGATTATATTGAGGATCATTTAGACGAACCATTATCGCTAAAGTGGCTTGCAGAAGTCGCTAATTTTTCTCCCTTCCACTTTCATCGCGTTTTTCAAACGATGGTTGGGGAATCTGTCATTGAATATGTAAGAAAAAGACGGTTAACTGTTGCTGCAGAGAAGATTTATTTTACGAATCAAAAGATAATTGATATTGCGTTAGAAGTTGGATTTTCTTATCAAGAATCGTTTAATCGAGCTTTTAAGAAACAGTTTGGTGTGAGCCCTCTGCAATATCGTCGTGCTCATCAGCTTTCTGGTCCTTTCAGAAGTAAAGCCTACTTAAAATCTTATCGTATAAAAGGAGAGCTATCGATGGAACCTAGTTTGAAAAAAGTTGAAGGATTTTATGTAGTTGGTTATGAAGTGAAGACAAAGAATGTTGACGGAGAAAATAATTCAGATATTCCTGCTTTTTGGCAACAATACTTGCAAAATGACCTTGGTGAGAAGATCCCTTCTCCTCTTAATCCTTATGAAGAATTAGGTATTTGTACAGATTTCCAACCAGAGACAGGTGAGTTCACCTACATTATTGGAAAAAGAGTGGCAGAGGGAACAACGCCGCTTGCTGGAATGGTTTATCGAACATTTCCGGAGCAAGAATTTGCGATTTTCACCACACCTCCTGCTGACGACAAATCATTTATCCCAACGATTCAATCAACTTGGAACAACATTTTCAGTACCTGGTTTCCGCAGTCAGATTATGAGCATAGCGGCACTTTAGACATCGAACTGTACGATGAGCGTTGTCATGTTAACGAGAATAAGAAGATTGATATCTATGTGCCCGTGAAGAAGCGAGCTGCGATTGTAAAATAAACTGAAATGAAAAAGAAATGACTAGCATTTGCTTTAGTCATTTCTTTTTGTTTGTTACGAGACCAGTAACAACTCATCGTTAGCCGTTGGGTGTGGCTTGTTTTTAGATGAGTCTCATTATATTTTAATCAGTTAGACTTATGAGAAAAGCTGCCGTGGTATATCTAGATTGTCGTTTTGGGTTTCCCCTATACTGCTGGACGTTCCTCTGGTATACCTGTATCACTGTTTTCTGCTTCTGCTATACCGCTGGATGCTCCTCTGGTATACCTGCATCACTGTTTTCTGCTTCTGCTATACCGCTGGACGCTCCTCTGATATACCTGCATCACTGTTTTCTATTTCTGCTATACCGCTGGACGCTCCTCCGGTATAACTGAGATGTTGATTTCGACTTCTGCTATACCGCGGAAACTTTTTGTGGACCACGTAACCCTAGTTTTATAACTTCACGTTCTCCACAAGACAGTCTCCCGGGACACCTAACTCCACTTTTCTCGCTTCAGGTGCTCCACAAGACACTCTCCTGGGACACCTGGCACCACTCTCCACGCTTCAGGTGCTCCACAAGACACTCTCCTGGGACACCTAACTCCGCTTTTCTCGCTTCAGGTGCCCCGCAAGACGCTCTCCCGGGACACCTAACTCCACTTTTCTCGCTTCAGGTGCTCCACAAGACGCGCTCCTGGGACACCTGACTCCACTTTCCTCGCTTCAGATGCTCCGCAAGACACTCTCCTGGGACACCTAACTCCACTTTCCACGTTTCATGTGCTCCGCAAAACGATCTCCCGGGACACATAACTCCACTTTTCTCGCTTCAGGTGCTCCGCAAGACGATCTCCTGGGACACCTGGCACCACTTTTCTCGCTTCAGGTGCTCCACAAGACAAGACCCATCAACCTAACTTCTCATTCACTTCTTCATTATATCTCTGAATAATCTCTTCCCTATCCGTTACCCCATACTCTTCTTCTAAAATTGGCCTCAATTTCATCCAAATCAAATTCTTCTCATACAACTCTCGGTCATATTCATGATTCAATTCTTCTAAAGTTAAGCCAAGCGCTTCAGCATACGCTTTATGTGCTGGAAGATCGCTCGAATCTGGCCCTTCCTTGATATAGTTATCTATCTCTTCATCCGTAACCTCTACCTTATATTTCTCATATGCGATGTCCTTCCAAACTTTTTCTTCGTTCATTGTTTGCCTAGCCAATTTTACCACCTGCTCATCCGGCAACTCTTCCGCATAAGCAAGCTTTTCTTGAGCTAATGTTCGGACAATCCATTTCGTTAACTCTTCGTCTTCATTAAACTCTTTCGCTTCTGTAACAGCTTCATCAAACACTTTCTTATAATCTTCATATGTATACGTTTCTGCAATTTTCTGCTGTTCTTCAGGTGTCTTCATCTTAATAGAAAATTCGCTTTTCGGCTCTTCTGGCTTTTCTACTTGCTCCTCTTGGCAACCGGTAAGTAGTAAGAATACCGCCCCAAGAATGACTAGATGTTTTTTATCCATCGTCTTAGTCCTCCTTTGACTTCGTACTCCTTCTCTTTATGGGCAAATTTTTGCTTCTGTAACCATGAAACAAATTGATGCTCTCCAATTAGACACATTGAAAAACAAGATGCCAATAGAAGTAGTCGAAGGAGCTAACCATTCTCTAGAACTAACGCCCATGAATACTTGCGCCTCTGTTGAAGTTATAAGAGAAATGATTGACTGGTTACATAGTTTAATAAAGTAAAAGAAAAGAGCTGCTAACAAAGATATCTTCTTCGTTAACAGCTCTTTTTCCATTCCCTTTTCACAAGCATTGTTGCCTCGTCCTTACTCTTCACAACGACTATCTTACTCTCAAATCCCCTACACATTCTATAAAGAGATGCTTTTCCGTTACGCTCAAACTGCGCGTCCCACTTAAACATGTTCATAAAAATCTTCCACGATGGCTTGTAGTTAGCCTTTTCTAATTTTACTAACTGACGAAAAAATCTCTTTATAATTCTGTACCGCCTTACTTTTGAAGGAGGATCTAATAGGATAATGAGGTGGACTTGTTGTAAAGAAGATGCGATCCACTCTCTTGTATGTACGCCTTCTATTATCCAGTTTTCGGTAGCTACTATTTTCTTTACTACCTTTAGAATCTCTAGATCAGACCTTCTGTGATCACCATACGGATTCCTTTCCCAAACAAAATTGTCAATTTCATAGTTTGGTATGGATAAATCCGCAGCAAGTTCTCTAGCCAAAGTAGTTTTCCCGCTGCCAACAGAACCTATTATATGTATATTCACTATTTTCCCCTCACTCAAAACCCTATAAAACCCACTTATCCCCTTCACATCCACTCAATCGATAATCCAACGACCTCTCCACCTCGTTCACATCAATCTTCTTACACTGCACAGTGGAGAATTCTCTCAAACCGTTACTATCTCTTCTCTCATCTTTGGTAGTAGTAATATTTTCCCCGTCAAAATCAAGTGTCGTTACTATCGGTGCTCCTTCTTCCGTATAGGTAATAATTCGCACAGTTGATTTGATTCCTTGTTTCACTTTCTCTTCAAACTCTTCTAAAAAACTACCATTTTTAATATTGCCTTGTTCATCTACAATGTCTGTTCCTAGTGTTGTTAACTCAGGGATAGCTGTCTCCCAATTCTCTTGTGTAGTGCTACAACCAACCAATAGAAGCAGACAAAGAAACATATACTTCTTCATCCTATTACCTCCTTGTTACCCTGCAAGTCTACTATTCAATAAATTTATTATAACAGATATTTACAGTTAGATTTCTTAATAAATTCTTAAAGTTATTTTCCAGAAAAAGTCCCTTCGTCAAAAACAAAGGGTATTATGATTCCCTATTAAAATTTGCTGATGAAATTCAACCAACATGCTTAAATTTTTAATTATATAGAATGAGGGCGAGATACATTCCTAATAATAATATTCACATAAAACAAGATATTTAAAGTTATTGTTAATAGATTATAAATGCCATTCAATGCAATTCCTCCTACTCAATAATTCCCTTTTCCAATTACAGATTTTCTATCCTGACCTAAGAACACAGTAAGATTCCCCTCATTATCAGTTTCTGTTCCTCGAAATATAACAGCATGTACTTTATCATCTTTGTAATCATTAGGAAGATAAGACTTTATTGTTTCATCTACGCTCAACACTTGCACACTCGAATCTTTTGGGCTCACAGGTATTTGTTTTTGCTCTTCTCTAGTCAACGAATTATAAGCTACCATTTCTAGAGGAAGTTCATTTGAAGATCCTACTAAATCACAGCCAGTAATCAATATGCTTACTATTATTAAAGTTACTATATGTATTGTTTTTTTCATCGTTATCCCTCCACATCAACAGACGACTCTCAAACCATAAAGTTACATAATCACTTCTATATTCCAATATTTCAGCGGTATGATTTTGTCTATCAAAGGGTGATTTCGAAAAATGTTGTAGAGTTAGAAGAGGAGGAAGAATGGATAATATAAAAAAAGCGACAAAAGTCCGCCCAGAGCTCAAACTTTTGTCGCTTTTAAATAAAGAACATATAGCTAAATCGCCTGAATCATCTCCACACGATTCCCAAACGGATCACGGAATTCAAAACGATCATATCCCTCAATTGGAATAGATTCTATCATCTCAATCTTATGTTCCTGAAGTTTGTCTCTCCAATACTTCAAATCATCCACTTGGTATGCTAAATGAGCTTTTGTTTTTGCTCTATCCATACCATCTTCTGTCCCAACATGAATTTCGTGTGGACCAGCTTGCAGCCAAAATCCACCTCGTCCCTGCAGGCTTTTTGGCTTTTCTTTCTCCTTGAGGCCCAAAACCTTACAATAAAAGTCTCTTCCCTCTTCTTCTTTTCCTACTGGTATCGTCAACTGAACATGGTGAATTCCTAAAATCATTAAACACCACTCCTCTCCACTTAACTATAACCTTTATTACAATAATTAGTAAGAAAGTAGAACGAATGAAGCTTCATAAGAATTGCTTATATATGACAAAAAAGTTGGCTAGAATCACTCTGCCAACTTTTCTAATCTATCATTTTGTTTCGCCATTCCAATCCAACATACCGCCAGTCATATTCGTAACAGTGTATCCGCGACTCTCTAAAAGTTCATATGCACGAGCACTTCTTCCCCCAGAGCGACACACTATAATGTAGTCTTTCTCCTTATCTAGCTCATGAAGACGGAACTCTAAAAGACCAAGAGGAATATGGATTGCACCTGGAATCATCCCTTCCTTTACCTCTTCCACTTCTCTTACATCTATAATATTTACGCTCTTACCTTCATTCAGAAGCATTTTGACTTCACTTGTACTTAATTTTTTCATCATTATCTACTCCCTTCATTATTTCCAAGCACTCATGCCACCACGGACATTAGTTACTTTTTCAAACCCCAACTTTTTTAATACCTTACTAGCATTCTGGCTTCTCATTCCACTTTGACAAATTACTACAACTTCTTTTTCTTTCACTAATTCCTTCTCTGCTTTTTGCTTCAGTTGATGCAAAGGAATATTCTTAAATTCTCTGAGATTAAAACCTCTATACTCACCAGATGTACGTACATCGATAAACTGCTTATTTTTATCTTTTAACTCATTTTTCAAATCCGCTACGGAAATCTGTCGCACGCCTTTAATCGGCATAAACTTCATAGACATTGCTGCAATAACTATCCCAATTAATACATAACCAATGTAATCCATAAGAATCACCATTACCCCCTAAGGTATATTTTAGAGTAAAAATTTTTACCCCCATAGGTATACATCATAGTGTAATTCCCTTGCATAGTCAAGCAGACAGACACTCCATACGATCCAAAGATGAAATAAATATTCTAGATTAAAATGATTAAATGAAACGCTCCTTGCCTAAAATGCAATTAAAGTCGAATTAAGGAGACGAGATGGATGAAGAACGTTAAGTATAACTTCCAAGTATTGCTCATTAGCATCGTCCTGTTTCTTATAGTCCTTCACATTGGCAAAACATTACTAGAGTCACTTACATGAGTAACACTTTATGATGTTAGCCTATTTTATAATTCACTTTGGCGGGGTTCGTGATCATGAAGATGTCACTGGACCCTTTGTTGTGTGTTTTTGGTCACTTTTGGTTGGCTTCTGCACACTTTCCCGCTGCTTCTGCTCACTTTTCCCCGCACTCTGCACACTTTCCGCTACTTCTGCTCACTTTTCTCCGCACTCTTCACACTTTCCGCTGCTTCTGCTCACTTTTCTTCGCACTCTGCACACTTTCCGCTGCTTCTGCTCACTTTTCTCCCCACTCTGCACACTTTCCCGCTTTTCCTCTAACTTCTATCCAACTTCTGCACACACCAATCACCAATTTAAAAAATAGTAAATAACTATTGAAATATTTCAAAAGTTCCCTATAATGATACTAATATCTGTAAAATCCATGATAAAGAGAGTAGTTAGTTGCGAATGTTTTAGCGAGCCAAGGTTGGTGGGAGCTTGGTGCAGAGCAATTGATGAAGCGCACTTTGGAGATGCTTTCCCGAACGGTAGTAGGGAACAGCCGGGGTCTGCCTCGTTAACAAATCGAGTGGTTTGCAAAAACAAGTAGAGTGGTACCACGGGACTAATCTAAGAATCCCGTCTCTTATTTTATAAGAGGCGGGGTTCTTTTTGTTTTTCTACACTAAAATTGGAGGGATAAAAATGCATATTGTTAATGAATTAGCACATGTTCTTTATCAAACGCTAGACGGAAAGCTTACGGAAGAAAAGATCCAACAAATGATTGAGAAACCAAAGTATGAGCACTTAGGTGATTACTCGTTTCCGTGTTTTGAATTAGCAAAAATCCTTCGAAAGTCTCCTAACGTAATCGCACCAGAAATCGCAAACGAGATGCAGTCACCAATTATCTCCCACACAGAAATAGTTGGTGGATACGTGAACATTTTCTTGCAGCAAGAGGTCATTGCAACATCTGTTTTAACTTCCATTTTACAAGAAAAAGAATCTTATGGAACTGGCAGCAGTGGGAACGACAAGGTTGTCACCATCGACCTATCCTCCCCCAACATTGCAAAGCCTTTCTCCATGGGGCACTTGCGTTCTACCGTTATCGGAAATTCACTTGCTCTACTAGCAGAAAAACAAGGATTTCAAGCAGTTCGCATTAACCATCTCGGAGATTGGGGCACGCAGTTTGGAAAACTAATTGTTGCTTATAAGAAATGGGGAAAAGAAGAAATCGTCAGAGAGAACCCGATACAGGAATTATTAAAGTTATATGTTCAATTTCATGAAGAAGCAGAGACTGCTCCGTCTTTAGAAGATGAGGCACGGGCTTGGTTTAAGAAACTGGAAAATGGAGACAAAGAAGCCCTCGAATTGTGGGAGTGGTTCCGTCATGAGTCTTGGCAAGAATTCCTTAAGATCTATGACATCCTTGGTATTAAGTTCGATTCGAATGATGGTGAAGCGTTTTACAACGACAAAATGGATCGAGTGGTGAAACTGCTGGAAGAGAAATCCTTGTTGAAAGAATCGGATGGTGCACAAGTAGTTGAACTAGAAGATTTACCACCTTGTTTAATTAAAAAGTCAGACGGAACAACTCTTTATGCCACTCGTGATTTGGCGGCTGCACTTTATCGTCAAGAAACATATGAGTTTGATCAATCACTGTATGTTGTTGGAAATGAGCAGTCATTACACTTTAAGCAAGTATACAAAGTGTTAGAGAAAATGGGTTACGATTGGCACAGTGGATTGAAGCATATTCCGTTTGGGATGATGTTGAAAGATGGAAAGAAAATGTCTACTCGTAAAGGGAAAGTTGTTCTACTGGAGTCTGTCTTGAAGGAAGCAATGGAACTCGCTCTTACCAATATAGAAGAGAAAAATCCTGGTTTAGTAAATAAAGAGGCAGTTGCTAAGCAAGTGGGAACTGGTGCTGTGATCTTCCATGATTTAAAAAATTATCGTTTGCATGACATTGAATTTTCATTAGAAGATATGTTGAAATTCGAAGGTGAAACGGGGCCTTATTTACAATACACGCATGCTCGTGCTTCGTCGTTGCTTCGTAAAGGGAATTTTGAACCTGAAGGAGATGCTTCTCATCATCTACCTGAAGCTTGGCAAGTAATTATACAGTTATATGCTTTTCCTGAAGTTGTTGCACGTGCCTGGTCTGAATATGATCCATCGCAAGTAGCCAAGTACTTAATGGAATTAGCTAGAGCGTTCAATAAGTTTTATGGTTCTGTTCGTATTTTGGATGATACTAAATGGATGCAAGCGAGAATTACCGTCGTGTTTGCGGTGACTGTTGTTTTGAAAGAAGGCTTGCGACTGTTGGGGATGACTGCTCCTTTGGAGATGTAAAAAAATTCAAGGGATTTTTACTTCATCGTCGAATAAATTCCATATACCATCCTAGGAGGTTATCATGATTATTTTTTCATTTGATCAAAGCGTTTCAAAGAGAATTACGAGATTTGATTCCAATTTTGCTATGAGTAGAGTGATTCAGACGACGAAACCTGCTCATGTGGGTTGTATGTATCTAGAGGAAAATGGTGTTATCGGTTGGCATCAAGCTGTAACACCTCAACTTCTTCTTATTTTACAAGGAGAAGGTTTGGTAAAGGGTGCTGATGAAGTGTATGCCAAAGTAAGCGCTGGAGATGCTGTATTTTGGGAGAAAGGCGAGTGGCACGAGACGAAAACGGAGGCTGGATTAACTGCGATTGTGATGGAGAGTGAGGAGTTGGATCCAGGGTTGTTTATGTCGGTTAGGACTGACTGAAGAGGAAATGTCATGACCACTATGTATCGTTACAATTCCTATCTACCAGAGATAGTTATGAACAGTAAAAAATTAGCAAAGAGCAAACACTTCTCTCATTCTTGCTCTGATGAAACGGGACGGCTATTATCCGTCTTAGTTGGGCAAATAAAACATGGGAAAATCCTCGAAATAGGCACAGGTTACGGAGTAGGCAGCTCGTGGATTGTTTCAGCACTTCTTCCTGGAGTATCCTTTTATTCAGTAGATCATGATAAGAAAAAGGTCGACTTAGTGAGAGAGACTTTACATCATTGTCAAGTTACCTTTCTAGTATCCGACTGGAAGGAACTAATCCACAAAGGCCCTTTCCAATTTATTTTTGCGGATGCAGCTGCAGCAAAATGTTTGGAAGCCGAATTATTACTTTGTGCATTAGATATCGGTGGTTTACTACTAATGGACGATTTTACACCACAGGAGCATTTTCCTGAAGAATGGCGTGACAAACCTGACGAAGTGAGAGAGTTTTGGTTAAATCATGAGGATGTCCGAGCGACAGAGATTTACTTATCTCCTACTTCTGCTGCATTGTTGGTTACTAGAATTAACTGATAGATGGAAGAGCTAAGTGTATCTTAGCTCCTCCATCTTCATCTACTATACTTCTAGAAAAACTCATACAATCCACCATCAAAGTAATCAAACTCTTCTGGAGTAACTCGATTTCTTGTATAGCCTTCATAGAAAGCACTCTTTAACTCATTGTCACCAGTAAAGTCCCTTATAGCTAAGGATTCATCATACCTTGGATCTCCAATCGTCATACCCGCAACATCAATAAATAATGCTACACGACCATTGATCACCATTACATTATCCGTTGTGCAGTCTCCATGAATAAATGTTTGCTGAGTTGGCGTTGGTTTATTGTTCTTTAGTTGTTGCAGCAATTCTAGACTTCCATCTGTTTGATTTTTTTCTATATACTTGGCAGCCAATTCAAACTGAGATTCTAGCCAATCTACCTTTCCTATGTCTTCAGGTATTTTTAACCCATGAAAATGATTCAAGAAGTTTCCAAAACTTTTTATCAGCTCTCTTCTCTCCTCTGTCGTCTTTGCTTCTTTTAAAGCCGTTGTTAAACTAACACCTTCTTCAAAAGACATGAGTAAATGACTCGCACTCTCTTCCACAATAAATCCAAAATATTTTGGCACATGGATTTCATCATGATCTTTAAATTGTTGTAGTACATCCGCTTCTTGTTTTAACCATTGTCTGTACTTGTCCTTATATGAACTTTTTAATAGATAGACTCCGTTGTCTGTTGTTACTTTTTGTACGATAGACGTCCATCCTTGTTGAGCTAGTTTTTCCATACTTTTGATTTCACCGATTGTATGCTGGAACTGAAGCACTATTGGGTTCATTTCGCATTCTCCTATGCATTGATATCTTACTGAATACTCTATCTTTCTATTAGTTTTATTTTACATAAATATATAATAAATACCATTAATTACATAAAAATATAGGCAGTGACTATCTACATTAGTCGCTGCCTATATGTTATTAAAAGAGAGGATAATCTTTTAAGTGTTGATATTTTTTTAATTTCACATTCCCTGTACCATCTATATAGAAAATAAGTCTATCTTCTCCTACTGCATTATGTGCTCCAATTACTGGTGCCACTTGCAAATCAACCTCGAATAAATAACTTGTATCATCTAATAATCTCTTAACTCCCAATACTTCTATATCATATGTATAAACCAAAGGCATTTCAGACAGCAAATTTGTGTAGTAATTGTTGACTGCTTCACTTATATATGGCATTAAGAGGCTTAAAAAAACGTTTTGATACAGTTCCTCATTTGGTGAAGTACTTTCTTCATTACTAAAGCCAGTAGTGATTAGCATTAGTACTGTAATAAAAATGGCTGCTATCGTTTTTATCAACTTAACACCTCCACTTCGTTAATCTATCCATAATGATGAAAAGTTATGTACTATTTTTATCCAATTATTCTTATTAGATGGTATAATTTAGAAAAAGGTATGGAGTGTGAGAAGATTGTTGCTAACAAAGTACGATAATTTAGTCAAAGACGTTTTTACCTTATATGATCGAAAACAATACAGTGACGTAATCAGCTTATTACATCAAATGATGGACGATTATCCAAACAGAACGGATGCGATCTTATTTCTTAAAGCTTGTACTTTTACAGCTCAAGAGAAGACAGACTTGGCACTTTCTACTTTTCAAAACGGGCTGGATAAAGGGTTATGGTGGAATCCGGAGAAATTAACAAACAACTCGGAGCTAGAAGTATTACAAACTGACTCCAACTTTAAATTGATTGTGGAGGAATGCATACAAAAACTAGAGGATGCAAAACAAGAAGCTAAGCAGGAATTGTTCACTTTTGGGAATCCTACTGCTTCAACTGCTATATTTTCTTTACATATGCGGGGATACAATGTTAAAAATTTTGCTCCATATTGGATGAACAACCATCTATTAGCTAACTATTTTTATGGATTTCCTCAGTCATCTCAAGTGTTTGGACATGATTCATACTGTTGGGAAGATCCAACAGTTGCTGAAAGTGAAATTGTTCATGCTTTTAACGAATTTCATCAAATTTCTAGATCCAAACAAACTATACTTGCTGGTGGATCACAAGGTGGAAAACTTGCCATTGAATTAAGTCTTAAAGGTAATAAGTTGAATACAAAAGGGTTCCTTGCGGTTATTCCTGCCATACGTGACCTTGACATTATTAAAGACTATTTAGAAAAATACAAACCTACGGGAAAAGGGTATATTATTGCGGGAGATCAAGATATTTTTTTTGAAAAAACGGTTGAACTAGTGAAGATTTTAGATGCATACAACTATCCTTGTCAGTTTGTAGTCAAAAAAGAATTAGGCCATTTTTTCCCAGAAGATTTTACAGATTTATTACAAGAAGCTGTTAAATTCATTCAATCTTAATGACGTAAAAATCTCCAGAACCTTCTGGAGATTTTTTTCACCTCATAGTTGTTCATTTATTTCGAGGTCGGCATAAGGAAATTTATATTAATATTATAATGGATTTTACATAAAGGGGAGATCGGGAATGAAAGCAGTCATTCAACAGGAATTTGGTAGTGCAGATGTGCTTACTTATACAGATAGACAAATTCCTATCACAGGGGAAAATGAGATTCTTATTAAATCAGCTTACACTAGCGTTAACTATGCAGATATTAAAACTCGAACTGGTAAGAAAGGCAAAGGGAAATTCCCTTTCAGCCTAGGGTTAGATGTTGCGGGGATAGTGGACACCGCTCCTATTGGATCAACGTTTGTGAAAGGAGACCGAGTAATCGCATTTCCGAAAAACGGATCGTATGCAGAATATGTAATTTCGGATGAAAGATTGATCTTCAAATTACCTTCTAATCTCTCTTTAGAGAAAGCTGCTACCATGCCTACTGTTGGCATCTTATCGTACATACTTTTCTATGAAATCGGACAAGTAAAAACTACAGATACCATTGTTATTCATAGTGCTGCAGGTGGCGTTGGATCTATGCTAGTTCAATTAGCAAAGTTAGCTGGAGTAAAGAAAGTTATTGGTACGGTCGGTAATTTAGATAAGCAAGAGTATGTACAAAACTTAGGCGCCGATAACGTCTATACGTATGACACGTTTGCTGAGATGGTCATGAATGAAACTAATACTAGCGGTGCAAACGTTATTTTTGATTCTGTTGCTGGTGATGTTACAACTAATAGTTTAAAATGCTTAGCGATGTACGGCACACTTGTACAGTTTGGCAACAGCAGCGGAAAAGCTGGTTCGTTTAGTACAAGCGATGTACATAATAGTTGTCGGAATGTTAAAGGCTTTAGCTTAGGTACCACAAGAAAACATGCACCTGAACGATTAGCTCCAGTTGCTACAAAAGTGATGGAATTATTTGCTTCTGGAGTAATAGAAATACCTGTTGCCAAGATCTTTTCTTTAGATCAAGCAGCTGCGGCTCATCGATTAATGGAAAGTAGAAATTATGAAGGCAAGATTTTGATTAAAATAGACTAGTAGAGAGAAAACCTGTTCCAGCACGGGACAGGTTTTTGTATTGGGTGGTTTTGCTAGAGGTTGGTCGCTTCTCATCAAGTTCGGTCGCTTTCTCCGAAGTTTGGTCGCTTCTCCACCAAGTTTGGTCGCTTTCTCCAAAGTTTGGTCGCTTCCGCTTAAGTTCGGTCGCTTCTCCACCAAGTTCGGTCGATTTCTCCGAAGTTTGGTCGCTTCTTCCAACCTTACTCCCTCTCTGCAAAATGTCCCCGATAGTAAAACAAATCTCCCACCATTGAGTTACTTGCATGTACGTTGATGATATATAAATTTTTCTGGTCGTCGTATTTCTCTTCTACTTTAACTTGAGCAGACGCGAAAGCAGGTAACGATAGTCTCTTCTTATCCATTACTAAACTACTTCTTTCCGAGAGAAATTCCAAGGATCCGTCCTCTCTTACTGTCGGAGTAATCGTTGCATACAAAGTTGCCGGATCGCCTAAAAAATCATGAATGACGGGCCTGATACGAGATGGAACTAATACGGCGTTAAATGATTGGCTACCTGTGGAAAAGTGGAACGTTCGCTCAAACCTGTAAGCTTCCATCCCATTTGGTAAGAATACTTTTTTCCATGTGAAGTCAAAAGGGACGTTTGTTCCACTTTCTGATAGTAATAGATTTCTCTTTCTTCCTAATGGTAAGATTGGGCGGATTGTCTTAGGAGCTCCCTTCATCACTTTCATGATCCCTTGTCCGGAAATAGAGTCTCCTGCGTATCGACGTTTTACTTTTTCATGCAGTCTATCCCACTGATCTTCGGTTAGTACTTGTCTAATCATCCACTACCCTACTTTCCATGTTGTGTTCTTTGATGACGGAATGGTTTGTTTCTCGTTTATATATCCAACTAAAGATGCACCACAAAGTACAAAGGTTAACGATATTGGTGAAAACGGGTCTGTTAGTAAGTCTGGATTTGCTACTAATGCTCCAACAGCTAGAACAGGGAATGCCAGTAGCTGCAGTAAAAATAACCATTTATGAAATGTAGATTTCAGCCATAACAAACCGAACACTATCTCTAAAACCCCTACAACTATGACAATGCCAGTTCCATCAATCGGTAGGACACGTTCAATCATGCGAACTTCTTCTGGATGCTGCGCTATGATTTTCGGCACTAGCCCGTGATACAGCCATACTGCCAAAAAGGTAAAAACGAAGATCCACTTCGTGAAAAATGCGCGATATAGCTGCTCCGCTTTTTGGTTCGTTTCAATGCTTAATCGAAACACATCAAAGCTAAGCGCTGTTGCCCAAGCGATTGTGGGTCTAAAGAGCAAGTCTAGTATTCTGCCAAAGAATCCATAACGAACTTCATAGGTATATTTCGTGTCGAATTTTACTCCTTCTTCTAAAGGCGTATACTTCCAATACCCGCTTCCTTTCTTAATGGGAGAAAGCAATTGCTCAGAACCAAACTCCAAAGAGGAGATAGCGCCACCATTTTTCAGTGTTTTCTTCCCTGTATTTGCCCCCCACCCTTTAACCAAAAGACCTGGAAAGATGGATCTTGTGTAGCGAAACAATTCCCATCCACGATGGTCTATTTTGTTTTCATAGGTAATGGAGGAAAAACGAAGGTCCCAGGTTGTATGAATGTCAGGGTTTTGACTGTGTTCCCAGACGGTGTCGAGGTTGGAGTGGATGGTGGTTTCTACAAAGATAGGTTTCTTCATGACTATCCTCCTTCACTACATTTTTTTGTATATAAGTTGTTACTGAGCTACCGTTGGCATTACTTCTTCGTTTGGTCTTCTAATCTTCCACAGACTTGGACCAAAACCCGATTGCTAACCATGAGAAGATCGTAAGTATTGGGATTAGCATCATAATGAAAAATTTCACAGGAAGTTCCTCCTCCCTTTATTAGAGCTTTTTTTAAGAATTGAAATTTCAAATATATGTTAAAATTAGTGTAACATGAAAATGCCACTGCCAAAAGTGAGGAAAGTCTATGAATATAGAAAAAGCCATGCAGTATATGCGTTGCCCCCTTTATCCTCCCGAATTTTCTGTTATATTTTATATACCGAACATTTACAAAAAACAGATTAATCCCATCCAACTTTTTAGGAGGACAATCATGAGAATCCAAGACACCATCTACGGAGAATTCCAACTAAATAAAGTACTAGAAGAATTGATTCAAAGTCCTCCGCTCCAACGATTAAAGGGTATACGTCAAGGAGGCGCAAGTTACTTAGTTAACCCTAAATGGAATGTTACTCGATACGAGCATTCCATTGGCGTCATGCTTCTTATCAAGAAACTCGGTGGCTCCCTACAAGAGCAAATTGCTGGGTTATTACACGACGTTTCTCATACTGCTTTTTCCCATGTCGTCGACTTTGTCTTTGATAACAAAGAAGAAGACTATCACGAAAAAATTTTTCATACTGTTATTAAAGACTCTACAATCCCTTCTATCTTAGAAAAGCACGGTTTCCACTATGAACAGATTCTACTGGATGAATCGCAATGGACTTTGTTAGAACAGCCTGCACCGGAACTTTGTGCTGATCGTGTGGATTATACACTTCGAGACATGTTTACATATGGGCACATTTTACGAGAAGAAGTAGATACGTTTTTAGATAATCTGATTGTCATGAATGGAAAGATGTATTTAAAAAATATCCAAGTGGCGGAGTGGTTTGTAGAGACTTATTACACAGAAGTAATTGACTTCTTTATGGATCCACTAAATATATTTGGATACGATAGGTTAGCTTCCGTACTAAAGCTTTCTTTGCAAAAGAATTATCTTTCATTAGAGGACTTCTTACAGACAGATCAAGAATTATGGACAAAACTTCAGTCCATTTCAGATCCAGAAGTTAAAAGTTTACTTGAAAAGATACACCCTCATGTTAAGGTGGAAAATAATAAAGAAGAATTTACTATTCATCGAAAAAATAAAGTAAGATTGATTGATCCTTCTGTTTATCAAAACAGACATCTACAATCCGCTTCCACACTTTCTCAAAAGGTGCAAAAGATGAACAAATTAGCATATGACAGATCTTTAGAAGGCACATTTGTAAAAGTGTTATCGACCTAAATGGGGGAGGTTTAATTGCCATGGAAGTTAAAATCCAACGATTAGAAACTATAGAAGAAGCTAGCGAGCAGTTAAGTAACCTGTTAGTAAAAGTAGTAAATGAAGATGCATCGATAGGTTTTTTACCTGGTTTAACACTAGGAGAAGCGAAAGCTTATTGGCAAAGTGTTATCCAGCCAGAAACGTTGTTGTTTGTAGCAAAGGTCGAGGAACATATAGTCGGTAGCATACAACTACATTTATGTACGAAACCAAACGGCCTACACAGAATTGAAATTGCAAAACTAATTACGCATCCTAACTACCGTAGGAATGGCATTGGTCGAAAGTTAATGCAAATAGCTGAAGATTATGCCCGCGAATTAGATAAATCGCTTATCGTACTAGATACTCGAGAAGGAGATCCATCCAACTTTCTTTATCAATCTATGGAATATGTAAACGCTGGAAGCATTCCTTATTATGCTTTATCTGGTGATGGACAATTGCATGCTACTGTATTATATTACAAAACACTTAAATGAAAGATTAGATAGGCATCGTTTGGGTGGTGGTCACTAGTCTTCCTTCACCACCATCCCAATTGCCTTCACAAACCCAACCGCCTGCTCAGGTGAAATAATGCAGCCAGCAATCTTTTCAATACTTACAATTATCCGTTCAAACGAGCATGTGGATAAATCAAAATCTTTTAACACAACTCCCCCAAAGTTTGCACTGTGTAAGGTACATGCATCGATAGAAAAATGTTCATGTCGAAGTTCATAAAAGTCCGCTTCATCTAATGCACAATCTTGCATTCGAACCATTTTAAAATTAGAGAATCCAAAACTAGCAAGTTTCATCCGCGACTGATCAAATCGTCCATTTCGAATAACGCAACCGGACAGATTGACTCCATCTAATTTACAGTCATGAAACTGCACACGATAAAAACTCGCATCACTGAAGTTACTACCAGAGAAATCGCAGCGTTCAAATAAAACGTCACTCCACTCTGATTTTGTCCAATCTCCAGTAAATTGCACTTGTTGAAAATGAGCATGTTGTGTGACCCTGTCTTCTTCTCCTTCTAGCTCTCCTTTAGAAAAGAATCCAGTCCATATTTCGTCTGTTGGGCGAAGAGGTGGTTGTTTAGTTGGTAGGCGTGGGGACAATAGTTTTTTCATGACTTCCTCCTATCTAATAACTTAAAACAGACTCTCCTTACTATCTGTACTTCAACTGTTTCCAAAACAATACTCGATCTTGACCATTTCCATCATAGTTAGTATGTACATCCACGCCATCCACCAACTTATCTCCTTCTTCCACCTCAAATCCAATCTTGGTGTGAAACGCAACAGAAGCCTTATTTACTGGTGAGGTGACACATCGAACTATAGAACGCTCGTTATCTTTGGCAATCTCGTAGAATTCCTCATACAGAACTTTTGCAATGTTTTTCTTTCGATGATTAGGATGAACACCAACAAAATGAATGTAAGCCTCTTCTACATGATCTTGCGAAAGGAGTCCAACTAAGAACCCAATAATTTCATCATCCTGTTCCATCACTAAACTAGTGCTTGAAAAGTGCTGAAAGAATAATCTTGGTAACATATCAACCATTTGACGTCCTCCCCACCAAACGTTTAGGAGAGGAGAAATTGAATCAAAATCTGAACTGGTAGCTATGCGAAGTTTCATGGATTACCCCCTTAGGACTTACATTTATTTTAAATGTTTAAATTTACAAACCGTACCTATTATATAATGAAACTAACATACTATTTAAACGCCTGCTTTTTTGTTGATAACACATTATGTAGAACGTATTCAAATACTTTACTAATTGCTACCCGATACTGGTGACTCTTGCATTTCCCAATTCGTCGGCCCTTCATTTGGTTCGATAAATTTCCTCCAATACTCTCCTGTAACTGTATCAAAAATAATAATGTTACTCTCATTTGGAGTGATCATTTCAAATCTTGATGAATTAGGTGCATCTTGGTCATTTTTCAACTCACTAATAGCAGTAGTAATAGAACAAGATGAGAATAATATCGATATACCTAAAAAAACAAGACCGCCTGTTACTGATAGCTTGGATTTCATTCCATTCATATGGCTTACTCCTTTTAAATTGTTTTTGTTTGACTGTCGAGAAAACCGTAACTTACTTTCTATTGAACGTAAAAACTTTGAAGTTACCTGTTTCAGATGAAAATCTAGTAATATTGCCGTCGGAAGGCACTCCCTCAAAATAAGCTCCCATACAACCAGTGGTGCATCTATGACCGGACAATAAAATATTTATTTCTTTATGGGCAACTTGTTTTTCCAGTTCCGACATGAAGTCAAAAACTCTTTCCAGGAAACTAATTGGATTTTCTACCCCTTTGTAAAAGGTTCTATCAGGGATAGGACCATCCATTTTCACTTCAGAAAGCAAAATTCTATCTGCATCTCCTAAGTCAAATACATCTAGTCTTAGATCAGTAGACACCTGCATACCAGTAACTATTTCAGCAGTCTGAATAGCCCTTTCTTGTGGAGAAGAAAAAACCAGATCAAACGAAATCTCTTTCAACTCTTCTTTCAGTTTGGCAGCTTGTTGAATACCTGTTTCGTTCAATGGTAATCCATTTCGCCCTTGCATTCTTCGTTCTTTGTTTAAATCCGTTTGACCGTGTCTGATGATGTAGATCAATTGGTTTCCTCCCTTTGTTATTTGACGTGACAGTACAGTGTTTCTATTAAAAAAACTACTTCAATTGTTGTGCTAATATGTCCTGCACAAACTTTTCTTTATAATCGGTATATTCTTGAATTCCAGTGGAAAATGTTGAAGTATACTCTCTTTTAATTTCAAGATACTTTTTTCGTGCTTCAGCATTTTTGTTTAGGTAATTTCTAAAGAAAAGTAAGTCGTTCCAAGTAGCTTCTTTATAATTAACTAAATGAATATAGTGGGTCTTGATTTGAAAGGATTCATCAGCAAATTTCGCAAATACAACCTCGTTTGACTTTTGGACTCTTAGACGTAAAAAACCTACAGCTTTTAAGACTTCTTTTAATCTAGTAGAAATTGCGTCTATGTCTTCAACGCCCACTAAAATATCAATAATTGGTTTAGCGGCCATATGATCAATTGCTGTACTGCCGATATGTTCGATCTGTTCTTCTTGTATACCTAATCGCTCCACTAATTCCTTTTTTACTCTAATAAACTCATTTTTCCATTCAGGTGTATAATCTGCTAACTTGACCTCGTTTCTACCTAGACCTAGTTTCATATTGGCACCCCTTTCTCTTCAATTAAAATTATCGTACTCTGTTTGCAAGTTAAGAGTCACTAGATTGTTATTGTCTATAGCTATGATTTGATATCTAGTTTCAATTTATTGAGAATAAAGAAAAGAGTGTTGCATTAGGCATTGATGATCTTGTTTTTTGTCTGACACTTTATTACCTTCCTTAGAATAACTACTTATCTTGTATCATATCATTTAGAAAAATTTGTATCTATAATTCCATAAAGTTACTTTTAAAATTCCAGCTTATGTTATTATTTAATAAAAAAGGAGGGGTTTTATGGATTTCTTTATTCTTTTATTTTTCTTCTTTACAGTGGCAGGTTTATATTTGTTCGTACTTGGTCTTTGGGAATTTAGAGTTGCAACAGACAAAAAGAAATTTGTTACGTACACTACTACTGGGTTATTTTTAATGGTCGTGTTTAGATGGTTAATGTTTAATTTTCATTTTGCAAGTTGATTTGTTAGTACACGTCGTTAATTATTAAAAGAACCTATAAGAGAAATGTAGTAGATAGTTTTTGATCATTTTTCAACTGGAGGATAAGCAAGTGAAAATGATAAATATTTTCTTTCTGGTAATAGTAATTACTCTAATTTCTATAGGTGGGTTCTTATTTTTAGTCAAAGAAGGAGAGTTTGAGAAGACTAGTCATTCTAGTATGCGTAAGGAAGGCTTAGTTAAAAATAATTCACTATTCTTAGGTTATGGTATGAAATGGGACGGAATAGGAACACCTACTATTGAAAAAATACAATTTTATAAAGAGGATGGTTCATTGTTGTCAAAAAGAGAAGATGAAATTGTTATTACACCATATATTGATACATCAAAAGAGATAGGTTCTATGTATGAAGAGCACTTGTTAGAAGAAGGATATATGGATCATTTACTTAATGTGAGAGGGTACAAAGTAACAGACCATTTTCATATGGTACTAAAAGTTGAGATTGGTCAAAATACCGACTTTCAAGATATCGGTAAGATAAGAATTATGTATAAAAAGTTCGGTTTGACGAAGTTTCAGGAGATTTCTTTGGAAGAAGGGATTGTTAGTGGGAAGTGAAAATATTTAAGGTACAGAGTTTACCCTTACTGTGCCTTCATTGTTTCATCCTTTTTTCCAGCGAAATAGGCCGAGCATAAAAGAAATACCACTCCAAAACTAGCTCCAATGACCATGGAGTAAGGGACAAAACTCTTTAATCCTAATCCTGCTGCAATGGATGCTGCAAAGAAAAGAAGAAACATTGCTGTGTAGTTCTTTTTCATACTTCCACCTCCCTTTACCATTATTATACTATTTAGTTATTGCTATATTAAGATAAAACCTTCAATTAGGTAATTATTACTATTCTTGTGGCCCGCGAGACATTCTTGCGGTATACTAAATCCGCTTTTCTTCCCTCTGCTATACCACGGGACGTTCCTGCGGTATACCTAAACCTACTTTTCTTCCCTCTGCTATACCACGAGACGCTCCTGCGGTATACCTAAACCCGCTTTTCTTCCTTCTCCTATACCGCGAGACGCTCCTGCGGTATACCTGAACCTACTTTTCTTCCTTCTCCTATACCGCGAGACGCTCCTGCGGTATACCTGAACCTACTTTTCTTCCTTCTGCTATACCACGAGACGTTCCTGCGGTATACCTAATCCTACTTTTCCTCTCTCTGCTATACCGCAAGATGCTCCTGCGGTATACCTAAACCTACTTTTCTTCCCTCTGCTATACTGCAAGATGCTCCTGCGGTATACCCGAACCTACTTTTCTGCTCTCTGCTATACCACGAGATGCTCCTCTAAAGTGTTTGGTGAAATATTTATATTGATTAGTTCTTATGAAGTATTTTAAAAAATAATCACTCATCAAACACCCTATTGATTACTAGCAAGTGTCCCAGTTTTTTTAACATCCACTTCCCAAGTAACAACCGTCGTACTATCCCGCACATTATTATCTATAATCCTATCAAACATGGACTTAACCACTTCCACCCCCTCGCTAAAATGCAAGAAAGTATCATACATATCTTCCGCTTTCCCATAAGGTTCACCCGGACACTCCAATAACCCATCTGTAGTAACAAAAATCCGATTTACACCTTTTCTCAATTCACTCGTTCCTGTGGAATAACAAGCGACTGCTTCTTCAAACGTATTCACCTGTCCCACCCATTGATAGAACTGGCGTTGATTTAAAGCATATTGACCTAAATCGACTAGTTCTTGATGGAATAAATATAGTACACAATCTCCTACCGAAAACCACCAAACATATTTGTCTTTTCGAAATACTACTAAAACAGCTGTTTCCCCAATGCATGTTCGGCACTTCTCTAAAAATTCGTCTGACTGAAAGATTGCTACTACTTTCTGTTCCAGTTTTTTACATACATTTTCATCTACCGCTAATGCAAGTATCTCTAAGATTGTTGCCTTTTCCGTAAGAAATGCTTCTACTACAATCTCCGCGCTTTCCGCAGTATTATGCGCATCTAAAACAATAGTAAACTCCCACTCTTCCTCTTCGTTACACCAAACTAAGCATCCGTCTTCATTTTTATATTGTCCTGCATGAGAATTTCCTCCATAGCGTCCAACGACAACATTACCAACCTTCTTAATATCCGGGTCATCAACGAAAGACCCTTGGTTTCCGACCCAATGTAGCTCTTTTATCTCACTCATGTTGATTATTCTCTAAGTAATTCTTAAGACGATGGCATAGATCAATAACGTCTTGGTTATTCCCCATTGGTGCATCTGCCCAGTCATAGACTTCCATTGGACCCCAGTGTTCCGTCGGTGTATTAGGATAACGAGCAACTAAGTGCATATGAAGATGTGGCACAGCATTTCCGGATACCAGTGCGTAAATATGCTCTGCTTTCTCTGACTCTTTTAGCGCCCTACTAACTCGAGAAGTTATTACACCAAAAGCTTTGGCTTCCTCTACAGTCATCTCAGCAAGCGTCGGAGCATGTCTTTTTAGATCAATCATGACATGGCCTAAATAGTTGGGATTTCCGTTACGATCAATGTGACCGACGTATACATAATCATCTTCATAAATAACTGTTCCGGCTGTTTTGATTTCACCAGAGTGTTTTTGGCAAATGAAGCAATCATTCATGCCCATCCCTCTTTTCTTAATTTTGTTAAAATTATAATATACAGAAGAGTGTATTGGTATAAATTTCTAATTTTTTCACAAAATAAAAACACCTTCTATATTGAAGATGCCTAATTCAATTAAGCTATATTTCTCATAAACACGAATAATGTCATCCTTTAATTCTTTCTTACCGTTCCTATTAGGTTAATCGAATATTGCTACCGATTAAGGTATATAAATTAGTAACTCTATTTGATACGTTATTTTATTTTTAACGGGATGAAGAATAATAAGCATATGAGAAACCTCTTTACTTCTATTCATCATTCCTCTCTAAGATACATATTTCAATAGACTTCTTTTGCGGGACTCCTGTCTTTTCTTGTATTATCTCTCCAGGTCCATAAAAGCTAAATTGCCACAATCTCAAACTACTTCAAACTTTTCCAGTGCATAATAAATCCCACCCTCATGAGATCCTTTCGTCACAAAGTCCGCTATTTTTTTCAATGTGTCGCTCGCGTTCCCCATCGCAATACCTAACCCGACGTATTCCAACATATCAATATCATTTCCACCATCACCAAAAGCAATGGCTTCTGAAGAATCTAAATGAAAGTAATCTAACACTTCTTTTATTGCTAAAGATTTCGATACGTCTTCTTTTAACACGTTCAAAATGTATGGATGCCATCTTTTAAATATTAATTGTGGAAACATGTCTTGATATTCTTTTATCATATCTTCATCCGCAAAGAGATTCATCAAGTAGACTTCTTCTTCCTCTCCAAGAACCTCCTTTGGAAACTCTGATAAGGAAAGTGTTTCTTCCAATGCCTTTTTGATTTGATCATTTTTCACACCATTTGTATGAAGCTTTTCTGTATAAAAAGAAAGTCCATGTCCTTTTTCTCCTGCATACTTCATGACCTCTTTTAGTACATCGTTATCAAATCGGATCTTATGAAGGACGGTATCGTTGTCTTTTACATACGCTCCATTTGCAGTTATAAACGTTCGTATCCCTAAGTCTTCTAACTCTCTGCACATAGAAAATGGTCTTCCAGTGGCAGCAACCACTTTTATTCCTCGATTAATTAACTTTCTAATTGCTCTCTTTGTACCTTCAGAAATACTTCCATCTATATGACTAGTAAGAGTTCCATCTACATCAAAAAAGACAATTTTATAAGACATAAGTACACTCCAATAATCTTTTTTTCTCTCCTCATTATTACTTTTCAGTTCTGTGTAATAATAAATATGAACGAGTTAAAGATTAAGCCATAGGTGTTATTGGCTCTTTTATCTTTATTCCATTTTGATTATCAAGATACTTTTGTATAGGTACATTTGTGTAAAGATTTAATCCCATTACTACAATACCAGAAATCCATCCAAAGATTTGTCTATATATCAACATATCTCCGTAAAAAATTGATAACACTTTCTGTTAAAGTATTAACATTTTCTTATGTATGTTTCGAACATAATTAATCATTTTATCTTCACGAATACAAGCTATCTCTTCTAGTGTGGTTCCTCTACCTAAGAGGTAATTAACCATTTCCCACCCTACAAAATATGCTTCTCTTTCATGATTGGTAGTTCCCAGTCCCATCGTAAATCTAAATACGGTTTCCGAACTAGAGTCTTCTAAATAAGGAAGTATTCCTTTAAAGATTTCTTCCCTACTTGCTTTACAAGAAGCTAACCATCCTTTCGTAAACTCTGTATAAGATTCCTCTTCTTTTCCTGGAACTAATTGCTTACTTACATGCATTGCTAATCCTTCTTGTAAAATCGTTGAAGCGATGGATCTCTCCCATTTTGTAGAAAAGTTCGCAGTCGATGCATGGACTATATGTGTTAGTTCATGCGATAGAATAATGGTGGTATTATTGCATTCAACTGGAAGACATAAAGCTAATCGTTCTTGATCATATGGTGCTACAAAAGGATTCCCCTCAAAACCACCTACGAAATAAACTACCACTAAGTTAATTGGTTCTTGATACCCTAATAAGGATTTTACTTTTGATAGATAAAGTTCCACCGACCTAACATCTGATTCCCAATTCTCAAGGTATCTAATTCTTTCTCTATACTGATTCCAAGCATTATCTAAAAGCTGTCTAGCTTTTTTTTTGCCTTCCTCTCCAGGAGGTACTGCAGCAAAATTATAGTGTTCCTTCCATAGTTCCCACCGTTTTTCTCTATCTATCTCCTCCGCTTTTGCTTCTTGATAAAATTTCAAGAATCTTGGTACCAAGTTAATGATTTCAATTTGATCCACATCTTTTCCCTCCGCCTCAACATCATTCTTGATTTACGTATATTCGCGACAAGCGGTTTCAACTATTTGTATTTTTAAGGAAAGAGATATATTTTAAATGAATGTTAAAATTGTATATAATTCTTTTCATTTAAACTAAATGATAAAAAGCCAATCCATTAAATAGATTGACTGTCTATACTTCATAGCCTACGCAATAGTTTCCGAATAATTACTTTAACGTAATCGATTAACATTGTCTCCTAATGCTATATTTTCATTTAAACTTACTAAGAAATTGATAGCTTGTCATATTGTAGTTTACAATCATTGAACTTTTTCTTTAAGATAATGAAACCCATATAGAATTAACGCATCTATCATAAACAAAGACATTAGTTGGTTTTTCGTTAGCCTTAGTAAAGAAAATATTTTAAATCGCTTTAGATAATATCCCAAACCATATGTAAACATTCCATCAATAATTATATTCAGCGCAATATAGCGCAAAAAGTTTCCATAAGTTAATTTTAAAATCCACATTGCTCCAATTAAAAATGGCCCCCATGTAAATGGTATTACCCATGTGATTTTTGGAGAAAAGGCGTCATACCATTTCCACCATCGTCTTTTTCTAGCAATCCAATTGACAAATAAAACTACAAACGAAATAAATATACCTGATGGAAAAAATCGTTTGAAAGCACTTTTTCCTAACAAAGGTATTAATAACCAAGGTAGAAGCATCATTACTATTGACCATGCCTTTACATACTTAGGGTATCTCACTTTCAAATCCTCCTATTCCATCATTCAAGAATAACATTCCCTAAAATAGGAAAAGTATTTAAACTAAAAATACAGTGGGATGGTGTGTTTTATAGTCAAACATATGATCCACCTTCCTAGACTAATGAAAGCAAGAAGGAAAACGTCAACTACATTGAGAATAGATAATGGAAACGAATGTTAATTTTGCATATAAAGGTTTAAAGGAGAATGAAGTTATGAAATTTAAATTTCTTGCTATTATTTTGTTACTTATTTCTAATTGTATTTTTGTTGCGTTACATTTTACGAAAGATAATGATGACCAATATTTATTTTTACTTCAACTGGAAGGTAAAAGTGAGAGTTGGAAGATTGAAGATTACCTAGTGAAACTTTCTAACACTGAAATTATTCATGGGAATGGCAAACTTACCTATATTGGAGAAGGTAATGTGAGTGATTATGCCATCTTTTTTTCATGGGTAACAAACGGTTATCTTCGTCTGCTATGCCCTATAGAGGCCCTGTAAATCTTGGAGGTGGAGGTTCAACGAGTGCAAATAACAAATTGGAATTTCCTTTTGAGTCTGCAAATTCCATCTATGCAAAGGTTACGCTTGATGGGAAGACAGAAATAATTGAACTCAGTTCTCCTGCGTTACAGTTAAGAGCTTCTTCCTATGTGTCTTACGTACGGAAATGACAAATAGAATAGGAGGTAGAACGAAGATGAGTAAAAGAAGATCTATTAGGCGTTTTTTTAGGGATGTTAGTAGTGAATTAGTTGGTCAGTTGCTATGGAACATACTAACTTTTATTCCAAGAATGATGTTCCGCTTAATTAAGGGGGTCTTTGACGACTATTAAGATGTCTTGGAGGATTGTTAGAGGCGAGAATGTGAAAAAAATTTTTATAACTACGGGAGAATCTTTATGTGGATAATATTTGGCGTAATTGCAATAATATCAACTTTTGTAAATCTATATTTGTATAAGGTAGGAAGAGATTATAAGCTCGCTATGGCGTTGGCATTATCATTTACAGCATTAACAATTTGTGCAGATTACAGTTACCTAACTCGGTGGGTAATAGAAGAAGATTGGGCGGCTTTATCAGACGTAATACCGGGTATGGCAAGGGCATTTTGGTTTTTGACAATTGTTTCTATCTTATTAAATATAGCACCTATATTTTTAGAACGAAAGTACAGGAAAGTTACTCGTGTCTAGTCAGATATAATATACTCTTCCTCAATATAAATTTAAGAAAAAAAGACGCCAAGGCGTCTTTTTTCACGAGATATATTTGCGATGAATCACTATCTTATCAAAGTTAAACAACTTCCGATTCTAGACTATTGTTTCTATATTTTTCGTTCTGCTGGTAGATGATTATGAGGTTTGTACTATCGGTACAATTCTTTCATCAGAAACTTAAATCTTGGTTTGAAAGTAATTTCAACAATCGTTAGAAACCTGTCACGATCATTTTCCATAAATAATCTAAGAGAAGATTTGTTCTTGCTATCAGAAATTATCTCAATCCTGTCAACTGAATTAAAGTCGTAAAAGCCTATGGTTTCATTGTCTTCTATGGTTCTTACTAGAAGAGAAAATTTGTGATAAAAAGGGGAGACTATTACTTCATAGTCATAGTCATTTATGCCAAATGCAAAAGTGGTCTCGTCGTACTGAAATATTTCCTTTTCATCTTTTTTTGTTGGTATACACTCAAATAAAGATATGAAATCTAATTCTGAAGGATAGGATTCCATTATATTCACCTGCAACTCTACATTAAATTATTTAGCAGATCTAGTTTACAGTTAACATCAATTGCTCAATTTTACTTACTACTTTACCAAATACTCTTAATTAAATAAATTACCATTCTTGGTTTATATACTTTGAGAGGGAACTAACCAGTCTGCATTCTGATAAACTTAATTTACCATAACAAAGGATTCTCTCGCACTTCTTAGTTTCTTGATTGACAGTATGTCTAATAAAAAGAAACGCCTGTGCTTGAAAAATTCAATATAATGCTCTTTTGTGCATATGATATAATTTACATCATAAAAGTACAGATTGGTGTGACAGTCATTTGCTTGATTTCTTATTAAGTTTTTTCCAAGTAAACACAATTTCACTAAACACGAAGAAAATCGATAAACATATAGAGCTGCTAAAACAGTATAAATGGTTTGTTAAGGTCTACGAGGACAAAAAGTATCGAAAATTGTTTTTCACCAATAGAAAGGTAAGAGCCTATCTACAAAGTTCTATCCGTGTAAAAAGGATGGAACGAAGTCTTAAGTCACAAAGTAAGTTGATAAAACTACTAGATCAACAGCGTGCTAGGATTTAGAGTCAGAGGTGGATTAAGAAGTTATGCATTACTATAGAGAAAAAGGCTTTTGGGACGAAAAAGTTCTTCCAGCCAAAAATGATGTTATAGAAAAAGCTGAATATAAGTTAGGTGTGGAGTTCCCTAAAGAATATATAGAGTTGTTAAAAGAAAGTAACGGCGGAACGCTATACTTTAATAAAATACACATACAGAGTTATGGCAAATGTAGAATCCCCTACTTTTTAGGGATTGATTTAGATGGGACAGAAGAAGAAGATAGTGAAGGGATTTTCTCGTATAGAGAAGAGTTAAAAAAGTTAACTCTTCCTGAAAATATCGTTCTTTTAGGGTGGGAAACCTATCCACATTCTTGCTTTGCTATGGATTATACAAATTGTACGGAAAAACCGACTGTTGTTTACTTTTATGAAGATTACTCAGAAGCTGATGTTCCTTATAGCAAAACAATCGTTGCATCGTCATTTAAAGATTTTTCACCATTGCTATTTCATCAACCTTACTTGAGACCCTCTCAGCTTGAGCCATCCTATTAAAACACCTAAGACCCACAAAAAGCAGGTCTTTTCTATGGGTCTTAGGTGTTTTATACTTATATTCATTCAAACTCAACTATGTTAGGTACAACAAAATCCGGTAACGTTTGGACTATTTGCTCATACGTTGAAAAGGATGATCGATTAGAGATGACTACAAAATTATCACCATCGTAACCAATCCAAAAGATACTTGTTTCTTCATCTAAATCTACCACTAAAGTATCTTCAATTAGTGGTTTATGTTTTCCTTTCCTATAGCCTTTATTACTTCCTCCTTTCCATTCTCTTTTTACTACGCTAATAATATCCTTATTCGTGGACCAAAGAACTAAACCAATTCCGAAGCCAATTGTTATGTAGTAAGGAAACAGCTCTCGAAACTGTAATTCATTTTTGATTTCCGTAACCACTAAAGAGTAATCCTTACTCTTTAAGCACCGATTACTTATAACAAGTTCCTTACATTCATTTTCAAACTCATCCAACATATCTAGTGGAAACTCGGCACAAATATATAGCGGATAGGCTTTTATATTCTTCATCCATAGCGGGAAAAAATCACTGTTGATTTCTGGAAGATAGGTTCGATCTACTTTTAAAACATAAGATGGATCACTTGTTAACGCGAATGGAAAGTTTCCACCTATTGACGGTTGTATACTATACGTTCTCTTGGGTAAGTAACCGATTTGTATATCCAATATCTCTACTCCTTACTACCTTTGTGTATATAGAAAAAATTTTTCACGTTTCAGTCTTTTTGTAATGAAGTTTCATTGATAAACTGATAAAGTTTTTATCAAGGAAGATAGAAATCTTCATTTCAACGTATATTTTCTATGAGTATTACCACAAATTATCGGTTTATATTAGTTCAAAAAACCATTATCTAGATTAACAATTTTTTCTTTTTGTTCAATATGTGAACGATGACGGAATGCCTACATCCGACTTAATCGATGTAACCATGTCCACCGATGGGGGAATTTCTTCTGAAACGTTGCCGAATGGGCAGGACACACCAACAGTAAGGAGTGTTAACTTCTTTCCTTCTACATTGGATTGTCCTCATAAATTTTCAAAGGAATAGGTATTTTTTGTTGAACAACCTGCCACTTACTCACTAATATCCTTGGAGGTGGCAAATCGAAGGTGAAAAAGAGAATTTTTAAAGGATATAAATTTGGATGTAGAGGATCTTTCGAAGTTTTGCCAAGACACTATGTGGCGTTCTGGTCATGAATGAACTAGATAAAATAACACGTAGACAATTTGGACGGGAAGTAAGCTAGAAAACCCAACTATTTATAGCAAATAGGTAAGTTTTATTTATGTTACAAGGTGGTCATTATGATGTTTTTAAAAATTCTTCATAACAAACTAACCATGCCACCTATATAGTTGCATGGTTAGTTTGTTATTTTCTCTATCACTACACTTGGATTAGCTCATATAATTCTTTAAAAATCTCTTCCTTATTTTCTTCAGTTATATCACCAATGGTTCCATTTTCCCCCAATTGCAAACGAAGCATGTCTGCCACGCTTTTAACATATTTCTCTACCTTCGCAACGTCATTTTCTGTCTGATTATCAGCGTCTATTAACACATCCGCACTATACCTTAAATATTTTGCAACTTCTTTTTCATGAATCCCTACCTTCTTCCCTGTTTTTTCACTGTATACTATCCATTGGTTAAGGACCACAGCGGCTTCGCCAATTTCTAAAGATGCTTTTGCTTGTTCATACCAAGGTGTTTCATACCCTAATAACTGTCCACCCATATATAATTTACTGACTAATTGATTGTATGTACTCTCTTCCCATTCTTTTAACCCCGTTTGTTTCTGTAAAATAGTACCGTTAAACCATAAAGATATTATTAACAGCACTAAAATTAGAGATAAAGCGATTTTTTTCTTTTTCAACTTACTTCACTCTCCCTTCATCATTACTTATTTTTAGAGCTAAAAATCTATGAATACTTCTCACCTAAACACAATTGTTTAATGCAAAATAATAGTAGCGAAGATTGCAACAAAAACTCTAGAGTTCTGCAATCTTTTTAAACAAAAAAAGACTTGCCGGTGTCTTCAATATACTCTACCGTTATTTATGGTCTAATCAAAATGATGAAGGTAATGGGACAGGGACTGTGTCTTTACACAAATATTTAGGAATTACAAAGTGCCCGACATCATTTACATTTAAAATATTGGTGAGACGAGGAACCAGACCCTCTGTCTCAGAAACAAGTCCTGTCGCTCTTTATTACAAATAATTAGAGAAAATCTAATAAATGTTATCGCTTTATCTGTTTCCGTAATTCAAGAATTGTGTTCAACATTTCCACTGGATAATCTTTTGATGAGGAGTGTCGTAATTCTCTATCCTCAGTAATTTTATACTCCATTAGTTTCTCATAGTAATGACTCGCATTATCCAAAAGTGATTCTATAAATTCGTTTTGAGGTAAAAATTCTTCGACATAGATATCATTAGGCTTCCATTCATCATATATCGATAATAACATTTCATTGTTATTTGATTCCTCCAAACTTAACAATATAGGATCAATTCCATACATAATTTCAACTTTACCATTCTGAATATAACCCTCTATTGCTGGTAAATATGTATCTTCCCATAAAGACAAACCGCTTGGCACATCGAAATTAACAATGGATTTGTTATTGTATTCAATCGAAATAAATTCTTGAATACAATCTGCAGTGAATTTCCTATGATCAATTATTTCACTAATCTTTAATGAATCATCTATATCAATATACCTTTCTTTAGGATTGTCCATAATATATGGATTACCATAATCATAATATAGTTTCTCTAAGTAAGTTTTAATCTTAAACATCTTTTCACCTTAATCCTATTTTAGTTTCAATAATTAATGTACTACTTCTTATATGGGACAGTGGGGAACGGGACTGTGTCTTTATACAAATGTTTAGGAATTACAAAGTGCCCGACATCATTTACATGTGAGATATTGGTGAGACGAGGAATTAGTCCCTTTGTCTCTTATGGTTTACTCTTTAGTATTTCTGAAGCTATTGCTTTTATCTCTCCACCAAATGTCCAATTGTTTCTCTCTAACATTTCCATAAATTCATCTGAAAACTTATTTATAACTAAGTTTTTTTTGCTATGAGAGTTCTGTACAGATCCATTCAATTGTAAGATTAAGATGTTTTCACTTCCTGAGCTTTTTTCTTTCTCCCATACCGGCTCCCAAGATGGATCTTTTTCATATTCTCCTTTTCTCACTAAGTCTATAAACCTCTTTTCGCTAGCACCAAACGTAAGAAAGTTCCGTTGACTTTGTCTTAAGCTGACACCGTTAGCTCCAGTCCAGTAATCAGGGTCTTCATTCATTACGATGTCATCTTCCCAAAAACAATTTGGACAAATATCAAAGGTACCTGTCGCTTCTTAGTCTAATGTCTTATATCCACAACATGGACATGTGTATTTTTGCATGGTATTTCTCCTCTTTATTGTTCGTTATTTATTCTCTTTTCTGTTACTCTCAAACCCGCCTTACTTACAAAGTTTCTCAGTCTTGTAGAATTACAAGTTCGTTGATAAACTATTAAAACTTTAATGCAGAATTAGCAGCTTTTAAAGATGTAAGTATAAATTTAGCGTAGTTAGGAGTAGTACAGTGTTAGAGAACTTATTTTATATAATTATGTTAGTTTTATTGCTCATTTCAGGGGTTTACATGTTCTTTGATTGTAACAAAGAGAATTTCTATAATCACCCTTCCTATAGTTACCTTAGGAAATATACACCTTTACCAACTTGGTTTAATTATTTTTTATTGAGGACAATATTCTTTCTTGGTTCAATCCTACTTCTCTATGTGGTGATTACACATACTAAAGATATAATAATAACTTATATTCTTTAACACTATGCACGGAAGATGTTTGTAGCTTGGAACAACATTTGAAAATCTAAAAGGATATCCTAGCGAAAGTATAAATCGAGTTTAAATTAATTATTGAGTCAAATACATAAAAAAGAACAGCCAAGGCTGTTCTTTTCTCACGAGATATACTTCCGATGAATCCCTTTCCCATCATAATTAAACAACAATTTCCGATTCTCCACAATCGTCTCCACGTTAATCGGTCTGCCCCATAATTGATACATATAAGGCATTACTCGCTCCAAATACTTCAGATCCAACTCTATTCCCTCAAACGCATGAGTAATATACAATTCCCCACTCTTTAAATAGTCACCATCTGTCACCATTAAATAAGGAAAACCACCGTTCACACGCATAGAAACTAATTGGTCCCGCACATTTGTCCACGACTTATCCGTGATTTTGTAGTCTTTTCCTTGCTTCTGGAACAAATACAGATCCTCTTGGTCGACGAACTCTTTTGTGAAGTAATTGCGGATAAAGGAACTGTCGGATTCTAGTTCTCTTACTTCGAACATCTTCTCTCGACCAGAGCCCTTCTTCACTCCCTGGCGAATCATTTCTTCCGTCGGATTGTCGTAACGACGTTCAATGTCTTCGAATAACTTTAATCCTAGATAATAAGGGTTAATACTTGTTTTCGAAGGCTGCACCACACCTGCATTTAGTTTTGCGAACTCAATGGATTCCGATGTGGTTAAGTCCATTTCACGAAGGATGCGTTGGTGCCAGAACGACGCCCATCCCTCATTCATGATCTTCGTCTCCAACTGCGGCCAGAAATACAACATTTCTTCTCTGATCATCGTCAAAATGTCTCGCTGCCACTCTTCTAAGTGACGACTATGTTCCTGAATAAACAAAATTAAATCTTTCTCTGGCTGAGGTGGGAATGCCTTTTTCTTTCTTTTCACAGGCTCCCTTTCCTTCTTCTTAGCATCTAAGCCCCATAAATCATCATACTCGCTTACTCTCTTTGGCTGCTCTTCTTCCCAATCACTTTCCTCCGGTGTCCATAACAATTTCGGTCGAACTAACGATGGATCGATATGTTCTTCAATTGCTAACACCGCATCCAAAAATGACTCAACTTCCTTCTTTCCATACTTAATCTCATACTCCCGAATTCTCTCCGCTGTTGCAGCCATACTTTCCACCATATCTCGCTTCGTATTCTGGAAACGGACATTATTTTTAAAGAAATCACAATGTGCTAAAACATGCGCCACAATAAGTTTGTTTTGAATTAAGGTATTGGAATCTAATAAAAAGGCATAACAAGGGTCAGAGTTGATAACGAGCTCATAAATTTTACTTAATCCTAAATCATAATGAAGCTTCATCTTGTGAAATTGCTTTCCAAAGCTCCAATGAGAATAACGCGTTGGCATTCCATAAGCGCCAAACGTATAAATAATGTCGGCTGGACAAATTTCATATCTCATAGGGAAAAAATCTAGACCAAATCCTTTGGCAATCTCTGTGATCTCATCTATCGCACGCTCAAGGTCTTTTTCATACTGGGAGGCCATGAGAGTCACTCCTTTTCATCTGGATATTACTACAGTATGAAAAAAACAGCGAAAACATGAGAAAGCAGAGTTGTACAAAACAAAAAAGCCGATGAAAGATCCAATACCATCTCTCATCAGCCATAAAAATTATAACGATTTCACTAAAATTAACTCGTCTCTAATCGCAACGCCCTCAGCACTTACCAAAGGAATCTCTCGTTTCACCGTTCTTGCCTGATCCACCGCTTTTACCCTCAACTCTGATAAAAAGTAATGGTTCTTCTGAAAGAAACGAAGTGCATCAAAGTTGTCATTAGTTGTAATGACTTTCATGCGGTAACATCCAGCTGCTTTCGCGACAGCTTCTGCAGCTTGGAGTAACTGTTTTCCAAACCCTTTATTCGGTTTCGTACAATCAATTGATACGATCTCACATTCGCCCGATCGAATCATGTACGTTAATAACGCATGAATGTTTCCCTCATCATCTTTCACATACATACCTTCGAGCTCATCACACTGGTAATTTCCACTCGACACAACCATTTGAGGACTTCCCCAATGCTTTATGAAAAAAGAACGAACCATGTCACGATCCTTCTGTTGAATTTGAATCATTATCTCTTCTCCCTTTTTTCGACACTGTTGTATGAATATAATGTACCACAGTTTTAAGGGAGAAGACTATGAAAACTTTTTGACGAAATTTGATTTAAGAATTAGTTTCGTAAACGTTTAACTTCAATAACTTGTCGTTCTTTAAATTATGAGAGATTTCCACAACTACCAGCTTATCTTTGCCGCCATCTGTCACACTAAATTGGAAAGCGTCTTTCACTTCATCTTTTGAAACCTCTTGGCGACCAAGGTATTTATATTCCTTTAACGGGCTTCCAGTATAATCTTCTTTTACAACTGCAGTCGCAATACGACCATACTTAGCATAATCAACTTGAGCTAGTGATACAGATTGGATTGATACAAAAAGTAATAAAGCTACTAAGAATTTTTTCATCATGTAATTCCACTCCTTAAGCTATTTTCCTTTGTAGTATTCACCAATTTTCTCTTGCTATTCGAAAAAACACTTTACGGAAAAAAGGCATTTTACACATCCAATTATTAACCTTCCCTTTGTTATCAAGTGACAACTTTTACACAGTAACAAAAAAAGATTCCTCCATACACTACTAACAACCTCTTTAAGGAGGGCTTACAAATGAACAGATTAGATTATGACCGTGCATTGTATTATGCGCATCGCTCCCAATGGGACAACCTTTTACTATTGATGGTTCGTACAGATGATGATTTATTATCAAAGCGAATCGGACATTTGCTACATGCTTATCATTTTTCCAACGATTACACCGTAATAGAGCGAAAGATGTTTGGATTGTTACGCTACATCGACCATGCAAATGAGCAAGTCGATGAAGAATGGATGACTGGAATGGATGATAGCTCTGTGGGAACGAGCTATCCGGATTAAAATAAGTAGGGAAACAAAAGAAGGAAGAGATAATGCGGATTATCTCTTCCTTTTCTGTGTTTAGATTTAGTTTTCTGCTTTCTGCTATACCGCTGGACGCTCCTCTGGTATACCTAATCACGATTTTCGGCTCTCTCCTATACCGCTGGACTCTCCCCCGGTATACCTAATCACGATTTTCCGCTCTCTGCTATATCGCTGGACCCTCCACTGGTATACCTAAACACGATTTTCCGCTCTCTGCTATATCACTGGAAGCTCCTCTGGTATACCTAATCACGATTTTCCGCTTTCTGCTATACCGTTGGCTATAATCAGAATCCTTACTTTCTTAACCTTTCGCCTTCGCTTTACGAATCTCTATCCCAGCTTGCGTATAGTAAAAGAACTCCTCCATTAACCCCTGCACCTTTGGAACAATGCCTTCCATCAACGTATCATTCTCTCGGTCAATATCAACAGGGTCTAAAACCATCTGCGTGGGAATCGTATTTGCATACAATGAGCGAAGGGTCGTACGCATGTTTCCAAGCGCATTAATTCCACCTTTTCCGCCTCCAGCACAAACCATAATCGCCGTTGCTTTATATCGGAAGTGATCAGCACTTAAGAAATCTAATGCATTTTTCGCTGCACCACTCATCGCACCGTGATATTCGGGTGAAACAAGCACAATTCCGTCCGCATCCAGCACTTTTTTACGAAAATCTTTAATCTGCTCACTCTCTGCCTGAGCTGGCTCCCCTGTATATAAAGGTAATGGATTTTTCGCCAAGTCCATCAATTCTACGTCGTACGAATTTTTCAGGTATCTTCCCACCACACCTGTTCTACCAATCGTTCTTGGGCTCGCACTGATGACTAAAACATTCATAATTTCCTCCTACTCCGATCGAACATGCTTTTGATGCAAGTTATACTTTACCGCTAACAATGCTGCTTGCGTTCGATCACTGACTTCTAGTTTATTTAACAAGTGAGAGACGTGTGTCTTCACAGTCTTCTCTGAGATGAATAAAGCGTCTGCAATCTCTTTATTGCTTTTCCCCTCGGCCATCTCTAACAAGACATCCTTTTCTCTTGTGGTTAATCTGTTGAAAAGTACTGACTGCTTATCGATGTTCGTCATTCGGTTGACTAATTGATCCGTTGCTTTTTGATGGATAGAATTTTCCCCTTTTACCATCTTGCGAATAGCAGTCACTAAATCATCCGGTTCAATATCTTTCAACTGATAACCATTCGCTCCCGCTTCCATCGCAGGTATTACTTGATCGTATTCCGAAAAACTCGTCAGTACCATAACTTTTACACTCGGAAAAGACTCTTTAATCACTTTTGTCGCGCCAATTCCATCAAGAACAGGCATCATTAAATCCATTAACACGATATCTGGTTGCAACTCTTTCACTTTTCCCACTGCTTCTTGGCCATTCTCTGCTTCTCCAACGATGCGAAAATCCTCTTGTGTTTGTAAGAAAAAGCGAAGACCTTGACGGACGACATGATGGTCATCCACGATTAAAATACTCGTCATCGTTTATCCTCCTAAAATGGAATCGTCGCTTGAATCGTTGTGCCGCGTCCAATGGCTGACTCTAGTTCAAACGATCCTCCCGCTTCCTCTATTCGTTCTTTCATGCCTGATAACCCTACTGTTGGCAAGGAATCTAGGGCACTCATATCAAAACCAATTCCGTTATCTTCTATTGTAAAAGTGACGGAATCGCGCTCTTTTTGAATGGTAATCCAGACTTTATCTGCATCTGCATGCTTCTTTGCATTATTTAACGCTTCCTGCGAAATTCTCCACAATCTTTCTTCAATAGGGGAGGGAATATCTGCTACGCCATCTTGTTTGACTTTGACTGGTAAACTAATAAGATCCGCATAGGTCGTAATTGCTTGCACAATTCCTTGTTCTAACCCTTTCGGACGAAGCTGCCAAATAAGGGACCGCATTTCATGAATGGCTTCTTGTGCTAAATGTTGAATGGTCCCAAATGCATCCTTACTTTGTTCAACATCTTGCATCATAGATCCAGCTTTTGCTGTTAAGTTCATTGAAAACAGCAATTGATTGACGGAATCGTGTAGATCTCTAGCTAGTCGATTTCGTTCTGCTACCAGTGCAACTTCTTTTTCTTGTGCCGTCAACTGTACTCGTTTGATTGCGGATCCAATTTGCAAGGCAACAGATTCTAATAATGCTAATTCTTCCTTACTTAAATCTGTCTTTCCAGGAGATGCAACATTTAAAATACCAAATCTCTCGCCACCTGCTTGCAATGGAACGGTTGCATGATCCACAATATCATCCACTTCACATTCATTATCCTGAATCGCTTCCTCAATTCGTTTGCAATGAATTAGATTCGTCGCTTTATGCAAGGTACCATTTTTAAATCGATCCACACACCAGCAACCGCCACGTTTCAATGCGTCGCAACCTGTTTTCTCTAACGCTGGAGGCAAATTAACCGAAGCCGTTAGCGTATGCTTGCCACGCTCATCTATAAGAAAAATCCAACCTGTCGTCAGGCCAGTCAATGGAAGTAGTTGCTGAAGAACTCCTTGCAGCATTGGCTGCAATTCCGTTTCCCCATTAAGTCGCTCAGCAATATCCTTTAACACTTGCCACTGCTCATTACTCATCGTAGTCCGCTTCACTGCTATCACCTCGTTACTAATAGTATAGCAATATATTCCTAAAACGACCCGTATCTTTTGGTGGAAGTTACCTACATCTTTGGACGTAGTAAAGAAAAGCGCAAGGCGCGCGTTCAGCCGCGGCAGAAAAGTTCGGAAGACCGAGTAGGCAGCTCTCCAGCCAACGGAGGGCTTTCGGACTTTTCCGAGCGGTTGCGCACCTGGAGCTAGACATATCGAAAGGCGAAAGGCGCGCGTTTAGCCGCGGCAGGAAGTTCATAAGACCGAGTAGGCAGCTCTTCAGCCAACGGAGGGCTTTTGAACTTTCCCGAGCGGTTGCGCACCTGGAGCTAGACACCACGAAAAGCAAAAGGCGCGCGTTAGGTCAGACACCAAGCCAAACTTATCTCTAATAGAAAAAAGCTGCACAGTTCACCTGTGCAGCTCCTCCCTTACGAGATTGTACTTAACCCCGTCATATGTTGTTCAAACGTTTGTTTAAATTCTGCTAGCTTCGCTTCCGCTTCCTGTCCGCTGTTTGCTTGCACAGAATAATAATATTTAATTTTTGGCTCTGTGCCAGATGGACGAACACAAATCCAAGTTCCATCTTCTAAGAAAAGTTTAATAACATTGGAAGGTGGTAACGTTAAATCTGTTTGTTCATCTGTTGCTAAATCAAAGCGCTTCTGTAATTGGTAGTCTTCTACCGCAACTACTGCCGTGTCACCTACTTGCGTTACTGGTTCGTGACGTAAACTCTCCATCATTGCACCCATTTGCGCTAAGCCGTCTTTCCCTTTTAACGTCACAGACGTCAATGCTTCGATATGAAATCCATGCAATTCATATAATTCATGTAACACATCTACTAATGTTAGCCCTTGTTGTTGGTAGTAAGCAGCAGCTTCTACTAACATAACAGCAGCTTGTAGTGCATCTTTGTCACGAGCAAAATCTGCTAGTAAGTAGCCATAGCTTTCTTCATAACCAAACAAGAAAGTGTGCTCTCCGCTTGCTTGATACAGGCGGATCTTTTCTCCAATAAACTTGAAACCAGTTAATACGTCTTCAGTCGGAATTCCAAAGTGTGCAGCCACTTTTCTCCCTAACTCAGATGTAACAATGGTCTTAAACACAATGCCGTTTTCCGGTAAGGTATTGTTCTTCGCACGCTGCGATAAAATGTAATGAAGAAGCACTGCTCCTGTTTGGTTACCAGTTAGAAGCGTGTAATCTCCGTTTTCTGTTTTCACCGCGCAACCCAAACGATCAGCATCCGGATCCGTTGCTAAAAGTAAATCAGCATTTACTTTCTTTCCTTTTTCCATCGCTAACGTAAACGCTTCTTTTTCTTCCGGGTTAGGAGATTTGACCGTAGAGAAGTTTGGATCTACTACGACTTGCTCTTCTACCGTTTGAACATTGGCATAGCCTGTTCGCTCGAAAGCTTTCATCAATGGCGCAGTTGCTGTACCATGAAGTGGCGTGAAAACGACCGACAATTTCTCTTTATTTTCGAGAGCAGGTTGCAGCAATACGTTGGTTAGTTCCGACACGTAAGGCTCATCATAGTTTTCATCTAACAACTGGATAAGACCTTCTGCCATTAATGCATCTCGGTCTCCCACTTCAATTTCTACTTCTGATGGACAGTTACGCACATAGTCAATTACTTCATCGGCAGAGATAGGCTCTAGTTGAGCACCGTCTTCACCATATACTTTAAACCCGTTATATTCCGGCGGGTTGTGACTTGCTGTTATAACAATTCCGCTAAACGCTTTTAGGTGGCGAAGCGTGAAAGAAAGTTGTGGCGTTGGACGAAGTGATTGGAACACATACGTTTTTATGCCGTTTGAAGCAAGCGTTGTCGCTGCTTCTAGTGCGAATTCATACGATTGATGACGACTATCGTAGGCAATCACTACACCACGGTTCTTCGCCTCTTCCCCTTTATGTAAAATAAAATGAGCTAATCCTAGGGATGCTTTTCGAATGGTTAACACGTTCATTCGATTCGTTCCAATACCCATAACACCGCGCATTCCGCCAGTTCCGAATTCTAAATCGCGATAAAATGCATCTTCTAACTGTGCAGGGTTTTGTTCTAGTTCTGCTAGTTCTCTCTTTAGTTCAGCATCTACCAAAGCGCTTTCACTCCAACGCTTTGCAACTTCTTTCCAATTTAACATGGCTTTCCCTCCTACAGTTGTCTCCTTATGTACTTTCGTGAAAATTGATGAAAATCCCTTTAAATATTTTCATCTCTTCTCGATATTTTTCTCCTTACAGTATGCATGAATTGGTGCAGAAATGGAATAGTTTCGTTCTATTAGATTTATGGATTCATTTACAGTAGGCTTGCGGATCACTTGTTGCTCTGATTTCCGCGTTTGGTGGTCGGCGAGGTGTTATTGTGGGGCACCTGAACCTGAATTTACCGCTTCTCGTGGTCCGCGAGACGCTCTTGTGGGGCACCTGAACCTGAATTTACCGCTTCTCGTGGTCCGCGAGACGCTCTTGTGGGGCACCTGAACCTAGATTTTCCGCTTCTCGTGGTCCGCGAGACGCTCTTGTGGGGCACCTGAACCCGGATTTTCTTCTTCTCGTGGTCCGCGAGACACTCTTGTGGGGCACCTGAACCTGGATTTTCCTCTTCTCGTGGTCCGCGAGACGCTCTTGTGGGGCACCTGAACCTGGATTTTCCTCTTCTCGTGGTCCGCGAGACGCTCTTGCAGGACACCTGAACCTGGATTTTTCTCTTCTCGTGGTCCGCGAGACGCTCTTGCGGGACACCTGAACCTGGATTTTTCTCTTCTCGTGGTCCGCGAGACGCTCTTGCGGGACACCTGAACCTGGATTTTCTGCTTCTCGTGGTCCGCGAGACGCTCTTGTGGGGCACCTGAACCTGGATTTTCTGCTTCTCGTGGTCCGCGAGACGCTCTTGTGGGGCACCTGAACCTTGGTTTTTCACTTCTCGTGGTCCGCGAGACGCTCTTGTGGGGCACCTGAACCTGGATTTTCCTCTTCTCGTGGTCCGCGAGACGCTCTTGTGGGGCACCTGAACCTGGATTTTCCTCTTCTTGTGGTCCTGGAGATATTCTTGCGGTATAGCTAAAATGATTTTGACCTTCTCTGCTATACCGCAGCGCAAATTGCACTCATACCCGCACCACACAAAAAAAGCTGAAGCAAGGTCACTACCTTTCTTCAGCTTTTGATCTTATTTTTTATAATGAATACTATACACATCATGGCGACGATCCTTTAGTTGACGAACCGTTCCATCTTGGCGTTGTCTCGCTAAGATTTCTAGGTCAACATCCCCAATCAGTACCATTTCAATGTTCGGATTCGTTTCACCGACGATGCCGTCTCTCGCAAATTCAAAATCTGATGGTGCAAAGATTCCGGATTGTGCATATTGGATATCCATGTTATCTGTTTGCGGCAGGTTTCCGACTGTTCCGGAGATGACGGTGTAAACTTGATTTTCTACCGCACGGGCTTGGGCACAATATCGAACGCGCAGATACCCTTGTCGATCTTCGGTACAGAATGGCGTGAAGATAATCTTCGCTCCTTTGTCTGTCGCAATACGTGCAAGCTCTGGGAATTCGATATCGTAACAAATTTGAATAGCAATCTTTCCACAGTCCGTATCAAACACCTGAACTTGATCTCCTGCAGAAATTCCCCACCATTTACGTTCGTTTGGAGTGATATGAATTTTGTACTGTTTTTCAATCGTTCCATCACGACGAAACAGATAAGAAATATTGTAAATCTCATCGTTTTCCTCTTTTACAAAATGAGAACCACCAATGATATTTACGTTGTAGCGCACAGCTAGGTCTGTAAATAATTCAATGTATTCTTCGGTATATTCCGTAATACGTCTGATAGCAAGCGACGGTGCCCGCTCTTCCATAAACGACATTAGCTGAGTGGTGAAAATTTCAGGGAATACGACGAAATCTGATTTCGCATCTGAAGCTACATCAGTAAAGTACTCCACTTGATTGGCAAAATCCTCAAAGCTTTTGATTTGCCTCATTAAATATTGCACGACACAAATTCGTACTGGATAACTTGTTTTAAAATGACGTTTGGACGTTGGGCGGTAATCAACGTTGTTCCATTCCATCAAGGTCGCGTATTTATGCGATTTTTTATCATCCGGTAGATAGTTAGGATTAATACGCATCAGCGTAAAACCATTTAACAACTGAAACGATAGCACTGGATCATAAATTTTATGTAGGGAAACCGAGTTCACATACTCTCTAGCAGACATCTCATCTGCATGTTTATGATAATTCGGAATTCTTCCTCCGATAATAATACTCTTTAAATTTAGCTCGCGCGCTAACTCTTTTCGAGCTTCATATAAACGGTGACCAATCTTCATACGTCTAAAGTCTGGATGCACCATGACTTCAATTCCATAAAGATTGTATCCATCTGGATTATGATTACGGATATAACCATTGTCCGTAATATCATCCCACGTATGGCGGTCATCGTACTCATCAAAATTGATAATTAAGCTAGAGCAAGAACCAATAATTTTTCCGTCTAACTCCGCTACAATCTGTCCTTCTCGGAAAATGGATAAATGGCTCTCAAGATGGGAAACTTTCCAAGGATCCATTCCTGGAAAACATTCGTTTTGCAATTGAATAATTTGCTCTATATCAGAAAATTCCATATTACGGATAATCATCTTTTTCTCAAATTGTGATAAGTCCAATTCATGTGTCATTCGTATACACTCCTTTACTACTTATTTTCCCGTGTTTACTGATTTTAAAACCTGATATGTCAAAAGTTGCATAGCTGTAGGTAGTTCCGTAATATAAAACCTGAGGTGACATAAATGGACGGGTACGAAAGACGAACACGATTAAAACAGAAGAAAATTCTTGATACTGCCTTTGCTTTGTTTTCGGAAAAAGGCATACAAAAAGTGAAGATACAAGACATTGCCGCTGCGGCAGAAGTGTCGCAGGTTACGATATATAATTATTTTTCTAGTAAAGAAACACTTGTTGTGGAAACAATTAAGCATTACTTAGATCAACAGTTAACAGCGTTTGATGCCATATTGCAGAGCGAGCTACCTTATGAAGAAAAATGGAATGCCCTTTTTCAAATGAAGATAGAGCAAACAAGCAAGCTAAGCCCTGATTTCACACGAGAATTACTTTCGGAAAATGAAGCAGCCGTAGCACTTTTAATGGACTATTCAAAAAATGTCGTGATTCCAGCGTTTCTATCATTCATCGATACAGGAAAAGAAGTCGGCTACATCTCTACTTCTATTTCAAATCAGACCATTCTATTCGTCCTTGATTCATTAACACAGAACGTTGGACAAGCATCAAGTGGATTACAAAGCCAGGAAGACGTTGAAAAGTTTACGAAGGAAATGAATCAGTTTTTCTTTTATGGGATACGCGGACGATGAAAGAAAAGGAGACTGAGACATAAGCAAAAAGTGACTGCACAGGGATTTCCGCTCCAGGGGGACGCTTTCCACGGGGCGGGCAGCCAAGCCTCCTCGTCGTGGTCGCTTCGCTCCTGAACTGCACCCCAATTGTTGGACACACATTCCACAGTTGGAGGTGTGTTTTTTTGTCCCAATTTTCTAAAGAACAAAAGTTACTTGCTGTTTATCGATATCAAACTGAAAATGTAAGTTATCGCTCGTTATCCAAAGAACTAGGAATTGATCCTTCGGTCCTTCGACATTGGGTGGCATTAGTTCACTATCATGGAGATACTGCGTTTTCCTTTCCCTATACAAACTATTCTTCAGCCTTTAAACTAAAAGTAATTAAATCCGTTAAAGGCTTGGACTATTCTATTAGGAAAGCAGCTGCTATTTTTCAAATTCCTGATCCTTCTATGGTGCGTAAATGGATTAGGAAGTGGGAAAGTCAAGGATCCCAAGCCTTTCAAGAAGAAGTGAGGCTAGTAGACATGACCAAATCAAAAAATACCAAACAAGATAAACAATCAAATCCATCAATAGAAGAACTTCAAAAAGAACTGGATTATCTGAGAATGGAAAATGCTTATTTAAAAAAGTTGAAAGCCTTAGTTCAGGAAAAATCACCAAAGAAATGAAAGCCAAGGTAATATATGAACTAAGGCATGAATTCCCCGTTAAAGACCTAGTTAAAGTAGCTAGAATTTCAAGAAGCACTTACTATTTCATTGTGAAGTGTTGGCAAAGAAAAGATCCTGATCGAAAATGGAAACGACGCATTAAATTCATCTATAAAAAACATAAAGGTCGATTAGGATATAGACGAATTACAGACATTCTCCAAGAAAAGGGTCACTGTATAAACAAAAAGAAAGTCTATCGTATCATGGGTGATTTGGGGTTACGCTGTATAGTAAGAATGAAAAAATATCAATCGTACATCAGTGGGTTTGGAAAAGCTTCTGAAAACATATTAAATCGTAATTTCCATGCCTCAAAGCCCAATCAAAAATGGGTGACAGATATTACGGAATTTAAACTATTTGGACAGAAACTATATTTCTCACCTATATTAGATTTATTTAATGGTGAGATTATTTCCTATACCCTTCAAACAAGACCGACATACGATCTAGTAGAAAATATGATGCTCCAAGCCCTTACTCATAAAAAAACAAGTGATGATTTATTAATTCACTCAGATCAGGGGTGGCATTATCGAATGCCCCAATATCGTCGATTATTGAAAGATCACAATATCACCCAAAGTATGTCTAGAAAAGGAAACTGTTACGATAACGCAGTTATAGAGAACTTCTTTGGGATATTTAAATCAGAATTTATACAGTTAGAACAATTTGAAAGTGTAGAGCACTTCATACATGAATTAGAAAACTACATTTTTTACTACAATCACTTAAGAATTAAATCTAAACTAAATAAAAAAAGCCCAGTTGCCTATAGAAGAAATTATGAGCAAGCTGCTTAAATAATCTGTGTCCAATTTTAGGGGGGCAGTTCATCCTAACTCCTGTGGGGTCTCGGCTACCCACCTTTTCCGTAGGAGTCGCCCCCTTCCGCTCCAATCCCAAAGAATTATTCAGTAAAAGCACTAATTCTTCATTACTATGACTTAAAAATAACTCAAAAAGGTACATTCGTTTTTTAAATGTACCTTTTCTAGTCTAGTCACAGCCTGTTCCACTTACTTCATATAATAAACACGAGCTTCCCAAGGAGCTAAGGTCATATTTCTTTCCACTGAAGGAGCATCCTCCATATTATGAAGCAGCACTTCTCCGTTTTCTAAAGAAATAGCTTCTGGCACTACGAATTCATTTGCTTCGTTTGAAACGTTCGCAGCAACCACCAATGTTTCTCCATTAAATCTTCTCACATATGTGTAAAGACTTGGATGATCTGCTTCTAAGATTTCGAAGTCTCCTTCCACGATAATCTCTAATTCTTTACGAAGTTTGATTAGCGTTTGATAGTAATAGAATACAGAGTTTGGATCCTCTAATGCCGACACAACGTTGATCGATGAGAAGTTCGGATTTACTTTCAGCCAAGGTTTTCCACTTGTGAATCCTCCGTTTTCTGTGGCATCCCACTGCATCGGAGTTCTAGCGTTGTCACGCCCCTTAACATAAATTGTTTCCATAATCGCTTCGACAGACTTACCTTCTTCGCGCTTTTCTTTGAACATGTTCAACGTCTCAATATCCTCATACTCCTCAATGGAATCAAAGCGAACGTTCGTCATACCGATTTCCTCACCTTGATAAATGTACGGGGTACCTTGCATCATATGAAGAATTGTCGCAAGCATTTTCGCAGAACGTACGCGATATTCACTGTCGTTACCTAAACGAGAAACGATACGAGGTTGGTCATGGTTGTTCCAATATAGACTGTTCCATCCTTTTCCATGAAGTCCTACTTGCCATTTTGTTAAAATCTCTTTTAACTTCACTAGGTCCATAGGAATCACATCCCACTTGCCACCAGGCCCTGAATCGACATCCATATGTTCGAATTGGAATACCATGTTTACTTCATCGCGACCTTCGCCAGTGTAGAGAATTGCTTCTTCCGGCGTAACTCCTGGCATTTCTCCCACCGTCATACAGTCATATTTAGCCATAACTTCTTGATGCATTTCATGTAAAAACTCATGAATTCGTGGTCCGTTCATGTAGTAATCGCCACCTGGAGCATACTTACGGCCATTTGGATTTGGAGCATCTGGTAATCCAGGAACTTTTGAAATAAAGTTAACGACATCCATACGGAAACCATCGATGCCTTTTTCAAACCAGAAACGCATCATATCGTAAACTTCTTCACGTAATGTTGGATTTTCCCAGTTTAGATCTGGTTGTTTTTGTGAGAACAAGTGTAAGAAATATTCATCTGTTTGCTCATCATACTTCCAGGCAGAACCACTGAATGCCGATTCCCAGTTGTTTGGTTCTTTCCCGTCTTTTCCTTCACGCCAGATGTAGTAGTCACGATAAGGGTTATCTTTAGATTTGCGAGACTCGACGAACCAAGCATGTTCGTCTGATGAATGGTTAACCACAAGATCCATTACGAGTTTGATGCCGCGCTTATGCATTTCCGCTAGCATGTTCTCCCAATCTTCCATTGTTCCAAACTCATCCATAATTTTGCGATAGTCTGAAATGTCATATCCATTGTCATCATTTGGAGATTCGTACACTGGGGACAGCCAAACAACGTCAACTCCAAGCTTTTGTAAATAATCTAATTTCTCAATAATTCCTGGAATATCACCAATTCCATCTCCATTTGAATCATTGAATGATCTAGGGTAAATCTGATAAACAACTGATTGTTTCCACCATTGTTTTGACATGCGGTGTTCCTCCTCTATATCTTTGCAACCGTTTGCACAAATGTATAAAAAAATATATCCGCAACAATTATAACACAATTTCCGCTTTTGCATAGCGCTTACATTTTACGCATGTACTAGAAAAGAAGTATACTAGAGTTACCATATAGGAAATGAGGCTATCGAATGTCTGGAGATAAAAGGAATGAGAACTACCTCCTGTTTGGGTTTGGTGTGGCATTGATTGCAACGCTTGGTAGTCTTTACTTCTCTGAAATTAGAATGTACGAACCCTGTTTATTATGTTGGTATCAAAGGATTCTAATGTACCCTCAAGTAATTTTGTTTGCGATTGCCACGGCGAAAAAAGATGCGTCGGTTGCGATGTACACGGTAGTTTTATCTGGGATGGGTATTTTATTATCTGGTTACCACTACGCGCTGCAGAAGCTCACTTTTCTTCAAGAAAGTGCTCCAGCTTGTGGACAAGTATCATGTATCGGTGCATACATAAATTGGTTAGGTTTTATCACTATTCCATTTCTAGCATTAACGGCATTTATCTTGATTTTTGTAGTAAGTTTAGTCATCATAAAAAAAGGAAATCAAAATTAAAGGAGCTATCATCATGAAAAAAGTACTGATATTCGGCGGTATTATTGTAGCAATCTTTGTAGCTATCGGTGTTTTAACTTCAATGCAAAATAGTGAAAAAGTATCGGAGGATAATCCATACAAGAAAGATTCTCTTCACCCAGAAACAGTTAGTCAATTGGACGATCCGAATTACCAAAATGTTATCTTACCGGAAGATTTGGATAGCGCTCTTGAAAACGGAGATGATGTAACAGTTTATTTCTACTCTCCACTTTGCCAGTTTTGTAAGCAAGCAACGCCAATCTTAATGCCTGTAGCGGATTCACTTGGTGTTGAGGTGCAGCAATATAATTTAGAAGAATTTAAACAAGGCTTCGGTGATTATGGAATTGAAAGTACTCCTACGCTAGTGCAATTTAAAAACGGTAAAGAAGTAGCACGTATCGTTGGTGCGCAGTCGGCTGTCGAGTATGAGAACTTCTTGAATACGAATTCAGTGGAATAATAGTTTTACAAGCGGATCATCTTCTAATGGATGATCTGTTTTTTATTTGTCCTACTATAGGATTCTGTTTTTCTCGTGGTCCGCGAGACGCTCTTGTGGGACACCTGACTATCGATTTCCTTCTTCTCGTGGTCCGCGAGACGCTCTTGCGGGACACCTAGACCTCGGTTTTCTTCTTCTCGTGGTCCGCGAGACGCTCTTGCGGGACACCTGACTATCGATTTTCTTCTTCTCGTGGTCCGCGAGACGCTCTTGCGGAACACCTAGACCTCGGTTTTCTTCTTCTCGTGGTCCGCGAGACGCTCTTGCGGGACACCTAGACCTCGGTTTTCTTCTTCTCGTGGTCCGCGAGACGCTCTTGTGGGACACCTGACTATCGATTTTCTGCTTCTCGTGGTCCGCGAGACGCTCTTGCTGGTTACCTAGACCTCGGTTTTCCTCTTCTTGTGGTCCGCGAGACGCTCTTGCGATATACCTAACTTGTATTTCTTCCTCTCTGCTATACCGCAGCAGCCTCCCCTGGTATACCTGGACCACATTTCCGCCTCTCTGCTATACCGCGGCAGCTTCCCCTGATATACCTAAACCGCTTTTCCCCGTCCCTGCTATACCGCAGCGACTTCCCCCGGTATACCTAAACATCATCACCTCCCCCTGCTATACCGCGGCGACAAATACCAAGTGTCTGCCACCCACAATAGTAAGGAGTCTCATCTAAGAGCAAGCCACATCACGTGGCTAACGATGAGTTGTTACTGGTCACGTAACAAAAAAACCACCAAGAATCGAAATTCTCAGTGGTTTGCTTACCAACCTAATGTATATTCAAGGGGGTCAACCTGAACAGAATGGTATTAGTTGTTTACAATGGCTAAACTGAAATCTTGTGTTCCACTTGGTACGTTGTACGCTTGAACTTCAATCGTGTACGTTCCGGATTGTGGAGCTGCGATTTTAACTGTTTCAACGTTGTTCACGCCATCCCAGTTATTGTTAAATGGAGCAGAAGTATCATTTCCTACATACTGCGTTCCATTCGGAGCAGTTACAACGATATCTAGGTCATTAACTAGAGAATACGTTGCAGAAGTGGAACCTGGTGCGTCCGTCCAAACTAGTGTAAAGTTCAGCGGCTTACCTGCAGTTGCAGAGAACGTGTAAGAAGCTTTTTGACCAGTAGATAGGTTACGGTCTTCATTTACAAATGAAAGATTTAGAGATTTACTCATATCTACGCGACCGAATCCTTGGTCAAAGCGGCTCTTACCTAGATCTGTTGCACCAGCGATTAGCGCAGCTTTTAATAGAGATGGCTTAGGCGTTACTCCGTAGTTCTTCTGGAAGTTTTCACGAAGTAATGCTACGTTACCAGCTGTTAAAGGCGTCGCCATTGACGTACCACCCATGTACGCATACTTGCTATCGAAGTTAGCCCAGAAAGAAGAATCCGGCGCTAAAGATGAACGAGAAGATAGAATGAACGTTCCTGGTGCTACGATATCAGGCTTAATACGGTTATCCTTTGTAGGTCCACGTGAAGAGAATACTGCAATATCGCTAGAGTTATCTGCATAAGAACCGAATGAAGGACGGTAGTTTTCAGAAGCTCCAACTGTGATAGCATTCTTCGCTGTACCTGGAGAAGAAATCGTTCCTGCACCAGATCCTTCGTTACCTGCAGCAAATAGAATCGTCATGTCGTTGTTATAAACATAGCTATCTACTTGTTGAGAGTTTGTTGTATACGCTCCGTTTACCGGTGCTCCCCATGAGTTAGTATGGATAGTTGCACCAGCAGTTTTTGCTTGGTTAAATAGGTTCGCTAGGTTACTAGGAAGTCCGCCAAGTCCACCATTTGCATCCATGATCGATTGGAATACTAGGCTAGCTTGAGGTGCACTTCCTTTGTGCGAAGCATTACCAAGTACAGATCCTGCTACGTGCGTACCATGTCCGTTCGGGTCATTGGAATTGTTTGTGCGGCCCCAAGCATATAATGCAGAAATTTTTCCACGGAAAGATTCATGCATAGAGGAGTCGTTACGTCCTGTATCTAAACCTGTATCTGCTACTGCTACTACTTGCCCACTTCCTTGTAAGCCGTATGTAGTGTTCGCTACTGTTGTTTTGGTAATTTTGTGAGCTTCTGTGTTTGCTAGAGTGAACGTTGGTTTTTCTTCTACGAAGAGAACGTCGTTCCTAGATAAATATTCGATGATTGCATCTAAATTTTTACCTTCAAATTCCTCTGTTTCTCCTCTTAATTTTTTCACTTGTGCTTTAATTTGTTTAAGATTAGCTTTATTTAATAAAGCAGGATCAATTTTATATAGTGGTGCGTAAGGTTTAACATCCGTTACATGAGCTATGTTTTTTACGGCAGTATGATCTCCCGTTACTCTTGCTACATATGCGTATGCTGGAATATATTCTAAAAGTTCAACACCTTGCGCTTCTAACTCTGTTTTCTTTTCTTCCGTTACAGGTCCATCTAATTGGAGAATGAATAAATTATTGTCAGCAGGCACTTTCTCTAACTTTTTAAGAATTCCTTTAGGAACCTTATTTAACTCTTTCTCTACTAAAAACTGTGCTTTACTTCCATAAGCACGCTCTCCACTAACGGCTACACCGTCTTCTACTCCAACAAACTCTAACTCACCTTGACCAGCGTTTGAAACTCCAGGTGTTTGTGCCATTGTTGAAGCTACTACTGCTACTCCCATTGCGGAAGCTGTGAACAATTTCCACTTTTTATTCATTTATCATGCCCTCCTTAGCTTTGATAGGATAATCGTAACAGAGGTAGGTCTTAATGTGTATTGGGAAAATTCAGACACTTTCACTCGGGTTAATCCGCTTACATATCCAATTAATGGTTTCCGACAGATAGGGAAAATTGCTCAATAACCTATCTTTACCAAGCAATTATGCAAAATTTACTTAGTAAAATACGCACCAAAATTTTCCCTAATTCGACAATATCTGATTATTCTAACTAGTTTTATGGCTGAAAATTCCAAATATTGTGTAAAAATTGTGTGTATTTTTGTTACATTTTATCTTTTCCTCTCCATGCAAAGAGCTACTATCTTCTATAATAGTAGCTCGTTCGCTGCTTTCGCATATTGGGAAATTGACTGCTCCAATTGTCTTTCTTTTGTAAAATGACTCAAAAAGAACGGAAAAGAGTACCCCATTTCCTCTAATCTTTCCGTGTTTCTATCAAACATTTCTACGTGGTGATCTGTCCATTCTCTTTCATCTGTTAATAAAATGGATCTAATCACCTGAAGGCTTGTAATGATTTGAAACGCTTCTTTCATAGTTCCAAAGTACGGAACCTTCTCATCTTTCTTTAGAACTCCCCATTCTTGAAATTGATCAATCTCCTCGTCGGTGAAGAATTTGGGGAGGATCCATGTAAATATGTACTGCACATGGTCTACTATTTCTTTCTCCTGCTCTTCTGTTGCTGCCAATAATACTTTCACCGTAATTCCACCTTTTTTCCTAGACATGCTATAGTAAGGATAACATAGAATTGTTTTTACTTTAAAAGGGAAATGACACCAATTAATTGGTAGGAGGATACGATGGAACAACAAGACTTACTAACAATACCTATTTTAGATAGATGGAACGGCTTGACGATGGAAGAACTATTTAAAGGAGTGTGGCAACTTCCAAAGAAACCTTTACATGAATTAAGGATGTCTAAGCGTGTTTTGGTGAATGGAGAAGAAAGTCGCTTTTCGGATGTGGTGAAGAGTGGTGATGTATTGTCGCTTCCTCTTTTAGCGGAAAAAACCACACACTATGTACGGGATACTGCACCTATTGATGTATTGTATGAAGACGATCATATCCTTGTTATACATAAACCTAGTGGAATAGATACTCACCCTAATGATTTAGCCCAAAGCGGGACTTTGACCAATAGAGTAGAAGCTTATTTGGCTTCTCGAGGAAAAAAAGAAGATGCCTTATTTGTCCATCGCCTAGACCGAGATACAAGTGGCGCCATTTTGTTTGCTAAACATAAATTTATTCACCGAATGTTGGACAAAGCCCTCCAAGAACGCGAGATAAAACGGACGTATCATGCGTTGGTGCACGGGAAGTGGAAAAAGTCTATGACCATTCGCGATTCCATTGGGGAAGACCGACATCACGGTTCTAGAAGAAGAGTTTCTAATCGGGGACAGACAGCTGTGACCCATGTGACACTTTTGAAGAGTTCACCCACCTTTAGTCTCGTTGCCTGTCAATTAGACACAGGACGAACGCATCAGATCCGGGTACATTTGTCGCACTACGGTCATCCTATTGTAGGAGATACGTTATATGGTGGAAAGCCGATGCTAAAACACCAAGCTCTGCATGCAAAGGAGCTTCGTTTCTACCATCCATTCTTAGCAAAAGAAATAGTGGTGGAAGCTCCTTTGCCGAGGAATTGGGATTCTTTCCTTTCTGAACTAAAATAACAAAATGAGGCTGGGTCAAAATCCGAAAGTGACTGCACTGGAATTTCCGCTTCAGGGGGAAGCTTCAATCCCAACGATAAATTCTGCAAATGCACTAATTCTGCAGTATTATAAACTTAAATATAACGCAAAAAAGGTACATTCGTTTTTTCGAAATGTACCTTTTTTGTTTGGTCTTAGCCCCTTTTTTAAAAGGTTATAGGTTATTCTTTAACGCAGCAGCAACAGCAACTGTACGTTTAGCCTGGTGCTTAACAGCAGGCTCTACGTTCTCAATCATCTTACCGTCTTGACCTTGCGTTACGCTTGTTCCGTAAGGGTTCCCACCAGCTGCAAAGATTGCATCACTTGTGTAACCAGGTGCCGCAATGATTGCTCCCCAGTGCATCATTGTTGTATATAAGGAAAGGATTGTAGCCTCATGACCACCGTGAGCATTGGAAGCAGAAGCCATTGCACTCACCGCTTTGTTTGCAAGTTTACCTTGGAACCAAAGACCACCAGTAGTATCAATGAAAGCTTTTAATTGAGAAGGCATAGCACCGAAACGAGTTGGTACGGAGAAGATGATGGCATCTGCCCATTCTAAATCGCTAAGTTGTGCTTCCGGTACAATATCTTTTGTCGCTTCAAAGTGAGCTTTCCAGCCTTCATTTTGTTCAATTGCAGCCATTGGAGCTGTTTCCGCTACGCGAAGTAATTTTACTTCTGCTCCAGCTTCCTTACCAGCTTCCTCTGCCCATTGTGCCATCTGATAGTTTGTTCCTGTTGAACTATAATAGATTACTGCTAATTTCACGTTTGTCATGTGTACCGCTCCTTTTTGTTTTTAAAATTATATTAATGTGTGATAAGCACATTAAATCCACTAATATAGTGTTTCTTTTCCCAAAAATTCCATACATAAACCAGAGGAAATGTTTTCTTTATTTATCTTTAATTCGAGATAATAATATTACGAATTCGAGATATTGTCAATTAAGAATGTTTAAATTAGGAAAAAATTTTAACAAAAAAGAGGCTGGGACAAAACCCGAAAGTGACTGCACTGGGATTTCCGCTGCAGGGGGACGCTTTCCACCTCGAAAAGCGGAGGGCGCGCGTTCAGCCACGGCAGGAAAATTCAGTAGATCGAGGAGGCAGTTCTCCAGCCACCGGAGAGCTTTTGGACTTTCCCGAGTGGTTGCGCACCTGGAGCTAGACACAACACCTATCCCGTAGGAGTCGCCCCCTTCCGCTCCAATCCCAACGATAATACAAGAAAATTAAAGATTTCGAACTGACATAGTTATTAGTTGGCGTTAAGATATAATCCAAAATACAAAAGAGGCACATTCGTTTATGAATGTACCTCTTTTCACACTATTAAAAATCAAAGTTATCCGGATCTGGCCCTACACGCTCGTCACGGTTTAACGCATCGATACGCTCCATATCTTCTTTCGTTAATTCGAAATCGAATAAACGAGCATTTTCTTCAATACGAGATGGCGTTACGGATTTTGGAATGATTGTAATATCATTTTGTAAGTGCCAACGTAAAATTACTTGAGCTACAGAACGGTCATAGTTACCCGCAATTTCTTTCAACGTATCGTTCGTTAAAAGTTGGCCTTGTCCTAGCGGAGACCATGCTTGCACAACGATGTCCTCTTTCGCTAAATATTCGCGAAGTGGCTGTTGAGATAGATGTGGGTGTAACTCCACTTGGTTAAGGACAGGCTTTTCGTTAGCCGTCGTAAATAATTTCTCAAAATGGTGTTGATGGAAGTTACTCACACCGATGGACTTGATTAGTCCATCTGCATAAAGCTTCTCCATCGCTTTCCATGTATCATTAATTTTGCCTTCCACAGGCCAGTGAATTAAGTATAGGTCAAGATAATCCATTTTCAAGCGCTTCAACGTATCATCAAACGCTCTTAATGTCGTCTCATATCCTTGATCGCTGTTCCACACTTTGGAGGTAATATATAAATCCTCACGCGCAACTCCTGATTCTCTCACTCCTTGACCAACTGCTTCTTCGTTTTGGTAGATAGCAGCAGTATCAACTAGCTTGTAACCAGTTTGAATGGCATGTTGCACCGCACGAATTGTTTCTGCTTCGTCACTCATTTTGAATACGCCAAGTCCTACTTTCGGTATTGCTTTGCCGTTATGAAATGCAGCAGTAGATGTTAAATTCATCATGTATTCCTCCTCTTTTCGAAAACTCTTCGTTATTTTAAAATAAAAATTTCCCGTTTACCAATAATTTGCTCAAGACACGTTTGGTTGTTTTGTGTCCACCTGTTTTGTTAAGAATTCGATAATATCTTTTCGGCGAATGATGCCGATAAAAAATCCAGCATCATCTTTCACCGAAATAAAGTTTTGGTCTACAGAACGGTCTAACACCGTTTGGACATCATCATATACAGAAACAGCTTCATGTTGTGTTCGAAGTGGCACGTCTGCTAACGAGCGTTTCTCCAAATCAACCGTTCCCTCTCTCTGCCAATCTAAAATTGCCCATAGTAAGTCTCCCTCACTAATGGTACCAACATACTTTCCTTCTTTATTTAACATCGGAATCGATTGATATCCGTGATATTTCATTTTCTCCAATGCTTGACGCACCGTAAAACTTTCGAAAACGTAAGCGACATCTTGTTTAGGTAATAATAAAAATGCAATGTTCATGATATCTACCTCATATCTGTATTAGTCTCTATGAAAGCCCTTTCAATGGTAACATATATCCGAGCGGTCTGAAGTAGGAACGTTCGACAAATTTCTCAGAATAGTGCAAGTCGCGCGGTTGCGCACCTGGAGCTGGACACCAAGAAAAACGCATGGCGCGCACTCAGCCAGGCTTTAATCAATAAACCCATACTTCTCAAACTGCTCGTGATATACAAAATGTAACTTGTGAAGTGGTCTTGTCATAGCTACGTAAAGCAATTTAACATCAAGCTCTTGATTAACGTCAAATGATTCACTCCACGAAGTTTGAATCACCACGTCAAATTCTAGTCCTTTGGATAAATAACTTGGAACAATAACTACACGATTCTTTGGTATTGCTGCGGCTGCTTCTAAAAGAGTGACAGGCAAGTGATCCTGTAAAACTTGTTGAATTGCTTCTGCATCTTTTTTGGTCTTGGTGATGATAGCGATTGTTTCAAAACCGGACTCTTTTTCACTCTCACAAATATTCGTTAATTGTTGAACTAGCTCATTTTCTGTCGAGAACTTTTTCCACTCTGGCGTCGGACCATGCCTAACAACCGGCTCGACCTTAGGGAAAGTATAAGGCAGATAAGCTAGCAATTTATTTGCTTTCTCCATAATTTCTACCGTTGTTCGGTAACTTTTTTGTAGCTCGGTGTATGTAGCTCTCGGAAATATATCATAAAGTACTTCTTCCCATGACTGAATACCTCTATAATGGTGAATTCCTTGGGCTAAGTCTCCTACGAGCGTAAACATATCTGTTTCCATCGCTATTTGTAATGATTTTAACTGTAGATAACTATAGTCCTGCACCTCATCAATAACAATATTCTTTACTCTTTTTTCTGGATCAATTCCATATAAGTGCTTTTCTAAGAATAGTAGTGCAGCAAGATCCTCTAGCTCTACTTTTTTCTTTTTCAGGTTTTTGGCACTATGTTGAGACAACTTAATTGCTTCATCCATCGTCCATTCCCCGTTGGAAAACTCCACTAATAACTCTGGTTGTTCATATAATTCATACAAATATGTCGAAGTTTTCTTCTTATCAAATTGCTTCATATAGGAAGGTAATGCCGTACGCAGATTTTTCTTTGTTTCAGCAAGCATTTCTGCTTTTTTATCTAACGCTTTTGTTACGTACTCTTTTCTCTTTGCTGGGTCTTTTCGATGCAATAAAGCTCGGTCAATTCGCTCATCATAGAAGTCTTCTACCTTTTTGGTCATCGTTCCTTTCTTTTTATCCACCGTCGATTTAAGAACGCTCTTACATTTCTCCAAACGACGGTAGATTGGCAGGTAAACGTAGTCCTCTAGGAACAAATCTGCCCACTTTTGCTTAGAAAAAAGACGATATTGCCCGACAAAGAAATCATCTTTAGGAATCATCCTGTTCTCGATTTCTTGAATGTATCTGCGGAGAATTTGATAAAACGTTCGAGAACCCTTCATACCAGATACCCATGCTTCTAAGTAAGCATCTTCATTTGCTTTTTCCACAAGGTTTATTAACTTACGGTCTTCTAGAAGTGTGTATGTCTCCTCTAATGTATCAAGACAATAGTCTTGGAACGTTGTTTGACGTATTTTATCCACACCTAGCTCTGGTAAAGCCTCTGAGATATAGTCGATAAACAGATGGCTGGGTGCTAAAATCATTAGTTGTCTCGGGTTAAAGTGTTGTTTGTATTGATAGATGAAGTAACTAATTCGATGAAGAGCGATTGTCGTTTTTCCACTTCCTGCAGCACCTTGCACCAAAATTGGCTTATTTAAGTCTGCACGAATGATTTTATTTTGTTCTTTTTGAATAGTGGTAATGATATCGGTCAGACGGTTGCTGGAACTTTTGGAGAGCGATTCCTGAAGGAGTTCATCCGTCGTCGTTAAATCGATATCTCGAATGTCTTCTAATTGTCCTTTTTCCACCATTAACTGACGTTTCAATGTTAAATTACCTGCGAACTCTTCCCCTTGCGCTTCATAATGAATAGGGCCGATCCGACCTTCGTAATAAAGGTTGGCAATTGGTGAACGCCAATCCACGATAATCGGCTCTTGGTTCTCTCGTTGATATAAAGACGTCTTTCCTAAATAGTGAATTTCTTCTTCGCCTGTTTCTTCTCGAACAAAATTCATTCGCGCAAAATAAGGCTTGTCTAGCGCTCTTTTTAACGCAGCAATTTCTTCTGAAGACATGCTAAAAAAACTAGCGTTTAACAATAGGTTCGTGTAAGCGTTAGAGGATTCTTTAAAATCTTCATCTTTAAATGCTTCTTGAATGTTTTCTAAGAATTGATCTTGATTTGTCTCTGCTGTTTTGAGTACAGCTCGTATGTAGGCTTTCGTAAAGGTTAGTCTGTCTAATTCTGTGGAATAATCTGGATGTTCTGTTACATGAGGTATTTCTTTCGCCATTGTTTGTTCTCCTTCCAACTTGTTAAGTGGGCATACTTTTTTTCAAAAGAACAGGTGCAGCGAGTCTTTGCTCAAGCTGCTAGGCGTTTGTGGGGAGCAAGTTATAATAATACCATAATATTCTAATCAATTCAAAGAAGTTGCCCAACATTTAAGGCAACTTCTTTGAATTATTTTGTTCCGCTAAAATGTCTCGAATTTCTAACAGAATATCAAGTTGAGATTTGTCCGCAATATGTTCTTGTTGTCCAATTCGACGCTTCACTCGATTGATGCCGCGCACCACGATGAATAAAGCAAAAGCAATAAATAGGAATTCAACGGTTACTTGTAGGAGATTACCTATAAATATTTCTTGACCATGAAAGACTATTCGTATGTAAGTAAAGTCAACATTCCCTATGACCATTCCTAGGACCGGCATAAATAAATCTTTCACAATGGTGTCGATGATCTTGGTGAATGCAGTACCAAGAATGACAGCAATCGCCAATTCGATGACGTTTCCGCGGATGGCGAACTGTTTAAACTCTTTCCACAATCTTATCAGCCTCCTTTTTTCACATGTATATGAGGACAAGCAATAATTATGAAGGTGTTTCCACGTGTAATCATTTGAGGAAAGCAAATAGTAAAGAAGATTGGGGGAAAACACATTCTACAATCAAGTTAATTGACTTTCTGTTGTACTCATCCTAAAGTGTTGATTGATTATCAAAATCATGAATTCAATTTGACAAGGAGGTCTTTCCCATGGCAGATTTTTTTGATGTAATGGAAAGCAGACGTGCTACGAAAGTATATAAGGCAGATGTAGAAATTTCTCGTGAAGAGTTAACGGAGATTCTAGAAGCAGCAGGAGCAGCTCCTTCCGCTTGGAACTTGCAACAATGGAATTTCATCGTTATTCAATCAGAGGAAGCAAAGAAAAAACTTCTTCCAATCGCGTATAACCAGCAACAAATCGTGGAGTCTTCTGCTGTTATCGCAGTTCTTGGAGATTTAGAAGCTAACAAGAATATAGACCCTGTATTTGATCCAGCAGTTGAAGGTGGACACATGACACCAGAAATCAAACAAGTGTTAGCTGGTCAAATTAACGGAGCATACGCAAGTCCACAATATGCTCGTGACGCTGCTTATAGCAACGCATCCCTAGCTTCGATGCAACTAATGCTTGCTGCAAAAGCAAAAGGTTGGGACACTTGCCCAATCGGTGGCTTTAACCCAGCGCAGTTCGTAGAAGAATTTAACGTGGATAGCCGCTATATCCCAGTCATGCTGATTACTGTCGGAAAAGCGTTAAAAGAAGGCCGCGAGTCTGGCCGCTTGCCGATTCAAGAGCTTACTACTTGGGTGTAATTTCATGCCAAATTTAGTTTGACTAAAAGACGTATAACATTTATATGTTATACGTCTTTTCTATTTATTGGATTTTATATTACAATTTGATTACAAAATCTGTCCCCCCACTTGATTCTAATAGTAAATACGAATAATATAATCATTGTGTTTAAAAAACGTTCGTATTTTTGGAGGTATACCTCATGTTTAAGTTAAAAGAAAACGGGACATCCGTTCGTACGGAACTTGTGGCTGGTTTAACAACCTTTTTAACAATGGTTTATATCGTAATCGTTAACCCGTTCATCCTTGCTGATGCAGGAGTTCCATTTGATCAAGTATTCTTAGCAACTATTATCGCTACTGTAATCGGTACTCTTTGGATGGCACTAGCTGCTAACTATCCAATCGCTATCGCACCAGGAATGGGATTGAACGCATACTTTGCGTACTCCGTAGTTGGGGCAAACGAAAACATTACGTACCAAATTGCATTCTCTGCAGTTTTTGTAGCTGGTCTTATTTTTATTATTTTATCTCTTACACCTTTTCGAAAAATGCTTATTGAAGCAATTCCTGATAATTTAAAACACGGAATTACAGCAGGAATTGGATTGTTCATCGCATTTATCGGTTTACGACTAACAGGTATCGTTGAATCAGATCCAAACAACCTTGTGAAGCTAGGCGACTTACACCAACCTTCTGTTATGTTAGCGCTAGGTGGTTTAATCGTGACATTAGTATTAATGGTTCTTCGCGTGAACGGTGCACTGTTTATCGGTATGTTGTTAACTGGGATCGTTGCCTTTTTCACTGGTCAATTGACATTCACTTCCGGATTCGTTGCACTTCCTTCTTTACCAGAAGGGATGATGGTCGTAAATCCGCTTACTGCTATTGGTGATGTCGTTTCTTATGGATTATATGCTGTTGTTTTCTCTTTCTTACTAGTTACTATCTTTGATACAACTGGTACGATGGTTGGAGTAGCGCAACAAGCTGGATTAATGAAAAACAACACGATGCCACGCGCTCGCCAAGCCTTGCTAGCAGATTCTATCGCTACTACAGGTGGAGCAATGTTCGGAACGAGTCCAACAACTGCGTACATCGAGTCATCATCTGGTGTTGCAGCTGGAGGAAGAACTGGTTTAACATCCGTTGTCGTTGCTGGACTTTTCATCGTTGCAGCATTCTTCGGACCACTAGTTGGTGCAGTATCAGGCGTTTCTGCTATCACAGCTCCAACATTGATTATCGTAGGAAGCTTGATGATTGGTGCAGTAAAACACATCAACTGGGATGAGTTAGACGAAGCGTTCCCAGCATTCATTGTCATCTTGAGCATGCCGCTTACATCCAGTATCGCAACTGGTATCGCGTTAGGATTCATTTCTTACCCAATTTTAAAAGTTGCAAAAGGTCAGTGGAAAGCAGTGCACCCACTAGTTTACATTTTTGCAGTGTTATTCTTTATCCAATTGGCGTTCTTACCACACTAATAGTATCTGTAACCACCCTGAGTTTTGCTTGGGGTGGTTTTTGTTACGTGATCGGTAACAACTCATCATTGACCAAGTGATGTGGTCCATACTTTTTCTTGTTTGGGAGGGGCTGGAGGGCGGCTTAAGCGCTTTTGTACCCGCTTTCCCTTACTCTCCACGGCGGCTTAAGCGCTTTTGTACCCTTTTCCCCTCACTCCCCCCTGCGACTTAAGCGCTTAAGCCGCCAAAATCCCCCTCGTCCTCGCCACTTTTCTAAATTGGCCAGGCAAAAGACTAGATTCCCTGCATACAATTCAATGAATGCACATAGACGAAAGGAGTGTTACACCCATGTATTACTACGATCCTCGTCAGATAAACTTATTTCCTTTTCCACCTGGGCAGCAAGGGCCACCCACCACTCCTCCTCCATTTTTCCCAGGAGCAGGAGGACAAGGAACACCTGGCTTCCCATTTTTCGGACTGCCTGGCGGGAACCAGAATGCTCCAACATTTCCTCCATTCGGTCCTGGTGGGAATACTAGCAACGTTCCACCGTTTCCAGGGTTTCCTGGACAAGGACAAAATCCAGGTGGCGGTCCTGCACTAAATCCTAATCAGTTGCCACCACCTCCTGCAAGTCCACCAGCAGCGGCTGCAGCAAGTGGTCCAAGTTTAAAAGCGGTGGATTCCGGAGCTATCAGAGGATGTCTTAATCGTTATACGTATATTCGTTTAGAAGGCCGCGAACAGTTTTGGATGTTTCCTACTTTCGTTGGAAGAAAGTCTATCTCCGGTTATCGTTGGTATGGATTTATTTGGCTGTATTACGGAGTAGATTTAACTGAAATTAAATCGTTTCAGTGTGTGTAACCCATGAGACGATCTAACCAAAATGAGTCTCAAGGTCCTTTTTACACAGCGGAAATTCAAGTGATTGGTAAGGGAGTTGTTCAGGTACAACCAGATACTGCACTCCTTCGTGTCGGTGTGGAGACGGAGGACGCTTCCTTACAGAAAGCACAAAGGCAAAATGCTCAGCAAAGTGAGAATCTACTTCAAGCCTTGTATGGTCTTGGTATCGATAAAGATTCTGTCGCAACTGTCGACTACTCGATCTATCCACAGTACGACTATCAAACTAGTGGAAGTTCTCAAATTAAAGGTTATCAAGTTAGACATCTATTTCTAGTCACTATTAAACCACCAAGCGCTACGGGTAAAGTAATAGATGAGGCTGTTAACAGTGGGGCAACACTAGTTCAGTCCATTGAATTTACAGTTAACGACACAGGGCCAGCAGAACAACAAGCGCTGCAGCTCGCTTATCAAGATGCGTATACGAAAGCATCTATCCTCGCACAAGCAGCGGGATATGGCAATGAATATCAATTAGTTCCAGTTCAGTTCTATGAGGAATTAGAACAAACTTCCGTTCCGGTACCTTTTCAATCTATGGTTAAAAGTGCGGCAACACCGGTGACCCCGCCATCTACACTTTCCGTATCGGCATCGATTGGCGTTATTTTTCATTTATAAGCAATCTCGTTAAGCCGTGAAGTCGCTGGAGACTCTGCGGCTTCCTTGTATTTCTAGGCTTAAACTCTCCTAGCGACTGAGATCCTCGCTCTAGAAGAGAATAAGAGCTCCTTAAACTCTTCTCGCGACGGAAAACCACCCTCCAGATGAGAATAGAAGCCCTCTATACCCTTCTCGCGACGGAAATCCACCCTCCAGATGAGAATAGAAGCTCTCTATACCCTTCTCGCAACGGAAATTTACACTCCAGAAGAGAATAGAAGCCCTCTATACCCTTCTCACAACGGATATTCACCCTCCAGATGAGAATAGAAGCTCTCTATACCCTCCTCGCAACGGAAAGTCACTCTCCAGATGAGAATAGAAGCCCTCTATACCCTTCTCACAACGGAAATCCACCCTCCAGATGAGAATAGAAGCTCTCTATACCCTTCTCACAACGGAAAGTCACTCTCCAGATGAGAATAGAAGCTCTCTATACCCTTCTCGCAACGGAAATCCACCCTCCAGATGAGAATAGAAGCCCTCTATACCCTTCTCGCAACGGAAATCCACCCTCCAGATGAGAATAGAAGCCCTCGATACTCTTCTCAACACGAAAATCCTCACCCAAGATGAGAATAGCCCTCCCCAGTAAAGAAAAAACCCCCACTAAGTATAGTGGAGGCTCCCAAATTCACTTTTTCCCCATCGCAATGGACTTATTTGTACATGCTTCCATCGCCGATTGAATGGAGTGACGGAATCCACTTCGCTCTAACTCCATCACTGCTTCGATTGTTGCGCCGCCCGGCGAACAAACTCGGTCTTTCAGTAATGCCGGATGGTCACCAGTTTCTAGTACCATCGCCGCTGCACCTAGCATACTTTGTGCTGCCATGCGATACGCTTGATCACGAGGGATTCCTTGTTTTACAGCTGCGTCCCCCATCGCTTCAATCATCACGAATCCGTAAGCAGGCGAGGATCCGCTCACTGCTGGAATAGCGTCCATCAATTGTTCGGAAATCTCTTCCGCTTTCCCAAACTGCTCTAACAACTCATTGATTAAATACTTCTCATCTTTACTTACCTTCCCATTCACCGTGTAAGCAGTCATTCCTTGTCGAACAAAAGAAGGGGTATTAGGCATGGTGCGCACGATTTTACGGTCGTCCCCTAAGGTGTCTTCCATTTGGTTAATGGTTACCCCCGCTGCCATGCTGACGATTAAAACGTCTTCTTTCAGATAGTCAGAAATCATGGTCATTACTTTTGCATATTGATTTGGCTTTACTGCTAAGAATAGGACATCTGCTTCTTTTGCCACATCTTTATTATGTAGAGTCGTACGAATTCCGAATTGAGTTGCTGCATTTTCCAACGTTTTAGGAGAACGTGCACTAGCAATAATGTGATCAGCTGGTACATAGTCAGAAGCTAAAATACCTCCGATAATAGCTTGAGCCATATTTCCACAGCCGATAAATCCAATTATACTCATTGATCTTCCTCCTTTTTTCGTTCTTATTAACCATACCCGTATTTCAGAAAGAAGACAACTGTTCCCCTATCACTCAATTAATTTATGACAAGAAGGACACATTGCCTTTTTATAGGAACGAGGTATCTTCTCCCCACAATTTTTGCAAATTTTAATCGTACTAGCATGTTCATATAAATCATTGGATAAACCATAGCCGCTTTTAAATGTTTTCATAAATATAGACATTAAGAAACCAAATAGAACCCCTAAGATGATAATCCCCCAAATCATGCTCCCACTCCTTATCCTCTGTTTCCCACGGCTTTCGCAATAATCTCATACGCTTGCTTTGCCAACTGGCTACCAATTTCCGTTCCAGTCCCTGCAAATGGCAATCGGGGTCCCGTTTGCGTAGCTCCAATAACCAACGAATCCGTTGCAGTTCCTGTTGCAATTGTATTAGTCTCTGAATCTTTTACACCTAGATCATGCAACGCTTTTACTTTCGCTTCCGTCACTGTCATGCACGCTTGCAGTAACGCCTCATCCGGTAGAGTTGCATGCACGAAAATCCATAGATTAATTGTACCAGGATTTTGCATTTCCTTACGACATGGACGCGTGACAGGATCAATGGCATCCCCTAATCCAGCGGTCGCAACGAGAAGCATCGGATACGGTTCTTCCACTTTTTTCACCGCTACATCCTCTATATCCACCGCCGTCATCATGCTCACTGCATCATAAAATGGAATGCCGTGCGCTTGTAAGAATTGCTCCATCTCTTCTTTCGGCTGTTCACTATCATAGTAGGGTGTGACGTGGCGATTAACAAAGTGACTGTGCCAGCCGATTCCCGCTCCTGTAATGCCAGACGAAATCGTTCGTAATTTCTTTTTGGTGTGATAATGAATCATCGTCTCCGTAATGGTGATAGATGTGGTGTCTAACGACGTTTCCTCTTGTAGATAGGAAGAGCTTGGCGTCCACATCACCTGCGATTTTGGCAACGTGGCGTGTGGTAAGATAAATGGTTTCGTCTCAAAAACTGCTTCTATTAAAGACTGCTGTAAAATGGCTTCAGGTTTACCGTCCTTAACGAGCTTTCCACCTTGTAACACAAGCAGTCGATCACAATATAACGCAGCCATATTGATATCATGAAACACCGTGATGACGGACCTCGAAGACTCTTTCACCCAAGTCGTCACATAATCTAAAAGTTCCTTTTGATAGCGAACATCTAGATGGTTGATTGGTTCATCTAACAAAAGAACCTTTGGATTTTGTACGATTGTTTGAGCGAAAGCAACCCGTTGTCTCTCCCCCCCTGATAAATCAGAGACCGCTCGATTCGTGTAATTTTGCAGTTTTAACCACGCGATAGCTTCGTTTACTTGCTCCTCATCTTCCTCTGTCCACTGTTGAAAGATGCCTCGCTTATGTGCATATCTTCCAAGCTGAATCGTCTCTCTTACTGTTTGCCCTAAAGAGTGGTCCATATGCTGTGATAATAATGCTACCAAACTAGCACGCTCTTTCATGGAGTACGAGTCTAAAGGTTTCTCTAGTAAAGAAATGGCCCCTGCACTCGGCTTATTCCATTGCGTTAAGGTTTGAAGTAGCGTAGATTTCCCACTTCCATTAGGGCCAATAATACCAATGAATTCCCCTTCTTTCACAGAAAAAGAGATGTCATGTAATATTTCTTTTTCTCCTAGATTTACAGAAAGTCCTTCTACATTAATCAACTTCTATTCCTCCTTGCTCGAGCGTAAACTAGCAAACCGAAGACAGGCGCACCAATTAATGCAGTAACCACACCAATTGGTAGTTCAGTAGGAGAGATGACGGTTCTTGCAAAGAGATCTGCAAGCATGAGGTATCCTCCTCCAATAATTACAGACAAAGGCAGTACATGGCGATGATTTGCCCCAGTGATTAGTCGAACTAAATGAGGAATGACGAGTCCTACAAACCCAATTGTTCCAGATACAGATACTGCCACCCCTGCTAAAACAGAAGCAGCAGTTAATACAATCCACTTACTCCTTTTTACATTTACTCCTAAATGATGCGCTCGATTTTCTCCGTGCGCCAGTGCATTTAATTCATTTACTTGCCAGAGTAAGAGAATAGAGGCCAACAAAAAGAACGGTAAAAGCATGAGTGTGTATGACCAACCTCTCATGGATACACTGCCAAGAAGCCATCCGATAATTTGCCTTAACTCTTCTCCGGATAAAGCAATAACTAGGGACATAATAGCACCTAGGAAAGAGCTAGTGATGATGCCTGTTAAAATTAACGACTCGACACGCATAGAGCGGTCAAATGTATTCGTGAAAAGAATGACTAAAATTAATGTAATAAAAGCAAAGGTAGCACTAATAATAGGCAGTGAAAAAATTGCTAACCCTGGAATAGTCCATGCGAAAGAAAGTGTTAACACGGCGCCAAGTGATGCACCCGATGAAATTCCTAGCGTATATGGGTCAGCAAGTGGATTTCTTAGTAACCCTTGTAAACTAGCTCCAGCAAGAGAAAGAGACATCCCTACTAGACAAGCCAATACAACTCGAGGCAGTCGAATATTTAAAATAATAGCTGCTGTTTGTGCATCTACTGGTTGACCTAATCCAAACCAACTATGAAGAAATGTCGCACTAATATCATTTAATGAAATGGTGACGGAACCAATCGATAAGCTGAAGAAAAAAGCCGCCAAAAGAAAAATGGCGGCTCCTATATACGTGACAGGAACGTTACTCTTGGAATGCATCTGGATAGATGGCCTTTGCAAAAAGTTCCAGTGCATCTACTAAACGAGGACCAGGGCGAGTAGCAATATCACCATCGATTGCAGCAACTTGATTTGTTTCGACAGCTGTTACCGTGTTCCATCCGTTACGGTCTTTAATTTGTGCAACAGACTCTTCTCCGTATGTAGACAAGATTACCTCTGGATTTAAGGAAACAATCGATTCTGGGTCTACTTGAATCCATCCTTCTTGATCACCTAAGACGTTTGTCGCGTTAATTTCTTTTAGCATGTTATCCATAAGTGTTCCGCTTCCCACGGAAAAAGGACTTGAGTCTATTTCTACATATACCGACTTTTTAGTTTCAACAGAAGCAGTTTTAACACGAAGATTTTCTATTTTTACATTCATGTTTGATACAACTTCTTTAGCATTTTCCTCTTCAGCAGTTAGTTTCCCTATATCTATTATGGTATCCTGTACGTCCCTAATTGAAATAGCGTCATTCACAGTATATACAGTGATTCCAGCATTTCTTAATTGCTCTAAAGCTCCTTCAAAAGTTCCAGCTACCATCTCATGAGCTATTACTAAATCCGGAGTTAATGAAATAATTTTCTCTACGTTCAGCTCTAGACCACCGATTTTATCAATAGACTTAACTTCCTCTGGATAATTATCTGCATCTCCAACACCAACTACCTCATCGCCAGCTCCAACGGCAAATAAAATTTCTGTGTTACTAGGCACTAAGGAAACAATGCGTCCAGGATCTTCTTCCAAAGTTACTTCATTTCCTAACGCATCCGTCACAGTAAGTGGAAAAGAAGTACTCTCCTCTTGCTGTACTTCTGCATTTTCCACGGGCTCCTTTGCTGATTCGTCTTGACACCCTGCTAAAAGCAAGGCAAGCATTGGTGTTAACAACCACTTTTTCATTTCTTTCTCCTCCGTCTGTCTCTATTTTTGAGCAATAAAAAAACACCTCTACGCTGAGATGTTTGGGAGTGAAAGCGTTTTTATGCAAAAACACTTAAGCGTGCATGCGGAAATACGAAAAGTCCGTCGCACACCACCCTATCCTCGTAGGTCTCTTGGTGCTAGACAATAGGCAGGTCTCCTGGCTCGTGCTAAAGCAGCAATCCCAACTCCTTCCCATAGCAATTTTGCTACAGTGGAACTTACTTGGCATTGCTTCACACTTACAGTGGCGGGACCGCGCTGGATTTTCACCAACTTCCCTTTTAAGTCCGAAAATTCGGAACACCTTTGTCTGTTACTTATGAAGTTTGTCGCTCCATTTCATCATAGCGAACTTTGTCAAAAAAAGAAACAGAGTTAATAAGATTTCTTTTTTCTACTCATTCCTAACATGATGAAAGGTAGGGACAGCAGCACAACGATGGAACTGACGGATAGAGCTACTTCTTTTTGCCACATTGGTATGCCACTATAAAAGACGCTCCATTTCTTTAGGACTGATACATCTTCATGAAGTGGTCTTTCTTCCACCATCTTTGAGACTGTGACTGAGTAGGCATGCAATACAGGAGTAAAATACTCATTTTCTTTCTCTAAATAAATTTCAATTTCATCACCTGGTACCAAGACTAAGGCTCCCAAACCTTCAGACTCTCTAGCTGTATAACTAGACACATAGAAATAACGAACAGGAATTACTTCTCCTACTTCTACGTCTCCTTTTATCACCTTAGTTACTGCTACTTTAGCCGTTCGAAATTGCTTTTCCTCTTGAAAGGAATGGAAAGCATCTTCTAGAACTTTTCCTTCTACTTGTATGGATGCTTCCTGATGTATTTTTTCCACCTCTGTCGGCTCCATTGCAGCCATTACCGAAACCGGAACCAACAACAATAGAAGCACCATAGTAATTATCTTCACACAAACTCGCATGCAGACTCCCCCTTTAACCCATTATATTACAATTACGTGGAAACATTTGATCCCTTACCAAAAAAGTAACAATGAAAATTTCGCTTACATCTCCAAAACCCTCTACCAATTTCGACAAGAATCGAGTAAAGTGGTACAGTATGATTTTTTAAGGAGGAAAACAACTGTGTCTAAACTTGAGCAACAATCAGTCAAAATTGTAACGTCAGATCCTTCCGCATTCGGACTATTCGGATTGGCGATGGTAACATTAGTAGCGTCATCCCAAAAATTAGGATGGACAGATGGACTAGCTTTCGTTCTACCTTGGGCGCTTTTCTTAGGAGGACTAGCTCAGCTAATCGCTTCTATTCAAGATGCAAAACATAACAACACGTTCGGAGCAACTGCTTTCGGTGCATTCGGATTATTCTGGTTCGGTGTCGGAATGTCTTGGTTAATTCAATTCGGTGTATTCGGTGAAGAAGCTGCGGCGGCAGTTGATCCAAGCCAATTAGGTGTCGCGTTCGTTGGTTACCTAATCTTTACGATCTACATGACAATCGGTGCTATGGAAACGCATAAGGTATTATTCTCGATCTTCTTCCTAATCAACTTCCTATTCATCGGTTTATCTTTATCTAGTTTCGGAATTGCTCCTCACTTCTTCCATATGGTGGCTGCAATCTCTGAGTTATTAATTGCAATCTTAAGTTTCTATGGATCTGCTGCTGCTGTGTTAAACACTCATTTCGGCCGCGAGTTCTTGCCAGTTGGTAAGCCATTCGGAATCTTTAAAAAGTAAGTTGTTATGAGCTGTCTGCAAAGTACATTTGCAGGCGGTTTTTTTGTTTAATAAAGTTGTGACTGCACGCTTTGTGTTTGGAGTGGTGCTGGTTTGACGGTTTTGACTATGGGTTCAAGTTCCTCTGGTATACCTGACGACGGGATTTGCTCTTCTGCTATACCGCGGGACACTCCTGCGGTATACCTGACGACGGGATTTGCTCTTCTGCTATACCGCGGCACGCTCCTCTGGTATACCTGACGACGGGATCTGCTCTTCTCCTATACCGCGGCACGCTCCTGCGGTATACCTAACTACGGGATCTGCTCTTCTCCTATACCGCGGCACGTTCCTCTGGTATACCTGACGACGGGATCTGCTCTTCTGCTATACCGCGGCACACTCCTCTGGTATACCTGACGACGGGATTTGCTCTTCTGCTATACCGCGGCACACTCCTCTGGTATACCTGACGACGGGATTTGCTCTTCTGCTATACCGAGGGACGCTCCTCTGGTATACCTGACGACGGGATTTGTGCTTCTGCTATACCGCGGGACGTTCCTGCGGTATACCTGACGGCGGGATTTGCTCTTCTGCTATACCGAGGGACGCTCCTGCGGTATACCTGACGTCGGGATTTGCGCTTCTGCTATACCGCGGGACGTTCCTGCGGTATACCTGACGCCGGGATTTGCTCTTCTGCTATTCCGCAGGATGTTCTCGCAGGTCATCTGACAATGCTTTTCCTTCATCAGGTGCTCCGCAAGACGTTCTCCTGGGACACTTGACATCACTTTCTACCATTCAGGTGTTCCGCAAGACGCTCTCCTGGAATACCTGACATCACTTTTAACCCCTCAGGTGCTCCGCAAGACGCTCTCCTGGAACACCTGACATCACTTTTAACCCCTCAGGTGCTCCGCAAGACGCTCCCCCGGGACACCTGACATCACTTTTAACCCTTTAGGTGTTCCGCAAGACGTTCTCCTGGAACACCTGACATCACTTTTAACCCTTTAGGTGATCCGCAAGACGCTCTCATGGGACACCTGACAATGCTTTTCCTTCATCAGGTGCTCTGCAAGATTTACTCATTCCAAACTCTAGACGACAACCTACCAATATTTGTTACAACCAACACAAAAAAGACCCCTACTTTCGGAGTCCTTTCCCAAGAATTTATCTATTCATCGCTGTCGACTCCTCGTCTTGTTTAAAAAAGTACTTTAAGGAGTTAAAGACATCTGCTTTTTGCTTTAATACATAGTATTGGAATCTTTCATGCTGAAGATTGCGGTATGCGTTCATTAAAGTAGAGTTGCGGTTATACTGATTACCTTCTGCGTAATAAAACATGTTACTCATTGTTAGGAGTTCTTGAATTAGCTTAATACATCTAGCATTGTCAGAAGTTAAGTTATCACCATCGGAAAAGTGGACGGGGTAAATGTTGTAGCGATCAGGAGAGTATTTTGAATCGATTAATTCCAGTGATTTGCGGTAAGCGGATGAACATATCGTTCCCCCAGACTCTCCTTTCGAGAAGAAGTCTTCCTCTGTAACGACTTTTGCTTCGGTATGATGGGCAATGAATTCAATTTCTACTTTTTCGTACTTGGTGCGCAGGAATCGAGTCATCCAGAAGAAGAAGCTTCGGGCCATGTATTTCTCCCACATCCCCATAGATCCACTCGTATCCATCATCGCTAAAACAACTGCTTTCGATTCCGGTTTTACCGTTTCGGTCCACGTTCTGAATTTCAAATCCTCTGGAATAATTGGATGAAATTTTGGTTCGCCTGATAATGCATTTCGTCTAAAAGCTGTTAGCATTGTTTTCTTTTTATCAATGTTCCCCATAAGGCCTGTTTTTCGAATGTCATTAAACTCGATATGTTCGACTTTGTTTTCGTCTCGTTCTTTTCGAGCAAGTTTTGGCAGTGCTAGCTGGGAAAATAACGCTTCTTCAATTTCCATTAAAGATACTTCTGCTTCGTAATAATCCTCCCCTGCTTTATCTCCTGCTTGCTGTCCTTGACCTTGACCTTTTTGTGGAGAACCGTCTCGCGCTACCACGTCACCAACTTTACTATCACCTTTTCCTTGGCCGACATGTTTATTCTTTTCATCACTATAACGAATTTTATATTCATCTAATGAGCGAATGGGAATTTTCACGATGTCTTTTCCATTAGATAAAATGATACGTTCTTCTGTAACCAAATCAGGTAGTTGTTGTTTGATGGCATCTTGCACTTTTTCTTGATGACGTTGCTGATCATCATGACCTTTGCGATGGAGGGACCAATCTTCTTTTGATAGGACAAACAATGGCTTCTCTGGGTTAGTCAATCTTTTCCCCTCCCATACAATTTAGTGTCACTATTTCTTTATACGTTGCATAAATTAAAGTGTTGTGTGCCCATACATATATGAATTGTATAAGCGTCGGTTATATCTCTATCCTATGCAAGTTCTATTATTTATTTACTAAATATTTAGATAATTAGGCAGTAGCCCACAAACTTGGACAAGCCTTCTATATATCATTAGAATGAAAAAGGCTGTCGAAAACCGCATCGACAACCTTTCCATTTATTAAGAATATTGTTCTGGATCAGCCATTCTTCCATCTTCCTCTAGCTGTTCTTCGTCACGTAATCGATCCATTTGCTTCCCAAGCCAAACCATGTCTTCAAACGAATTCGTCATATTTCCGTTAAACATTTCTTCTCGTTTCTTCATCGGTTATTCCTCCTTAAAAAGCTGGTTTATTCATAGGATGACCGAAAATTACCGAGATAATCACCGCTTAACGATTTAATAGACTACCTACGTAACGAAGTAAATCATTTGCGCTTGTAGAATTATATCCATGCTCATCTACTAGCCTTGCAACCACTTCATTCATCTTCTTCAACTGCTGCTCATCAGGTGTTTTCGTAGATGTCGTAATCTTCACCACATCTTTTAAATCCGCAAACAATTTCTTTTGAATGGCTTCCCGAAGACGATCATGAGATTGATAGTCAAAGCGTTTCCCTTTACGTGCATAAGCAGAAATTCGAATCAAAATCTCTTCTCGGAAAGCTTTCTTCGCATTTTCTGAAATACCAATCTGCTCTTCAATCGAACGCATTAACTTCTCGTCAGGATTCAGTTCTTCTCCTGTTAGAGGATCACGAAGTTTATTTTTATTACAATAAGCCTCTACATTATCCAGATAGTTATCCATAAGTGTCTTAGCAGATTCTTCGTACGAGTAAACAAATGCCTTTTGTACTTCTTTCTTTGCTATATCGTCGTACTCTTTTCTTGCAAGCGAGATGAAACTTAAATAGCGTTCACGAAGTTCGTTGGAGATGGATGCGTGTTGGTCTAATCCTTCCTTTAAAGAGCGAAGAACGTCTAACGCATTAATGGATGCCACATCTTTACGAATAATCGTACTGGAAATTCGATTGATGACATAACGAGGGTCAATCCCACTCATCCCCTCATCTTGATACTCTTTCTTCATTTCATTCACATCCGCACTCGTAAAACCTTCTACCGCTTCCCCGTCGTATAGTCGCATTTTCTTTACTAAGTCCAGGTCACCGCGCTTCGGTTCTTTTAGGCGGGATAATATAGTAAACATTGCAGCAACGCGCATCGTGTGTGGTGCGATATGAACGTTTGCTACATCGGATTCAGCAATCATTTTTTCATAAATCTTCTCTTCTTGTGATACTCGTAAATTGTATGGCATTGGCATCACGATAATACGGGAATGCAATGCTTCGTTTTTCTTATTAGAAATAAACGAACGATACTCCGTTTCATTCGTATGAGCAACCACTAATTCATCCGCAGAGATTAAAGCGAATCTTCCCGCTTTAAAATTTCCTTCTTGCGTCAGAGATAATAGATGCCATAAAAATTTCTCATCACATTTTAACATCTCTTGGAATTCCATCATTCCTCTGTTTGCTTTGTTTAACTCCCCGTCAAAACGGTAAGCACGTGGATCTGACTCAGAACCAAACTGTGCAATCGTTGAGAAATCAATACTACCAGTTAAGTCAGCAATATCTTGTGACTTTGGATCAGACGGTGAAAATGTACCAATACCAACACGTTTATCCTCTGAGAAGAAAATACGCTCAACTACTACATCTTCCATGCGATTTCCATACTCTTGCTCTAATCGCATCGTATTAAGCGGAGATAAGTTCCCTTCAATTCGAACACCATACTCGTCAAAAAAGTCTTTACGTAAGTGTGACGGAATTAAATGTAGTGGATCTTCGTGCATCGGACATCCTTTAATCGCGTAAACTGCTCCGTTGTCCGTTCTAGCATAATTCTCTAATCCTTTTTTCAAAAGTGCTACTAAAGTTGATTTACCACCTGAAACGGGACCCATCAAAAGCAAGATACGTTTACGAACATCTAATCTTCTTGCAGCTGGGTGGAAATATTCTTCCACTAAACGCTCTAAGGATTCTTCTAATCCGAAAAGCTGCTGACCGAAGAACTCATAGCGCTTCACACCATTTTCTTCATAGACACCAGCATCTTTGATCATATTGTAGATTCGCGAATGAGCGGACTGAGCTACATAAGGTTTCTCTTTTACAATCTCCAAATATTCAGCAAATGTACCTTCCCAACGTAGCGACTGTTCTTCTTCCCTGAATTGTGCAATCTTTTTTAGAATGTCCATATAACCCTTCCTTTCTCGTTTGGGCTAAACGATTATTCTAAGGTATGCACGAAATCACGAAATGATGAAACGTAATCGCAGGAAGATTTATTTTGTTTTATTGTCCAAGTTCATAAAATCTAAATCTGTATCAATTAAATAATGATCCGTAATGACATCATTACTTCCGTTATGGACATAGAGCGTATACGTTTTATCTGGTGTAATTATATTTATTTTCCCATCATTCTCTGTGAAGGGTTCCATTGTAATTGCTGCTAAATCTTGTCGTACACCGGTATTAATTTGATTAATAACTTCCGCAATGACTGAAGCGTCCGTAATAATTTTGTGATAAATACGTCCGTTTTCCCCAAACTCCACACTAATTTCTTTCGTTTGTTTTACCGGAATCAGTTCATCAGTATTTTTCAGATGTCCAACCGTTAGCATAGCCGATATTGACATAATGACCAAACATAGTACGCCTTTCATCATAATCCCCCTAAAAATTCACTCTTGCTATATTAGTCGAAGAAAGGTTCATAGAGTTACAAGAAAGCAAGCCTATTTATTCCAATAGAAAACGTTCACATCAGAATGGAAATAAGCTATAATTGAAACAATACTATTACTATCAACAAGCAAGGGGGCAATGAACATGGGAACGATTTTAATTTTAGGGGTATGTGTAGCGTTCTTAACAGCGATTTTTACAGCTGGATATGATGATAAGCCGGGGAAGAAAACCTCTCATTAAACGAAAAAAGAAGTTGCCATCGCAACTTCTTTTTCTTTACCTCATATTCGGAAAACCTTGCTGCCTCAACGCTTCATAAATTAAAATCGCTGCCGTATTACTAACATTCAACGAACGGATTCCTTCTGTCATTGGAATGCGCATGGCACGATCTTTATTCGCTTCACGAAACTCCACTGGCAACCCCGTCGTTTCTCTTCCAAAAATAAAATAATAATCTTTATCTGGGTCACTATAATTCAATTGGTCGTAATAGTGTTCTCCGAATTTCGTAATTAAGAAAATCTCTCCATCTTTACTATACTCTAAGAAATCTTCTAATGAATTATGCTCTACTACCTTCGTATCTTTCCAATAATCCAGTCCAGCTCTCTTTACTTGTTTATCATCAATAGAAAAACTAAGCGGATGAATTAAATGTAATGTTGCATTTGTCCCTACACAGGTTCTAGCAATGTTACCCGTGTTTGCTGGGATTTCTGGTTGATATTGTACTACGTGTATTCCCACTTTTGTCACCTCGTTCATTTCTCTTCAACGGACATTATAGCATGATGTTTTCTTACTTACCTAGAATTGTCATCTAAAATATGATAAAAACGATACTTTATATTTGGCGTATACGCAGTAGAATCCTCGTACGCCCAATATCTCATTCGACTGTTGTACGTATTGGCATTTACTAAAGGCATTCCGTTTTCATCTTTCGCTGTTACAATGGTGGAGTGATCAAACCTACCATCTCCTTGAAAGTCGTAACAAATGATATCTCCTAGAATTAATTGGCTTGCATCAGTTACTCGTCTTGCTCGAAGACCAGTCTTTGAATTAGCAAAATAACCTTGAAACGCATGTGCTACTGCCCAACTCCAGCTCCAAGATGATCCTGTATACCACCACCCCGAACCTCTATTTGGATTTCCTCTCATTGGAGCTCCCCCAGCGCGCAAACATTGAGAAATATAATTAGTACAATTGTTCTCAAAGTATTTGTATGCAGGATTCGGTTTATTCCAATATTGTTCTGCGTATTGTACAGCTTTACGCCTATCGTATACAAAAGCAACTCGTTCATCTGAAGAATCAGGTAACAGACTCTCTTCTGTTTCCTCTTCTTCCGGTAACCATTCATAATCATCATACAACTCGTCTTTAAAAAAAGAAGCCACTCGGTTTTCTACCAGTTCCTCCATATAGTGCCTCTTCCCTTGGACTCGATAAAAGGAAAAATGCACATCGTAATGAACATACGTATAATCACCGTTTTGAAACTGATCTTTTATCTTTCCTTTTGCCATGGCTTTTCGTATTTCATTATTTTGTACCTTTGCTAATTTCGCTCTCTGCTCCATTGTTGGACACACAGATTTCATGTTGGAGTTCGTCAGCATTTGTAGTCGGTTGTTTGTTAAATCCGCTATTTGCTTCTTCATGGTATCCCTCCTACTCTTCCACTTTTACTCTATGTGGAAAAACGGATAGGACAAACCATTAATTTATTTCCTTAATGCTAATTCTATTTGCTCACAAACTAATTCATCTTTTTCTTTTTGGATTGCTTCTAATAAAATCCCCTTTGATTCTTCCGTCTTCATCTCACCTAACGCCCACGCTGCTGTTGCACGAATTTCGTTACGAGGATCTTTCCATAGCACCTGTTGGATACTTGGAATTGTAGAGACTTCTTTAAAATTCCCCAAAGCAATAAGTGCATTTCTTTGAATCGGTTTCTTGCCTCGCCAAGCACCAGACATCTCTCCGTAAAGTTCTTTAAACTCCTTATTCGATAAAAAAAGCAGTGGCTCTAAAAGTGGTTTTACTCTCTCCGGATCTGGGTGAAATTCTGTTTGGTGCGTTGCATTAATGCCTTTATTTTTTGGACATACTGTTTGACACGTGTCACATCCATAAAGGCGATTACCAATTTTCTTCATATATTCTTCTGGCAAAAAGGATTTCGTTTGCGTTAAGAAGGAAATACATTTTTGCGCATTTAACTGACCTCCAACACCGACAAGAGCACCTGTTGGACAAGCGTCTATGCATTTCCTACAGCTTCCACACTGGTCCATAATTGGTTCGTCTTCTTCAAAAGGGATATTCGTAATCATTTCTCCTAAATAAACATACGAACCAAATTCTTCTGTGATAATCGAACAATTTTTCGCGCTCCAACCAACCCCGGCACGCTCTGCAACTGCACGATCTACCAGTTCGCCGGTATCTACCATGGATCGCATTACAGCACTTGGATAACGTTCTGAGATGAATTGTTCTAATTTACACAATCTATCTCGCAATACGGTATGATAATCTTGTCCCCAAGAAGCTCGTGCAAAAATACCTCGACGTTCCCCCTTTTTGCCTTTTGGGGCATTGGACATTTTATTAGGATAAGCAACGGCAATAGAGATAATAGATTTAGGTGTGTCGTCAAAAATTAAAGATGGATTCGTTCGTTTTTCGATATCTTTTTCTTCAAATCCAGATGCGTGACCTAATTCTTCAAATCTAATAAGACGATTTTTCATCTCGCCGAAAGGGTTTGCAGCCGCAAAACCCACTAAATCTATGCCAAGATTACGACAGTTTTCTTGAATTTCTTTTTTTAGTTGAGCTGTATTCATACGTTTCAACTCCTCTCACATGAAAAAGGAAAGTAATATATGGTACGATAAGGAAAATTAATTTAGAAAGAGGGCTTTCATCCATGCAATTTTTTATAGATGACTCCGTAAAATCACGACTAAATGACGTAAAAATCAGTCTAATTCACTATACTACCATACAGGTAGGCGCTTCTCCACAGATGATAAAAGGTCGCCTACAACTTTTTCAAGAAGCTCTTTTTTTAGATTTGCAAGAAAAGCAAGTAAGTGACTTTAGTGGAATATCAGAGTGGAGAGATATCTTTAAAAAGACTGGGTATAACCCAAGTCGCTATCGTCCTTCTAACGAAGCATTGTATCGCCGAGTACAAAAACAACAATTTTTACAAAGTCACCACTCTGCAACCGATATCAACAACTTTTTCTCGATGGAATATGCCATTCCAATTGGAATTTATGATACAAGTAAGATAAAAGGTGACACTGTTACTATTGCCATTGGCCAAGAAGGAGAAACCTATTCCGGATTAAATGGACGTGATATTCACGCAGAAGGCTTGTTGGTTGCAAAGGATGAACAAGGTATCTTTGGCAGTCCATATGTTGATTCTGTTCGCACTGCAGTAACGGAGTCTACAACTGATGCTCTGCAGATCGTTTTCCATCAACCAAGTATTTCAGATGACAACGCTAAGAAACTGACAGAATCCCTTGCAAAAATGTTTACACAGGTACACGGTGGAGATCACAAGGTAACTAATTATACTATTTGAAATCTATATACGAAAACATGCACCTCCCTGTGGGAAGTGCATGTTTTCTCTTTATTATAAGTAGAAAAAAAAAACAAAAAAAAAGAACTTCTGGTAAGAAGAAAAAATTGGAGCGGGTGATGGGAATCGAACCCACGACATCAGCTTGGAAGGCTGAGGTTTTACCATTAAACTACACCCGCATATGCTTCGTATCGAAGACAATGTTTATCTTACACGAAATGGTATAATACGTCAATACTTTTTAAAAAAATATTTTTAAAGTTAAATAGATATATTTTACCAGTTTCTCCAAGAAGTTATTTGGGTATTGGTATTTATCATCCATTTCACTCTTGAAAAATATAAAAAAAAGAGTAGAATTATACACTTGAATACAAAACTAATAGAGAAGAAGGTAATACAGATGAATCGAATAGCTTATTTTGACAATGTAAAAGGTATTCTCATCTTCCTTGTCGTCTTCGGCCATATGTTATCTAGCTTTTTAGAAGAAAATGCATTTTTAGACGCTGTTTACTTGTTTATCTTTTTATTTCACATGCCTTTATTTATTTTAATTGCTGGTTACTTTTCCAAAAAGTTTCACGATAAAGGGTACGTAAAAAAATTAGCAGGTAAGTTAATTATTCCTTATATAATTTTTCAGCTACTTTACACATTGTACTACAAAGCATTTGATGATCCAGTAGGATTTACCTTGGTTACCCCTAGATGGGCGATGTGGTTTTTATTAAGCTTATTCTTCTGGAATTTAATGTTGTTTGTATTTACTAAATTTAAGAATGGTATGTGGTGGGCTGTTCTTTTTAGCTTGGCAGCTGGTTATATTCCTTTTGTCAGCGCCGAACTGAGTTTATCTAGAACGTTTTTCTTTTTCCCATTCTTCTTAGCCGGTTACTATTTGAAAAAAGAACACTTCTTAGCTTTGAAGAAAACACCTTATCAATGGACTGCTGGATTTGGACTAACACTCGTTTTTGTCTTTTTATGGTTGTTAAGTCCAATCGAAGTAAAGACTTGGCTTATGGGTAAGCGTAATTACTTTGAATTAGCAGATTCTCAGTTAATTTATGCATGGTCTTATCGATTCTGTTTATACCTGGCCATTGCACTAGTTTCCTTGTGCGTCTTAACGCTGATTCCAAAGAGAGAAACTTTCTTCACTTCATATGGTCAACATTCACTTTATATTTTCTTGCTTCATTTGCTATTAGTTAAGCTAGTAGTAGCAACTCCTATTAGAGACTTTATTTCCGAAAACTCTTTGTATTGGTTGCTAATCGTCTTTACAGTAGCAATATGCTTTATCACGAAGCACCGAATCACAAGAAAAATTGTTGATCCATTAGTAAACACAACTAGATACTTCACCTATCAAAGCCGAAATTCACATGGATGATAGAGCCAAAACCGCCTAGGAAGAATTATTCTTTCTGGGCGGTTTTTTTGTTACGTGAACAGTAACAACTCATCGTTGGTCACGTGATGTGGCCTGTATTTAGATGAGTGTCCTTTTCCCCACTCTCTCTCTGTGTGTGGCGGCTTAAGCGCTTTTGTACCCGTTTTTCCTTCACCTTTCCAGCGGCTTAACCGCTTTTGTACCACTGATTGTTCTCTACACATGGCGACTTAACCCTTTTGCCGCCATCTCTCCCGCTCCCACATGGCGACTTAACCCTTTTGTCGCCATCTCTCCCCTCCCACACGGCGACTTAACCCTTTTGTCGCCATCTCTCCCCCTCCCACACGGCGACTTAACCCTTTTGTCGCCATCTCTCCCCCTCCCACATGGCGACTTAACCCTTTTGTCGCCATCTCTCCCGCTCCCGCATGGCGACTTAACCACTTTGTCGCCTTCCGTCCCGCTCCTACCCGGTGGCTTAAGCGCTTACGTTGCCAATTTTCCAATCCACACCATCTTCTCCCAACCAAAGCACAACAAAAAAAGCCAGCACCAAGATCCCTCCTGGCACTAGCTCCCTCAACCAATCACACCCACCACATAGCTGCAGGCTGATCTTTAATAATTACTGATTTCAAATTCGTTACCGCACGCGCGAATCCTTCTTCGATAGACATTAATGGATCTTCATGCTCGATGCTCACCACATAATCATACCCGTACGTACGAAGTGCACTTACCATATCAGACCATTCTTGCAGCGAATGTCCACATCCGACAGAACGGAACGACCACGCACGAGTTTGAACATTTCCGTATGGTTGCATATCTGTTAGCCCATACATGTTTACGTTATCCTGATCGATGTACGTGTCTTTTGCGTGGAAATGGTGGATGGCACCTTCTTTTCCTAAAATCTTAATCGCTGCTACAGGATCGATTCCTTGCCACCAAAGATGACTTGGATCTAGGTTCGCCCCAATCGCTGGGCTTGTTTCTTCTCTTAATTTCAGCAACGTGTAAGGTGTATGCACTAAGAAACCTCCATGAAGCTCCAAACCAATTTTCACTCCACGCTTCTCAGCCAATTCACCGATTCGTTTCCAGTATGGAATCAACTTTTGCTCCCATTGCCAAGTCAAAATGTCTCCGTACTCATTCGGCCAAGGTGCCACTGGCCAGTTAGGGTACTGGGAAGTTTCAGAATCACCCGCAACTCCAGAGAAACAGTTTACTACTGGAACATTCATCAAGCTAGCAAGTTCAATAGACTTTTCCAAGTCACGATTAGATTGCTCTGCGAATGCTTTGTCCGGAGAAATTGGATTTCCGTGACAGCTAAAAGCACTAATCGTTAGCCCTCTTGATGTCACCTTTTCCATGAATTCCACGCGCTTTTCTTCACTTTCCAATAATTCATCCACTGGGCAGTGTTGTTGTCCCGGGTAACCACCAGTGCCAATTTCGACCGCTTCCACTCCGGCTTGTTGAACGTAATCCAACATCTCATCTACATTTTTATCTGCAAAAAGTACCGTAAACACTCCTAGTTTCATCGTAACTCCCCCTTACAGTTTTATGCTTGTGCCTAGTTCATGACTTCTGTAAATCGCGTCTATAATAGTAGATACCGTTGCCGCTTCCTCTGATTTCACTACTTGCTCCGCCTGACCTAAACATGTCTCTACAAAATTTGTCGCTTGTGGAACACTTGGATTGTCATCCCCACTCATCCAAGTAACATCTGAGTTAGTCCACACACCGTGACTTGGTTTATAAATACGAACTGGGAATACATCCATTCCACCTAAATCACCAGAAATGCTGATAGACTCTTCGTCATCTGGGATGTTTGCAGCCCAAGATGTTTCAAATTGCAGTGACGATCCGTCCTCAAACGTGATAAATGCCGTTACATGATCATCTACAGAAAATGATTCTGCGTTGATGTCTCCCCATTCATTCAACAAATTAGGTTTGCGACTGACAGAGTTATATACTCGGCCAAGCACTTCCACAGGCTTTGGATTTCCTAAGAGCCAAAGCGATAAATCCAATAAGTGACAGCCGTAATCGATCAAACTTCCGCCACCCTGTAGTTCTTTATTTGTAAATACGCCCCAACCAGGTACTTTCCTTCTGCGAAGCGCTTTTACTCTTGTCACAAGTGGATTTCCAACCACACCTTCTTGCATGATGTTTTTGGCAGCTTGTGCTTCTTTCATAAAGCGGTAATGGTAAGCAATGGAGAGCACTTTGCCAGACTTCTCTTCTGCTTCCCTCATACGTTCACACTCATCTGGTGTCATCGCCATTGGCTTTTCACAAAAGACATGAACACCTGCGTGTAAAGCCGCTATAGTGAATTCTGCATGAAATTTATTCGGTGTGCAGATGGTGACTGCATCTACAAGAGGAAAGATATCTTCCAAATCTTTTACCACGTTTGGAATATCGAAATCCTTTGCGACTTGTGCTGCTCGTTCTTCATTCACGTCGTACACCGCAGTTATTTCTACAGAATCATTCATTTGCTGAAAAGTTGGGATGTGGCGGCCGACGGCAATTCCGCCGACACCAACAATCCCGATTCGAAGTTTAGACATAGGTAGACTCCTTTAAGAGATTTTTACGATTTGCTTCGTTTCGCTAGACTCTAGAGCTGACAATACCACTTGTAAAGATTTGTATCCTTCTTCACCAGTAATTAATGGTGGTGTGTCTGTCAAAATACTGTTTACAAAATGGTGAATGACACCAGAACTTCTTTGGCCACCGTCATCATTAGTTTGAATACCACCTAGTTCATACTTCACTACTTCTCCGTTACGGTATTGAGCAATAAGAGAATGAGTAGGGTCATCTTCTAAACGTAAAATGCCCTTTTCTCCGTAAATAATCGTTGAGTTATCCTCTTTGGAAACGTAAGACCAGCTAGCAGCAAGCGTACCAATTACGCCACTTTCCGTTTTCAGTACACAAACCGCTGTGTCATCTACATCTCCTTCTTTGGAGCTCGTCTCAACGAAAGCTCCTACTTCAACGAATTCCTCACCTAGTACGTAGCGAAGTAGATCCGTTTTATGTACCCCTAGGTCTCCCATCGCACCGATAAATGCTTGTTCCTTCTTGAAGAACCAGCTGTCCGCTCCATCTGCACTCCATCCTTCTGGTCCACCGTGACCGAAAGCCGAACGGAAGCTATATACTTTTCCAAGTTCTCCAGAAGCAATCATTTGACGAGCTTTCTCATGCGATCTTACAAAGCGTTGATTATGTGCAATCATTAGCTTTTTACCACTATTTTCTGCTGCTGCGATCATTGCTTCTGCTTCTTTTTTGGAAGTCGCCATAGGCTTTTCACACAGGACGTGTTTTCCTTTTTCTAAAGCTAAAATGGAAATCGGCGCATGAAGATAGTTTGGTGTACATACACTCACTGCATCAATTGTTGGATCTTCTAGTAATTCTTTATAATCTGTATACACTTTCGCATCATACAATTCACCAAACACTTGCGCACGCTCTTCCACAATGTCACACACCGCAACAATCTTTGTCGTTTCTAACGCATCATATTCAGGCATATGACGGTGCTTTGCAATACTTCCACAACCGATAACAGCAATTTTTAACGTAGTCATAATTTTTTCCTCCTTATGCTTTCACTGTAATGTTTTCTAATGGTTTTGCGTTTCCGTACACTGGTCTCTCTCTTTTTACAGGTGCTGCCCACTGAACTGCATTTTGAATAACGCGTTGAATTTTCTCATTATAATAAGTTGGGTACGTTTCATGTCCTGGTCGGAAGTAGAAGATTTTCCCGTTTCCTCGTGTATACGTACAACCACTTCGGAATACTTCTCCACCTTCAAACCAACTCATCATGACTAACTGTTCTGGAGATGGGATATCAAAGTGCTCTCCGTACATTTCTTCTTTCTCTAGCTCGATATACTCTCCAATTCCTTCTACAATTGGATGACTTGGATCTACTACCCACAGCCTTTCTTTCTCATCTGCTTCTCTCCATTTTAAGTCACAGGAAGTTCCCATCAGCTTCTTAAAAATTTTAGAGAAATGCCCAGAGTGTAAAACAATAAGTCCCATACCATCTAACACACGTTGACGAACACGTTCCACCACTTCGTCAGATACTTCATCATGCGCAATATGTCCCCACCAAACTAAAACATCTGTCTGATCTAATCGCTCTTGCGTTAAACCATGTTGTTCCTCATCTAAAGTGGCCGTCTCTACTTGAACTTCCGGTGCTTGTAAAAAGGAAGCAATCGCTCCATGAATACCATCTGGATAGACAGCTCTCACTTTTTCACTCTTTTGTTCATGACGGTTTTCATTCCAAACTAAAACGTTAACCATTTTCCTCATCCCTTCTCTAATCCTTCTCGGTAGTCATTTGGTGTAATGCCGTAGTACTTTTTGAATACTTTGCTAAAGTACTTATCATTCTGATAACCTACTTGATACGCAACCTCATAAATTTTTAGTTGTGGTTTCTTTAACAGTTTCTTTGATTCTTCTAATCTTTTTTTCGTGATATATTCCGTAATGGTTAAATTGTGTTCTTGCTTAAATTTACGAGAAATGTGTTCACGACTCATGAAGAAGGTATTAGCTATGTCTTGTAAGTTAATTTCTTCACGGAAATGTTCCTCTACGTATTTCGTAATCTCAGAATCAACTACATTGGGTGGTGGTTCATTTTCCCTTAAAAGTTCCACAGCTTTTCTTAACGTTTCATTTAGTAAAGCAGGATCAATTGGTTTTAAAATGTAATCAAAACTTTGATAATTAATCGCCGTTCTCATATAGTGATAATCGTCATAACCAGACACTACGATTGTTTTTCCATGGTAAGCGGACGAATGTAGCCACTCTAGAACAGAGATACCATCTTTAATAGGCATTTGCATATCGGTAAAAATCAAATCAGGTTTTTGCTGTTGGATAAGCTGAATCCCTTCTTCTCCATTTTCTGCTTCTAAAATAGAATGAATGCCGTTTTCTTCCCATTCGCCTAGCAATAGTAGTCCTTCTCGAACGTGTTTTTCATCATCAATAATGATTGCCTTCACCTTATTCACCACTCTTTTCTAATGGAATGGTCATGGTTACTTCAAAACCTGATGGCTCAAGGTTACGAAGATATACTTGTGCATCTAGACCGTAATACAACGTTAGCCGTGCATAAACATTTTTTAATCCAATATGCTGGTCTGAACTTGTTTTCTTTTTTTCTTGAAGGATTTTCTGTATCTCTTCTAATCTTTCCTTTTTAACACCAATTCCGTTATCTCGAACAATCATGTGCAAATAACCATTACTCTCTATGCAAACAATACGAATTTCCCCATTGTTCTCCCTTAAGGAAAAGCCATGCTTAAAGAAGTTTTCCACATGTGGTTGGATAATCATTTTTGGTACCAGTGTGTTTCTAATTGAATCCTCAATTTTTACCTCGTAATGAAGGTGATCCCCAAAACGTTCTTTTTGTAATTCCATGAATGCTTCGGTGTATTTCACTTCTTTGTGCAAAGGTACGAGGTCTTCCCCCACGTTCATGCTGTAGCGCATGATATTAGATAGGTGTGTAATTAAGGAATAGATTTGTGGTACTTTGTTTTTTAAAGCAATGGTTCCAATGGATTGCAGGGCATTAAAGAGAAAATGTGGATTAATTTGTGATTGCAGTACTTTTAGCTGATTATTCTTATTTTCAAGCTCTAACTTGTATTCTCTTATAATCAGTTTGTTTACTCGTTCCATCATTTGTTGAAATCTTCGGCTTAATAGGCCAATTTCATCCGAACCAAAGGATGGGAGCTTTACTCGTAAATTACCGTTTTCCACTTGCTCAATCGTTTGTAAAAGCACTCTAATTGGAGAAGTAATTTTAAATGAAATAAATAACGTTGCTAATATGACTAGCGATAAGCCTAAGATTCCAAATAAGATATTAATCTTGATAACGCTGTAAGCGCTTTCGTACAAGTTATCATAAGGTACTCGTTTAATTAAGTACCAGCCTCCTGTTTTCGCAGAAAGTTTCGAGTAAAGCATCACACCATCAAACGATTCATCCTTCCATTCTATCGCTCCAAACGGTTCTTCTTGCGATAAGATGTTTTTCGTCCATTCTTGCTTCTCCTCTTCTGGATTGGAACTGTACACAACCTCTCCATCTCTTGTGACTAGAAAGAGATCTTCCGAATCACTTTGATATAGATTCATACTTAGCTCTTCTATTCTTTCGCGAGAGATTTGTAAGGTCATATATGCTAGAACTCTATCAGAAGGCACGTTACGTAACACTCTGTGAAATAATAAATCCGAAGATCCTGGTCGAAAATATGCAGGGTACACGTTTGTTGGTTCTATGTAAATATTATGTGGATCCAATTGTGCTCGGTTAAAAGAGTTTTGAACCCGATCATGATTCTTGTTAGTGAAAACTACTGTGGAATGCTTTGTCGCCTGCACCACACGTTGATCACTAGCAAATGTTAGGTAAACGCCATCTATGGTGTCTTCCGTATTTAAAATAGCTTGAACGATATTTCGAACTCCTCCAATATTTATTTGTTGGTCGTTGGAAGAAGAGCGAATGTAGTTCAAAAAATCAGGATAGTTGTAAACAGAAAGTGTAAGATCACTTAAATCTTGAAGGTAGTTCTCTAAATTAGTTCTTCCTTGAAAAAGTAAGTTACTACTTTCTTCAATTAACTGGTCCTCTAAAGAGCTTTTTGTATAGTAGTAAGTAATTAAGATAGAGCTACCATACGGAATGATGGTTGCTAATAACAAGAGCAGAATAAGTTTGTTTCTTATACTTTTGCGGATCAAGTTACTATCAACCTCCCATTCTATCTCTTTAGCTTCAGTATAATTGGAAAAGAAGTGTAATGAAAAGGCTTTCTTTTATCTTTGTGAAAAGTGCACGAAAGCGATTGTGTAGTTTGTTCATTTTTTACATTTCAGTCTGAATGAACTATTTAGTAGCAACATGACTACATTTCTCATCAGGTTATAAGTGGTTACTGTGGAGCTCAAAACAAAATAGAGAGAAGACCAGTTTCAGGCCTTCTCCCCATTTTATTACTTCAACTTATCCCAAGATTGTTGGAATTTCTCCAGTAATGTTGGATAGTCGATTTTACCAGCAGCATATTCTTGAATTGCCGCAGCGAATTCTTGGTTCGCACCATCTGGCCATCTAAACCAAGTCCAAGGGATTGTCTTGTCTTCTTTAGAATAATCTAGAATAGATAGACCTAAGTCACCTAATCCATTTGGCTCGATGTTATCAAACGCAGGGATAAACTTAAATTCTTCTGTCACAAAACGTTTACCTGTTTCAGAAGATACCATCCAATCTAAGAATAGCTTTGCTTCTTCTAGATTTTCAGAGTTTTTGTTTACTACCCAGTTGTTAGGTACTCCAACTGGAAGACGGTCTGCACTAGCATCGTTTGTCATTGCGATTGGAAGGAAGCCCATGCTCATGTCTGGGTTGATTTCATAGATCATGTTTTCTGTCCAGTTACCTTGTTGCAGCATTGCTGCTTGACCAGAAGCAAATAATGTTACTTGTGTGTTGTAATCTGTTGTGATTGGATTGTCGTTCGCAAATCCAAGCTCAGTATCTAGTACTTCTTTAAATGCTTCAAAATGCTCGTTTCCAACGATTGATTCTGTACCAGCATATAATCCTTCAATAAATGCTACAGGATCATCTTGTTGAGCAAAAGGAATGTTAAGTAAATGTTGTCCGATTACCCACCACTCGCCGTATCCAGCTGCGAAAGGAGTAATGCCTGCATCTTTTAACTTTTGTGCAGCAGCTTTTAAGTCATCCACTGTTTTTGGAGCTTCTGTGATACCAGCTTGCTCAAAGAGATCTTTGTTGTATGCAAATCCATAACCTTCTAAGTTAACTGGCATACCGTAAAGTTTACCGTCTGTTCCTGTCATTGGTACTTTACCGATTGGTAAAACGTGCTCTACCCACGCCTCTTCTGATAAGTCAGCTAACTTTTCTTGCCAAAGCTCTAATTCTTTGAATCCACCGTTGTTGAAGATATCCGGCTCTTCACCAGAAGCAAATTTTGCTTTTAAAGCAGCACCGTAGTCAGCACCCCCACCGACTGTCTCCAACTTCACTTTAATGTTTGGATGTTCTGCTTCAAACTCCTTAATCATTTCTGCAAGTTGATCTGCAATTTCTACTTTAAATTGGAACAGGTTTAACGTTACAACTTCCCCGTCTGTTGTTCCGTCACCAGGTTCACTTGTTGTTCCTTCCGATGTACAACCAGCAAGAATGCCTAGTACAAGTAAGAAAGACAAACACATTAGCCAAGCTTTTTTCATTTTATTGACCTCCCCATAGTTCGTGTAAATGTATTATATAAATCTCCTATTAATAAAAAGAGATGTTATATCTATTTGATAGAACCAGCAGCAATTCCTTTAATAATATGTTTTTGTAAAAACAAGAAGAATATGATTACTGGTGTAATACCCATCATCAGAGCTGCTAAGCCCATATCCCATTGCTTTGTGTATTGGGCAAAGAAGGAGCTTGTTGCAAGTGGGATTGTCTTTAAGTTTGGATCTTGTAAAACTAGTAATGGTAGTAAGAAGTCATTCCAAATCCATAGCGTATTTAAAATAATTACTGTTACAGTAATTGGCTTTAATAACGGAAATACAATACGCCAGAACACCCCAAAAGAGCTACAACCATCTATCCTGGCAGATTCCTCAATTTCTATTGGTACAGTCTTTACAAAACCATGATATAAAAATAGAGAAAGTGGGACCCCAAAGCCAAAGTACATAAATACTAATCCAGGAATACTATTCATAATTCCAAGCGTTCCTCCCACTTTCATTAAAGGGATCATTACCGTTTGGAATGGGATTACCATTGCGGAAACAAATATGATAAATAGAATTTTACTAAACTTCCCTGGCGTTCTTACCATCTTCCATGCCGCCATGGAACTAATTACAACTAAACCAATATTACTGAAAACAGTAATGGTTAACGAATTCCAGAATGCACGTGGAAAGTTGATAACTTCCCATACTTTCATATAGTTAGCGAACAGAACCTCTTTAGGAAGTGCTGCAGCATTTAGGAGAATTTCCGAAAATGATTTTACAGAATTAATCAATACAAAATAGAACGGAATTAAAAAGATTAATCCAACAACAATCCCTACTACCTCTAATCCAAGTGTTCCGATAGTATATTTATTTCTCATTATGCCTGAACCTCCTTACGCTTCGTTAACACTACTTGAAGCGTTGTAAATACTGCTACGATAAGGAAGAAAATAAACGATTTTGCTGTACCTAAACCGTATCGATTATATTGGAACGCTTCGTTATAAATATTGATAGCAACCGATTGTGTTGAATTAAACGGACCTCCACCAGTTAACGATAAGTTCAAATCAAAGATTTTAAATGCCATTGAGATGGTTAAGAAGAAACAGATAGTAAATGCAGGTAGTATTAATGGGATGATAATTTTACGTAACATCATCCAACTAGAAGCCCCATCAATTTTTGCCGCTTCCAGTAAAGATGGATCTACTCCTTGTAAAGCTGCAATGTAGATGACCATCATGTATCCACTAATCTGCCAAGCAAATACGATGACAATACCCCAAAAAGCGGTTGTTTCGTCGCCTAACCATGGTAATTTGAAGAATGCAATGTCTGTCGCAGCACCAACCGCAGCAAATCCTTTAACAAAGATGAACTGCCAGATGAATCCTAATAGTAATCCACCAATAACGTTTGGAATAAAGTAGACTGTTCTTAATATGTTCTTCGACTTTAATGCTGCATTAAGAAGTAACGCAAGACTAAAGCCAATGAGATTACTAATGACTACTGCTGCTAACATAAATTTCGTTGTAAATAAAAATGAGTTCAGGAAGTCTTTATCATTAGTGAAGATCTTGAGATAGTTAGCAAACCCTACCCACTCAGCTGTAGAACTAACTCCGTTCCATGATGTAAAAGAATAATATAACCCCATGAAGAATGGAACTAATTGAACAATGGTGAAAAAAAGTATTGCTGGTCCTACGAATGCTGCATACGTTAAGACACTTTTCCATTTAGCCTTTTTCTTTGATGCGAGCTTTACGGAAGATTTTACAGAAATGTCTTGTGGAGAAAGTTTTGGCTCCAAACTTGTCACCGCCTTTTATGTAATCGCTTTCTTTTATTATAAAGAACCGGTTTAAGGTCATGGTGCACAGAATTGATGAAAATGGTGCACTATTGTGACATTTTTGAAAGCCTTTTCAAAAATGTTGCTACTTGTTCTTTGCAAAGTTATCCAATATTAATAAAAAAACGCTTCTCTAAAATAGAGAAGCGTTTTTTTATTATAAGTTTCGCTCAGATACCGGTGGCCGGGGTCGAACCGGCACGCCATCGCTGGCAGTGGATTTTGAGTCCACCGTGTCTGCCATTCCACCACACCGGCAAATCTATTAAGGCGGCAACCGGATTTGAACCGGTGA